>DATBKZ010000059.1:0-177489 GCA_036555615.1 Burkholderiales bacterium | reverse complement strand
GTCCTTTCGTTACGGGTTGATCCACTGTTCGAGCCGTGCTGTCCAGTACTGCCTTCAAGGTCTCTCACGGGATCACCTCCTTTCGTGGTTGACAAGCCGCTAGTCTATCAAACTCTCCGGTGGCATACTGCCCGCTCCCCGCCACGCCACGTCACAGGAGGAAACGATGCCGGCGAAGAACATCAGAATCCGCTCGCGGGAAGGCGGCGAATTCGACTGCTACCTGGCGACGCCCGCAGGCGCCGGGAAAGTCCCCGCTATCGTGCTGGCGAGCGCCGTTCACGGCGTCGATCAGGACCTGCGCGCGCTGGCCGACCGCTTCGCATCCCAGGGCTATATTGCAGCGGCGCCCGATCTCTTCTGGCGCACCGTCCCGGGCCCGCTCGGGCGCGATGACGAGCGCACGAAGACGCGCTCGCAGCCCCGCCTCGAGAAGATCCGCACCGGCGAAGCCGACATGGCGGACACCCTGGCGGAGGTCCGCAAGCTTGCCCAGTTCAACGGGCGCGCCGCGGCGATGGGTTTCTGCTACGGCGGTCCCTACGCAATACTCGGGCCCAAGCGCTTGGGATACGACGCCGGTATTTCCTGTCACGGCACGCAGCTCGGAGACTTCCTCAAGGACCTTGAGGGCGTGAGCCAGCCCGTATGCATCATCTGGGGCGACCAGGATCACGCGGCACCGCCCGAGGTGCAGAAGGCCTATCGCGCCGTGCCCTCACGCATGAAGAACGTGGGGGTTCACATCTTCCCCGGCGTGCTCCACGGTTACATGATGCAGGGCAACCCGAAGGCGTTCCACCGCGAGACCTACGACTTCTCCATGGCGCGCGCGCTGGCGATCCTCGACGGCCTGCGCGGCGCGGGCGAGCCGCTTCGCAAGGCGGGGTAACCAGCCGCCGTCTCACGTCGCAACGTCGTCACTCGTCCCGGATTCATCCGGCGAGCGCGCGCTCGAGCACGCGCGCGACGTGAATCGCTTGACGGCCCGATCCGTCCCGGATCTGGTGGCGGCAGCTCGTCCCGTCGGCAACGATCAGCTCGCCGGCGGCAGCTTTGCGCACGCGGGGCAGCAGCGCGAGCTCGGCCATCTTCATGGAAATATCGTAATGCGCGGCTTCGTAACCGAACGCCCCCGCCATGCCGCAGCAGCTCGACTCGATCACCTCCACGTCGAGCCCGGGGACAAGCCCGAGCGTCTTGCGCACGGCTGGCATCGCGTCGAACGCCTTCTGGTGGCAGTGGCCGTGGAGCAGCGCTTTCTTCTCCGGCAGCGGCGCGAGCTTGAGCTCGAGCCGCCCCGCATCGTGCTCGCGCGCGAGAAATTCCTCGAGCAGATACGCGTTCATTGCCAGCTCCGCGCTCTCAACGCCCGGCGCCATCGACAGGAATTCGTCGCGCAGCCCGAGCAGGCAGGAGGGCTCGAGCCCGATCACCGGAACGCTGCGCTCGACGTAGGGTCTCAGCGTGTCGATCATGCGGCGCGCTTCGAGCCGCGCCTCCTCCAACAGGCCGGCAGCGAGAAATGTGCGGCCGCAGCAGAGCGGGCGGCCGCCGTCTGCCGCCTGCGGCAGGTGGACGGTATAGCCCGCAGCCCGCAGCACGGCCAGCGCGGCGCGGGCGTTCTCGGGCTCGAAGTAGCGGTTGAAAGTGTCGACGAGGAGGACGACTTCACCCCCCCGGCGCTCCGCGCGACCCCCCCTTGGCAGGGAGGGAGCAAAGGGGGAGCGCCACTTCGGCAGCGAGCGCGCGGCCGCGAAGCCAAGCAGACGCTTCGTTGCGCCCTGTAACGGATTGGCCAGAAACGAGACACGAGAGACGAGCGCAGCATAGCGCGGCAGGAACGCAACGAGCCGATCCTTGAGCGCGAGCCGGTGGCGTTTGCGATAGTGATGAAGGACTTCGACCTTCATCTTCGCCATGTCCACGCCGGTCGGGCACTCGCGCCGGCACCCCTTGCAGGAGACGCAGAGCTCGAGCGTCGAATAAAGCTCGTCGGAGGCGAGCGCCTCATCTGCGTTCATCTGGCCGAGCTGCCCCGAGAGCGCGAGCCGCAGCGTGTTGGCGCGCCCGCGCGTGAGATGCCGCTCCTCGCGCGTGACGCGGTAGCTCGGGCACATGGTGCCGGCATCGAACTTGCGGCAGTGGCCATTGTTGTTGCACATCTCCACCGCCTTGGCGAAGCCGTCACCGCGATGCGCCGCGCCGGCCTCGTGCTCCGACCAGTCGAGCGCGGTCTTCACGGGGATCGTGCGGTAGCCCGGCGGGTAGCGGAAGAGCGAGCGGTCGTCCTGCTTCGAGGGCCGCACGATCTTGCCGGGGTTCATGAGCCCCTTCGGATCGAGCAGATCCTTGATTTCCCCGAACGCGCGCGTCAGCTTCGGGCCGAAGAACGGCTCGATCCACTCCGAGCGCACCAGCCCGTCGCCGTGCTCGCCGGAGTAGGCGCCCTTGTACTGCTTCACCAGCTCCGCCGCCTCCTCGGCGATGGCGCGCATCTTCGTCGCGCCGTCGGTGCGCATGTCGAGGATGGGACGGACGTGGAGACAGCCAACGGAGGCGTGCGCATACCACGTGCCCTTCGTGCCGTGCTTCTCGAACACTCGGGTGAGCCGCTCGGTGTACTCGGCGAGGTGCTCGAGCGGCACCGCGCAGTCCTCGATGAAGGACACGGGTTTGCCGTCGCCCTTCATGGACATCATGATGTTGAGACCCGCCTTCCTCACTTCCCAGACGTCGCGCTGGACGCGGGCGTCGGTGATCTCGACGACGCCGCCCGGGAAGCCGAGCTCGGACATCAGCTCGACCAGTTGCCGGAGCCTGCGCACCTGCTCGTCGCGGTCGTCGCCCGCAAACTCCACCAGCAGGATCGCGTCCGGGTCGCCCTTGATGGCCTGATCCACCGTCGCGCGGAACGCGGGGTTCCCGCGCGCGAGCCCGATCATGGTGCGGTCCACCAGCTCCACCGCGGCCGGCTCGAGCTTCACGATCTGGCGCGGCGCCTCCATCGCCTGGTAGAAGGTCGGGAAATGGCACACGCCGAGCACCCGGTGCTTCGGCAGGGGCGAGAGGTTCAGGTGGATGCGGCGCGAATAGGCGAGGGTTCCCTCGGAGCCCACCAGCAGGTGCGCCATGTTGAAGGGGGCTCCATTCAGCAGGTCCAGGTTGTAGCCGCCGACCCGGCGCAGAAGCTTGGGCACGCGATGCTCGATCTCCTCCGCCTCGCGCGCGGCGATGGCGCGGAGCTTCTTCACCAGCTCGACGTAGCCCTTCGGTCCGGCGAGCTTGCCGGGGTCCCCCGCGACCTCGCCGAACGAGTACTCCGATCCGTCGGCCAGCACGGCGTCGATACCGCGCACGTTGTGCACCATGTTGCCGTAGCGGACGGAGCGCGAGCCGCAGGAATTATTGCCCGTCATGCCGCCGATCGTCGCCTGGGCGCTGGTCGAGACGTCCACCGGGTACCACAGCCCGTGCGGCCTGAGGTACGCATTGAGCTGGTCGAGCACGACACCCGGCTGCACGGTCACCGTGCGCGCGGCCGCGTCAAACTCGACGATCCGGTCGAGATGCTTCGAGTGATCGATGACGAGCGCTGCGCCCACGGTCTGGCCGCATTGCGAGGTGCCGCCGCCGCGCGGCAGAACCGGCACGCCTTCCTCGATGGCGATGCGGAAAGCCGTGAGCGCGTCTTCCTCGCTCCTCGGCACCACCACGCCGACCGGCTCGATCTGGTAGATCGACGCGTCGGTTGCGTAGCGCCCGCGCGATGCCGCGTCGAACAGCACGTCGCCCCGCACCTCTCGCTTCAGACGAGCGGCGAGGGAAGAATCACCGGGAGCGATCTTGCGCATGACGGATCGAGGGATGAGGGATGAGGGAAACCAGTCACGGGCGAGCGATCACTGGCTGCATTCTTCGGGCCTATAATACCCCCTCCCCTCGGAGACACCCATGAAACGCCAGAGCGGCCGCCACTTCCTGCAGATTCCCGGCCCGACCAACGTCCCGGATCGCGTGCTGCGCGCGATCGACAACGCTACCGTGGACCACCGCGGACCCGAGTTCCAGGAGATGAGCCGGGAAGTGCTGGCGGGTCTCAAGCGCGTCTTCAAGACGAATGATCCGGTCGTGATCTTCCCCGCGTCCGGCACCGGGGCGTGGGAGGCGGCGCTCGTCAACACGCTCTCCCCGGGAGACCGCGTGCTCATGTTCGAGACCGGCCACTTTGCGACCCTGTGGCTCAACATGGCGAAGCGCCTGGGTCTCGATCCGGTATTCGTGCCCGGCGACTGGCGCCACGGCGTGGATCCCGCGCAGGTCGAAGCGAAGCTGGCCGAGGACAAGGGCCACGGCATCAAGGCCGTAATGGCGGTGCACAACGAGACCTCCACCGGTGTCACCTCGCGCATCGGCGAAGTGCGCAAGGCCATCGACCGGGCGCGGCACCCGGCGCTTTTCATGGTGGACACCATTTCCTCGCTCGCTTCGATGGACTACCGCCACGACGAGTGGGGTGTCGACGTGACCGTCGCCGGCTCGCAGAAAGGGCTGATGCTTCCGCCGGGGCTTTCGTTCAACGCGGTCTCCGACAAGGCGCTCGCGGCGTCGAAGTCGGCGCAGCTGCCGCGCTCCTACTGGAACTGGGAGGAGATGCTCGCCGCCAACAAGGACGGTTGGTTTCCCTACACGCCGGCCACGAACCTGCTCTATGGCCTGCGCGTCGCGCTGACGATGCTGCTGGACGAAGAGGGCCTGGAGGAGGTCTTCAAGCGCCATGACCGTCATGCCGAGGCAACGCGCCGCGCGGTGCGCGCGTGGGGGCTGGAAATCCTGTGCGCGAACCCCGCCGAGTACTCCAGCTCGCTCACGGCGGTGCTGATGCCGGAAGGCCACAGCGAGATCGCGTTCCGGCAGGTCGTGCTCGAGCGTTTCAATCTCTCGCTCGGCTCCGGCCTGACCAAGCTCCGCGACAAGGTGTTCCGCATCGGCCACCTCGGCGATTTCAACGATCTCATGCTTCTCGGAACGCTGGCCGGGATCGAGATGGGGCTGGCGCTCGCCCGGGTGCCGCACAAGAAAGGCGGCGTCCAGGCGGCCATGGACTATCTCGCGTCACAGCCCGCCGCTGCCAGCGCCGGCAAGCGCGCCGCAGCGTAGCAGTGAAGCTGCGCGACCGCATCGGCGTCGACCTCGGCCGCAAGATCCGCCTCGAGGCGGGCATCGAGTGGGCGGCGAAGAACGGGGTGCGCTTCGTCGACGTCCAGCTCGACACCGCGGAGAATGCGCTGCCAACGTTCGATGCAAAGCGTTGTGCAGGAGTGCGAAAGCTCCTCGACAAGCATCGCGTCAGGCTGGGGCTGCACACGAATTCCGCGGTCAACGTCGCGGAGTACTCGCCCCACGTGTCGGATGCGGTCACCGAGTATCTGAAGCGCTACGTGGACATCTTCCCGAAGCTCGGCGCGAGCTGGATGGTGGTGCACGCCGGCTACCATTTCACGAAGGACAAGGCCCTGCGCATGAAGGCGGGGCGCGAGCGGCTCGCGCGCGTCGTTGCCCATGCCGAGAAGAAGAAGGCGCTGGTGCTGCTGGAAAACCTCAACAAGGAGCCGGAAGACGCCGAAGTGCATTACCTCGCGCACACGGTCGATGAATGGCGGTACTACTGGGACATCAAGTCCCCCGTCTTCAAGCTCTCATTCACCGCCAACCACGCGCACCTCGTGCCGGAAGGGATCGAAGGGTTCGTGCAGGCGCTCGATTTCCGGCGCGTGGGCGAGGTGCGGCTCGCCGACTGCTACCGCAACGGCCACGAAGTTCACTTGAGCCCCGGGGCCGGCAACGTCGATTTCGGCCAGATGTTCAAGCTGATCGAGGACAAGGGCTACAAGGGCCATTACACCAACGCGTTTGGCTCGCTCGGCGACATGCTCGCAGGACGCGACGTCCTGGTCGAGAAGGCGCACGAGGCGGGCGTTGTCGTGGACTAGTCAGCTGACCCATACTGCGGGATGCGTGCCGTGAGACGAATCGAGCACGGCCAATACAACGCCTATAGCGACGTCACAACGAACCAGGGAGGTTTGATGGTCCACCCAGGTTTCACCGTTTACTACTCACGCGTCGTGCTCTGCGCCGCCGCGTTGCTGTTGGCGGCCGCTGCCGCCGCGCAAAGCTATCCCGTCAGGCCGATCCGGCTGGTCGCGCCGTTCGCGCCGGGCGGCGGCACCGACATCAGCGCGCGGCTGCTTGCGGAGCCGCTCGGCAGGGCGCTGAACCAGACGGTGGTGGTGGACAACCGCCCGGGCGCGGGAAGCATCGTCGGCACCGAGATCGTTGCGAAATCGAATCCCGACGGCTACACGCTGCTGCTCGGCAATATCAGCATGGCGTTCAACGCCGCGATCTACAAGAAGCTGCCGTACGACACGCTGCGCGATTTCATTCCGATCTCGCTGGTGTCCGACCAGCCGAATATCCTGGTCGCTCACCCCTCGCTGGCGGCAAGATCGTTCAAGGAGTTCGTCGCGCTGGCGCGCTCGCAGCCGGGCAAGCTCACCTTCGGCTCCGCCGGGCTCGGCTCCGGGACGCACCTCGCGATGGAACTGCTGCTGATGTCGCAGAACATGAACCTGGTGCACGTGCCGTACAAGGGCACCGGCCCGGCGCTGACCGCCCTGCTCGGCAACCAGATCTCCGTCTTTTTCTCGACTTTTGCCTCCGCGCTGCCGCACGTGAAAGCCGAGCGCCTGCGCGCCTATGCTGTGACCAGCCTGAAGCGTGCCGGACCACTGCCCGAGGTGCCGACCGTCGCGGAATCGGGCGTCCCGGGCTACGAATACAGCACATGGTACGGCCTGCTCTCGCCGGCCCGCGTTCCGCGCGCCATCGTCGACCGCCTCAGTAAGGAGACGGTCGCCGCGCTCAACGATCCGGAGGTCCGGCGGCGCTATCTGTCCCAGGGCGTGGACCCGATCCCATCCACGCCAGCGCGCTACGCCGCCTATCTCAAGTCCGAAACCGAGAAGTGGACCAAGGTGGTACGGGCGGCGAAGATTCCGCTCCAGTAGCGAGAAGCGGCTGGCGGCGCGTGCCCGCGACGCCCCGCCTTCCGCACCCAGCCGCGGCCGGGCCGGGTTTTCCCCTCGTCACGCGCCCCCTTCCTTCCGTCCCCGGATAGCACTATGCTGTGGTCGGGCGTTCACAGTTGACGCCCTTGCCCTCAAGCCCGGCAAACAGGGCGCGCGGCAATACCGATAACGACGAGGAGGAGCTCATGTCACGCAATAGCCTTGCTTTCCTGTGTACCGCGCTGGTCGCATCGCTTGCACCGCCTGCGGCCGCCGCGGACCGCTATCCCGAACGGCCGATACGCCTGGTCGTGCCGTTCGCACCGGGCGGCGGCACCGACGTCAACGCGCGCATCCTGGCCGACCCCTTCAGCAAGGCGATCGGCCAGACGGTCGTCGTGGACAACCGGCCGGGCGCGAGCAGCATGCTCGGCACCGACATCGTGGCGAAGGCGGGTCCGGACGGCTACACGCTGCTGATCAACTCCATCAGCATCACCATCAACCCTGCGGTATTCAAGAAACTGCCCTTCGACATCACCCGCGACTTCATTCCGATTTCCCTGGTGTCGGACCAGCCCAACATCATGGTCGCCAATCGGTCGCTCCCGGCGAAAACGCTCAAGGAATTTGCCAGCCTCGCGCAGAGCCAGCCGGGCAAGTACACCTTCGGCACGCCCGGCCCGGGCACCGGGATCCACCTTGCGACGGAACTGCTGCTGCAGAAGCTCAATCTGAACCTCGTCCACGTTCCGTACAAGGGCACAGGCCCGGCGCTGACCGCGGTGCTCGGCAACGAGATCGCGGTCTATGTCTCCACGTTTGCATCCGCGCTGCCGCATGTGAAGGCAAATCGCATGCACGCCTACGCGGTCACCACCGCCAAGCGCGCCGACCCGCTGCCCGACGTGCCCACAGTCGCCGAGGCGGGGGTCCCTGGCTACGAGTACGCGACGTGGTACGGCATGCTTGCGCCGGCGGGCACGCCGGGGCCCATCATCACCAAGCTCAATCGCGCGCTGGTCGCAACGCTCAATTCCCCCGAGGTCAAGCGGCTGTTCGTGTCGCAGGGACTGACTCCCCTGCCGACGACCTCCCAGGAATTCTCGAAATACATTCGGGCCGAGCTGACGAAGTGGGCAGGCGCGGCCCGCTTGGCGAAGGTGGCCATGCGCTAGCGGAACCACGCATCGACAACGAAAGGGAAACCATGCACCAGCGTCTCGTCCTCGCCGCGTTCGCAGCGGCTTGCATCCTCGTGCCGCAGCTCGCCGCGGGCCAGGCCTATCCCAGCAAGGCCATCCGCTTCATCGTGCCGTTCGCCCCGGGCGGCGGCAACGACATCCTCGGGCGCGTCGTCGCGCAGAAGCTCAATCAGTCCTTCGGCGTGCCGGTCGTCGTCGACAATCGCCCCGGCGCGGGCGGCACCCTCGGAACCGACCTCACCGCCAAGTCGCAGCCGGACGGCTACACGATCCTCATCAACAACCTGAGCGTCGCCGTCAACGTCACGCTGTACCCGAAGCTGCCGTTCGACCCGCTCAAGGACCTGCAGCCGATCTCGCTGGTGGGTCGCCAGCCGAACATCCTGGTCGTCCACCCCACGCTGCCGGCCAAGTCGTGGAAGGAGCTGCAGGCGCTCGCGAAGCAGCGGCCGGGCCAGCTGTCGTTCTCCTCCGGGGGCGTGGGCTCGAGCTCGCATCTCGCGGGCGAGCTGCTGAAGGTCGTCGCGGGCGTCGACATGGTGCACGTGCCGTACAAGGGGATGGGGCCCGCCCTCATCGACTTGATCAGCGGGCAGGTCCAGCTCGCGATGGCAACGCTGGCATCCGCGCTTCCGCATATCCGCAACCAGCGCATGCGGCCGCTCGCGGTCTCGACCGCGACGCGCGTGGCCGTCGTGCCCGATGTACCGACGCTGCAGGAAGCGGGACTGCGCGCATACGAGCACAGCACGTGGTACGGCCTCTTCGTGCCGGCGGCCACGCCGCGGCCGGTCGTCGACCGTCTCAACGAGTCGGTGAGAAAGATCGTTGCCTCCGATGACGTGAAGCAGAAATTCAGCCCGCAGGGGGTCGAGCCCGCGTCCAACTCGCCCGAGGAATTCCGCGCCTACCTCACCGCCGAAATCGCGAAGTGGGCCAAGGTCGTGCGATCCGCGGGGCTGCGCGCCAACTGAGCACTCTCCCGCCGGCCGGGCCGGACTTCGGCCCGGCCGGGTCCCCGGTTTCCGCCATCCGAAAAGCGCTGCGGCCTTGTGAAATTGCACGCGTCAGGCTAACGTAACCATCCCGCGCCGGCAGCCGCTGGTGCTTCGAAAGCCATCACGTTCATAACCAGGAGGAGTCCCATGAACCGTTTCAATCTGGTCCGGATGCTGCCGCTCGCCGCGCTGCTCGCGCTCGGGTCGGCGCATGCCCAAACGGAGCTCAAGTTCGGCCACGTCGGTAATCCGGGTTCGCTGTTCGCGAAATCGTCCGAAGAGTTCGCGAAGCGCGCCAACGCCAAGCTCGGCTCGAAGGCCAAGGTGGTGGTGTTCGGCTCGAGCCAGCTCGGCAACGACCGGGAGCTCCTGCAGAAGCTCAAGCTCGGCACCGTGGATTTCGCGCTGCCCTCGACCGTCATGTCCACCGAGTCGGACCTCTTCGGCGTGTTCGAGATGCCGTACCTGGTGAAGGACCGCAACCACATGAAGCGCATCGAGAAGGAGGTGTTCTGGTCCAAGCTCGCACCCTCGGTGGAGAAGAAGGGCCTGAAGATCATCGCGGTATGGGAAAACGGCTATCGCCACATCACCAACAACCGCCGGCCGATCAACGTGCCCAAGGATCTCGACGGCATCAAGCTGCGCACCCCGAAAGGCAAGTGGCGGGTGAAGATGTTCCAGGCCTACGGCGCGAACCCGAGCCCGATGGCCTTCTCGGAAGTGTTCACGGCACTTCAGACCGGCGTCATGGACGGGCAGGAGAACCCCTTCTCGCAGATCTTCAGCGGCAAGTTCCACGAGGTGCAGAAATACCTCTCGCTGACGGGCCACGTCTACACGCCGGCCTACGTCACGGTCGGCGCAAAGCGGTGGGCGTCGCTCCCCGCCGACGTGCGCGCGACGCTGGAAGCTGCGGCGAAGGAGACCCAGAAGTACGTCTACGCCGAGGCTGCCAAGGATGAGGGCTCGCTGCTCGGCAAGATCAAGGCCGCCGGCGTGCGGGTGAACGAGGCCGACAAGAACGCCTTCATCACCGCTTCGAAGCCGATCTACGACGAGTTCAGCAAGGAAGTCAAAGGCGCGAAGGAGCTGATCGACCGCGCGATCGCGCTCGGCAAGTAGGAGATGACGTTCCGGTCGTTCCGCCGGGGATACGAGCGCTTCCTCGAGTGGATCTGCGTCGCGCTCATGGCCGCGCTCGCCGCCGAGGTGACGGCGGGCGTGGTCTTCCGCTACTCGGGCCATTCCCTCGTCTGGTATGACGAGGTCGCCTCCATCCTTCTGGCCTGGGTGACGTTCTACGGCTCGGCGCTGGCGGTCCTCAAGCACGCGCACATGGGCGTGCCCGAGATCGTGAGGATGCTGCCGGCCGGTCCGCGGGTCGCCGTCACCGTCGTGGCGCAGTTGTGCATGCTGGCGTTCTTCGTGCTGCTCGCCTGGGTGGGTTATTCGATCCTCGAGGTCCTCGCCACGGATTACCTCGTTTCATTGCCGGATGTCCCAGCGGCTTATGCGAACTCGGTGATACCGATCAGCGCGGTCCTGATCGTGGTGGGCCAGCTGCTGGTGTTTCCGGAGGTGCTGCGCGAGGCGCGCGGCGAGGCGGGGCGCGTCGGGGGCCACGGGTGACCGGATTCCTCGTTCTAATATGCGTTGTCGTGCTGGTGTTGATCAACGTTCCGATCGCCGTGGCGCTTTCCATCGCGGCCGTCGCGGCGATTCTCGCGACCCAGGGTGTCGCGAGCCTGCCCAACGTCCCGATCGCCCTCTACCACGGCGCGACCAGCTTTCCGCTCATCGCGATCCCGCTGTTCATCCTCGCGGCCGCGATCATGAACACCTCGGGGATATCGCACCGGCTGATCGACTTCTGCCAGGCGCTCGTTGGCTGGGCGAAAGGCGCCCTCGCCCAGGTGAACGTGTTGAGCCACATGTTCTTCGCGGAGATCTCGGGCTCCGCCGTCGCGGGAGTCGCCGCCACGGCGTCCATCATCATCCCGGCGATGAAGGCGCGCGGCTACCCGGCACCCTTCTCGGCCGCGGTGACCTCCTCCACCGCCACGCTCGCGATCATCCTCCCGCCGTCGATCCCGATGATCCTCTACGCGGTCATGGCGGACACTTCGGTGGTGCAGATGTTCGTCGCGGGAATCGTGCCCGGGCTGGTCGCGGGATTCGGCATGATGGGCCTGTGCTACTGGTACGCGGTCAGGTACAACTGGCCGGTGGAGGAGATCTTTCAGTGGCGCAAGCTCTGGCACGCCTTCAAGGACGCGTTCTGGGCGCTCATGCTGCCGGTCATCATTCTAGGCGGCATCTTCGGCGGCGTGGTCACGGCGACCGAGGGCGCGGCGCTTGCCGTCGTCATGGCTCTCTTCGTGGGCGGCGTGGTCTATCGTGAGCTCGACTGGGCGCAGCTGCGCGCTGCGATCATCGACGGCGCGGTGCAGACCGGCGCCGTGATGTTGCTGGTCGCCGCCTCGGCCCTGCTCGGCCTGTATCTCACGGAGGTGCAGCTTCCGCAACGCATCGCGGCGGCCATGCTCTCCATCACGACCGAGAAGTGGGCCATTCTGGCGATCCTCAATATCTTCTTCCTGATCATCGGAATGTTCCTGCACTCTGCGGCCGCCATCGTCCTGGTGGTTCCGATCGTGATGCCGGCCGTGACCGCGGCGGGGATCGATCCGATCCATTTCGGCGTGATCGTGACGCTCAACCTCGCCATCGGCCAGCAGACGCCGCCCGTGGCGAGCGTCCTCCTGCTCACCTGCTCGATCGCGAAGGAGAGCGTCTGGGACGTCACCCGCGCGAACATCCCCTTCATCGCGGTGCTCCTGGCCACGCTTCTGGCGATCACCTACGTGCCCGTCGTCACGCTGGGTCTGGTAGAGCTGTTCTACCGCTAGTCGATGGGCGAAACTGTCCTCGTCGAACGCGACGGAGCGATCGCGACGGTCGTTCTGAATAACCCGGAGCGGCTGAACGCGCTTGATCGCACGATGTGGGCAGGGCTGGGCGCCGCCCTGCAAGGACTTTCTGCGGACGATGCCCTGCGCTGCGTCGTCGTGCGCGGCGCAGGCGAAAAGGCATTCGCCGCGGGCGCCGATATCGCGGAATTCGCCCGTGAGCGCGCGAATGCGCGGCAGGCGAAAGATTACGGCCGTCTCATCCACGAAACCATGCAGTCGATCGCGCGCTGCCGTCATCCCACGGTCGCGCTGATCCGGGGCGCCTGCGTCGGCGGCGGGCTCGAGATCGCCGCCATGTGCGACCTGCGCATTTGCGGGGAGTCGAGCCGCTTCGGCATTCCGGTCAACAAGCTCGGGCTCACCATGGCCTATGGCGAGTTGATGGGGCTGCTGGCGCTGGTGGGGCGCGCCGTCGCCCTGGAGATCCTGCTCGAGGGACGCGTGTTCGATGCCGGGGAGGCGCTCCGCAAAGGCCTCGTCAACCGCGTCGTGCCCGACGCCAAGGTCGAGGACGAGGCCTACGCAACCGCCCGCCGCATCGCGGAGGGCGCGCCGCTCGTCAACCGCTGGCACAAGCAGTTCATCGAGCGCCTCGCCGTCACGGCGAACGTCACACCGGAGGAATGGGACGAAGGCTTCGCCTGCTTCGACACCGAGGACTACCGGGAAGGGGTGGAAGCCTTCCTGAACAAGCGCAAGCCCGATTTCAGGGGCCGCTAGATCTGCACCTGCGTGCCGAGCTCGATCACGCGGTTCGTGGGAATGTTGAAGTACTCGACCGCGCTGCCGGCGTTGCGCGCCATCGTGGCGAAGATCCGCTCGCGCCACAGCGCCATGCCGCCCTCCGCGCCCACGACGGGGATCACGGTCTCGCGGCTGAGGAAGAACGAGGTCTGCATCAGCTCGAACCCGAGCCCCTTGGCGGGGGCGAGCTCGCTCAGGGCGTGCCACACGTCGGGGCGGTCCATGAACCCGAACGCGAGGGTCACCTGGTAGCACTCGTGGCCCAGCTCCAGGACCGAAACGCGCTCCTCCGGCGGCACCGCCGGCACGTCCTTCACGGTCACGGTGAGGAACACCACGCGCTCGTGTAGCACCTTGTTGTGATACAGGTTGTGCAGCAATGAATGCGGCGCCACCTCGGGCGTTGCCGTCAGGAACACGGCCGTGCCGGGCACACGCTGCGGTGCCTCCCGGAACAGCGATTCCAGGAACGGCTCCAGCGGCACGGTGGATGCCCGCATCCGCCCGAACAGGATCTCGCGCCCGCGCCGCCAGGTCGTCATGAAGGTGAAGACCGTGGCGCCGATGACGAGCGGGAACCAGCCGCCTTCGGCCGTCTTCAACAGCGTCGCCGAGAAGAAAGCCGTGTCCACGACGATGAAGAAGCCGGTCGCGGCGATGCAGAGCGCGAGCGGATAGCCCCAGCCGTAGCGGATCACGAAGAAGGTGAGCAGCGTGTCCACCAGCATCGTTGCGGTGACCGCCACGCCGTACGCCGAGGCAAGCTCCGAGGACGAGCCGAAGCCGATCACGGCCGCGAGCACTGCGGCGAGCAGCATCCAGTTGATCGCCGGGATGTAGACCTGGCCGATGGTCTTTGCCGAGGTATGCACGATGTGCATGCGCGGCAGGAATCCGAGCTGGATCGCCTGCCTGGTGATCGAATAGGCGCCCGAGATCGTCGCCTGCGAGGCGATCACCGTCGCCGCCGTGGCGAGCGCGACCATCGGGTAGAGCGCCCAGGCCGGCACCAGGAGGTAGAACGGGTTCCTGACCGACTCCGGCTCCACGATCAGCAGCGCGCCCTGTCCGTAATAATTGAGCACCAGCGCGGGCGCCACCAGCCCGAACCACGCGAGCCGGATCGGCCCTTTGCCGAAGTGGCCCATGTCCGCGTAGAGCGCCTCGGCGCCGGTGACGGCGAGCACCACGGAGCCGAGCACCACGAACGACACCAGGATGTGGCTCGTGAAAAAGTGGTACGCGTGCCACGGATTCAGTGCCCACAGCACCTGCGGATACTGCGCGATGCCGTGGATGCCTGCGGCGGCGAGCGCCAGGAACCACAGCACGGTGACCGGTCCGAACAACGCGCCCACCACTGCCGTACCCCGGCGCTGGAACAGGAACAGTGCGGCCAGCACGCCCACCGCGACCGGCAGCACGTAGGGCTTCAACGCCGAGGTGCCGACTTCGAGACCCTCCACCGCCGAGAGCACCGAGATGGCGGGCGTCAACACCGCATCGCCATAGAAGAGCGCGGCACCGACGGCGCCAGCGACGAGCAACCGTGCGTGCCACTCGGGACGCGACTTGATGGAGGCCGAGGCGAGCGCGAGCAGCGCCATGATGCCGCCCTCGCCCCGGTTGTCGGCGCGCATGATGAGCAGCACGTACTTGAGCGAGACGACGATCATCAGCGCCCAGAAGATCGTCGACAGGCCGCCGAGGATGTTCTCCGCCGTCAGCGCGATGCCATGCGCGGGCGCAAACGTCTCCTTGACCGCGTAGAGAGGACTGGTGCCGATGTCGCCGAAGACGACACCGAACGCGAGCAGCGTCAGCGCCGCGCGTGACTGATGCGTAGGAGAGCTTCCGGCCACTCGATGCCGCCCGCAATCAGGAAGGCGCGAATCCTACTCTCGCCTCGGGCGGCGCGCAAAAGCGGATGTTGCGGTGCCGCAACACGACTAACGAATTGTTTAAATGGGTGTATTCGCGCAAGCCTCAGTTGCGCTGAAGAACGACAGGGAAGAAAGCCTCAAGGGGGCGGCACACAGGCCGTCCCCCCGGCGGCAGCCGCTAGCCGCTCGTATACGCTTCTTCCTTCTTCTTGCGGACCGCCGGCGCAATCATGATGAACATGATGAACGCCGTCAGGATCATGAAGCTCAAGCTGATCGGACGGGTGAAAAACACCGTCGGATCGCCGCGCGAGATCAGGAGCGCGCGGCGCAGGTTCTCCTCCATCAACGGTCCGAGCACGTAGCCCAGGATGAGCGGCGCCGGCTCGCACTCGAGCTTGGCGAGCGTGTAGCCGAGGACGCCCAGCAGCGCGCACATATACACATCCACCGGGCTGTTGTTCAGGCTGTAGTTGCCCACGGCGCAGAACATGATGATGCACGGAAACAGCCAGCGGTAGGGGATCTTCAGCAGCTGGACCCACAGGCCGACCAGCGGCAGATTCATGACCACCAGCAACGCGTTGCCGATCCACATGCTCGCGATCAGGCCCCAGAACAGATCCGGCTTCGAGGTCATCACCTGAGGCCCCGGCGCGATCCCCTGGATGGTAAGCGCGCCCAGCATCAATGCCATCGTGGCGCTGCCGGGGATGCCGAGGGTGAGGGTGGGTATGAAGGCCGTCTGCGCCGCCGCATTGTTCGAGGCTTCGGGCCCGGCCACGCCTTCGATCGCGCCCTTGCCGAAGCGCGAGGAATCCTTCGCCACTTTCTTTTCGACCATATAGGTGGAGAACGCCGAGATCGACGGCCCCGTGCCGGGCAACGCACCGAAGAACGCCCCGATTGCGGTGCCGCGCATGATCGGGCCCGCCGAACGCTTCAAATCCTCGAGCGTCGGCATCAGGTTCTTGATCTTGCTGGTAAACACTTCGCGCTGGTCCTTGGACTCGAGGTTGCTCACGATCTCCGCCACGGCGAAGAGGCCCACCGCGACCACCGAAAAACCGATGCCATCGGTCAGCTCGGGGACGCCGAAGCTGTAGCGCGCCATGCCCGAATTGACGTCGGTGCCGACGATGCCGATCAGGAGCCCCAGCACCACCATCGCGAGCGACTTCACCATGTCGCCGTGCGCCAGCACTGCCGCGGAAACCAGTCCCATCAGCATCAGCGAAAAGTACTCCGGCGCGCCGAATTTCAGTGCCCATTCGGCGAGCGGCGGGCCGAAGAGCGCGATCAGGAGCGTGCCGACACAGCCGGCGAAGAACGAGGCCACGGCCGCGATCGCGAGCGCAGGGCCGGCACGACCCTGGCGCGCCATCTGGTAGCCGTCGAGGCATGTCACCACGGATGCGGTCTCCCCGGGGAGGTTCACCAGGATCGCCGTGGTGGAGCCGCCGTACTGCGACCCGTAATAGATCCCCGCCAGCATGATCAGCGCCGGGACCGGCGGCAGGTTGAAGGTGAGCGGCAGCAGCATGGCGATCGTGACGAGCGGGCCGATGCCCGGCAGCACCCCGATCAGCGTGCCGACGAAGACGCCCAGGAAGCAGTAGGCCAGGTTCTGAAGCGAGAGCGCGACCGTGAACCCGAAGATGAGGTTATTGAACATGTCCATGTCAGTAGCCTCCGAAGCCCACCATCAGCGGATACGGCAGGCCGAGCGCGTAGATGAAGACTCCGATCGCGAACGGCACCATCAGGGCGGTCAGGATCACGACCTCCTTCCACCTGAACTCATGGCCGGCGTATGCGCTCACGAAGAACATCGCGACCAGCGCCGGAATGAACCCTAGCCGGTCCATGGTCCAGCCAAAGACAATGAGCGCCGCGGTGATGCATGCGAGCGCCCGCCACCCCCAGACTCCCTTGACCCTTTCCGCCACTTTGAGCCCACGAAACAGAACGTAGACCCCGAATACCATGAGGATCAAAGCCAGTACCCGGGGAAAGTATCCCGGGCCCATGCGCTGCGTGGTGCCGAAGGGATAATCGAGCGCCATGTAGAAGCCGATGCCGCCGATGGCGAGCATCAGCAACCCGGCCAGAAAATCCTTGTTGTGCAGCAAATCGGAACGCATTACCCCTCCTTCCTTGGCGCGCGGACCGCGCCCTGACGCACGGATTGCAACGACCGGAACACTATTCGCGCTCCGCTCGCGCGGCACTGAACGGCGGACACCGGCAATCTTATTGCCGGGAGTCAGTCTGGCTGCTTCTGTGCCTGGTGCTACGGCTGCACCAGGACTCCGGCCCAGCCTCTTTTATTGGCCAATCCTGACGTCGGGTCCACAATATGCGAAGGGGATTCTAACGGATTTCTGCAGCCATATCGAGGCTCCGGACATCACCCCTTCAGGCGCCGGCAACAACCATTCAACCCATCCTATTCCGTCAATCCGCGCTCCGCACTGCGCCTCTCCCATGTCCTTCTTCTGGAGGGGAATTGCGTACCAGGTGCGGAAGGCTGAGTATCCCAGGACCTGGCTCACGACACATGCTCCGCGAACAGGAGAACCGCCCACTTTTGGTGCTACGTAGACTCCGGTGGGGAAGCGCCCGCGGCCGCCCGCGCCAGGCGGTCGTTGATCGCCGCCCACTCAGGCGCCCGCGGCGGCTGCTCGACCAGGATCGTGTCGCATCCGGCGTCATCGAGCCGGCGCAAGCTGGCGTAGAGCGCATGGGCGTAGCCCGCGGCATCGCGCGGCGCGCCGATCCAGGTCACACCCGCGAGCAGTGGCCGCGCCTCCCCAAGCGCGAGCGCGGCGACCATCCGGCCCTGCCGCATGAGCGTCGTCGCGAGCTCTACGAGAAGGTCCCCCTCGACGAGGGTCAGCCTTGTGCGGGGCGCGTAATGCGCAGTGAGCGTCCCCGGCGCCCGCGGCGCGCCAGCGGCCGGGGCAGCGAGCCGGACGCCCAGTGTTTCCTCGATTTCGGAAGCAGTGATCCAGCCGGGGCGCAGCAGCACCGGCGTGCCACTGGAAAGGTCGACGATCGCGGACTCGATGCCGACCTGCGCCTCGCCGCCATCGAGCACGCACTCGACCGCGGCGCCGAATTCGCTCCGCACGTGCTCCGCGGCCGTGGCCGAGACGCGCCCATGGCGGTTGGCCGAAGGCGCCGCGACGCCGCCGCCGAAACGCGCAAGAAGCTGCAGCGCCACTGGGTGCGATGGCACGCGCAGTGCCACCGTTTCCTGGCCGCCAGTCACGACGTCGCTTACCCGGGGCGCGCGCCTGAGAATCACGGTCAGGGGGCCCGGCCAGAATTTCCGCGCAAGCGTGCGCGCGGCATCCGGGACCTCCCGCGCCCAGTTCGCGAGCTGCACGGCGTCCGCGAGATGCACGATGACCGGGTGCGTGGCCGGCCGCCCTTTCGCCTCGAAGATCCTGCGCACCGCCGCCGCATTCGATGCGTCCGCGCCGAGCCCATACACCGTCTCGGTGGGGAATGCGACGAGACCGCCCGCGCGCAGCACGGCGACGGCATTTTCCAGTTCGCGTTCGGTGACCATCTCAGTCGTGCAGCTTCAGGCCGACGCGGGTGATAAGGCCCTTGTCCACCTCCCGCACCACCAGCTCGACCGGACCCAGGCGCAGCCGGTCGCCGACCACGGGGGCGCCCCGGAATTTCCGCTTGAGAAACTCGGTAAGGGTCTCTTCGGGCCCGTGTTCGTGGAAGCCGAGGCCGTAGAGCGCATCGACATCCTTCACCAGCGCATCGCCGTTGAGGACGAAATCGCCGAAGAAGCGGTGCTCCTCGAGGCGGTCCGGGCCGTGCGCCACCCCGAACAGCCGGTTGAGCGACTCGGCGTGCTCCGGCGCGGCCAGCACGTACAAGTAGTCGCCCGCCTGAAGCGGCCCGAGCGATGCGAGGTTCATGACCCGCGTGCCGCGGACAACCGCGGCGATTTCCACGTCCGGCGGCAGCGGCAAGCGAGCGGGCGGTTTGCCGGCGGCGAGGCTGTCGGCCTCGAGCTGGTAACCGAGCAAATCGTGGTGGAACTGCCCCGGAATGTCGAGGTCGATCTGCTGCAGCGGCCGGACGCTCGGTGGGACCTCGAGCTTCAACGCGCGGGCGAGCGGCGCGATCGTCCACCCCTGCAGGAGCAACGACATCAGCACCACGATGAACGCGGTGTTGAAATAGACGAAGCCCTGCTCGAGCCCGGCGAGCAGCGGAAAAGTCGCCAGCACGATCGGGACCGCGCCGCGCAGCCCCACCCAGCTCATGAAGAGCTGCTCGCGCCAGGGCACGCGGAACGGCAGGACGCTCACCCACACGGCGATCGGTCGGGCGGCCAGCATCAGGGCCAGCGCCACGAGCAGCGCCGGCAGGGCGACCGGCAGGAACTGGGAGGGCGTGACCAGCAGCCCCAGCAGCAGGAACATCATGATCTGCGCGAGCCACGCCAGCCCATCGCTGACGCGGCGGACGTCCCGCATCGCCTGCAGCGGCGAATTGCCGAGGATGACGCCCGCCAGATAGATCGCGAGAAAGCCGCTGCCGCCCGCCACCGTGACCAGGCCGTAGGTGGTTACCCCGCCGGCCGCGGCGAGCAGGGGGTAGAGGCCGGTCTCGAGGTTGAGGTGATTGATGAGCCAGACCAACGCCCGGCCTGCGAGGAAGCCCCCGAGCGCGCCCAGTCCCATCTGCTTGACGAACTCCACGGCGACGAGCGGGGACAGCGTGTGGTGCCCCGCCGCCAGCGCCTCGACCAGCACCACCACCATGAACACGGCCATCGGGTCGTTGCTCCCGGACTCGACCTCCAGCGTCGCGCGGACCCGCTCCTGAAGCTCCATCCCGCGCGACCGCAGCAGGGCGAACACCGCCGCCGCGTCGGTGGAGCCGACGATGGACCCGATCAGCAGTCCCTGCAGCCAGCTCAGCCCGAGCAGCCAGCTCGCGAACGCGCCGGTGATCACGGCCGTGATGACCACTCCCAGCGTGGCGAGCGACACCGCGGGGCGGAGCGCCACCCGGAAGCTCCCGGCGCGGGTGCTTACGCCGCCGTCGAACAGAATGATCGCGAGCGCGAGCGTGCTGACGAGATAGGCGAGCTCGAAATTGTCGAACTTGACGCCGACCGGGCCGTCTTCACCGACGAGCATGCCGAGGAAGAGAAAGACGAGGAGGATCGGGGCGCCAAACCGGGAGGAAAACGCGCTCGCCAGTATGCTGAGCACGACCAGCAGCGCGCCATAGAAGACCAGCTCGTTGAGAAATCCCATGCAGGCGATTATGCAGGATCAGGCGCTGCGTGAACGTCGATCCCGGGCGTGCCGTCAGGAAAAGCGCGATGGCGGGATTCGCGGCCCGATCCCGCTACCCGCCAGCGTTGCGCGCGGGGAGGCCTCCCGCGCCCGCTGTTACGACTCGGTGCTCACCTCGACCCTGGTGTCCGGCGTCGCGACCGCGACGCTGCCGTACAGTGGTCAGCGGCCTTTGAAGCGCTCGATCAGGTCGTTGCCCTGTGCGCGCGTCACGCCCGTCAGGCTGAAACGCAGGCGCACGGTGTTGAAGACCGTCAGGTCCTTGCGCACCGGATTCGCGCGATCGATCGCGCCCTCGATCTCGACGCGGATTTGCGGCGCGAGCTGTTGCTCCCGGCCGATCACCTGGACGAGCTCGACCCCGCAGGCGGCGATGCCCGCGAGGAAGAGCTCCGCCGGCGTGAGCGCCTCGCCCGGGCAGCCGTTCTGCACCGGCCCGTCCACGATGAAATGATGATTGCGGGTATTGCACAGCACCCGCCCGAAAGTATCGGTGGAGCGGGCGTGCACCGTGTAGCCTCGAACCTCTGCCATGCAAACTCCTTTTCCTGCAGGTCAGGACGCCAGCAGGCGCAGCACTTCTTGATACTTCTCGGAGGTCTTCCTCAGCACCTCGGGCGGCAGCTTCGGCGCGGGCGCCTTCTTGTTCCAGGGCTGCGTCTCGAGCCAGTCGCGCACGATCTGCTTGTCGAAGGATGGCGGGCTCATGCCTACGCGGTAACCGGCCGCCGGCCAGAAGCGCGAGGAATCGGGGGTGAGGATCTCGTCGATCAAGACCAGCGCGCCCTTCTCGTCGGTCCCGAACTCGAACTTGGTGTCCGCGATGATGATGCCTCGCGACTTTGCGTACGCGGCAGCCTCGCTGTAGAGCTGGATCGACACCGCGCGCACCTTCGCAGCCAGGTCGGCACCGACGATCTTCTGCGCTTCCGCGAAGGAGATGTTCTCGTCATGTTCTCCCGCCGGCGCCTTGGTCGCGGGGGTGAAGATCACCTCCGGCAGCTGCTGCGCCTCCTTGAGGCCCGCAGGCAGCTTGATGCCGCACACCGCTCCCGTCCTCTGGTAATCCTTCCAGCCGGAGCCGATGATGTAGCCGCGCACCACCGCCTCGATCTTGAGCGGCTGCAGCCGGCGCACCACCATCGCGCGCCCCGCCACCTGCCAGCGCTCCTCCGGCGCCACGACCGATTCCGGCGCGACGCCGGTCAGGTGATTCGCGATGACGTGGCCGAGCCTCCGGAACCAGAAGAATGACATCTCGGTCAGCACGCGCCCCTTCTCCGGGATGGGATCGGGCATGATCACGTCGAACGCCGACAGCCGGTCGGTCTGGATCACCAGCAGCCGGTCCGACCCGACCGCATAGAGGTCGCGCACCTTGCCGCGGTGCAGGAACTCCAGGCTCTTGAGACTGGATTCGAACAGCGTCGAGTGGTTGGGAGTCATGTCGTCACTTGAGCTCGGGCAGCCTGGCAGCCAGCACGGCGTCGGCCTGCTTCTTCCGGAAATCGGCGAGCTTCTTCGCCAGTGCCGCGTCCTCGAGCGCGAGCATCGCGACCGCGAACAGACCCGCGTTGGCGGCTCCGGCCTCCCCGATGGCGAAGGTCGCGACCGGGATGCCCTTGGGCATCTGCACCATGGACAGCAGGGAATCGAGGCCTTGCAGGTGCTTTGAGGGCATCGGCACCGCGAGCACGGGCAGGGCCGTTTTCGCGGCGACCACCCCGGCGAGGTGCGCCGCCCCTCCCGCGCCGGCGATGAAGCACTTCGCCCCCTGTTGCGCTAGCCCCTCGACCCATTCCACGAGGGCATCGGGCGAGCGGTGCGCCGAGAGCGCGCGGGCCTCGTACGCGATGCCGAAGTCGGCGAGGCTGCGCGCGGCGTGCTGCATCACCTCCCAGTCGCTGGTGCTGCCCATGACGATGCCAACCAGATTCTTCTTCACGGTGGGTGCTCGCGGCTTTTCGGGAGCCCGCATTTTATCGCACCGCGTGCGGCCCGGGTTGAGCGGAGGGCGTGCGGCTGTTAACATTTTTTCCGAGGGCCGCCCTTGGGCGGAGCGCCACCGGTGTTCCGCCCCTCCGCCCCACCCCGCCGGCCGACCGGTTCAACCAGGATCGCCACCATCCATGCAAAAGAAGGCCCATGCCTCGAGCACCGAGATATCGCCGCTGATGAAGGAGTTGTCGGAGTACCTTGCGGGCGCACTCGAGCGGCCGCTGCCGCAGGAGGCCGTCGAGAAGACGAAGCATCACGTGCTCGACACGATCGCGGCGATGGTTTCGGGCTCGCGGCTGCTGCCCGGGAAGAAGGCGATCACCTACGTGAGGGCGCTGGGCGGGGCGAAGGAGGCGAGCGTGATCGGCTCGCGCCTCGTCACGAGCGCCCAGCACGCGGCCCTCGCCAACGGCATGCTCGGCCATGCCGATGAGACGGACGACTCGCACGCGCCCTCCCTCTGCCATCCGGGATGCGCCATCGTGCCCGCGGCGCTGGCAATGGCCGAGCGCGGGAACCGCAGCGGCGCGGCATTCCTGCGCGCGGTCGCGCTCGGCTACGACGTCGGCACCCGGGTGAACATGGCGCTGGGCGACTATGACTTCCGGGACGTCGGGCACTCGAGCCACAGCTTCGGGCCGAGCTTCGGCGCGGCCGCCGCCGCCGGCGCGCTCGCGGGCGTGGACGCTGCACAGGCACGCTGGCTGCTTTCCTATGCCGCGCAGCAATGCTCCGGCATCTCGTGCTGGATGCGCGACGAGGAGCACATCGAGAAGGCTTTCGATTTCGGCGGCATGCCGGCGCGCAACGGCGTGGTGGCCGCCACCATGGTGAGCGCGGGGTTCACCGGCGTCGACGACGTGTTCACCGGGGAGCGCAACTTCTTCGTGGCCTATGACGAGACGCGCCGCATCGGCAGGGCGCCGGACCCCCAGCGGCTGGTACGGGGGCTCGGGTCCACCTACGAGATCATGAACACCAACATCAAGCGCTGGTCCGTGGGCTCCCCCATCCAGGCGCCGCTCGACTCCCTGCTCGATCTCATCCGTGCGCACGGGATCCGCGCCGCCGACGTCGAGAAGCTGACGGTCCGCGTGTCGAAACAGGGCGCCAACACCACCGACAACCGGACGATGCCCGACATCTGCATGCAGCACATGTGCGCAGTGATGCTGGAGGATGGCATCGTTACCTTCGCGTCCTCGCACGACGAGAAGCGCATGAAGAACCGCGGCGTGCTCGCGCTGAGGAGCCGCATCGAGCTCGTAGCCGACGAGGAGATGACGCGCGCTTTGCCCTCGCGCCAGGCGATCGTGGAGCTGAAGTTGAAGGACGGCCGCGAATTGCGCCATCACACGAAGGCCGTCCGCGGCACCGCCCAGAATCCCATGACGCGCGCGGAAGTGGATGAGAAGGCCGACCACCTGATGGCGCCCGTGCTGGGCAAGGCCCGCGCGCGCAAGCTGTGCGACGCCGCATGGACGCTCGACCGGCTTTCCAGCGTGCGCAAGCTGCGGCCGCTGCTCACCGCCTGAAATGAACTTCGAGCTTACTCCCGAGCAGGTTGCGTTCCGCGATTCCGTGCGGGGCTTCGCCGAGAAGCACCTGCGCGCGGGGGCGCTTGCCCGCGCGCATGACCCCGCGCACCCGTGGGATATCTCGCGCCTGCTCGCCGGTCAGGGGCTGATGGGCATCACGATGAAGGAGGAGGAAGGCGGCCAGGGCGGCACGCTCATGGACGCGATCCTCGCCATCGAGGCGGTGGCGCAGGTCTGCCCGAAGAGTGCCGACGTCGTGCAGGCCGGGAACTTCGGACCGGTGCGCGTGCTGGCCGAGTACGGCACCCGCGACCAGAAGGAGCGTTACCTGCGGAAGATCCTGCGCGGGGAGTCGGTCATCTGCGTCGGCATGACGGAGCCGGAAGCGGGCTCGGCGGTCACCGACTTGAAGAGCACTGCGACGCCCGACGGCGCCGGCTACCGCGTCAACGGCATCAAGGTGTTCCAGACGCATGCCGGCTACGCGGAAGTCATGCTGACCTACGTGCGCTTTGGCCCGGGGGTGGACGGCATCGGCTCGGTGCTGATCCCGCGCGATGCGCAGGGGTTCCGGCAGGGCGCGCCCTCGCGGTTCGTGAACGGCGACGAATGGGTCCAGACCTACCTCGACAACGTCTACGTCGGGCCCGAGAACGTGCTCCTCAAGGAGGGCGGCTTCAAGAAGCAGATCGCCGGCTTCAACGTCGAGCGCATCGGCAACACGGCGCGCTCGCTCGCGCTCGGGCGCTACTGCTACGAGCAGGCGCGCCAGTGGGCGCTCCAGCGCAAGCAATTCGGGCGCCTCCTCGCCGAGTTCCAGGGCATCCAGTGGAAGTTCGCCGACATGAAGGTGAAGCTCGACGCCGGGCAGCTCCTGCTCTACCGCGCCGCCGTGAACGCGGACCGCGGGCTGCCCTCGGCCGAGGAGACCGCGATCGCCAAGGCCTACTGCAACCAGGCGGGCTTCGAGTGCTGCGACGAGGCGATGCAGATCATGGGCGGCATGGGCTATACCGAGGACACGCTGGTCGAGTGGTGCTGGCGCAAGTGCCGCGGCTGGATGATCGCGGGCGGCTCGATCGAGATCCTCAAGAACCGCATCGCCGAATCCGTATTCGAGCGGACGTTCTCGCAGCGTCCGCCGAAAAGCGGTGGCAAGTAACGGGTGAAGCGTGACCACTAGCCAGCACCGCCTGGCGCAGGCGCTGTTCGCGCCGCGCTCGATTGCGTTGATCGGCGCGTCCGGGGATGCCGGCAAGAATACCTCGCGCCCGCAACGCTTCCTGCGCAAGCACGGATACACCGGCACGGTTTTCCCCATCAACCCCGGGCGCCAGGAGATTTTCGGTGAAAAAGCCTATCCCGACCTGCGCGCCGTGCCCGCGCCGGTGGACCACGCATTCATCATGGTGCCGGCGCCGTCCGTCGCGGCCGCGATCGCGCAGTGCTGCGAGAAAGGGGTGCCGGTCGTCACCATCTTCAGCGACGGCTTCGCCGAGACCGGCGCCGCCGGGCGCAAGCAACAGGACGAGTTGCTGGAGCTCGCCCGGGCGAGCGGCGTGCGGCTGCTCGGGCCCAATTGCATCGGGTTGCTCGACATGCACTCCCACCTCGTGCTCTCGGTGAACGCGGTGCTCGAGGACGCGCAAGTCAGGCCCGGCGCGACGGCAATCGTCTCGCAGAGCGGGAGCATGATGGGATCGCTCATGTCGCGCGGCCTGGGGCGCGGCACCGGGTTCTCAAAGCTGGTGTCGGTCGGGAACGAGTCCGATCTCGCGGTGGGAGAGATCACCGACCTGCTGGTGGACGATGCCGACACCCGCGTCATCCTGCTCTTCATGGAGACCATCCGCGACGCCGGGCGCCTCGCCCGCGCCGCGCGCCGCGCTTATGACGCCGGCAAGCCGGTCATCGTATTCAAGCTCGGGCGCTCGGAGGTCGGCGTCGAGCTCGCCTCCTCGCACACCGGCGCGATGACCGGCACGGATGACGTCGCGGACGCCTTCTTCCGGGCCCACGGCATGCTGCGCGTTGACCTCCTCGAGACGCTGTTCGAGCTGCCGGCGCTGATCATTGGCCGCAAGCCCGCCGCGCGGCATCGCGTGGCCGCGATGACCACGACTGGCGGCGGCGCAGCGACGGTCGTGGACCGCCTTGGCACGCTCGGCGTGGAGGTCGTGCCCCCCACCGAGGACATCGTCGCCCGGCTTGCGCAGAAGAAGATCGGCGTCACACGCGCGCGCTTGACCGACCTCACCCTCGCCGGGGCGAAGAAAGAAATCTACAGCGCCGTGCTCTCCGAGCTCCTCGCCTCGGAACACTGCGACCTCGTGCTGGCGGTGGTCGGGAGCTCGGCCCAGTTTCAGCCGCACATCGCGATCGACCCCATCGTCGAGGCGCGGCGCGGGGGGAAGCCCCTCGCGGTTTTCTGCGCGCCGCAGGCCGACGCCTCGCTCGCGCTGCTCGCGGAGGCGGGCATTGCCGGCTTCCGCACGCCGGAAGCGTGCGCCGACGCGATCCGCGCGTGGCGCGCCTGGCGCGCGCCGCTCCCGGCGCCGGCCGCGGACGCCGCGCGCGTCGGCGCCGCACGTGCGGCTCTCGGAGGCAAATCGCGGCTGAACGAGCAGGAAGCCTGCCGCGTATTCGGCAAGCTGGGGGTGCCCCCGGCGGCGTCCGAGACGATCACGGTCCCGGATCAGGAGGTGAAGCTCGACTTCCCGGCGGTGGCGAAGATCCTCTCGCCGGACATCGCGCACAAGACCGACGCCGGCGGCGTCGCGCTCAACATTCCGAACGCGGAGGCGCTCAAGCGTGCCGCCGCGACGATCTTGCAGACCGTGCGCCTGAAGCATCCGCAGGCACGCGTGAACGGCATCCTGGTGCAGCGCATGGAGAAGGGCCTGGCGGAAGTGATCCTCGGCTACAAGCGCGACCCGCAGGTCGGCCCGGTCCTGGTGCTCGGCGTGGGCGGCGTGCTGGCCGAGATCTACCGCGATCTCGCGCTGCGGCTCGCTCCGGTGACCAAAGAAGACGCCCGCGGCATGATCGAGGAAGTCAAAGGTCTCGCCGTCATCCGCGGCTACCGCGGGCTGCCGCGCGGCGATGTCGCGGCGCTGGCGCAGGCCGTGAGCGCCTTCTCCCAGCTCGCGCACCTGGAGCCGCGCGTGGCGGAGGCCGAGATCAATCCGCTCCTCGTCAAGCCCGAAGGCGAGGGCGTGGTGGCCGTGGACGGCCTGCTCGTCCTCGCGGACAATGAAAAGCGCGACAGCAGTTCAAAGGAGTAACCGCCATGCTGGCCGATCAATTTGCCGATTACGCAGTGAGAGAGCAGGCCGCAAAGCTGCCCAAGGAGGTGATCCATCACGCCAAGCGCGCCGTGGTGGACTGGTATGCCTCGCTCCTGCCGGGCAGCCGCATTCCGCCCGCGTCGCTGCTCGAGGATGCGCTCGCCGACGAGCTCGATCATGGGCGCGCGCGGCTCGCGTCGGGACGCCGCGCCACGGTGCGGGCGGCGGCCCTCATCAACGGCGCCGCCTCGCACGCAGTGGAGTTCGACGACATCTGGCGCGACGCGGTCTACCACCCGGCGAGCCCGGTCATTTCCGCCGCGCTCGCCGCCGCGCAGGCGCAGGGCGCGAACGGCGAGCGTTTCCTGCGCGGGGTCATCGTCGGCTACGAGGTGTCCACGCGCATCGGCGATGCCGTGATGCCCTCCCATTACCGGTTCTGGCACACGACCGGAACCGTCGGCACGTTCGGCGCGGCGGCGGCGGTGGCGACCATCCTCGGCTGCAGCCGCGAGCAGGTCGTGCACGCGCTCGGCAACGCCGGGACCTTTGCCGCCGGCCTGCAGCAGGCGTTCCGCTCGCAGGCGATGGCAAAGCCGCTGCACGGCGGGCACGCAGCGGAGGCCGGCGCGCTGGCGGCGCTGGCCGCGGCGCGCGGCGTGACCGGGGTTGCCGACATCCTGGAGGGCGAGGTCGGCTTCGGCGCGGCGATGAGCGCCAATCCGGACTGGTCGCGCGCCACCCGCTGCCTGGGGTCCGACTATCACATCACGCGCATCACCTTCAAGAACCACGGGTGCTGCGGCCACAACTTCGCCGCGCTCGACGCCGCGCTGGCGCTGAAGCGCGATCATGCGTTTGCGCACCGCGACGTGCGCCGCGTCCGCATCGCGACCTACCAGGGCGGGCTCGACATCGTCGACAATCCGCGCCCCGAGGGCGAATACCAGGCCAAGTTCAGCCTCCAGTACACCGTCGCGCATGCGCTGGTCCACGGCAGCGTGCGGCTGAATGCATTCGGCCCCGAACGCCTCGGCGACGCCGACGTGCGCGCGCTGATGCAGACAATCGAGTGCGCGGCCGATCCCGAGCTCTCCCAGGCGTTTCCGCACCAGCGCGCGGCACGCGTCGAGATCGAGCTCGCGGACGGCCGCAAGCTCGCCCACTTCCAGCCGACGCGCAAGGGCGATCCCGAGATGCCGCTGACCGATTCCGAGCTCAACGAAAAATTCCTCGAGCTGACGACACCCGTGGTGGGAGACGCCGCTGCCCGCGACCTTCTCGGCCGGCTGTGGAAACTGGAAAGCGAAAAGCACGCGGATCTCGCTCCAGAGGTGCGCGCGCCCGCCCGCGCCGTTTCGTGACGAGACAGCCGGCGCGCGGACGGAGGCGAATCAGAGAGGGTGATGGCCATGTCTGAGAAGCAGCGCAAGGGGCCGCTGGCCCGCTTTACCGTCCTCGATCTCACGCGCGCGCGCTCCGGCCCGACGGCGGTGCGGCAGCTCGCGGACTGGGGCGCCAACGTCATCAAGATCGAGGAGCCGGGAGAAAAGGAAGGGGCCGTGGACGACCGCCGCCACGGGCCGGATTTCCAGAACATGCACCGCAACAAGCGCAGCATGACGCTGAACCTGAAGTCGCCCGAAGGGGTGGCGATCTTCAGGAAGATGGCGGAGACCGCGGATGTGATCGTCGAGAACTACCGGCCGCGGGTGAAGCTCCGGCTCGGCATCGATTACGAGTCCATGCGCAAGATCAATCCGCGCATCGTCTACGCCAGCATCAGCGGCTTCGGGCAGGACGGCCCGTATGCCGACCGCCCGGGGCTCGACCAGGTCGCGCAGGGCATGAGCGGGCTCATGTCGATCACCGGCCGGCCCGGCGAAGGACCGTTGCGCGCCGGGATCGCCATCGGCGATTCCAGCGCCGGCATCTACCTCGCGTTCGGCATCGTCACCGCGCTGCTCGAGCGCGAGGAGACCGGCGAAGGCCAGTGGGTCACCACCTCGCTCCTGCAGGCGCTGATCGCGATGCTCGATTTCCAGGCGGCGCGCTGGGTGGTGGCGCACGAGGTGCCGGAGCAGGTGGGCAACGATCACCCGCTCTACATGCCCACCGGCGCCTTCCGAACGGCGGACGGGCACATCAACATCGCGGGCTCGGGCAACCTGTTTCCCCGGCTGTGCAAGGTGATCGGCATGCCGGAGCTGGAAACGCACACGGACTTCAGCGACTTCAAGCTGCGGCACAAGAACCGCGTCAAGCTGGTGAGCGTCATCGAGGAGAAGACCCGCCAGCGCACCTCCGCCGAGTGGGTCGAAGCGCTCAACAAGGCGGGCGTGCCGTGCGGCCCGATCTACAAGATGAACGAGGTATTCTCCGACCCGCAGGTGAAGCACATCGGCATGGCCAGGCCGACCCACCATTACGCGCTGGGCGACATCGAGGTGGTCGGGCAGGGCGTGAACCTGTCGAAGACGCCGTTCGCGGTGCGCACCGCGGCGCCCGACCAGGGGGTGCACACGGCAGAAGTGCTCCGCGAGTTCGGCTACAGCGCTGCGGCGATCGAGGACCTCAGGAAACGCGGCGTGGTGTGACGTCACCCGGATGGGCGGCGAGCCAGGCGAGAACGTCGCCGGCGTTGCGGTCGGGCGGGAACACGGGATAGAACACCTTCTCGATCACGCCATCGCGCGCGATCAGCGTGATGCGCTGGATGAGCGTCATGCCGTCGACCTCGAAAGTCGGCAGCTTCAAGGCGCGCGCGAGCGCCAGCTTCTCATCCGACAGCAGCTCGAACGGGAGGTGCAGCCGCTCGACCGCTTCGCGCTGATAAGCGGTGTCCTGGGTGCTCACCCCGAACACCTGCGCCGCGCCGGCCCGCTTCAGCTCCTCGTGGTGATCGCGGAAGGCACAGGACTGCGGCGTGCAGCCGCGCGCGCCGGGGATCTCGTTCCACCCCGTCGGCACCTCCTGGTCGGGCCGCCCGGTGCGCGGATAGGCGTAGATCACCGTCGTGCCCTTGAGGGATGACACGTCGATCTCACGACCGCCGGTCGAGCGCAGCCTGACCGGCGGCAGCTTCATGCCCGTCAGGTGATCGCACGCCCCGTCGTCCCGCGGCACGGGCAGGTTCTTTGGCAGTTCGTAGAGGTTGTCCGAGCGCGCCATGCGTCACTTTGCCAGCAGGTTCACCAGGATCTGCTGGTAGATCTTCCTCAGGGGCTCGATATCCGCGACCGCGATGCATTCGTTGACCTTGTGGATCGTGGCGTTGGTCGGGCCGAACTCGATCACCTGCGGGCAGATGTCGGCGATGAAGCGCCCGTCGGAAGTGCCGCCGCCGGTCGAGAGCTTCGTGTCGATGCCGGTGACGGACTTGATCGCCCGGCCGACCGCCTCCACGAGGTCACCCGGCTTGGTCAGGAACGGCCGGCCGTCGTAGCGCCACTCCAGGTCGTATTTCAGGCCGTGCCGGTCGAGGATGTTGGCGACGCGCGTCTGTAGCGACTCCAGCGTGCTCGCGGTGGAGAAGCGGAAGTTGAATTTCACGTGGAGCTCGCCCGGGATCACGTTGTTGGCCCCGGTGCCGGCGCTGATGTTCGAAACCTGCCAGGTGGTGGGCGGGAAGAATTCATTTCCCTCGTCCCACAGCGTGCGCGCGAGCTCGGCGAGCGCCGGGCCGAACTCGTGCACCGGATTTCTTGCGAGATGGGGATAGGCAACGTGGCCCTGCACGCCCTTCACGACGAGGTTCCCGGAGAGCGAGCCGCGACGGCCATTCTTGATCACGTCGCCCAGGCGCGCCTCGCTGGTCGGCTCGCCGACGATGCAATAGTCGATTCTCTCGCCGCGCCCCTGCAGCGCCTCCACCACCCGCACCGTGCCGTCCACTGCGGGACCTTCCTCGTCGGAGGTGAACAGCACCGCGATCGACCCCGCGTGCCCCGGGTGCTCCGCGACGAACGCCTCGATCGCCGCGACGAACGCCGCGATCGAGGTCTTCATGTCGGATGCGCCGCGGCCGTAGAGCACGCCCTCGCGCACGGTGGGCGTGAACGGGTCGCTCGCCCACTGCTCGAGTGGACCGGTCGGCACGACGTCGGTATGGCCGGCGAAGCACACGAGCGGGGCGCGGCCGCCGCGCCGCGCCCAGAGATTGTCGACGCCGTTCGCGCCGATGCGCTCGCTCACGAAGCCGAGCGGCTCGAGGCGCGCGGCGACGAGGTCGAGACAGCCGGCGTCCTGCGGCGTCACCGAGCGGCGCGCAATGAGCGCGCGCGCGAGCTCGAGAGCGGAATCGGCCATGGGGCGGAAATGCGTGATGAGCAACGGGTGACGAGAGACGCGAATCTTAGCAGAGCGGCTAAAATGGCCGCAAAGCGCCGCGGAAGGAACCCATCGGCGCGCTTCCACGGATAGTCACGTGACCGCACTTCTGGTTTCTCACCAGATCCATGCAGCGCATGGCGCAAGAATCGCCGATGCGGCGCTGCGCGGCGGCTTCCGGGTCGAGCTGATCGCGCTGCCGGCGGACCCCGCGGCGCGTCTTGCCGACGCGGCGTGCGGGCGCATCGAGGCGGCGTTCTTCTCCGCCGACGTCTTCCCCGATCATTCACGGCAGTTCTTTTCGGCCGCGCGGAAGGCACCGCGGCTGAAGTGGCTGCACGTATTCAACGTCGGCGTGGACCATCCGATCTATGCCGAGATGCTCGGGCGCGGGGTGCGCCTCACCACCTCCGCCGGATCGAACGCCGAGCCGATCGCCCAGACTGCGATCATGGGGCTGCTCGCGCTCGCGCGCGGCCTCCCGCGCTGGCTCGCCGCGCAGCGGGCCCGCCAGTGGAGCCCGGAGCGCAACAACCCGCCGCGCGACTTGCGCGGCCAGACAGCGGTCATCCTCGGCCTCGGGCAAATCGGGACCGAGATCGCGCGCCTCGCCCGAGCGCTGGGGATCAAGGTCATCGGCGTGCGGCGCAGCCCGCGCCGGCCCGAGGACCCGGTGGACGAGCTGCACCCGCCGGATGCGCTGCCGGGTCTCCTCCCGCGCTGCGACTGGCTCATCATCGCCTGCCCGCTCACGCCCGAGACGCGCGGCCTCATCGGCGCGGGACTGATCGCCGCGCTGCCCCGGGGCGCGCGTGTCATCAACATCGCGCGCGGGGAAATCGTGGCCGAGCCGGCGCTGATCGAGGCATTGCGCAACGGTCACCTCGGGGGCGCTTATCTCGATGTGTTCGAAACCGAGCCGCTGCCGCGGGAGTCGCCATTGTGGGACATGCCCAACGTGCTCATCACCCCTCACAACTCCGCGGTCGCAGCAGGCAACGACGAGCGGGTGCTCGCGATCTTTCTCGAGAACCTCGGCCGCTTCAGCCGGGGCGCGCCGCTTCTCAACGAGGCGCGCGGGCAATAGCCAGGGTTCACAGGATCGACCGGGACCTTTATAGTCCCGGTATTCCTGCGAATCCTGTCGACTCCCGTCAACCGGTTTTTTCCGAGGAACCGATGAAGATGCCTATCCGATGGCTGCCGCTCGCGGCGGCCTTGCTTCTCGCATTGCCCGCAGCCTCGCAAGGCTATCCGACCCGGCCGGTGCGGGTGATCGTGCCGTTTGCCGCGGGCGGCAACACGGATATCACGGCCCGCGCGATTGGCGCCAAGCTCTCCGAAGTCTTTCGCCAGCAGGTCATCGTGGAAAATCGCCCGGGAGCCGCGACCAATATCGGCTCCGAGCTGGTGGCCAAGGCGCCCCCCGACGGCTACACCCTGCTCATGGGCGGCGCCACCAACGCCATCAACATGAGCACGCAGGCAAGGCCGCCGTACGACACGGTGCGCGATTTCGCGCCGGTCATCCTGTGCGTGAAGGGCGCCAACGTCCTCTCGGTCCATCCCTCGGTCCCGGCTCGCACCCTGAAGGAGCTGATCGCGCTCGCGCGGGCGCGCCCGGGCGAGCTCAATTTCGCATCGTCCGGGCTCGGCAGCTCCAACCAGATGGCCGGCGAGCTTTTCAAGCACATGGCGAAGATCAACATCATGCACATTCCCTACAAGGGGAACACGCCCGCGCTCACCGATACGCTCGCCGGCAACGTCGAGATGATGTTCAGCGGAGTGCCCGTGCTGATCCCACACCTCCAATCGGGAAGGCTGCGCGCGGTCGCCATCGGCAGCCTCAAGCGCTTCTCCGCCATTCCCGAGGTGCCGACTTTCGATGAGTCCGGACTGAAGGGCTACGAGGCGACCACGTGGTTCGGCCTCATGGCGCCGATCAAGACGCCGAAGGACATCGTCGGCCGCTGGAACACCGAGGTCGGGAAGATCCTCGCCAGCCCCGATCTCAGCCGCCGCTTCCTCAACGACGGGCTGGAGCCGATGGGCGGCACGCAGGAAGAGTTTGGCAGGTTCATCCGCGTGGAGATCGAGAAATACGCGCGGTTGGTCAAGGCATCCGGCATGAAGCCGCAATAACGCGGAGGGCAGATGAAACGAGTACTAGTATGCACCGCGCTGGCCGCATTGAGCGCCAGCATCCACGCGCAGGGCTGGACCCCGGAGAGGAATATCGAGATCCTGGTCGGCTCCGCGCCGGGCGGCAGCAACGACAAGACGGCGCGCCAGATCGAGCGCATCCTGACCGAGCACAAGATCGTCAACCGGCCGATCACGGTCGTCAACCGCTCCGGCGGCGGCGGCAGCATCGCGCTGAACGCGCTCTCGCAGCGGGCAGGCGACGGCCACTCCGTGATCGTCTTCACCCCGACGATGCTCGCCAACAACATCACCGGCGCCAGCAAGTTCAACTACACGCAGTTCACGCCGATCGCGTCCCTGTTCAACGACTACATCGCGTTCGTGGTGAACGCCGACTCGCCGATTCAGAACGGCGCGCAGCTGCGCGAGCGGCTGAGCACGGACCCGAAGTCCCTGACGGTGGGATTCGCCTCCGCGCTGGGCAGCCATAACCACATCGCGATCGGCCTGCTGATGAAGAAGATCGGCCGCAAACCCACGGACCTCAAGGTGGTCGCGTTCAAGGGCTCGTCCGAGGCCGTCACCAATCTCCTCGGCGGCCACATCGACGTGGTCACGATCGGCGCCGGCAACGTCGCCGGCCATGTCGCGGCCGGCCGGCTGCGGGTAGTGGGCGTCTCCGCTCCGCAGCGGTTCACGGGCGGCCTGGCCCAGATCCCCACCTGGAAGGAACAGGGCGTCGACCTCGTGGTGGGCGGCTGGCGCGCCATCGTCGGGCCGAAGGACATGACGAGCGCCCAGGTCGCCTACTGGGACGGCATCCTGCGCCAGGCCACCCGAGTGCCGGAGTGGCAGGAGGGGCTGAAGAAGTTCCACTGGTTGGACAACTACATCAGCGGCCCCGCGGTGATGAAGCACTTCGAGAGCGAGTACAACGACATGAAATCGGTGCTGGTGGAGCTGGGCCTTGCGTCGTAGCGGGCCCCGCCACGCCTAACGGAGAGAGCCATGAAATGCCTGAGCGTGATGGCGTTGTCCCTGCTGCTGGCGGCCGGCACGGCCGCCGCGCAGGGCTGGACGCCGCAGAGAAACATCGAAATCGTCGTCGGCTCCGCCCCCGGCGGCAGCAACGACAAGACCGCGCGCGCCGTCGAGCGTATCCTGGTCTCCAACAAGCTGGTGAGCGCGCCGATCACCGTCGTGAACCGGCCGGGCGGGGGGAGCAGCATCGCCTTCACCTTCGTCAGCCAGCGCGCGGGGGACCCCCACACGCTGCTCGTCGGCACGACGGCTCTGCTGACCAACCACATCACCGGCCGCAGCAAGATCCGGCACACCGACTTCACGCCGATCGCCTCGCTCTTCAATGACTACGTGGTGTTCGCGGTCAACGCGGACTCGAAGATCCGGGACGGCAAGGATCTGATCGCGCGGTTGAAGAGCGATCCCCAATCGGTCGCCATCGGCTTCGCCACCGCGCTCGGCAGCCACAACCATATCGCGGCGGGGCTGCTGATGAAGGCGATCGGGGGCAGCGCGCGCGACCTCAAGGCCGTCGCCTACAAGGGCTCCGCCGAGGCGATCACCAATCTGCTCGGCGGCCATATCGATCTCGTGACCACGGCCGGCGGCAATGCCGCGGGCCACGTCGCGGCCGGGCGCATGCGCGTCGTCGGTGTCGCCGCGCCGCGCCGCTTTGGCGGCGCGCTCGCACAGGTGCCGACCTGGAAGGAGTTGGATGTCGACCTCGTCTACGGCGGCTTCCGCGGCATCGTCGCGCCGAAGGGGCTCAGCCCTGAGCAAATCGCCTTCTGGGAAAGCGCGCTGCGCAAGGCCTCGCAGACCCCGGAGTGGCAGGAGGACCTCAAGAAGAACTACTGGTCGAACGACTTCCTCACCGGCAAGGCGTTCGCGAAGGACCTCGAGGACACTTACGCCGCGATGAAGTCGGTGCTGGTCGATCTCGGGCTCGCCAAGCAATGAGCCATGGCTGATCTCGTTCTCCTCGAGCGGCCCGCCGAAGCAGTGGTGCTGCTGCGCCTCAACCGTCCCGAGGCGCGCAACGCCCTCAACCTCGAGGTGCGAAAGCTCCTGGCGAAGCACCTGTCCGGATTCGGGGAGGACACCACGACGCGCGCGATCGTCCTGACCGGCAACGACAAGAGCTTCGCCGCCGGCGCCGACATCAAGGAGATGGCGGAGGCCGGGACGATCGAAATGCTCCAGCGCGGGGTGCACAAGCTGTGGCGCGCGATCGGCGCCTGCCCCAAGCCGGTGATCGCCGCGGTGAGCGGCTACGCGCTCGGCGGCGGCTGCGAGCTTGCCATGACCTGCGACATTATCGTCGCGGGGGAATCGGCGCGCTTCGGGCAGCCCGAGGTCAACATCGGCATCATCCCCGGCGGCGGCGCCACGCAGCGCCTGACCCGCGCTATCGGCAAGTACAAGGCCATGAAGTACATCCTCACCGGGGAGCTGTTCTCGGCGCGGGAGGCGCTCGACATGGGGCTTGTGAGCGAAGTGGTGCCCGATCCCGAGGTGGAGGGCCGCGCGATCGATCTCGCGCGGCAGATCGCGGCACTGCCGCCGCTCGCGGTGCAGCTCGCGAAGGAGGCGGTGCTCGCGGGCATGGACGCGCCGCTCACGAGCGCGCTCGCGCTCGAAGCCAAGTCCGCGCAGATCCTGTTCTCGTCCCAGGACCAGAAGGAAGGCATGCGCGCCTTCATCGAGAAGCGCAAGCCCCGGTTCACCGGCCGCTAGCTTCTTCCCCCCATCCCCACCTTCCCCCGCAAGGGGGGAAGGAGCGTTCGACGCCACTCTCTGGGTAACTGATCCGCGCTGATGTCGGACGAATCACCCCTTTCAAGTCCGGAGAACAGACGCTCCGCAGAAGCGACGCGCGGCATCGCCGTCGCGGCGCTCCTCGCCGGCGCCGCGGCGATCGCCTCCTCCGCCCTCTTCGTCAAGGTGAGCGAGACGGGGCCGATCGCGACCGCCTTCTGGCGCGTGGCGCTGGCGCTCCCCGTCCTCTGGACCTGGTCGGTGATCGCGAGCCGCGGTGCGCACGTCGCAGGATTCGCAGCCGAGCGGCGCCTCATCATCGCGGCCGGGCTCTTCTTCGCCGGCGACCTCGCAGTGTGGCACTGGTCTATCGTCCTCACCTCGGTCGCGAACGCGACGCTCCTCGCGAACCTCGCGCCCATCTTCGTAACGCTCGCCGTGTGGCTCCTCTGGGGCAGGCGCCCGACCGCGATGTTTCTCGCGGGGCTCGCGGCCGCGCTCGCCGGCGTCACCGTGCTGCTCGGGGGCGACTTCCGCGCGGGCGGCGGCGCCGTGCTCGGGGATATTCTCGGGGTCGTGACCGCGATGTTCTACGGCGCTTACCAACTCACGGTCACGCGCGCGCGGGCGCGGTCAGCGACGGCGGTCATCATGGCGTGGAGCGCCCTCGTCACCACCGCGGCGCTGCTGCCGGTCGCGCTCGCCTCGGGGGAGCAGATCCTGCCGCACACGACGATGGGTTGGATCAAGCTCGCCGGGCTCGCGCTCATCGCGCAGGTGGCGGGCCAGAGCCTGATCGCCTACGCGATGGCGCACCTCCCCGCGACCTTCTCTTCCGTCGGCCTCCTCGCGCAGCCGGTCATCGCCGCGGCACTTGCGTGGGTTCTGCTCGGCGAGACCCTGGGATGGATCGAAATCGGAGGGGCGCTCGTCGTGCTCGCCGGAATCCGCATCGTCCACCAAGCGGAACTCGCGCGGCCAGGACGGTGACGGGACTTGCTAGAATCGGCTCCATGAATACTCCCTCTCCCCTGATCGGGGGAGAGGGCCAGGGTGAGGGGGAATAAGTAGGCCAGCATGCCCTACGCAAGCTCGAACGGAGTGAGGCTCTATTACGAAGAAGCGGGCAAAGGCGTGCCCATCGTCTTCGTGCACGAGTTCTCCGGCGACCTGCGCAGCTGGGAGCCGCAGATGCGGCATTTCAGCCGCCGCTACCGCTGCATCGCCATCAATGCCCGCGGCTATCCGCCTTCGGACGTCCCGGCCGCGCCGTCGAAGTACTCCCACGTGATCGGCACCGATGACATCGCCAACGTGATGCGGCGGCTCGGCATCGGGAAAGCGCACGTGATCGGCTGTTCCATGGGGGCATACGCGACGCTCCAGTTCGGCCTGCGCTATCCGGGCCGCGCGCTGTCACTGACGGCGATTGGCGCGGGCGCGGGCTCCGATCCCGCGCGGCGGGCGCAGTTTCTTCGCAACCGGGCGGTGATGGATCGGCTCTTCCGGGAGCAGGGCATGAAGGCTGCCGCCGGAGTCCTTCAGCATGCCCCGCACCGCATTCAGCTCCTTCACAAGGACCCGCGCGGCTTTCGCGAGTTCTGGGTTCATTTCGTCGAGGGCTCGGCGCTCGGTCACGCGCTGACGCTGCGCGGAATCCAGACGCGGCGCCCGACGCTCTACAGCCTCGGAGATCGCTTCGCGCGCATGAAAGTGCCGACGCACATCGTCGTCGGCGACGAAGACGACGGCGCGCTCGGACCGGGGCTCTTCATCAAGCGGGTGTGTCCTGCCGCCCGGCTCAGCATCGTGCGCGCGACCGGGCATCTCGTAAGCGTCGAGGAGCCGGACTTCTTCAACCGCATCACCGAGGACTTTCTGAATCTCGTCGAATCGGGCCGCTGGCGCCCGCGCGACCCGCGGTCGCTGAATCCCTCGACGATGGCGAGGAAAGCCTGATGCCCTTCGCCGACTCCAAGGGGGTGCAGCTCTACTACGAGGAGGCCGGAAGCGGCTTCCCGATCGTGTTCGTGCACGAATTCGCGCACGACATGCGGAGCTGGGAGCCGCAGCTGCGCTATTTCAGCCGGCGCTACCGCTGCATCGCCTACAACGGGCGCGGCTACCCTCCGTCGGACGTTCCGCCATCGGCGTGGCAGTACTCGCAGGCGATCGCGACCGACGACATCGCGAACGTCATGCGCCACCTCGGCATCCGCAAAGCGCACATCATCGGCTGCTCGATGGGCGGCTACGCGACGCTGCATTTCGGGCTGCGCTACGCGGGCATGGCGCGCTCGATTACCGTGATCGGCGCGGGCTACGGCTCCGACCCCGACAAGCGCGCGCAATTCCTGCGCGACACCGAGGTGATGGCGCGGCGCTTCGAGGACCTCGGCACGCCCGAGGCGATCAAGGTCTACCAGGTCGGGCCCGCGCGCGTGCAGCTCCAGAACAAGGACCCGCGCGCGTTCCGGGAATTCTGCGAGGAGTTCGCGGGGCACTCGGCGCTCGGCTCGGCCAACACGCTGCGCGGCGTGCAGGCGAAGCGCCCGACGATCTATAGCCTCGAGCGCGGCCTCCGGCGGATGGAGGTGCCGACGCACATCATCTCCGGCGACGAGGACAACAACTGCCTCGAGCCGGGAATATTCATCAAGCGGGCGTGCCCGGCGGCGCGTCTGACCGTGGTGCCGGGCACGGGCCACGCGGTGAACGTGGAGGAGCCGGATCTCTTCAACCGCCTCACCGACGAATTTCTCTCGCTCGTGGACTCCGGCCGCTGGCGCCCGCGCGATTCGCGGGCGCAGAGCAAGTCCACGAAGAATTCCTAATCGAAATCCACCGGGGCCGAGCTACGGCCCCCGCCGTTGCCGGTACGGAAGTATCTTATTGGTCGGGCTTGATTTCCATACTCGCAGCCTATCCTGAATATTCCTGCGCGCTTCGCAGCCTATCCTGGCCGCTGGACGCCACCCCAGCGTCATAACCGCCTGATTTCCGGGGAAGGATGACAACCCCGGAGGAGCGGGTGTCTAATTAGCCGACTATTCGGAAGTTCACTATACGTAAGACGCCGGGATGAACCAGCGGATTGACTTGCCGACGCCTGATGACTTATCGCGCATCGAGGCACAGCGAAAGTGGATTCGCGAACACTTTACGCCCGAGACTCAGCACCAATACGAAACGCTCGAGGGAAAGTTGCGGCTGCTTGATACTATCATCCGGTCGAAGTGGATCGAGCCGTCCGAGACGGTAAAGTTGCAGTGCCTCGGAATTGCACTAGGTGATGCGTTCGTTCAGAAGCTCGGCTTAACTTGGGTAATGGTGGAAGACGATTACGGTCGTGACCCTGCGGTCCAAGTTGCTGGTAGTAATCTTCTGTTTCCTCTCACCATGATCTCCAAGCGAATCGAGCGTGGTGAAGAAGTCGACGTCTATACCATCTTTGAGGGCGTGTGTGCGCATGCTCAACGGATGCGGGGGACCGGCGCCTAACCCCGGCGTCCACACGGACGCGCAAGCTCCGGGCGCGCCGGTGACGCCGACACGTTGGGCGCCATTGACCGATGAAGTTGCCGGCCGCTGAATACGCCGGGTTCGTCGAGCACCCGCGCTTCGGGAAGGGACCACGGTTCACGGGGCTGGACGTTGCCGATTCCGCTGACGGAAGAGTGTATTGTCATTGGCACTCTCCTCCCGGGGTTCGTGTCCCGAACACGGCCGTTGCGGCGGATGTGTCGCGACAAGGAAAGGCGACACTTCACGTGACGCACTACTTCGATGCCAGGCGCGCCTGTCGCAAGTGCGGACGGCCGTTCTTGTTCTTCGCGGAGGAGCAGAAGCATTGGTACGAGGAGCTGAGGTTTCCCCTGGAGGCTGACTGCCTGGATTGTCCTCCCTGCCGTAAGGACGAACAACGCCTCCGAGCCATCCGCCAGAAGTATGATGCACTCTTGGCGAAGAGGGTCCGTACGCAAGCCGAGACCCTGGAGCTGGTGGTGGGCGGGCTCACTCTTGTCGAGTCGGCCTTGTTTTCTGCGAAGCTGCTGCCCAGGTTGCGCGGACTCCTCAAGCCGCTGTTGCTTGCTGCGGAAGAACCGTACTACACGCGAGCCAAGGCACTGATGTCGACAATCAATGGATCTGCCGCGAAATGACGTCCAACCTTCACTTGCACCGGTGGAAGCGACCATGACCCAACTCGACAAAATCAAGGTCGGACAGCTGGAGATCAGGTATCTGATCGACGGAGCGGCCCTCGCCGGAATGGGCGTACTCGAATTAACGATTCCAGCAGGATCGAACGTTCCGCCGCCACACAGTCATACCCACAATGAGGAGTGCGTCTATGTTCTTGAGGGAACATTGCGCTACTCGGTCGACGGCGATACGCGGGATTTGCACCCGGGTGACTGGATGCGCACACCGCAAGGCTCGGTGCACGGATTCAGCAATCCGCACGGTGAGCGCGCGCGTGCGCTCATCGTCCTCACTCCCGATATCGGCGCGCAATACTTCCGCGACGTCGCCAAAGTCGTCAGCGCTGGCGGGCCGCCAGACCGCACGCAGCACCTTGCAGTCATGGCGCGCTATGGCCTGGTTCCTGCACCCTAACGTGCCTAACCGTTGCACCCGCAACTACGCGCGCAAGAGCAGCGCGCGCGGGTGATGCGGGACATCAGCGGGCCGTGGTCATGCGAAGCCCCGAGATCCAAAGGCTCATCGATGCTGTCGAAGCAACCTATGGTTCTGTGACGCTGTACGGGTCGGACCCTGCGGAAGAACACGGAACGTGCTTCACCATTGCCGGCGTACCCGCTACATTCTCCGTCCATACGCGAGACGGGACGCTGCCGCCCGGAAGCTATGATGTGCAGATCGAGCGCGCGCCGCCGGGGGACTTCATTTTCACGTCCGTTGTGCCGCTCGACAGGTTCCTTGAGCTGGTCGCGAGGATGCATGGTCCCGAAGATCAGTGGCCTGGTATGGATGGAAAGGCCCGCTAACCCCGCGTTCGAGCGGACGTGATGTTTTGAAATGAAGCTGAAACGGCTCAAACACCAATCCTACGTTCTGTGCCATATGTTCTGCGGCTGGCAGCTTTACCCCGATTGGGAGCGGCTCGCGCACCTCGGCAACGGCGTTCTGGAAATTGATGTATTGAGTGAAACATGCAAATTCAGTTCCCAGAAAATTGAGAAACTGGCTATCGCCGGTGCGTTACGCAGCTGGTTATTGCGAGACCTCGAAACCAGCGCCATTCCCCTCGCGCAAATCGAAAGCGCAAAGCTTACCGTCCAGTTACGGGCGGGTTTCGAGAAGCGAACGGGGTTTCTGAACTACAACCATGACTTCCTGCTTGAAGGGGAGGTTGTAGGAGGTGGTAAAGCGTTCAGGACAAGGCTCGAAGACAAAGACGGCCATCAGAGAATTGTGGAAACATGACTACGTGTGACTTCTAACAACCGCATGCAGCCGAAGCGCACAAGAGCCGCGCGCGGCTGACGTAATAAATAGGGTCAGAGTAGATTTTCGCCAGACCACAAGTTTCCAGCCCCGGAAAAGTCATGCTGATTTCAGCTACTCGCTACAACCACGCCCGGAATCCTCGATGAGCACACCCGATAGCAGTTTCGCGGTGAGCAATGGATTGAAGACGGCTCTTACCCTTCTCGCCTCCCGCAGCGGAAATGCTGCAACCCTGCCGCCCGCGCTTCCTGAGGCCGGGCTGGGCGAGATGCGAACGCTTGAGATGCTGTCGGGCTCCGTGCTCGGCCAAGCCGCTCAACTTGGTGCGCCGATTTCCCTGGCACACATGGATCCTCCAACGCCATGGATTACGTGGGCGATGGCGCTCTGGAATGCGAGTCTCAACCAGAACCTGCTTCATGAGGCGACCTCGCCGTTCGCCACCCAGGCGGAGACGGTAGTGTTGTCGTGGCTGGCACCTTACTTCGGCATGAAGGGCGGGCACTTTTGCGCGGGGTCGACGATCGCGAATCTGACAGGAATCTGGGCCGCACGCGATGCCGCTGGCGTGAAGACTGTCGTCACCTCACTGGCGGCCCATGTGAGCGTCGAGAAGGCCTGCCGCCTTCTGGGCCTCGAGCTCGTGAAAGTCCCGGTAGACCGGCAGGGGCGCATGGATCGCGCGCAGATCCCGAGCCTCGACAACGCGTGCCTCGTGCTCACGGCAGGAACCACGGCTACCGGCGCCATCGATCCGCTGGACCTGGCAGGCTCGGCAAAGTGGACGCACATCGACGCTGCGTGGGCGGGCCCGCTCAGGCTCAGTCCGACACACGCCGCAAGGCTCGACGGCGTTCAGATGGCGGACTCGCTGGCTGTCTCCGCGCACAAGTGGCTCTTCCAGCCGAAGGACTCGGCACTGGTGATGTTCCGCGATCCTGCGGCAGCGAACACGGTGATCAGCTTCGGGGGTGGCTATCTTGCCAAGCCCAATGTCGGTGTTCAGGGGTCCCGATCGGCGGCAGCCATTCCGCTACTGGCGACGCTCCTCGCCTGGGGGCGCGAGGGGCTGGCGCGGCGGCTTGACCATCTCATGAGCGTCGCCGACCAATTGGCGGATGCGATCGAGGCAAGTCGCCGTTTCGAGTTGTGGAACAGGCCACAGGCGGGGATCACCGTGTTTCGCCCAGTGGACCTTAGGACGGCCGCTTTTGTTCGAGCCGTGCCCGTTGGCATGCTCTCAACCTGCGAGCTGGATGGGGAGACCTGGGCGCGCTCGGTCGCGGCCAATCCCTCGGTTGACGTGGATCTTGTCGCGAAGGGCATTCTGGCTGCTGGACGCGAGCGCGCCTGACAACCGCACCCAGGACGCCCGTCAATGATCGATCACACAGGAGTGGCCGTCAGCGACTTCGGCAAGAGCAAAGCCTTCTATGCGCGCGCGCTCGCGCCGATTGGCTACAAATTGATCATGGAGTTGCCCGCTGCCGTGACGGGCCATGCCGACGTCGCCGGGTTCGGAGTGCCGCCCAAGCCGGACTTCTGGATCGCAGGCGGAAAGCCGAACGTTCCGGCCGTTCACGTCGCCTTTCGCGTCTCAAGCCGCGCCCTGGTCGATGCGTTCTACAAGGCCGCCATCGCTGCCGGCGGACGTGACAACGGTGCTCCCGGCCTTCGTCCTCACTACCACGCCAGCTATTACGGGGCGTTCGTCCTGGATCCGGACGGGCACAATATCGAGACCGTCTGCCATGAAGCGCCGTGAGCGGTCCGGCTCGAGGGCCGCGCAACCGATGCTGAGCGCTACCTGTCATTGCGGTTCTGTCCGCCTTCACGTGCCGCGAGCACCTCGCACCGTGACGAGCTGCAACTGCTCCATCTGCCGCCGATACGGCGCGCTCTGGGCGTACTACGGGGCCGGCTCCGTTCAAATCGAAGCGCCGAAAGACGGCCTGTCCAGCTACTCCTGGCGCCGCAAAGTGCGCGCCTACTTTCGCTGCAGCAAATGCGGTTGCATCACGCACTACAAGTACCGAAGAAAATGGGGCAGCGGCACGGTCGCCGTCAACGCGAGAAACTTCGAGCCGCATGTGCTGCTGGGAGTCCGCGTTCGCGAGCTCGATGGCGCGTCCACATGGACATGGAAGTACCGGGATGAGCGTCCGGGACGGCCACCGCGCTCGACAAGGACTCGACCACGCTGACTCAGCGGCGCACTTCGAGAATCAGGTTGAAAGGCGTCTCGGCGGCGCGCCGGAAGTGCGTGAGCCCCGCCTTGCGGAATACCTCGGCCAGGCGCTTCTCCCCGGCCTGCGCGCCGAGGACGAGCTTCCCGCCCTCCGAGATTGCGTGGGCGCAGCACAGGGTGGTCGAGGCCGCGTAGTAGAGCCGCGCGACCGGCGAGAGGTTGTCCTCGACCCGGTCGTTGGCGAAGGGCTCGACCAGCATAGCCGTGCCTTCGGGCGCAAGTGCCTTGGCGGCATGGCGGGCCGCGGCGACTGGATCGCCCATGTCATGCAGGCAGTCGAAGAAGCAGATGAGCCCGTAGCTCGTGCCGGGGTAGTCCACGGCGCGCGCGACCTCGAACGTGACCCGCTCGGCAACCCCCGCCTCGGCCGCGTTGCGCCGCGCTTCCTCGATCGAGGCCGCGTGCACGTCGAAACCGCGAAAGCGCGACTTCGGGAATGCCTGGGCCATGAGGATCGTCGAGTGGCCATGCCCGCAGCCGACGTCGGCGACCTCGATCCCGGCTTCGAGCCGCTGAACGACGCCATCGAGCGCCGGCAGCCACTCCGACACGAGGCTGCCGCGATAGGCGTTGCGGTAGAAGGCCGCCACCCCGCAGAAGAGGCGGCCGTCGTGCTCGCCCCACGACACGCCCGTGCCGGTGCGGAACGCCTCGATCGCCTTCTCCTCGTCGAACCACATCGAGGCCGGCACCTGCCACGCGTGGGGAATGAATACCGGGCTATTCTCGTCGGCCAGCACCATCGCGTGCTCGCGGGAAAGCTCGTAGGTGTCGCTCACGGCGTGGTAGTCCACGTAGCCGCCCGCGGCCTGTGCATTGAGCCACTCACGTACGTAGCGCTCCGCGCAGCCGGTGCGCGCAGCGAGCTCCCGGGCGCTGATCGGACCGGCGCCCCACATCGCCTTGTAGAGGCCGAGCTTGCTGCCGAGGCTCACCATCACCCCGCCGTAGCCGGCGGAGAGGTCGCCGACGGCGCGCGTGAGGAAGGAATCCAGCCTGGTTCTGTCGATTACGGGTGCATCCATGGTTCTCGTCTCCTTTCGCGGTCAGAATGTGGCGCCAATCATCGCAGCGGAATCGCGCTTGCGCAGGAGCCGGAATCGCCCTTAAGCGGTCCATTCGTGCCACAGCTGCCGCGGAACCGCGTCTAGAATTAAGCGCCATGGCGAGGCAACCGACCGACACCGGACCGAATCCCGTTCACGTCAGCATCGTGGCGCTGCCCGATGCGGCGGCCTCGACGCTGTTCGGCATCTTCGACGTAATGAACGCCTCCGCGCTGCCGGGCGCGGCAAAACCGGGCGCGCAGGCCCCGTTCCGAGTCGAGATCGTGGGCGAGGCGGCGGGGCCCCTGCAATCGGCGAGCGGCGTCTCGATCGACGTTCAGCGGCCGGTCGACGCCATCGAGACGAGCGACATCGTGATCGTTCCCTCCATCGTGCTTCCGCCTGAAGGCTGGCGGCAGAACCGCTATTCGCGCCTGGTGGAGTGGGCGCGCAGGATGCACGAGCGCGGCGCCGCGCTCTGCTCGGCCTGCTCGGGGATTTTTCTGCTCGCCGAGACGGGGCTGTTCGACGGCAAGGACGCGACGGTGCACTTCGGCTACGCCCGGGCGTTCGCTGCAGCGTATCCGGCCATCCGGATCCATCCCGAGCGGGTGCTGGTGATCTCCGGGCGGCGGGAGGATCTGGTGAGCTCGGGCGCGTCCACCACCTGGCACGACCTCGTCCTCTACCTCATCGCGCGCCACGCCGGGGCGACCGCCGCGCAGGAAGTCGCGCGCTTCTTCGCGCTGCAGTGGCACCAGGACGGGCTCACGCCCTACATCGTATTCGAGGGCAGGACCGACCACGGCGACGGCGAAATCCTGAGCGCGCAGCGGTGGCTGAGTGACCACTTTTCGGTCGGGAGCCCCGTGGAGGAGATGATCCGGCGCTCGAAGCTCGCCGCGCGCACCTTCAAGAGGCGCTTCGCGAAAGCGACGGGCCTCGCCCCGATCGCCTACGTCCAGCGCCTGCGGATCGAGGATGCCAAGCGCCGACTCGAGCGCACCGACGTTTCAGTGGACGAGATCAGCTGGCGGGTCGGCTACGAGGACGCGGCCTTCTTCCGGCGCCTGTTCCGGCGCACAACCGGCCTCTCGCCGGGCGCCTACCGCAAGCGCTTCCGCATTCCCGAGTTCGCCCGCCCGTAGCCAGCCGAATCCCGATGAGGCTGTTCACCCTGATCGTGTCGGCCATGTTTGTGGCGGAAGGCGTCTGGCTGATCGCCTCGGGCGAAACGTTCGGCTGGATCCTCGCGGGATTCTTTGGCCTGTGCTTCCTGGTCGCGATTTTCGAACCCCGGCTTCGAACGTCCCCCGTGCCCAGCGAGTACCGGCTGTTGATCACAACGGACGAGATCGCATGCGAGCATCCAAAGAGAAAGCGGGAATCCATTCGCTGGGAGGATGTGGACCGGATTTGGTACATAACGACCTCTGACGGACCCCGGCTTCCCGACGAGTGGGTCCTGCTCGAAGGAGAAAATGCAGCTTGTTCGTTCCCGACGGAGGCGTCGGGCTACGACCGCTTGTGGGACGACCTGAAGCAGCGCTTCCCGGGGTTCGACTACGAGCCGATGATCCGGGGCGGGACCGACTATGCGAAGCATCTCTGCTGGGAACGCCAGGCGGAGTGAGCGTAGTGAGGTACGTAGTGAGGGTCGGACCTATGCAACGCACTGATTAGTCGTGTGAAGTGCCTCGGATCGGGCGCGCTCCGGCGCTAAGAGGAGTCTTCTTGACCCCAAATACGCGCTTTTAGGATAGGGCGCGGTCTGCAGCGTGACCTCTATCCCTGTGATTTGAGCCGCAATAACTCCACTCCAAGACCAATTGACACCACTTTTCCGAGCGAAAATGCTGAATGAGCAATGACTTGGCTTGGTCCGACCCTAGTCCCCGCAAGGCCGCCCCGCTTCAGCCCATCAAGCCCCGATCTTCTTCCTGAGCCGCTCTACGTACTTGTCCACGTCGATCACGAAGCGCTCGTGCTCGGCTTCGCCCACCTGCTCGACGTCGTCGAAGACCCTCACCTTGAACGTGAGCTTGCGCCGGTCGATGGCGACGAGCTCGGCCTCCGCCCGCACCTTCTTGCCCAACGGCGTCGGCGCGAGGTGGCGGATGGTGACCATGGTCCCGACCTGGCCCTGCCCGGGCTTGAGGTGCGGCGCGGCCAGCGCCTGCGCGGTCATTTCCACGAACTGGGTCATGGAAGGGGTTGAGAACACCCGGTAATCGCCGCGCTGGGTGGTGTGCCTCTCCTCGACCGTCATTTCCTGGACATGCTTCATTCCGACTCTTAGCGAATCCACGTTTTCCCCTTCACCAGGCCGACTGCAGGATATTGCCGAGCAACTCGCGCTCACGCACGAATTCGCGCTTCGGGTCGGCGTTGAAATTCGTGAGAGAAAGCTCCAGCACCTGCGGCAGCCGCTCGCGGGCGATACCCAGCTCCGAAAGCCGTGTCGGCATGCCGAGCGAGCGGAACGCCGACTCCATCCGGTCCGCGATGCGGCCCGGAGCGTCGGCCGCGGCGACGCCTTCCATTCCGAGCGCGGAAGCGATGCGCGCCATCGCCTCCGGGTCGCGGTGCCCGAGCCGGCGCAGCGCCGTAGCCATCAGCGTGCTGTAGCCCTCCCCCTGGCCGACCTCGGGATACACGCTGATCAGCGCGGTGCTTAAGGCATAGGCGACGCGCATTGCCCAATGGCGCGCGAACTGCTCGCCACCATCGTCGTTTTCCCGGTTCTGCAGGAGCGTCGCGGCGCACAGTTCGAAACGCGGCGCCGGATCCGAGGGGTTCGCTATCCGCGTGATCGCCCCCGCCGCGAGGCGATAGGACTGCAAGCGGTCGCCCTCCACCAGCGGGTTGTCGCTGATCGCGCCGAGGTTCATCACGGCCCGGCACCAGATCGTCGCCGCGCCGGTGCGCACGAGCTGAAGCGGGGCCGTGAGCAGCGCATCGGCATCCCAGAAGATTGCCACCGGGCGCGTCTTGGGATCGAAGAACTCCATGCCGCGCGCCGTCGCGTCGTCCTTCATGCGCGAGCCGGCGCGGTTCTGTGCGGTGGTGGGAGCAGTGAGCACATTGATGATCGGAAGCTTGGGCTCGAGGAGCTTGGGGCTCACCGCAGGTCCGTGCTCGGGATACTGCGTTACGAGCGCCTCGACCGGCCGCTTTTCCGCGAGCAGGATCGTCACGATGCGCGCGCCCTGGATCACGCTCCCCGCGCCGACCCCGATCACGAGATCCGCCTGCGCCGCGCGGGCGGCATCCGTCGCGCGCAGGACCGAGGAGCGCGAAGTGTCCTTGTCGATCTCGTCGAAGACGCCGGCGAGACGCTCCCGAAGCAGCTCCCGCATGCGCGAGATGAGCGGCGTCTTGCGCGAGACCGTGCGCCCGCAGACGATAAACGCGCGCCGCGCGCGATTGCGCTCCACTTCTGGAGGAAGCTTCTCCAACGCGTCCTTGCCGCTATACAGGCGGAACGGGTAGCCAGTCGCGCGAAAGTCGTATTGGTACATAAGGGGTGACTCGCTTCTCGTTTCTCGTTTGACGACCCGACTCTAGCAGGCCTTATACCCGTAAGAAACGATGAACGAGCAACGAGTCACTTCTCCTGGCTCAAGGTACGAGTCACTTCTCTCGTCGCACGGAAGCGCTCGTGGAACGCGAGCGCAGCGAGGGCAGCGCCCGCGTTGGCGATCTCGTCGTACACCGGGACACCGAGCGCAACCGCGCGCGTGCGAAACGTCCGCTTGCGCTCCTCCAGCGCGGGCTCCCCGTCCGATCTCAGCACGAGCACGAAGTGCGCCTGCCCGGGATAGCGTCCCTGCACGCGCAGCGCGGCCTGCACCAGGTTGTCGAGCACCTCGTCCTTGGTGCGGCCGACGAATGCCGACAGGTTGAGGTGCATGACGAGCGCATCCGGCCGGCCGCTGCCGTAGATAATCTCCAGGATCTTCTCTGCGACGCGCCCCTCCTCCTGCTGCAGGGTTCCGACCGGCGCGTCCACGGGATTGGTGATGCTCGTGCCGGGGGGCAGCTTCAGCCGCGCGAGTTCCTCCACGGTCTGCTTCTCGAAGCGCTCGACATCGAGGCCGAGCCGGGCGAATTGGTCCGTTGCGAGCACGCTCGCGCCACCGCCGTTGCCGAACATCACGACCCGCCGCGTCGGATGCCGCGGCTGCGGCGCAAGCGCCTGGAACGCAAGCAACGTGTCGATGAACTCATCGAGGGTGCCGGCCATCACGCAGCCGGTCTGTTTCGAGAGCGCGACCCACGCGCGGTCGTCGCCCGCGAGCGAGCCGGTGTGCGAGGCCGCCGCCGCGCGGCCCTGCCGGGTGCGGCCGCCCTTGAGGATCACGACCGGCTTCGCCGCGCCCGCGCCCCGCAGCAGCTCGAACAGCCGCCGGCCATCACCAGCGGCTTCGATGTAGAGGCCGATCACACGGGTCTGCGCATCGGCAAGGTAGAATTCAAGCAGGTCGTTGGGGCCGACGTCGGCGCAATTGCCGACGGTGACGAGCCCCGAGAACTTGAGCCCGCGCGTGAGTCCCCGCCGGATGATGTCGGTGCCGAGGCCCCCGCTCTGGGAAATAACGCCGACGGGGCCGGCCTCTTCCGGCACAGTCTCCGTGAAGGTGATGCGCCCGCGCGGCGTGTACAGGCCGAGGCAGTTCGGGCCGATCAGCCGCATGCCGCCGGCCCGCGCCGCGGCGGCGAGCTTCTGCTGCAGCTCCCGCCCCTCGTCCACCTCGCCGAAGCCGCTCGATATGACCTGCGCGAAGCGCACGTGCCCGCGTGCTTCCTCGAGAAGCGGCGGCACCTGCGCCGCGGCGATCGCGATGTAGGCGTAGTCGACGGGCTGGGGCGTATCACCCAGGCTGCGGTAGGCCTTCAGGCCGTCGATGGCCTCTGCCGTCGGATGGATCGGGTAGATCGCACCCTGGTAGCCGAGCTCGCGGATGCGGCGGATGAACACGTTGGGCAGGGTGCCGCCCTTGGTCGAGGCGCCGATCACCGCCACCGTCTTCGGCTCGAAGAGCGGCCTGAACCGCTCGATAATGTTGCTCGTCACTTTCCCCTCACCCCAACCCTCTCCCCGTTGACACGGGGCGAGGGAGTGTATTGCAGCAAGCTCTCGTCACCTCGTCTTCTTCGCTTCGTCATCGCGTCAGCACGAAGCGGGCATCCACGGCCACGGCGGCGTGCTCCGAGACGATGAGCGGATTGATGTCCGCCTCCGCGATGTCCTTGCCGTGCGTCATGAGGAGCCCGTTCTCTCCGCCTACCTTGAGGAGTACGTCCACGATTGCCTCGCGCGAAGCCGGCCCGCGCCCGCGCGCGCCGCGGAGCAGCGCCGCGCCCTTCAGCTCGTCGAGCATCTCCTCCGCGTCGAGCCGGAGGATCGGGCAGATGCGGAAGGCGACATCCGCCAGCACTTCCACGAAGACGCCGCCGAGCCCGACCATCACCATGGGGCCGAACTGAGGATCGCGCAAGCCCCCCACGACGACCTCCACTCCCGCCGGCGCCATTTCCTCGAGCAGAAAGCCGTCGACGCGGGCGTTTGCGATCGCCGGGTGCATCATCATCGCGCGCACCGCGGCCTCGACATCCGGGGCGCTCGCGAGGCCCACCTTCACGCCGCCCGCGTCGCTCTTGTGCAGGATGTCCGGCGAGATGACCTTCAGCGCGAGCGGCGGCTTGAGGTCCGCACACGCTGCCGCGGCCGCAGCCGCGTCCGCGACGATCAGCGATCGCGGCACGGTGACACCGAAGCTCGCGAGGAGCCGCTTGCCCGCCAGCTCGTCGAGCGCGGCGCGCTTCGCCGCGCGCGCCCTCATGATCAATTCCGTGGGCGTCGTCACGCGACCGTCCTCTGCGACAGGATCTCGGGGATGAGGCCGGTGTGCACACGCCCCGCGCGGAACGGCTCCGAGCGCAGCACCGCGAGCACTGCCGGGATGTTGTGCTTGATCCCCTGGATATCGAAGGCCGACAGCGCCTCGATGAGACTGTCGATCGCGCGCTCGCGCGTATCCGCCCGCACGATCACCTTGGCGATCATCGGGTCGTAGTGGGGCGTCACATCCCGGCCTTCCGCGTAGCCGGTCTCGATGCGCACCTGCGGGTCCTGCGGCGGGCGAAAGACTTTCAGCTTCCCCGGCGAGGGAAAAAAGTTCTTCGGGTCCTCGGCATAGACCCGCGCCTGGATCGCATGGCCCCTGATCTCGAGGCGCTCCGGAAGAATGTCCGACAGCTTCTCGCCGGCGGCAGAGCGCAGTTGCGCCTGCACGAGGTCGACCCCCGTCACCTCCTCGGTCACGCCGTGCTCCACCTGCAGCCGCGTGTTCATTTCGAGGAAGCTGAACGCCCCGTCCGCGCCCATCAGCATCTCCACCGTGCCGATGTTGTCGTAGCCCATCTTGCGCATGATCCCCGCGACCTGCTTCGCCACCGCCTCCGCCTGCCGCCGACCGATGCCCGGAGCGGGCGCTTCCTCGAGCACTTTCTGGTTGCGCCGCTGCGTCGAGCAGTCGCGCTCGAACAGATGCGTCGCGCCGCCGTGAGCATCGCCCAGCACCTGGAACTCGACGTGGCGCGGGCGCTCGATCAGCCGCTCGAGGTAGACCTCCGCGTTGCCGAACCCGCGTTCCGCCATCGAGCGCGAACGCTCCACCGCGGCGACAAACTCGCCCTCGTCCTTCGCGGGCAGCATGCCGATGCCTCCGCCCCCGCCCGCGGGCTTCACCAGCACCGGGAAGCCGATCGCACGCGCGGCGGCCAGGGCGGCCTCCTTGTCCGCGGGCAGCACGCCCGATCCCTTCGCCATGGGCATGCCGTGGGCGGCCGCAAGCTCCCGCGCCCGCGTTTTGTGCCCCATCAGCTCGATCCAGCGCGGCGACGGTCCAATGAAGCGCGCCCCCGTATCCACCACCTTCAGCGCGAATGCCGCGTTTTCCGAGAGAAAGCCGTAGCCGGGATGCAGGCCGTCCGCGTGCGACTTGCGCAGCACCTCAATCAACACGTCCTGGTTGAGATAGCTCGCGCGCGCCGGTGCCGGCCCGATCGCGTAGCTCTCGCCCGCCATCTCAAGGTATGGCGCCCCGGCGTCGGCCTCGGAATAGACCGCGACCGCGTGGATGCCCATCGCGTTGAGCGCCCGCAGGACTCGCGCTGCGACCGCCCCGCGGTTGGCGACGACAACCTTGTTGAACATGAAATCAGTAGGACGTAGGCCAGGTGCGCATCAGGTGCTGGCCGACGCCCTTGCTCACCCTCAGCCGGTACACGTCGAGCATGCGGATGAGATAGTCGCGCGTCTCTTCCGGCCGGATCACGGCCTGCGCGGCATAGACTTCGGCGAGGCCCCACACGTCGGCGCCCTTCTGGATGTCCCGGAACTTCTCCTCGAAGCCCGGCTCGCCCACGCCCACGCCGTGCACGATCTTGGTCGCGAACTCCGGGCTCATGAAGCTCACTTCCGCGGTGGGCCACGCGGCGATATCGTCGGAATGCCGGCCCCCGCCCATGCAGACGTAGGCGCGCCCGTAGCTCTTGCGGATGATGACCGAGATTCGCGGCACGGTGACGAGCGTCATCGCGTTCATGAAGTTCATGATCTTGCCCGGCGCGCCGGCTTTTTCGGCCTCGGTCCCGATCTGGAATCCGGGCGTGTCCACGAGCAGCACGATCGGGACGTTGAAGGAGTCGCACAGCACCAGGAAATCCACGATCTTGCGGCAGGCATCGGCGTCGAGCGCGCCACCGCGGTGCAGCGGATTGTTGGCGACGATGCCGACGCTCCTGCCGCCGAGCCGCGCGAGGCCGACGACCGCGCTCTTGCCGAAGCGCGGCTTGATCTCGAAGAGGGTGTCCTTGTCGACGACCGCGCGGATGATGCGCTTCATGTCGTAGACCTGGGTGCGGCTTTCGGGCAGCACCGCGAACACCTTGTCCATGTCCGCGCCCGAGCCGGCCGGCACCGGCGCATCCGGCGGGGCCTCCATGTGGTGGTTCGGCAGATAGGATAGAAAGCGCTTGATGGCGTCGAACACTTCCTCTTCCTTGTCCATCACCTGGTCGACGAGCCCCGTCACCTCGGCATGCAGCCGCCAGCCGCCCAGGGCCTCGGCATCCACCTTCTCGCCCAGCGCCATCGATACCAGGCGCGGGCTGGACACCGCCACGACCGCGCCCTTCTGCATCACGGAGAAATCGGCCTGGCACGTGAGCCAGGTCGATGACCCGAACGAGGGGCCGAACGCCGCGGCGCACATCGGGGTCTCGCGCATGCGGCGGAACTGCGTGATGTCGTTGCCCAGCAGCAGCCCCATACCGCGCGAGCCCATGGCGTCGGGCAGCCGCGCCCCGGTGGACTCCCCGATGACCACGAGGGGCATCCCCCGCTCCGTGGCTGTACGCTTCATGTGCGCGATCTTCTTGCTGTTGGTCGCGCTGGTGGATGCGCCCTTCACCGTGAAGTCGTTGACGACAATGCAGACGTCGCGCCCGTTGATCTTCGCGTAGCCCGAGAGCTTGCCGTCGGTCTGCGTCTCGTCCGCCTGCTCGGGATAGACCCCGGAGGCGCCGAACAGGCCGGTCTCGATGAAGGTGCCAGGATCGGCCAGATACGCGATCCGCTCGCGCGCGTTCCAGACGCCCGCGGCCTTGCGCTTCGCATATTTCTCCGCGCCGCCGCCCGCGAGCGCTTTCGCGCGCCGCGCCTCGTATTCCGCCAGCAATGCCTCGAATGCCATGTTCAGTCCTTCAGTAAATCAATTGCGTGCCGCGCTGGCTGCGCGCAGCTCGCGGATCGCCGCGATGAGCGGCGGGATGAGCTTGCGGTAATCGCCCACCACCCCCCACCGCGCGTCCTTGTAGATCGCGGCCTCCGGGTCCGAGTTGATCGCGACGATGTTGCGCGCGCGCCCGCAGCCCGCCATGTGGTGCCCCGCTCCGGAGATGCCCACCGCGATGTAAAGATCCGGCGTCACGGTCTTGCCGGTCAAGCCGATCTGCATCGAGTGCGGGCACCAGCCGAGATCGCACGGCACGCGGCTCGCTCCCAGCGCGCCGTTGAGCTCGCGCGCGAGCTCCCCGAGCACTTCGAAACCCTCCGGCCCGTTCAGGCCCCGGCCGCCGGCGACGACCACCCGCGCCTCCTCGAGGCGCACATCACCGCCGCTCTCGCGCCGCCGCTCGACTGTCCGCGCGCGCAGCGCCGCCCGGTCGAGCGAAACTCTCACCGTCTCGCCCTGGCGCCCTGCTTCGCGCGGCAGCGCCTCGCTGCAGCCGCCGCGCACCGTCGCGACCGCGAGCCGCGTATTGAAGGATACCGTCTCGCGCGCGTTGCCCCCGTAACAGGGACGCGTGAAACGCAGGGTTCCGTCCTCGACTTCCACGCCGAGGCAACCGGTTGCCGCGGCGGCTTCCAGGCGGAACGCGAGCCGCGGCGCGAGGTCTGCCCCGCTCGTCGTGTGGGCCGCCAACACCGCATTGGGGTCCATTGCCCGCGCCGCCCATGCGGCGCACGCGGTCCAGGCATCGCTGTCGTAGTCGGCAAGCTCGGTGTCGCCTGCCGTGTAGACGCGGTCGGCTCCGTGGGCAACCAGCTCAGCCGCGGCCTCCGCGTCTGCGCCAGGACACACCGCGCCGACCGGCCCCCCGGTTTGCTCGACGATGCGCTGCGCGAGGCCGAGGAGCTCCCGCGAAACCGACGAGGGTCTTCCGGCGGCGAGCTCGGCAACCACCAGGATGCCGCGCGCGCTCACAGCAGCTGCGCCTCCAGCAAGCACTGCGCGAGCTTTTGCCCCTTCTCCTCGGGCGTCGCACCGGCAACCATCTCGCACGCGCCTCTTTTCACGGGCTCGAACAATCGCTCGAGCACTCGCCGCGCACCCTTCGCGCCGATTTCGCCGGGCGGCAATCCCAGGTCCGCCGCGGACCACGCCAGTACCGGCTTGCGCGCGGCGCGCATGGTCTCGCGCAGGCTCGGCGCGCGAGCGGCGCCGAGCTCGTTCGACACGGTCACCACCGCGGGCAGTGGCGCCTCGATCACGTCGCAGCCGTTCTCGACCACGCGCTCGACGCGCACGGTGCCGTTGCCGATCTTCACCTCGCGCGCGAAGGTGACGACCGGCATGTGCAGCAGCTCGGCAATCCCGCTGCCGACGATGCCGGCGTCCCAGTCCGCCGCCTGGCGGCCGGTCAACACTAGATCGCAATCGCCGAGCTTGCCGATCGCAGCGGCGAGAACGCGCGCCGTGGTGTAGGCATCCCCGTCCTCGAATGCGGCGTCGGCGAGGAGCACGCCGTCGTCCGCCCCCATGGCGAGACCGTGCTTGACCGCTGCGCGCGCGGATTCCGTCCCCAGGCTCATCACCGTGATGCGCACCTCACCTGCCGCCTCGCGCACCCGCAGTGACGCCTCCAGCGCCTGCGCGTCGAAGGGGCTCATCACCATTCGCAGGCCCGGCGCGGGGATGACTTTCTTCGCCTGCTCGTCCACCCTGAACATGCTGAACGCGGCTTCAGGATCGGGCACCTGCTTCGCGCACACCACGATATGCATACGCCTAGACGATGGTGACCTCGGTCGGCACGATCCAGTCGAAATGCTTGCGCTGGAAGTTCCACGGCGTCTGCGGCTGCACGCGCCCGGCCTCGTCCGTCGCGCGCGCCATGATCCGGTATTGTCCGGGCTTGTCCACCGTCCACAGGTAGGACCAGCGGCGCCAGAGCCAGCGCTCGCGCGGCTCCTCGAGGTGCGCGTCCGTCCAGGTCTTGCCGCCATCGAGGCTCACCTCGACGTGGTCGATTGCGCCCATGCCGCTCCAGGCGCGACCGCGGATCATGTGCGTGCCGCGCGGCAGTGGCGAGTCCTCGTCGAGCGGCTCGGTGATGATGTTGCGCACGCCCATTGCCGTCAGCGGCGGCTTGTTCTCGTCCCGCGCCGATTCCCCGTACACGAAGTACTCGGTCTGATAGAACGGCCGGGGCATCGTCCGCATCACCTCGAGCTCTTCCAGCCACTTCACCCACCAGTTGCCCGACCAGCCCGGCACGATGAGCCGCACGGGCGATCCATGCACGTGCCAGAGATACTCTCCGTTCTGCGCCCACGCGAGTATCGTGTCCCGGTCGAGCGCCTTCTCGAGCGGGAGCGCTTTCTCGTAGTGGATCACGCCCGGGTCGGGAATGTGGAAATCGCGCGTGCCGACGGAGCGGTAGATCACCGCGGTGTCCGGATGGCCGGTGTCGAAGCCCTTCGCCCGCACGCAGACGGCGCCCGGCTTCACGCCTGCGCGCTCGAGGATGACCGCGAGCGGCACGCCCGTGAACTCGCCCGCGCTCACCGCGCAGGTCGTCGTCGATTCGGAGCTGATCTCCTCGCTCGAGGGGACCTCGCCCCGGACGCGCTGCTCGGCGCGCTTTTGCATGTCCTGCTGATTGATGCGCGAGGGCTTCGTCGAACCTTTGCGCAGGTAATCGAAGAAGCCAGCATCGTTGCCCGCACATTCCGTCACCGCGCGCACAGTGCGGCCGGGGAGCTTCATGAGGCCGTCGAAATCAAGCTCGAATGCCCGCTCGACCTCGCCCTTCACCGTGAGCTTCCAGTCGTCCGGGTGAACCGGCTCCGGCGCCTCGAGCTGGTTGACGATGTAGTAGGCTTCGGTCGGCGTGATCAGGCCCGCAAGCTCGGTCACTGGCGCGCGCCCGTTGATGACCCGCCCCTCAGCATCCTTGCCCGGGATGATCGCCGGGCGCTTGCGGTCCGGCCAGCCCAGCACCCAGTCGCCTTCGATTTCACGTCTTGGCATCGCCGCCTCCTGAAGTGCGTCAGCCCTCGAGGATGGCGACGACCTGTCCTTCAGCGACCGGGTCCTTCTCCTTCACGAGGATCTCCTTCACCGTGCCGGGGTCCTCGGTGATCACCGGGATCTCCATCTTCATGGACTCTATGACGATCAGGGTGTCGCCGGACTCGACCTTGTCGCCCGGCTTCGACTTGAGCTGCCACACGGTGCCGGTGATTTCGGACTTGATCTCGATGCGGGCCATGACTGCAGGTGCCGCTGGTTAGCTGAAGCCTGAGGAAAATTTCCGCGGCGAGTATAACACGGCGAGTGGCGACGCCCGGCTCGCTGGCGGAACGTATAAAATCACGAGTCGACATGTCCAGTCCTCCCGTGCTCAAGGACGCTGCGCTCGAAGTCGATGGGCGCGTCGCCCAGCTGACGCTCAACCGCGACGACGTGCGCAATGCGCTCACGGGCACCGGGCTGATCGAGGACATCTGCGCGACGCTCGAGTGGGCAAACGCCAACCCGGAGATCTCCGCGCTGATCCTCACCGGTGCCGGATCGGCGTTCTCGGCCGGCGGCAACATCAAGACGATGCGGGAGCGCGCGCTGGCCTCCTCCGCCGCCGAGATGGCGCGCTATTACCGGGACGGCATCCAGCGCATCCCGCGCGCGATGCATGCCGCCGAGGTCGCCGTCATTGCCGCAGTGAACGGCCCGGCGATTGGCGCGGGCTGCGACCTCGCCAACATGTGCGATATCCGCATCGGCTCGACCCGCGCGCAGTTCGGGGAGACCTTCATCAATCTCGGCATCATGGCGGGCGACGGCGGAGCGTGGTTCCTGCAGCGCGCGGTCGGCGTCCACCGCGCCGCCGAATTGACGCTCACCGGCCGCATCATCAAGGCCGAAGACGCGCGCGCTATCGGCATCCTGCTCGAAGTCACGGAGCCCGAGCGCCTGCTCGCCCGCGCGCGCGAGATCGCAGGAGAGATCGCCGCCAAGCCACCGCTTGCCGTGCGCTACGCCAAGCGCACGCTGCGGCTCGCGCGGCAGCAGGGCCTCGAGGAGCATCTCGAGGCGTGCGCGACATTTCAGGGAACGCTCCAGAAGACCGAGGATCATCTCGAGGCGCTCGCGGCGTTTTTCGAGAAACGCAAGGGCCAATTCCGGGGGAAATGATGACGCCATTCATGCTGCGCCTCGCGCTGGCGATGATGATCGGGAGCGCTCTCGTTCCGTGGTCGCACGCCCAGGAGCGCAAGCTCGAGCCGGTCGATGAGGCGCGGCGCGACCTGTCGTGGGCCATGTTCAAGAACCAGCTGCTCGACGCGGTCGTGCGGCGCGACCGCAAGTTCGTGCTGAGCATCCTCGACCGCAACGTCCGCGTTGGCGTCGACGGCGCAAACGGGGTCGCCGAGTTCAGCAAGCAATGGCACCTCGACGCCGAGGACAGCCCGCTGTGGCGCGATCTTCCCACCGCGCTGTTCCTGGGGGCGGCATACTTGAAACATGCGCGTGGGCCGCGTGAGCTGTGCTCACCCTATCTCCTCGCGCAGTGGCCCCGGGGCATGGACCCGCACGCCTATGGGGCGATCATCTCGAAGGATGCGCTGGTCAAATCGGCGCCGTCCATCGCTTCATCGACGCTCGTTACGCTCTCATACGACATCGTCCCGGTTGCGGACTGGGAGATCGCCGACCAGGCGGCCGACTATCCGCAAAAATGGACCAAGATCAAGTTGAAGGATGGCGAGGGCTACGTCCCCGAGGAGCAGATCCGCAGCCCGATCGAGCAGGTCGCCTGCTTCGTGAAGACCGAAAACGGCTGGCGCATGACGGCCTTCGCGCCTGCCGGCGGACAGCGCCCGTGAGGGCGTAAATGGCCACCGGCGCGCGCGCGCTCGACATCCAGGGACACCGCGGCGCGCGCGGGCTTGCGCCCGAGAACACGCTGCCCGCGTTCGCGCGGGCACTTTCCATCGGGGTGACCACCCTTGAGCTCGATTGCGCCATCACGCGCGACGGCGTGGTGGTCGTGAGCCACGACCCCGCTTTCAATCCCGACATCACGCGCGGACCCGACGGCAAGTGGCTCGAGCAACCCGGTCCCGCGCTCTGGAGCCTCGATTTTCAGGACTCGCAGCGCTACGACGTCGGGCGAATCAATCCAGCGAGCGACTACGCACGGCGCTGGCCCGAGCAGCGGCCGGTCGACGGCACGCGCATCCCGCGGCTCGCTGACCTCTTTGCCCTGGTGAAGAAGAGCGGCAACGAAACCGCGCGCTTCAACATCGAAACCAAGATCTCACCCATCGAGCCTGAATTCACCACGACGCCCGGGGATTTCGCGCGCAAGCTGATCGCGGCGATCCGCGCCGGCGGCATGGATAAACGGTCGGCGATCCAGTCCTTCGACTGGCGCTCGCTCCAGTTCGTGCAGCAGGAGGCGCCCGCGATCCCGACGGTCTATCTCACGGTGGAGAAGGGCTTCATGGACAGCATCCAGAGGAACAAGCCGTCCTCACCCTGGACTGCGGGTTTTCACGTGAGCCAGCATGGCGGCTCCGTCCCGCGCATGGTGAAGGCCGCGGGCGGTGCGGTGTGGTCCCCCTATCACGCCGAAACGACCCGCGAGCAGGTGAAGGAAGCGCAAGCGCTGGGGCTCAAAGTCGTGGTGTGGACTGTCAACGAGCCGGCCGACATGCGGCGCATGATCGAGTGGGGCGTCGACGGCATCATCAGCGACCGGCCCGATATCCTGCGCAACGTAGCCAGCGAGCTGGGCATTCCGCTTCCGCCGCCCACACCTTTCAAGCCTTAACGTCAGACAGCAAGTACGTCATCCCCGCGCAGGCGGGGATCCAGTAACTGGACTCCCGCCTCCGCGGGAGCGACGAGTCGCCACGCGCGCGCATCCGCACATGCTACGATACCTTACGAAACCCGATTCACGGGAGGAGCTTCCATGGTCAAGCTGGAATTTCACGATCCCTCGGGCGCGCTCGAGGTGACGGTGCCGCACGCGCCGCGGCTCGCCTCGCTCGAAGGCAAGCGCATCGGCTTCGTCAGCAACGAACAGTGGCAGGCCTACCGCATGCTGCCGATGCTGAAGGAAATGCTCGAGCAGGATTTCCCCGGCGTCACCGTGCTGCCGATCGACACTTATCCCCAGGGCAATGCTCTTATCGGCACCGAGGAGACTGCCGCGCTGGTGAAGAAGAGCCGCGTCGACGCCGTCATCGTCGGCAACGCGGCCTGAGGGGCCTGCGCCACAGCATGCGGCCGTGCAGCCGCTAGGATCGAAGCCCTCGGGATTCCCACCGTCACGCTGACGCGGACGGATTTCGTCGGGGTCATGAAGAATGCCGTGTCGGGCGTCGGGCTTGCGCCGGACGCAGCGATGGTCACGTTCCCGATTCCCATGTTCCTGCCCGGGAGCGATCTCACCTCTCTCAAGGAACGCAAAAAGGAGTTCTACGACGGGCTCACGCGCTGGAAGTCGGAGTTCGCGCAGGCAGCCGGCCCGGCGAAGATGCTCGAAGTCGAGGGCGCGACGTACGAGGACGCGCTCGTGAAAGCGAACCATCTCCTGCTCACCAGTCTGTGGGGCGACGGACTGCCGCTGTGGCCGGCGACAAAGGAGCGCGTGGACTGGATACTTCGCGGCACCGCGCTTCCGCGCACACACGCGCTCGGCAAATTCCCGCCGCGCGGCGGCATCACCACCATCGAGACCTGCGCCATCGCGCTCGCCATGGCCGGCGGGCGGCCCGAGTACCTGCCGGTGCTCATTGCTACGGTGGACGCCTGCCTCGCTGCGGACGGCTTCGACCAGCTGCAGGCCACCTCGGGCGGGCCATTCCCCGCCGTCATCGTCAACGGGCCGATCGCGAAGCAGATCCGTCTCAACTCCGGCTTTGGGCTCCTCGGCCCCGACCCGCAACGGCCAGCGGGCGCGAGCATCGGCCGCGCGCTGCGCCTGCTGCAGCAGAACGTGGGCGGCGCCCTGCCGGGGGTGGGCACCATGGCGATCTTCGGCGCGATGCGCTACACCAACGCGGTTTTCGCCGAGGACGAGGAGGGATTGCCCCCGGGCTGGCAGCCGCACGCAACCCATCGCCACGGCTTCGCGCCCGGCACGAACTCGGTTTCAGTCGTGTTCGCGAGCGGGGCCACCAATGTGCGACGCCGCGGCGCCAAAAAGGAATCGCCGGAGGAAGACGCATTGAACGGCATGTGGCGGATGGCCGACTTCATGCGCGCGCCGAATCTCGCGGCGCTCGCGGGGTGGGAGAAGGGCACGCCCGGCATCATGATGCTTCCGCCGATCGTTGCGCGGCGTATGGCGGAGCTCGGCTGGACTCAGAGCTCGATCCGCGAGTTCCTGTGGGAAAACTCGAAGATCCCGATGGCGCAGATGCGGCGCGCCGGCGCGCCGGCCTGGATCGAGATCGATGCCAACCCGGTGACGCGCGCGAGCATCAACCTCGACCCCTGGCCGATCTGCCAGAAGCCCGACAACATCGTGCTTCTCGTCGCCGGCGGCGGGCACCCGACTCACAGCTACTGGCTGCAGGCGCATTCCCCGACGGTGGAGGGCCGCGTCATCCGCACACCGGAAACATTCGAGCAACTGCTCGCCGACGCGGACCGGGACCTGGGGTGCGGCGAGGACGCCTGCCGCGTCTAGTATTCCCCCCGGCCCTTCGGATACTGCTTCTCCCAGTTGCGCCCGTCGGTTTGCCGGATGCTCATCCCGGTAACGGTGCCGGGGTCGAGGCAGCGCGCGTTGACGCTGAATCCGTCCGGGTGCGAGCGCGGGACATAGAACGATTTCACGCCGCACACCGAGCAGAAGAGATGCTTCGCGGTGCCGGTATTGAACGTGTAGGTCGTCAGCACGTCCGCCCCCGAGAGCAGCTTGAAGCGGTCGGCGGGCACGACGAGATGCAGGTAGCCCGCCTTGGAGCAGATCGAGCAGTTGCACTCGGAGACTTGCAGCTGCGACGGCGCGATCACCTCGAACCGGACGCGCCCGCAGTGACAACCGCCGGCATGCGTGATGAGCTGCCCGTCCTGCTTCAAATGTCCTCGTGGAGGCAGAGGTAGTTGCCTTCCGTGTCCTTGAACCACGCCGCCTTCTCGGAGCCCAGCACGCAGACGTGGTTTTCTGTCTTCAGGCCGGGAAAGTCATAGTCCTCGAACACGACGCCCTTCGCCTTCAGCTCCTGGATTTCCCTGGCGATGTTCTTCACGAGGAAGCTCACCGCCGTGTGCTCCGCCTTGGTGCCCTCGGGCTTGGGGAAGAGCGCGATGGTTCCACCGTCTCCGCCTGCGAACAGGAATTTCCCGTCCTGCTTCGCGCCCAGGGGCTTCAATCCCAGCTTCTTCTCGTAGAACTCCCGCGCGCGGTTCAGATCCTTCACGGGAAGCATCGTCGTAACAGGTGCTTGGGTCAGCATGTCTTCGTCTCCGTTTCTCGTTTCTCGTTGCTCAGTAGCTGGTGGGCCAGTTCGCGAGCCGGTGCTCGCCCACGCCGTTCTTCATCCGCTTCCGATGCACGTCCAGCATGCGGATCAGGAAGTCCCGCGTGTCGCGCGGATCGATCACGTGCTGCGCCTCGTAGAGCCGCGCCAGCTCCCACGGCGCGGTGTCGCGCTCGACCTCAGCGGCGAGCTGCCTGAAGCGCTCCGGGTCGTCCTGCTCCTTCACGCCATAGAGCACGTTCACCGAGGCGCGCGTGTCCATGAAGCCCAGGTCCGCGGACGGCCAGCACGCCAGCTCGTCGGTGTTCCTGCCGCCGCCCATGTTGATATAGGCCTGGCCGTAGCTCTTCCTCAGGATCACTGTCACCCGCGGCACGGTCACGAGCGAGAGCGCGTTCATCCAGTTGATGACCTTGCCCGGCATGCCGCGGATCTCTCCCTCCACCCCGATGAGGAACCCCGGCACATCCACGAGGAACACGATGGGGATATTGAACGAGTCGCACAGCACCATGAAGCTGGTGGCCTTCTGGCAGGCGTCGGCATCAAGCGCGCCGCCCTTGTAGAGGGGGTTGTTGGCGAGGAAGCCGACGGTTTTGCCGTCGAGGCGCGCGAGCACCGTGGCGACCGATCTGCCGTAGCGCTCCTTCAGCTCGAAGCTCGAGCCCGTGTCCGCGACCGCGGCGATCACCTTGCGCACGTCGTAGACCTTGTTGCGCGCCTCCGGGACGATCTCGAGCATCTTGCGGCACGCATCGCCCGATCCGGCCGGCACCGGGCATTCGGGCGGCGGCTCCACGCTGTGCGCCGGCATATAGGAGAGAAACCGCTTCACGGCGTCAAGCGCCTGCTCATCCGTGTCCACCGCCATGTCCGCAAGGCCCGAGACGCCGGTGAGAAGCTTCCAGCCGCCCAGCTCCTCGGGATCGATCGGCTTCCCGATCGCGATCGAGGTGACGCCGGGACTCGCGATTGCCATGACCGAGCCCTTGCGCATCACGACGAAGTCCGACATTGCGGCATACCAGGTCGAGGAGCCGTAGCACTGGCCGAGAAGGGCGGACACCCAGGGCGACTCGCGCAGGCGCTGGTATTCGGTCGGGTCCTGGGCAAGGATGGCGCGGCCGGAGGCGCCCATGCGGTCGGGCATGCGCGCGCCCGAGGACTCGCCCAGGAAGACGAGCGGCATGCCGAAGCGGGACGCAGCCTGCTTCACGTGCCGGATCTTCTTCATGTTGACCACGCTGCTCGATGCGCCGAGCACGGTGAAGTCGTTCGAGACGAGCGCCACCTCGCGCCCGTCGATGCGGGCGAAACCCGCCACCTTGCCGTCGGCCGGCGTCTTGTGCCGGACCTCCGGGCGGAGCGCGCGGGCGTGGCGCCCGGATTCGGCGAAGCTGCCAGGGTCGACCAGACGGTCGATGCGCTCGCGGGCATTGAGCACGCCCTGCTTCCTGCGCCCGGCGAGCTTCTCCGCGCCGCCCATCGCCAGGGCTTCGGCGTTCTTCTCCTCGAGCTGCCTGATTACATCGCTAGCCGACACCATGCCTCGACTCGTCACCCCTCATCCCTCTGGCGGGTCACTCGCCCTTGATGCCCGCGGCCTTGATTACCTTGGCCCACTTCGCGATTTCGTTCTGCATGAAGGCGGTGTACTGCTCGGGCGTGTTGCCGACGGGGTCGGCGCCGAGACCCTGCAGCCGTTCTCGGATGTCCGGCGCGTTCAACGCGCGCACGAATTCGGCATGGAGCCGGTCCACGATCGGGCGCGGCGTCTTGGCCGGAGCCGACACGCCGTAGAAGGTGGAAACCTCGTAGCCGGGCACGCCGGCCTCGGCGACGGTCGGAATGTCGGGGGCCGCCGGGGTGCGCTTCGCGCCCGTCGTCGCGATCGCGCGCAACTTTCCCGCGCGCGCCTGGCGGATCACGGTCGGGACGTTGCCGAAATAAAGCGACACCTCCCCCGAGAGCAGCGCGACCAACCCCGGACCGCCTCCCTTGTAGGCAACATGAACCCACTTGGTGCCTGTCATGTACTGAAATAGCTCCGCGGAGAGGTGCACGGTGGTGCCGATTCCGGAGGAACCGTAGTTGATGTCGCCCGGGTGCTTTTTCGAAAACGCAATCAGCTCCTTGACGCTCCGCGGCGGGAACGACGGGTGCACCACCAGCAGGTTCTGGGATTCCGCCGCCAGCGTGATGAAGGCGAAGTCCCGGATCGAGTCGAAGTTGAGCTTGAGCAGCGAGGGGTTGGTGGCGTAGCCGGGCGCGTTCAGCATGATGGTGTAGCCGTCCGGCGGGGTGCGCACGAACATCTCCGAAGCGATCGCCGTATTGGCGCCGCCGCGGTTCTCGACCACCAATTGCTGGCCCAGATACTCCGATACCTTGGGTGCCAGCACGCGCGCCACGATGTCGTTGGTGCCGCCGGGTGGAAAGCCGACGATGAAGCGGATCGGCTTCGCGGGGTAGGGCGCCTGCGCCAGCGCGGAAGACGCGGCGCAGGCGGAAAGCATGAGTGCCAGCACACGGCAGATGAATGGTGGTCGCATGCGTTCGCCTCCTCTCTGTTATGCCGGCCGGCGCGGGGCGCGCACGGTCGGGACGACCATGATAATGAAAATTAGCACGGTGGCGATCATGAACGCCAGGCTGATCGGCCGGGTGAGGAATACCGTCGGGTCTCCGCGCGAGAGCAGCAGCGCGCGGCGCAGGTTCTCCTCCAGCAGCGGTCCCAGCACGTAGCCCAGGAGCAGCGGCGCCGGCTCGCATTCGAGCTTGACGAGCAGGTAGCCGAGCACGCCGATTGCCGCGCACAGGTAGACGTCGAACGGATTGTTGTTGACGCTGTAGTTGCCGATACAGCAGAACACGATGATGGACGGAAACAGCCACCGGTACGGCACCGTGAGGAGCTTCACCCACAGCCCCACCAGCGGGAGATTGAGGACCACGAGCAGGAAATTGCCAATCCACATGCTCGCGATGAGGCCCCAGAAGAGGTCGGGCTTGTCCACCATCACCTGCGGGCCGGCCGCGATGCCCTGCAGCGTCAGCGCCCCCAGCATCAACGCCATGGTCGCGCTCGCGGGAATGCCCAGAGTCAGCATCGGGATGAACGCCGTCTGCGCGGCGGCGTTGTTGGCCGCCTCGGGGGCCGCGACCCCTTCGATCGCGCCGCGTCCGAATCGCGACGGGTCGCGCGCGAGCTTCTTCTCCAGCATGTAGGTCGCGAACGAGGAGAGCGCGGGCCCGGTGCCCGGCAGCACGCCGAAGCCCGCACCCACGACCGTGCCGCGCGCGGCTGGCCAGGCCGCGTCCCGAAGGTCGCGCGCGGTGGGCATCAGGCCGGTCACCTTGCCCGTATAGACTTCGCGCGGCTCACGGCTCTCGAGGTTCGCCACGATTTCCGCCACCGCAAACAGCCCCACGGCGACCACCGTGAAGCCGATCCCGTCGATCAGCTCGGGAACGCCGAACGAGTAGCGCGCCATGCCCGAATTGACGTCGATGCCGATGACGCCGATGATCAGGCCGAGGACGACCATCGCGAGCCCCTTCACGGCGTCGCCCTGGGTCATCACGGCCGAAGCCACCAACGCCATCAGCATGAGCGAGGAGTACTCGGCGGCTCCGAACTTGAGCGCCCACTCCCCGATGGTCGGGCCCGCCAGCGCGATCAGCAGGGTGCCGACGCAGCCGGCGAAGAACGAGGCGAGCGCCGCGGTCGCCAGCGCCGGGCCGGCGCGCCCCTGCCGCGCCATCTGGTAGCCGTCGATGCAGGTCACCGCCGAGGCGGTCTCGCCGGGCAGGTTGACGAGGATCGAGGTGGTCGAGCCCCCGTACTGCGCGCCGTAGAAGATTCCCGCAAGCATGATGATCGCGGGCACGGCCGGCAGGTGGAAGGTGATCGGGAACAGCATCGCGATCGTCACGAGCGGTCCCACGCCCGGGAGGACCCCGATCAGGGTGCCGAGCGCGACCCCCGCGAAGCAGTACGCCAGGTTCTGCAGCGAGAACGCGACGCCGAAGCCGTACGCGAGGTTGGTGAACAATTCCATCAGTACCCGCCCACCAGCGGATAGGGAAGCTTCAGACCGTAGCTGAAGACGGCGGCCGAGAACACGGAGAGCACGACGGCAAGAAGGAGCACCTCTTTCAGCCGGAACTCGCGGCCGGCGGCGGCCGCGACCAGCGTCGTCACGACGATCGCCGGAACCATGCCCGCGCGGTCCAGCAGGAAACCGAACAGCAGGATCGAGAGCGCAGTCAACGCGAGCGCCCGCGCGCCCCATGTTCCCTTCACCCTCTCCGCCGAGCGGATGCCGCGCGCGAGCACGTAGAGCCCGAACAGGAACAGGATGGCGCCGAGAGCCGTGGGGAAGTAGCCGGGCCCCATGCGCATGGTAGTGCCCATCGGATAGTCGTGGGCGAGGGCGACCGCCAGGGCACCGATGACGGCGAACAGCAGCCCGGCGATGAAGTCCCGGTTGTTGCGCAAATCGGGTTTCACGCCGGCTCCCCCTCAGCAAGAATTGGCTACGAGTCGGGACCGAATCCCGTCTCGTAGTGCGGCCCGCTCATGGTGCCGTCGACCGCTTTGCCGATGATACCCTGCGAAAGATCCTTGATGGCGATGAAGATGACGTCCTCGTCATCGGGGGAGGCCACCAGCGTATGGGGCGCGTTGGCGGGAATGTAGACAAGGGTGCCGGCGGGCGCCACCACCTTCTTGCCATTGACCGAGCCGACCAGGGTCCCGCGCACGACGTAGTTGAACTGCTCGTTCTTGTGCGTGTGCATACGCGAGCCGGTGCCCCGCTCCTTGTGAATGTAGCCCACCAGCATGCGCTCGCCCTCGACCACGCCGCCGTGCGAGGTCGAATAGCCGATGCCGGCCGGCACGTCCTTCAGCCCCGCCAGCGCGAACTGGTAGCGACCGCTGCCGGCTTTCACCGCGCCGGCGGACTTGGTCTTCGCCTGCTTCACCCGCTTCTTTGCCTTCATTGCTGCCCCCTTCCCGTCATTCATCACAAGTAGTCGATGATCTTCCAATCCCCCGGGCTCACGTTGACGACGTTCTTGCTCTTGCCCGGACGGCGATCGGCGTAGATCCTGCCTTCCTTCATCACGATCTTGATGTTCTTCTTGTCCTGCAGGCAACGGATGGTCTTCAGCGGGTCGCCATCCACCGCGATGACGTCGGCGAGCTTGCCGGCCTCGATCGTGCCGAGATCCTTCTCGCGCTTCAACGCCTGCGCCGCGTTGCGGGTCGCGGTGAGAATCGCGTCCATCGGCTTCATTCCGAGCTTGACGTAGATCTCGAGCTCCGATGCGTTCGAGCCCATGTCCGGCTCGAAGCCCATGTCGGTGCCCATGGCGATCTTGACGCCGGCCTTGTACATCTTCTGGAAGGTCTCGAAGCAGAATGGCTGCAGGTACTTCATCTTGCGCAGCACGAAGTCCGCCGTGCCATGCTCCCGCCGCAGCTGGATGGCGTGATCGGTGCGGTGCGCGAGCGTCGGCGTGACCGGGGTGCCGGACTTGCGGATGAGCTCGATGGTCTCGTCGTCGTGGAACACCATGTGCTCGATGGTATCGGCGCCGGCCCGCAGCGCCATGCGCTGCGCGCTGGTCGTGAAGCAGTGCACCGCCGCGTGCTTGTGCAGCGCGTGCGCCTCGTCGACGACGGCGTCGATCTCCTCCTGCGTCATGTTGCGGATGTCCGGCTCCTCCTTGTCGGTGCCGCCGCCGCCGGACGCGCAGGTCTTGATGACGTCGCAGCCCGCGAGCATGTTCTTGCGCGCAAGCTTGCGCAGCTCCCACGGGCCGTCGGCGGTGTTGAATCCCCACCGGTACATCGCCCGCGGCTGGATCAGCTCGAGGTGCGAGCCGGTCATCGTGGTGAAGCCCGCGATCAGCATGCGCGGGCCCTCGACGATGCCGGCGTTGATCGCGTCGCGCACCGCGCACATCTCGTTCACCAGCAGACCGTAGGGCCCGTTCATGCCGAGATCCCGCAGCGTGGTGAAGCCCATGTCGAAGCAGTTCTGGGCGTGGAAGAGCGCGTACATCTGCTGCAGGTGCGGCATCGTCTCGAACTGGGCGACGCGGTGGTTGTGGAAGGTCATGCAGTTGTACATCGCCGTGTGGATGTGGAGATCCATCATCCCCGGCATCACGGTGTAGCGCGAGCAATCGATCGTCTCGGCGCCGTGGGGGGGCTTCACCTTGCCGCGCTCGCCGACCTTGGTGATGAGGTTGCCTTGAACCAGCACCACCGCGTCCTTGACCGGTTTTCCACCGCGGCCGTCGATCAAGGTTCCGCAGCTGATCGCCCGGACCGGCCCCTTCACCTTCGTTTCAAGAAATTCCTGGGATTTCAAGTTTTCTCCGCTCCCTTCGCCGGTTGAACCACCCCCACCCTATCCCTCCTCCTTATGGGGAGGGGATCATTAAGTCGCGCCGCACGAAATCCGGCGGCCGCGGCAACGAAACGGGCATAGGCCGCGGGGTCGATTGCGGCGCCAGGCGCGCGGCGGCTTGCGTCCAGGCCCAGCGCCGGCAGCGTCGACTCGACGTCCTCGCGCGCCATGCCGCGCGTGATGAAAACGATGCGGGTGCTGCGGTCGGCCGACGGCCATGATTCGAGCACGACCGGCTCGTGAATGACGCTCTGCACCACGTGCACGACGACCGGGCTTCCCGCGACATTGACGATGCCCTTCACGCGCAGCAGGCTCGCGCCCTTGAGCGCCGCCATCAGGTTGAGCCACGCCGCGAGCCCCGCGCCGGTGACCGGTTCCTCGTGGCGCACCGCGAACGCGCGTATGCCGTCACCGTGACGGTCGGCGCCGGGCGCCGATTCCACGTTCGCGTACGCGCTCTCGTTCAGCCAGCGATCGACCGCCTCCCGTTCCGCCGCCGGGTCGAGGCGCGCGGCTCCGAACAGCAAGCCGGGATCCACTGCACCCTGTACGGCTTCGAGCACCTGCGCCCCGGGATTGATTCGAGCGAGGCGCGTGCGCAGCCGGGGGAGCGCCGCCGGCTCCGCGATGTCGGTCTTGCTCACGATCAGGCTGTCGGCGACGGCGGCCTGCTTGACCGACTCCGGGCAATGATCGAGCTCGCTCTCGCCGTTCACCGCGTCCACCATGGTAATCACCGCGCCGGGCCGCACCCTCGGCGCGACCGTTTCATCCGAAGCGAGCGTCCGCAGCACGGGCACGGGGTCGGCCAACCCGGTGGTCTCGACCAGCACACGGTCGAACGCCGGGACGCCGTCCGCGCCGCGCCGCGCGAGAAGGCCGGCCAGCGTGCCGACTAGGTCGCCGCGGATCGTGCAGCACAGGCAGCCGTTGGCAAGCAGCACGGTGTTTTCGTCGGCAGTGGTGATGAGAAGGTGATCGAGAGCAACCTCCCCGAACTCGTTGATAATGACCGCGGCCCGCGCCATGCCCGGATCGCGCAGCAGGCGGTTGAGCAGCGTCGTCTTGCCGCTGCCGAGGTAGCCCGTGATGATGGAAACTGGCGGCCGGCCGGCCGCCACCGCGGTCGTGTTGGTCATGGAGTCGCAGCCGCGGAAGCGAAGCGGCGTCAGTTCAATCCGGTTCCTGGCGTGACTGGCGTTTTCGCGTTTCAGCAGCTCTAAGCGGCGAGTGCCTGCCGTTCGAGGTCCGCGCTATAGCGGCCGGTGCTGGCCAGGCCGTTCATGCGGGCACGGTGAATGAACGCTCTCTGCGCCGCCGCGATATTGGCCGGGTTGCCTCGCCACGCCTTGAGCGCAGCCGCCTGCAGCGCCCGCCCATAAGAGAACGACAGCGTCCACGCCGCGCCGCCCAGCTTGTTCATCGCGTCCAGATGCGCGGTTGCGAGCTCGTCGCTCTGGCCGCCGGAAAGAAATGCGATGCCGGGCACCGCCGCGGGCACGGTTCGCCTGAGAACTTTGAGCGTGCGCTCGGCCACTTCGGTGACCGAGGCCTGCTGCTTGCAGCTCGCGCCGGACACGACCATGGAGGGCTTCAGCACCATCCGCTCGAAAGCGACGCGCTGGCTGGCAAGCGCGGCGAACTGCTCGCGCAGGGTCCATTCGGTTGCCTCCTCGCAGCGCTCGATGGTGTGATCGCCGTCCATCAGCACTTCGGGCTCGACGATGGGCACCAGGCCGGCGGCCTGGCAGATTGCGGCGTAGCGCGCGAGCGCATGCGCGTTCGCGGTGATGCACGCCTGCGAAGGGATGCCGGCGCCGATCGTGATCACCGCGCGCCACTTGGCAAAGCGCGCGCCGAGCTTCACGTACTCCGCGCACCGCTTGGCGAGGCCGTCGAGGCCTTCCGTTACCGTCTCGCCGGGGCAAAGCGCCATCTCCTTCGCGCCCGTGTCCACCTTGATGCCGGGGATTACGCCCTGCTTGGCGAGCAGCTCCGGAAACGGCGTGCCGTCCGCCGATTTCTGCCGCAGCGTCTCGTCATAGAGAATGGCGCCGCCGATGTACTGGCCGATGCCCTTGGCGGAGAACAGGAGATCGCGGTAGGCGCGGCGGTGCTCCTCGGTGTTCTCGACGCTGATGCTCTTGAAGCGCTTCTCGATGGTGCCGGTGGATTCGTCGGCCGCGAGTATGCCCTTGCCCGGCGCGACCATGGACTTGGCAACGGCTTCCAATGACTGGGTTGACATGGGGACCTCCTCGAACGAACGGCCGGGTGACTCGTGTCTCGTGACTTGTTACGGGATCTGGGATTTTACTACGCCGGCAACAGCAAATGCTCCGCCTTCTGCCTTCTGCCTTACGCCCTGCGGTGCTCCCCCACCTTCACGATCTTCATCGTGTTGGTGCCGCCAGCCTTGCCCATGGGCTCGCCGATGGTGAGGACGATATAGTCTCCATGCTGCACCACGCCGCGGGCGAGGAGCTCGTCCTCCGCCATGTGCAGCGCGCGCTCGGGATTGCGCGCGCCCTTGAACTTGACGGGGTACACGCCCCGGAACAGCGTGACGCGGCGCCGGGTTTCCACCACCGAGCTCATGGCGTAGATCGGCACGTTCGAGTGCATGCGCGACATGAGGAGCGCGGTCTTGCCGCTCTGCGTCAGCGCCGCCACTGCCTTGATGTCGAGGTTGCTCGCGGTGAAGACGGTGGCGCGCGCGATCGATTCCTCGACCTCCGCCGGCGCCGCCCCGTGCCGACGCTCCTGCGACGGCGTGTCCTCCTTTTCCGCCTCGATGCACACGCGCGCCATCGCCGCAACGGTTTCCACCGGATATTTCCCGGTTGCGGTTTCCGCCGAGAGCATCACGGCGTCGGTGCCGTCGAGCACGGCGTTGGCGACGTCCGACACTTCGGCCCGCGTCGGGATCGGGTTGGCGATCATCGACTCCATCATCTGGGTGGCGGTGATCGTGATCCGGTTCTTCTGCCGCGCCATGCGGAGCATGCGCTTCTGAAGCGCCGGCACCGCGGCGTCGCCGACCTCCACCGCCAGGTCGCCGCGCGCGACCATGACGCAGTCGGAGGCGTCGAGGATGTCGTCCAGCGCCGGAATCGCCTCCGCGCGCTCGATCTTCGCGACCGTCAGCGCCCGGCCGCCCGCCTTGTGCATGAGGTCGCGCGCCCACTTGATGTCGGCGCCCGAGCGCGGGAACGAGACGCCCAGGAAATCCGCCTTGAGCTCGGCGGCCAACCGGATGTCCTGCATGTCCTTTTCGGTCAACGCCGGCGCGGTGAGGCCGCCGCCCTTGCGGTTGATGCCCTTGTTGTTGGAGAGCGCGCCGCCCTGCTCCACGACGGTGGTGATGCGCGGCCCGCGGACCGCGGCGACGCCGAGCACGATGCGCCCGTCGTCGAGCAGCAGCGTGTCACCCGGACGGACGTCGTTAGGGAGGTTGCGGTAATCGAGGCCGACCGTGTGCTCGTCGCCGAGCTTGCAGTCGGCGTCGAGGACGAACTTCGCGCCCGGTGCGAGCGTGATCCTGCCGTCCGTGAAGCGACCGATGCGGATCTTGGGGCCCTGCAGGTCGACCAGCACGCCGACCGCATGCCCCGCGCGGCGCGCGAGCGAGCGCACGAGCTCCACGTGCTTGCGGTGCTCGGCGGCGCTGCCGTGCGAGAAGTTCACGCGCACGACGTCGAGGCCGGCCTCGATCATGCGCGCGAGCGTCTTCGCATCGCTCGATGCGGGACCAAGGGTCGCGACGATCTTGGTGCGGCGGGCCATGGGGCGGTTCAGGGATTCCGGTTAGGCGATTCTAGCCCAACGCCCGGCATCCTTCGGCAATACCTCGACAGGCCCCGAACGGACTCTGCCGCTGACTCAGCTCTTGGCGGCGCGCTGCTCGAGCACCTCGACCGCGGGCAGCTTCTTGCCCTCGAGGAACTCGAGGAACGCGCCGCCGCCGGTGGAGATATAGGAAATCCTGTCCGCAATGCCGAACTTCGCGATTGCGGCGAGCGTGTCGCCGCCGCCGGCGATGGAAAATGCCTTCGACCCGGCGATGGCGAGCGCGACCGCCCGCGTGCCGGCGGCGAACTGCTCGTACTCGAACACGCCGACCGGCCCGTTCCAGACGATGGTGCCCGCCCGGGCCAGGATCCCGGCGAGCGTCTGCGCCGTTTGCGGGCCGATGTCGAGGATCATGTCGTCGGGCCGCACCTCCGCCGCCGCGACGCGGTTCGCGCGCGCGAGCGGCGAGATGTCGTTCGCCACCACGACGTCCACGGGCAGCGGGACCGCCGCGCCGCGGCGCTTCATGAGATCGATGATGACCCGCGCCTCGCCCACGAGCTCGAGCTCGGCGAGCGATTTTCCAATCGGCAGCCCGGCGGCGGCGAGGAAGGTATTGGCGATGCCGCCGCCCACCACGAGCTGGTCGACCTTCTCCGCGAGCGACTTGAGGATCGTGAGCTTGGTGGAGACTTTCGCGCCGGCGACGATCGCAACCAGCGGGCGCGCGGGGTTGCCGAGCGCCCGTCCCAGCGCTTCGAGCTCGCCCGCCATGAGCGGGCCGGCGCAGGCGATCGGCGCGAACCGCGCCATGCCGTGGGTGGTCGCCTCCGCGCGGTGCGCCGTGCCGAAGGCGTCGTTCACATAGACGTCGCACAGGGCCGCCATCTTGCGGGCGAGCGCCTCATCGTTCTTCTTTTCGCCCTTGTTGACGCGGCAATTCTCCAGCATCACCACTTCGCCCGGCTTCACCTCGAAGCTCCCGTCCACCCAGTTCTGCACCAGACGTACGGGGCGCCCAATCATCTCGCCCAGGCGCTTCGCAACGGGCGCGAGCGAGTCCTCGGGCATGAGCTTGCCCTCGGTGGGACGTCCCAGGTGCGAGGTCACCATCACCGCCGCACCGCTTTTCAGTGCGTGCGCGATGCCGGGGAGCGAGGCGCGTATGCGCGTGTCTTCCGTGATATGGCCCGCGTCGTCCTGGGGAACGTTGAGATCGGCGCGGATGAATACGCGCTTGCCCGCGAGCGGCAATTCGGTCAGTTTGAGGAACGGCATGCGCAGCCAGCAATCAGCCGTCTGTCCCGGCAAGAGTCCCGGCGGTGGATGAGCCCCGACCGCCGGCCGCTACTTCGCGTTCATCAAGGCAACCGTGGCATCCAGCATGCGGTTGCTGAATCCCCATTCATTGTCGTACCACGCGAGCGCCTTCACCAGCGTGCCGCCGGTGACCTTGGTGAGCGAGCCGTCGAAAATGCTGGAGGCGGGGTTGTGATTGAAGTCGATCGAAACCAGCGGCGCCTGGGTGTACTCGAGCACCCCCTTCAGCTCGCTGCTCGCCGCGGCCTTCATCACGGCGTTCACCTCTTCGACGGTCGTGGCGCGCGCGGCAGTGAATGTCAGGTCGACCAGCGACACGTTGATCGTCGGCACCCGCACCGCGAAGCCGTCGAGCTTGCCGTTCAATTCCGGAAGCACGAGGCCGACCGCGGCGGCGGCGCCGGTCTTCGTGGGGATCATCGACATGGTCGCCGAGCGCGCACGCCTCAGGTCCTCGTGATACACGTCGGTCAGCACCTGGTCGTTGGTGTAGGCGTGCACGGTCGTCATCAGCCCCTGCACCACGCCGATCTTGTCGTGCAGCACCTTCACCATCGGCGCCAGGCAATTGGTCGTGCACGAGGCGTTCGAGATGACGGTGTGGCTGCCTTTGAGCGTCCGGTGGTTCACGCCGTAGACGACGGTCGCATCCACGTCCTTGCCGCCGGGCGCCGAGATGATGACCTTCTTGGCCCCGCCCTTCAGGTGCGCGCCCGCCTTCTCCTTGCTGGTGAAGAGCCCGGTGCATTCGAGCACAACGTCGACCCCCAGCTTTCCCCACGGCAGCTCCGCGGGATTGCGCATCGCCAGCACCTTGATGCGGTCACCGTTCACCACCATCGATTCGCCGTCCACATCGACCTTGCCGGGGAAGCGCCCGTGCGCCGTGTCGTAGCGCGTGAGGTGCGCGTTGGTCTCGGCGCTGCCGAGGTCGTTCAATGCCACGATATCGATGGGGTGCTTATTGCCCCCTTCGTAATGGGCGCGCAGGATGTTGCGGCCGATGCGGCCGTAGCCGTTGATTGCCACCTTGATGTTCATGAAGCTGCTCCGGGAACAAACTGAAGCGATATTCTAACGCGGCACCGGCCCCGGTCCTTGACCTGCCTCAACCCGGGGCGCTGCGTGACAACGCCCCCTTCACCGCGGCGGCAACGCCGGCAGCCGTGAATCCGAAGTGCTTGAACAGCTCCCCGGCGGGAGCGGATTCTCCGAAGCGGTCGATGCCGACCACCGCGCCTTCGAGGCCGACGTACTTGCGCCAGTAGTCGGAGACACCGGCTTCCACCGCCACCCGCGCCACCCCCCGCGGCAGCACGCCCTGGCGATACGCCTCGTCCTGCCGGTCGAAGACCGTAGTCGAGGGCATCGAGACGACGCGCATGGCGATGCCTTCATGCGCGAGCTGCTTCTGCGCCTCCAGCGCCACCGCGACCTCCGAACCGGTCGCGATCACCACGCAGCGCGGCACGCCCCCCGGCGCCTCCGCGAGCACATACGCGCCGCGCGCGATGTTTGAGAGCTGCTCTGGCGTGCGTCTCTGGAACGGCAGGTTCTGCCGCGAAAGCAGCAGGCTCGTCGGCCCGCCGCGGCGCTCGATGGCGGCGATCCACGCGACCACGGTCTCCGCGGCGTCACAGGGGCGCCAGACTTCCATGTTGGGCATGAGCCGCAGGCTCGCTGCCTGCTCGATCGGTTGATGGGTCGGCCCGTCCTCGCCGAGCCCGATCGAGTCATGGGTGAACACGTAGATCGCGCGGACCTTCATGAGCGCCGCCACGCGCAGCGCGTTGCGGCAGTAGTCGGAGAACACCAGGAATGTGCCCGCGTAGGGGACCACGCCGCGGTGCAGGGCCAGGCCGTTGGCGATGCCCGCCATGCCGAACTCGCGCACGCCGAAATAGATGTAATTCCCGCCGTTCGCGGGGCCGAGCGGTTTCGAGCCCGACCACATCGTCAGGTTCGACCACGTGAGGTCGGCGGAGCCCCCGACGAGCTCCGGAAGCGCCGGGCCCAGGATCTCGAGAACGTTCTGCGACGCCTTGCGTGTGGCGATCGTTTCCGCCTTCTCGTTCACCTTTGCGGTCAGCAGGTCGCAGCGCTCGCGCCAGTCGGCCGGCAGCTCACCTGCGGTCCGGCGCTGAAACTCGCGGGCGAGATCGGGATGAGCCCTGGCGTAGGACGCGAGTTTCTCGGTCCACCGGGCTTCGAGCTCGGCGCCCCGGGCGCGCGCGTCCCAGGCCGCGTAGACGTGCTCGGGGACCTCGAACGGCGGGTACTTCCAGCCGATGTGCTCGCGGGCCGCCGCGACCTCCTTCTCGCCGAGCGCGGCGCCGTGACAGTCGTGCGAGCCCTGCTTGTTCGGCGCGCCCTTGCCGATCACGGTCTTGCAGCAGATCAGGGTGGGGCGCTCGCGCTGCGCCTTCGCTACCGCGAGCGCCCGCTCGATTGCCTGATAACTATGGCCGTCGACGTCGGCGACGACGTGCCAGCCGTAGGCGCGGAAGCGCGCGGGCGTGTCGTCCCCGAACCAGCCCGAGACACGGCCGTCGATCGAGATGCCGTTGTCGTCATAGAAGGCGATGAGCTTCCCGAGGCCCAGCACCCCCGCGAGCGAGCAGGCCTCGTGCGAGACGCCCTCCATCAGGCAGCCGTCGCCGAGGAAGACGTAGGTGTAATGGTTCACGATGTCGAAGCCGCCGCGATTGAACTCCGCCGCGAGGATCTTTTCCGCGAGCGCCATGCCGACCGCGTTTGCCAGCCCTTGCCCGAGCGGGCCGGTCGTCGTCTCCACTCCCGGCGCGCAGCCGTACTCGGGGTGGCCCGGGGTCTTCGAGTGCAGCTGACGAAAACGCTTGAGCTCCTCCATCGGCATGTCGTAGCCCGTGAGATGAAGCAGCGCGTAGAGCAGCATCGAGCCGTGCCCGTTCGAAAGCACGAAGCGGTCGCGGTCGGGCCAGGCGGGATTTGCGGGGTTGTGCCGCAGGTGATGGTTCCAGAGGACTTCGGCGATCTCGGCCATGCCCATCGGCATCCCGGGATGGCCCGAATTCGCCTTCTGTACCGCGTCCATCGCCAATGCGCGGAGCGCGTTCGCCAGCTCCGGGCGGTTGCTCATCCGTCTGCTTCCGGCATTCACGAGTGGAAAGGTGTCCATTATCGTGCAATCGCTCCGCGTTGGCTACGAGAGGTCAATGCACCACCGGGTCGAGCTCGCCGCGCGCGTAGCGCTCGGCCATCGACTCCAGCGGCAGCGCCTTGATGTGCGCGGCCTGCCCGGCGCAGCCGAAGGCCTCGTAGCGGCTCGTGCACAGTTCCTTCGCGGCGAGCATCGCTTCCTTGAGCGGCTTGCGCGGGTCGAATTCGCTCCGGTTCTTCGCATAACAGCGCCTGATCGCGCCGGTCATCGCGAGACGGATGTCGGTGTCGATGTTCACCTTGCGCACGCCGTGGCGGATGCCTTCCTGGATCTCCTCGACGGGGACACCGTAAGTCTCCCTAAGCGCTCCGCCGTGCTCGCGGATCACGGCGAGCCACTCCTGAGGGACCGAGCTCGAGCCGTGCATCACGAGATGCGTGCCGGGAACGCGGACATGGATCGCCTTGATGCGGTCGATCGCGAGGATGTCGCCGGTCGGACGGCGCGAGAACTTGTATGCGCCGTGCGAGGTCCCGATCGCGATGGCGAGGGCGTCGACACCCGTGCGCCGCACGAAGTCGGCTGCCTGCTCGGGATCCGTGAGCAGTTGATCGCGCGTGAGCTCACCCTCGGCGCCGGATCCGTCCTCCTTGCCGGCGCGCCCGGATTCGAGCGAGCCGAGGCAGCCGAGCTCGCCCTCCACCGAGACACCCACCGCGTGCGCAAGCTCCACCACCTTGCCAGTGACCGCGACGTTGTAGTCGTAAGGTGCGGGCGTTTTCATGTCCTCGCGCAGCGACCCATCCATCATCACGCTCGTGAAACCCGATCGGATCGAGCGCTGGCACACCGCCGGGCTTGCGCCGTGGTCCTGGTGCAGCGCGACCGGGATATGCGGATACATCTCGACGGCGGCGAGTACCATGTGGCGCAGGAACGGCTCGCCCGCGTACTTGCGCGCACCGGCCGAGCCCTGCAGGATCACCGGGCTGTTAGTTGCGTCCGCCGCCTGCATGATCGCCTGGATCTGCTCGAGGTTGTTCACGTTGAACGCCGGAATGCCGTAGCCGCGCTCGGCCGCGTGATCGAGCAGCTGGCGCAGCGAGATCAACGCCATGGCCTTCTCTCCTCCAGAGGCGCGAACAGGCCCTCAGGCCCGGTTGCGCACCAGACCGATCGCATGCTCCACCGGGCCGGCGCGCGTGCCCAGCCGCTTGCGATCCTCCATCAGCCTCCAGATGATCGGCGTCACGATGAGCTGCATCGCAAGCTCCAGCTTGCCTCCCGGCACGACGATGTTGTTGGGGCGGGACATGAAGGAATCGTGGATCATCGTCAGCAGATACGGGAAATCCACGCCGATGGGGTTGCGGAAGCGGATCACCACGAACGATTCATCGAGCGTGGGGATGTCCTTCGCAATGAACGGGTTCGAGGTGTCCACCGTCGGCACGCGCTGGAAGTTGATGTGCGTCTGGGTGAACTGCGGGCAGATGTAGTGGACGTAATCGTGCATGCGCCGCAGGATGGTGTCCTGCACCGCCTCGCGCGAATAGCCCCGCAGGTTGGTGTCGCGGTGGATCTTCTGGATCCACTCCAGGTTGATGATCGGCACGACGCCGATCAGCAGATCGGCATAGCGCGCAACGTTCACCCGGTCGGTGACGATGCCGCCGTGCAGTCCCTCGTAGAACAGGAGGTCGGAGCCCTCGGGCAGCGTCTCCCATGCGGTGAACGTCCCGGCCGGCAAGCCGTAGGGAGCGGCTTCCTTCTCGTCGTGCAGGTAGCGGCGCACCTTTCCGGTGCCGGTTTCCCCGTATTGGCGGAACAGGCCCTCGAGCTGCTCGAACAGGTTTGCTTCGGGCCCGAAATGGCTCATCGGGCGGCGGCCGCTACGCTCCGATCTCGCGATCGCATTCTTCATCTCCGCGCGGTCGTAGCGGTGAAAGCTGTCGCCCTCGACAAACGCGGCGTTGACGTTCTCGCGCCGGAAGATGTACGCGAACGCGCTCTGCACCGTGGTCGTCCCCGCCCCGGAGGACCCGGTCACCGCAATGATGGGATGCTTGACTGACATGGCCTGGCGCTAAGCTGCGGTGGGCGCGGCTGCGCCTGCCGCACCCGGAAGCGGTAAGGCAGCGTGGCAGGCAGGCCGAGCGGCGAGGCGGTGCAACCTCTCGATCTGGGCAACGCCAAGCATCGGGGCACCCACGCGCCGCTGGCTCTCGATGCCGAGCGGGCGGTCGGGGTCGCCGAGGCTTTCCAGCACCAACTGCGCCCTGCCGAAATCCTGCCCCGCGGTCCAGCGCGTGGGCGTGACGACAGTGAACAGCCCTGCGGCGCGCGCCGCGCGCAGCCCGTTCTCGGAGTCCTCGAAAGCCGCGCAGCACTCGGCGGGCAGGCGCAGGCTCTGCAGGGCGCTCAGATAGATATCCGGTTCCGGCTTCTTGCGCCGCACGATGTCGCCGGAAGCAATCACGGAAAACCAGCGCGCGGACCCCGGCGCGAGCGCTGCCGAGAGCAGCGCATCGACGTTCGCCGGCGTCGTGGTCGAAGCGATCGCGAGCTTGAGGCCGGCTTCGCGCGCCTCGCATATCAGGCGCGCCACGCCGGTGCGAAGCGGCAGCCGAAAGCCTTCCACCAGCTCCTTGTAGATGCGGGTCTTGGTGCTGTGGAGCAGCGGCACGATCCCGTGCAACCGCGATCTCTCCGCCGCCGGCAAGCGCAGAGTATCGATGTAATGCGCGATGCGCTCCTGGCCACCCGAGACGCCGAGCAGCTCGCGATACAGCGCCGGGCTCCATTCCCAGCCGAGCCCGAACTCAAGAAACGCGAGATTGAACGCCTGGCGGTGCGCCTCCTCGGTGTCCGCCAGCGTTCCATCCACATCGAAAATCAGTGCCTCGAGCCGTTCCATCGGGAAATCGCGCATCGTTTTCGTAAGCCCATCCGCAGCGTGCGGGACGCGTGAACTGTAGCGTTCATCCGCGCCGATTCCTATTCACAAATTTTTGTGAGGCCATAAGCCCGGCTTGCCCGCCGGCGCGCGGCGTTCGTCATGCCGCGCGCTTGGCGAGCTTCTGGCGCCAGCCGGTATAGAGCCGGTCGGCGTCCCACGGAAACGACTCGAATGCGCCGGCGAGCTCGCGGTGTCCCCTTGCGTATTCGACGAGGTCGATCCCCTGCTTCCAGGCGTCATAGGCCTGGCGCAGGCTGCGGGCTCCGGCAGCCGCCCCGTCGACGTGCCCGAAGGCGCCGCCGCCAGCGGTCTGGATCACGTTGGCGTGGCCGAGGTTGGAGAAGAAACCGGGCATACGCAGCGCGTTCATCCCGCCCGAGATGATCGCCGTCGTTGCTTTCATGCCCAGCCACTGCTGGCGATAGTGCGGGCCATCGGCCACATCGCGCTCGAGCATGTAGGCGATGGCACGGTCCGCCGGGTCACCCTCCATCTTGCCGTAGCTCATGGTGCCGGTGTGGATACCGGAAGCGCCTTGCAGGCGCGCCATCTTGCAGTGCACGAACGTGGTATAGCCGCGCCGGCTCTGCGGACTGGTCACGGCGCCGTGGCCCGCGCGGTGGTAGTGCAGAAACTGATTTGGAAACGTGCGCCGCGCCGTGGTGACCGCCGTCGCGCCGGCGACGAAACCGTCGACCAGGAAAGCAACGTGGCTCGCGTCCTCGCCGAACGTCTCCAGGATGTACTCGCCGCGCGCGATCATTTCGAAGGGATCGTCCGCCGTGATGTTCGCGGAGAACAGCTTGACCTCGCCGGTCGCGTCCTGCGCGCGCTTCATGGCATCGGCCACCAGCGGCATCACCTGCTTCATCGGCGCGAAGACCTGGTTGCCTTGCGGCTCGTCGTTCTTGATGAAATCCCCGCCGAGCCAGAACTCGTGGCACGCCTCGGCGAACGGCTTCGGGCGCAGGCCGAGCTTGGGCTTGATGATGGTGCCGACGATGAGGCCGCCGTCCACCACCGGCCGGCCCATCACCCGCCACAGGTCGGAAATGTTGGCCGCGGGGCCGTCGAACAGCGCGAGCAGCCTGGGCGGCATGTAGAAATCGTGCATCTTGGCGTACTCCACATCGCCCATGCCCTGGTTGTTGCCGACCGCAAGCGTCAGGAACGAGGCGATCATCGCCCGCCCGTCGCGGATGTTGCGGTCGAACAGCTCGATGGGATAGGCAATCTTGACCCGAAAGTCGCCGCCGCCCACTGCCGAGCATTCGTAAACCAGCGCGTCGACGCCCCGGGTGAAGTCGTCGGTCGTCGACACCTCGACGTTGGTGCCCGTGGAGGATTCGGCCGCGAAGTGCGCGGCCGCGGGCAACGGCTCGAAGCCGGCGCGGGGCTTCATGATGTAGGCGCACAGCACGTGGCCGCCGGCGGCGATGAGGTCGCGTTCCTTCAAGCCGAGGTTGGCGTAACGCTTCGATTGGTCCATCAAATTCTCCGGAAAACGGGTCGATGCCGCATGTTAGCGGCTGACCGCTATAAACTAAAATCATTTTTTGTTAGGATTAGCATCAGGTTCTGCTTATGCATAGAAGGAGCGGCCGGTGCATTTCACCCTGCGTCAACTCCAGGTATTCGACGCGGTCGCGCGCCACCTGAGCTTCTCGCGCGCGGCGCGCGAGCTCCATCTCACGCAGCCTGCGGTGTCGATGCAGGTCAAGCAGCTCGAGGGGCAGGCCGGCCTGTCGCTGTTCGAGCAGGTGGGCAGGCGCCTGTTCCTGACCGAGGCCGGTCACGCGCTGCTTCACCAGACCCAGGTTATCCAGCGCCAGATCGAGGAGACGTCGCAGACCCTGGCCGCCCTGAAGGGCGTCAATCAGGGAACGCTGGACATCACGCTCATCAGCACGGCGAAGTACTTCGCACCCAGGTATCTGGCCCGCTTCTGCGCGCCGTATCCGGGCGTGAAGCTGAAGCTCACGGTATGCAACCGCGCCACGTTGCTGCAGCGATTGATGGACAACGAGACCGATCTCGCGATCATGGGGCACCCACCGGAAGGTCTGGACATCGTCGCCGAGGCGTTTGCCCGCAATCCCCATGCGATCATCGCGCCTCCCGGCCATCCTCTGGCGCGCTCGCGCCGCATCTCGTGGCGGCGTCTCGCAGGCGAGAACTTCCTCATCCGCGAGCCGGGCTCCGGCACGCGCCGGCTCATGGAGCGCGTCTTCCGGGATCACGGCATGAGCGTGAACGCGACAATGGAGATCAGCAGCGACGAGACCATCAAGCAGGCGGCAATGGCCGGAATGGGGCTTGCCTTTCTCTCGCTCAATACCGTGGAGCTGGAGCGCCAGACCGGGCATCTCGTCGCCCTCGACGTCGTGGGGATGCCGGTCATGCGGGACTGGTTCGTCGTGCACCGAAAGGACAAGCGGCTGCCACCGGTAGCAAGCGCCTTCCGGGAATTCCTGCTTGCGCAGACCAACGCTGCACCCTCGCGCGGCAGCGTGCCGCCGAAGCGAGCACGGCCTCACCCTGGCGCCGCCCATCGCGACGCGTCGCACCATTAAGGCCCGCCGGCCAGGAGGCACGAGCCGGCGAGCGCGTACAAGAATAGGCCGAAGAGCGTCTGCAAGACGATGCCGTATTGAGACGCATGCTGCGTCGCGTCCCGGTCGCGAATCAGGTTTGCTTATTCGGGTATCAAGAGATTTCGTTGGCCATCGCCCGGGACTTCCGCCCAGAATCCTTGCCACGTCGTGGCGCGCTGGAGTCCGGACAATTTGCCCCGGAGCCGCCACAGAAGACTGGAGGAAACCGTCATGGTACGAGGAATCTACCCGCCATTGCCCGCGAAGCTGCTCAGACCGGGCGCGTCGTTTTTCAGCCCGATGCAGGTGCTGCCGGAGCGAGTCAGCCTCGAGCACCCCGCAAGCGAAGTGATGACCGATCTCAAGCAGGTGAGCGCGGTGGTGATTCGGCCGGACGATACCGTCGACGAAGCGCACAAACAGATGATCCAGCGCGGCGTGCGCTTGCTGCTCGTCCTGGACCCGGAGCGGCGGGTTGTCGGCCTGCTCACGGCTACCGATATCCTGGGCGAGAAACCGATGAAGGTGGTGGCTGAACGCGGCTGCCGGCATGGGGACATACTGGTGAGCGACATCATGACGCCCCAGGAGCGGCTGGAGGTTCTCGACATGGCCGACGTCGCCAGCGCCAGGGTCGGGCACATCGTGGCGACGCTCACGGCAGCGGGGCGACAGCACGCGATGGCCGTCGACCGCGACGCGCGGGGAATGGAGACAGTGCGTGGCCTGTTCTCGGCCACTCAGATCGCGCGCCAGCTCGGCGCGGCGGTTCCCACGGTGGAACGCGCGCGGACGTTTGCGGAAATCAGATCGGCACTGGCAGCCTGAAGCGTTACCCGGGCGCGTGGCGACGGCCGCTCTCCGGATCTCGCCAGCTCGCGATGCCGCTCATGAGCAAAGGGCAATCATGCGGATGATCCTGTTAGGGCCTCCCGGCGTGGGCAAGGGCACGCAGGCCGGCTTCATCTCCCGACGTTATGGCATCCCCCATATTTCGACGGGCGACATGTTGCGCGCGGCGGTGCGAGCCGGCACCGCGCTCGGTCTCGAGGCCAGGCGTCACATGGATGCCGGCAGCCTGGTGCCGGATCGCGTCATCATCGAGCTGGTGGCGCAGCGCATCCGCGAAGCCGACTGTGGCGCAGGGTTTCTACTCGATGGTTATCCGCGCACCGTAGCCCAAGCGCGGGCGCTCGCCGCCGCCGGCATCGAGATCGAGGCAGTCGTGGAGTTTCATCTCCCGCCGCAGGAGCTGCTCAGACGCAGCAGCGGGCGCCTGGTGCATCCCGCTTCCGGACGCACTTATCACGCGGTGTTCAATCCACCCAAGGTTTCCGGCAAGGACGATATTACCGGGGACGCGCTCGTGCAAAGGGCCGATGATCGGGCGGATGCGGCGGCGCGGCGACTCGATATCCACAACGAACACGCTCCGGCCTTGGCCGAGTACTACGCGGCCCGCATCACGGGGTGCGAGCCCGGTGCGCCGCGCTACTTCCGGATATCCGCGGAGGGTCCGGTCGAGGCAGTCCGCGACCGGCTGTTCAAGTTGCTGGGCGCCCATCGGCGGGTGGCAGTGACCTGACGCCAGCGCAGCGGCCGACGGGCCGTGACCTCCGAACCCGCAGTCGAAGCCCTCTCGTTCCGCGCGTCGGTCGCTTGCCTATCTCCGGGGTCGCATCCCCAACAAATTGGGGCGGCTGACGACGTAGAGCAGGGGCCCCAAGATGGTTTGGGGATGCGCCCGGAGTCAGACGTAATGGATCGCCGCCCACGATCGCCTGCGAGGTCAGATCCCCGAAAATCTCCGGGGCCCCTCTTCCGCTCCCCGGCCCCTGCTCCGCCCTCCGCTGTGCTATTCCCCGTTGCCGTTCCTGCGGGCGAGGCGGATCCCGAGCTGCTTCAGCTTGCGGTAGAGATGCGTGCGTTCGAGCCCGACGGTATCCGCCACGCGCGAGATATTGCCGCCCTCGCGCGCGATGTGGTACTCGAAATAGGCGCGCTCGAAGGCGTCGCGGGCGTCGCGCAACGGCAGATCGAGCGGCAGCTCGTGCCCGGGCCGCGGCGCGGCGCCGCGCGCGGGCAGGGCGTGGTTGACATCCTCGAGCGCGATCTGCTCGCCCGCGCAGGTGAGCGCGAGCGTGCGTACCGTGCTCTCGAGCTGCGCGAGGTTGCCCGGCCAGTCGTAATTGCGCAGCGCATTGAGCGCGCCGGTCGTGAACTGGCGCGACGGCGCTTCCCGGGCCTCGACCAGGCGCGAGAGCATCAGGTTGGCGATGTCCGGAACGTCCTCGCGGTGCTCGCGCAGGCTCGGCACGCGGATGGTCGTCGCCGCGAGCAGGCTGTAGAGGCGGCTATCGAAGGCGCCGTGCGCCACGAGCTCGGCAATATCACGGGACGCGCCGCTGATCACGCGCACGTTGTAGCGCTCGAGCTTGGACAGCGCGAGGAGCAGACCCTTCTGCTCGACCCGCGAGAGGTCCGTTACCTCGCGCAGGAACAATGTTCCCTCCCGCGCCTGGTTGAGCAGCTCGAGCGGCGCCTCGGCAAGTTGAGCGTGATTCTCCGGCGCCACCCAGGGCGCGTTGCGCGGGTGCAGAAAGTGCGCGGCGACCTCGAGCCCGCAGCCCGGCTCGCCGGTGAGCAGCAGCGGCGCGCGCGAGCTCATGACCCGCTCCAGGCGTTGCTTGAACTCGACCACGAGGGGCGCGCGCCCGAAGCTCGCCAGCGACAGCGCCGCCTGGGTTTGCTCGCCGCCGTGCTTCAGCGCGCGGCCCACCGTCGCAAGCAGTTTCTGCAATGCGATCGGCTTCTCGAGAAAATCATAGGCGCCGATGCGCGTCGCCTCGACCGCCGTGTCGATCGTGCCGTGGCCGGACATCATCACTACCGGCATGGTGAGCAGGCCCGCAGCCGCCCACTCCTTGAGCAGCGTGATGCCGTCGGTGTCGGGCATCCAGATGTCGAGCAGCACGAGGTCAGGACGCGCCTGGCTGCGGAAGGCGCGCGCGTCGGCAGCGTTCTGCGCAAGCCGCACCTGATAGCCTTCGTCGCTCAGGATCTCCGACAGCAGCTCGCGGATGCCGATCTCGTCGTCTACGACCAGGATGTGTTGCATAAGAGGAAAAAAGCCTGCCTGATTCTACACCCGCGCGCGCGCCGCAACGCGGCGCGCCGTGTCCTGGGCCGCGGCTGGCAGCTGGATCGTGACGCGCGCGCCGCGCGGCGCGACGTTGGCGATCGCAGCCGTGCCGCCGTGCTCCTCCACGATCTTCTTCACGATTGCGAGCCCCAGCCCGGTGCCCTTGGGCTTGGTCGTCACGTAAGGCTCGAATGCGCGCCGGAGCACGTGCTCCGGAACGCCGCAGCCGTTGTCGGTGACCGTCAGCCGCACCATCCCGCCCCCCAGACTCGTCGCCACCATTACCTGCGGCGTGGTCGTGTCAGCGAGCGCGTCCTGCGAGTTCTGCAGAAGATTATGTATCACCTGCCGCAGTTGCGCAGCATCCCCCATCACCGGCGGCAGCCCCGCGGCAAGCTCGAGCCGCACCACGCGCCCGAGCGAGGATTCGTAGAGCGTCAACACCTCGCGGGTGAGCGCGTTCAGATCGAGCTCGCGCACGGACGGCTCAGGCGTGCGCGCATACAGGCTGAACGCATCCACCATGTTCTTCAGCGCCGCGACCTGGTTGACGATCGTCTGCGTGGAGCGCACCAGCACCTCCGCGTCGCTCTGCGCGAGCTTGCCCTCGAGCTTCGACTGGAGGCGCTCCGCGGAAAGCTGGATGGGCGTCAGGGGGTTGCGGATCTCGTGCGCCAGGCGCCGCGCCACCTCCGCCCACGCCGCGGCGCGCTGTGCCTCCGCGAGATGGGTGATGTCGTCGAACACCACCACGCAGCCGCCTTCCGAGCCGGCCGGCAGGCGCGTGCCGCGCAGCAGCAGCAGCTGCATGCGGCTGTGCAGGGAGCGCTCCACCTGCTGCTCCCATTCCGCATTTCCGGCGCGCGCGAATGCCGCTTCAATTTCCTGGGCGAGCTCCCCGATGCCGGGCGCCATCGCCGCCCAGGCTCGCGGCGCGGTGCCGAGGAGTGGCGCGAATTCGATCCCGAGCAGGGCATCCGCGCTGCGATTTGCCGCACGGAGATTCAGCTCCTCGTCGAACGCCAGCACGCCGGCGGAGAGATTGGCGAGCAGGCTCTCGAGGTACGCCTTGGCCTGGGTCAGGGCCGCCTGATGGCGCTCCGCCTGCGCGCTCGCTTCGGCAAGCTGCAGCGTCATCCGGTTGAATGACTGCGTGAGCGTGCCGATCTCGTCTCTCGAGACGACCGCGGCACGCTGGCTAAAATCTCCGCTTGCCACCGCGCGCGTGCCTTCGACCAGCGCCCCGATCGGCGCCGACAGCCGGTCTGACAGCACGAACGCGAGCGCGGCGGCAGAGAGAAGAGCGAGCAGCAATGTGAGCGTGAGCGTGACCCCATAGAGCCGCTTGAGCCCTCTGCGCGAGAGGGTCAGCTCCTGGTATTCACGATACCCCGATTGCACCGCTTCTGCGTCCTGGCCAAGCTGCTTGGGTACCGGATGCAGCAACTGCAGGACGTGCCGGTCGTCGGCGGGACCGCGCACTGGCGCCAGCGCGCGAAGAAAGAGGCCCCGATCGGGTATTGCCTCGACCACGCTGTAGCCGTCCTCCGAGTAGAGCTGCTTGCGCGCGGCGCCACCAGGGAGCTCCGGCAGCAGTCCCCTGCGGCCCGGGCCGGAGTATCCGACCACCTTGCCGCGCTCGCTGAACAACGTCGCCTCCTGCACGCCCGCCTGCTCGCGCAAGGCGCTCAACGCGGCTATTTGCTCCGCGGGCAGGTTCTGCGACAGCGCGAGCGCCATCGCGTTCGCCTTGCCGGTGAGCTCCTTCAACGCGCTGTCGAGCATCCCGCGGCCGAGGTTGAGACCGCTGTCGAGCGCCTTGTCGAGGCGCACGGCAAACCAAGATTCGATCGAGCGCGAGAGAAACTGCACCGACATGCCGTAGATGAGCGCTCCCGGCAGCACGGCCATCAGGGCGAAGAGCAGCACCAGGCGCAGCGTCAACCGCGACCCGAACACGCCCGCCTTCAGCTTGCGCCTCAGCGTGACGAGCTGGTAGACAACCAGCGCCGTCAGCATGAGCGCGACCGCGCCGTTCAACGCCAGCAACAGCGGATAACGCTCGGCAAATGACGCCGGGTTGGCGCTCGAGGTCGCAACCAGGTAGAGCGCGACCGCCACCAATCCCACGCACAGGATCAGCAAATAGCGCACGATGGCGCTCGAGAGCGCCGGCCTGCCGGGCGGATGCGCTGCGCTCATGGCGACACCGTCCAGCGATGCCAGTCAGAGGAGATGCTCCAGTCGCGCGAGCCCACGGCGCTCACTTGAAACGCCCGCGGCAGCTGGGAAGAGTCCAAGCGCAGCCGCAACGCCGCCCGGTAGCTCGCGCCCTTGCTGAATGCACCGGTCTCGGCGATGTCGCGCACGCGCACGCGGCTCATGAACTCGAGCGCCTCGGACAACGAAGCGAAATTCTGGTAGAGGGTGCGCAGCCCGACGCGATACTGGCGTGTCAATGCGTTATACGAAAGCCGATACTGCTGCCGCGCGTCGGCGATCTTCTGGTTGAACCAGTACCAGCGCGGGCGGATGAGCTCGAATTCGAGAATGAAATGCAGCGGGACGCCCTTGTTGAGGGCTTCTTCCAGCGTATGCGTCAGCGTGACCTCGAAATCGGCTTCCAGCACATAGCCGTTCTCCGCCGAGATCAGCGCCGCCGTTCTCACCTCGATTCCATCGGCGCGGGCGGGGGCCATCCAGGCGGCTCCCAGCCCCAGCACGATCAGCGCCGCGAGGCAGCTAGCACTTCTGCAGCAGCGCGTAGAAGAACCCGTCATGCCGTCCGTCCGGAAGCAGTTGGTCCGCTCGCGCGCGGATATCCATGTCGACCGCAGGAAGGGCGAGGCGCCGCGCGTCCTGGTGGCGCTCCAGAAACTGCGCAACCTGCTCGCGGTTTTCCTCGTCGAACACGGAACAGGTTGCGTACAGCAATTTACCATCCCTGGCAAGCGTCTGCCACAGCGCATCGAGCATGCGGCCCTGCAGTTGCGCATACTGCGCAATGTCGGATTCGCGCCGCAGCCACTTGATGTCCGGATGCCGTCGCACCACGCCCGAGGCGCTGCATGGCGCATCGAGCAGGATCCGGTCGAAGGGAATGCCATCCCACCAGCTCGACGGCTCGCAGGCGTCACCGCAGACGACGCGCGCTGCAAGCCCCAGCCGCGCCAGGTTCGCACGCACGCGCTCGAGCCGCGCGGGATCGCTGTCGAGCGCGGTGAGATTCACTTCGGCGAGCTCCAGCATGTGCCCGCTCTTGCCGCCGGGCGCCGCGCAGGCATCGAGCACGCGCTGCCCGTCGGAGAGATCGAGGAGTGGAGCGGCGATCTGCGCCCCGGCGTCCTGCACGGAAACGAGCCCGTCTTCCAGTCCCGGCACGCGCGCGGCGGAAAGCGGTTTTTCCAGGATCACGCCGGCTGCGCCATACGGCTCGGCGTGAACGCCGCGCTGTGCCAGCAGCTTGAAATATTCCGGGACGCGCATGCGGCGGCGATTCACGCGGAGTGCGAGCGGCGCGCGCGCATTGCCGGCTTCGAGTATCGCCGCATACTCATTCGGGTACTCGGTGCGCAGCTTGTCGATCCACCACTGGGGATGGCAATAGCGCGCGGTTTCCGAGCGCTGCGCGCGCGCGCTGAGCGCCGCGCGCCGGCGGAGGAAATTACGCAGTACCGCATTCACCAATCCCTGTGCCGAGGTGAGGCCAAGCGCGTGGCAGGACTTCACCGCGTTGTCCACGACCGCGTACGGAGCGGCGCGGGATTGCGTGAGCTGCTGCAGCGCCACCAACAGCAATGCATGCAGCCGCGCGTCCTTGAGCGGCTTTTCGAGCAACGCCTCGAGCACGGCCTCGAGCCGCGCCAGAAAACGCAGCACACCATAGGCGAGGTCCTGCACTGCCGCGCGGCGGCGCTCGTCGAGCTGCGGGTGCGCGCGCCACGCCGCCGCAAGCTCGCCGTCGAGGCTGTGCCCAGCAAGCACGCCCTGCACCGCCGCGGCCGCCAGCCGCTGAACCTCAACCACCGTGCGATCCGAGCAGTGCGCCGCGCGCCAGCCGGGAACCGGCAAGAAACGCGTGTGCCGCGAGTCTTTTGCCCCCGGCGCGTTGCAGCTCGGTAATTCGCAGTGCCCCGCCGCCGCAGGCCACCACGATGCCGCCGGGACCCGCCGAGCACACGGTGCCCGGCGCGGCGCGGACGCCATCCTCGATTGCGGCGCGCCAGATCTTGAGCACCAATCCGTCGTGGCGTGTCTGTGCCCCAGGAACCGGATCGAATGCCCGTATTCGGCGTTCGATTTCCTCGGCCGTGCCCCGCCAGTCGATCTCGGCTTCACTCCGGGTTATGCGCGCAGCATAGGTCACTCCGGTCGTGCCCTGCGCAACGGGGGCAGGACGCGCTTCGAGCGCTCGCACGAGCAGGCGCGCCCCGAGCGCGGCGAGCTTGTCGTGCAGACTGCCCCCGGTGTCCTCGGGCGCGATGGCGACCGGTTCCTGGAGCAGGATCGGCCCGGTGTCGAGCCCTTCATCCATTTGCATGATGGTGATGCCAGTCGCCCGGTCACCGGCGAGGAGCGCGCGCTGGATCGGCGCGGCTCCGCGCCAGCGCGGCAGGAGCGATGCGTGCACGTTGAGACAGCCGCGCGGCGGGAGCGCGAGCAGCGCCGCCGGCAGGATCAATCCATAGGCCGCGACAACCAGCGCTGCGGGTTGTGCGGCAGCAATGGCAGCCAACGTCTCGGGATCCCTTAGTGCCGCCGGTTGCAGGACGGGGAGCCCGCGCTCGAGCGCCAAATGCTTGACGGCCGATTGCTGAGGCTTGAGGCCGCGGCCGGCCAGCCGGTCGGGCCGCGTCAATACCAAGGTGACATCGTGGCCGGCCCGCAGCACGGCCTCGAGCGATATCGCAGCGAACGGTGGCGTTCCCGCGAAGACGAGCTTCAAGGAATCACAGTACGAGCCGCCGGGCGTCGGGCTCCATCGTTCGCCGTTCCTGCTTTTTCAGCCGGGCGAGGATGCGGCTTTGCTTGAGGCGCGAAAGCTTCTCGACGAATACCTTGCCCTCGAGGTGATCCATCTCGTGTTGGATGCACACTGCAAGCACGCCGTCCGCCTCCAGGGTGAACGGCTTACCCTCGGCATCGAGCGCGCGCACCGTGACGCGCTCCGCGCGGCGCACTTTTTCGTACACTCCGGGTACCGAGAGGCAGCCCTCTTCGATATCGGCATCGCCGCTGGCGCTGAGGATCTCCGGATTGATGAATACCTGCAGTTGATCATGCGTTTCGGAGACATCGATCACGATGATGCGCTGATGCACGTTGACCTGTGTTGCAGCCAAGCCAATTCCGGGCGCGGCATACATGCTCGCAGCCATGTCTTTGATTAATTGGCGAATGTCATCTGTGACCGTTTCCACCCTCAAAGCCCGCTTGTGGAGCCTCGGGTCGGGATACCGCAGGATCGATAGTAGAGGCATAAAAAGCTTGCGAATTTAATCAGCTAGATGCAGAATTTAAACCAAACTCTCGGGCGCAGTTCCGTAATCGGGGCTGCGCCTCTTAGTCTGTCATTTGGGGGCGTGACATGCGTAATGCAATTATATCCCTGATTTTGCTGATGACTCCGCTTGCGGCGGCGCCCGCGTGGGCCGCCGATGCCAGCGCGCTTCAGGAGGGGGCCCCTGACCAGTATGTTGTCGTTCCGGGCGACACTTTGTGGGGCATATCCGGGCGCTTTCTCAAGGATGCCTGGCGGTGGCCTGAGCTGTGGCGGATGAACCAGGAACAGCTCAGAAACCCCCACCGCATCTTCCCCGGCGACGTGATTGTCCTCGATCGTACCGGCGCCGAGGTCCGACTGCGGCTGCTGACGGGCGATGAAGCGGCGAAGGCAGCGGCGGCTGCAGCCGCTGCGGCGGCTCCGGGAGTAGTCGGAGTGCCTGCGCCCGCGCCACGCGACACGGTAAAGCTCACGCCCAGATTGCGGGCGGAACCACTCGCAGACAAGGCGATTCCGGCGATTCCGCCATCGGTTATCGAGCCCTTCCTGTCGCGACCGCTGGTGGTCGGACCGGACGAGCTCAACAGCGCGCCTCGCATCCTCGCCGCGCAGGAAAACCGCGTCGTGATCGGCGCCGGCAGCGTTGCCTACGTCGAAGGCATGGATCCCGACAAGGGCCTCACCTGGCAGGTCTTCCGTCGCGGCGACGCGCTGGTTGACCCCGAAACCAACGAAACGCTCGGCTACCAGGCAATCTATCTCGGCGAAGCGCAAGTGATCCGCCGCGGCGATCCGGCCACGATCGAAATCAGCAAGTCGACGCAGGAAATTTACGCGGGCGATCGCCTGCTGCCCGCTGCCAAGGAGATTCCCACGTTCTCATACGTGCCGCGCGCGCCCTGGCGGCCGGTGCGCGGACGCGTCATGTCTACCTACGGCAACCTGGGCGAGACCGGGCCGACGGGCATCGTCGCCCTGTCCAAGGGCTCGAAGGACGGCCTCGAAGTGGGACACGTCCTCGCAATCTACCGCAGCCAGAGTACCCTTACCTTCGGACCGCGCATGGCCCCCCTCTATGGTGTGCAGGGAATCACCGGGGAGGACTCGCCGCGGCCCTATTACGACGAGGGGCTCCCGCCCCGTGATGCGCCGCTTTATGAGCGCGGCCGGCGCATCACCGCGGAGGATGCCGCCAAGCTTCCCGACGAGCGCTTCGGTCTGGTCATGGTCTTCCGCACCTTCGACCGCGCCGCGTTCGGGCTGGTGATGCAGGCCTCGCGACCGGTCGCAGTCAACGACGTCGTCACCAATCCCTGATCGCGCCGGGCGCCGCTGGGACGCGGCGGGTGGCAGCCTGGCTACCGCCGCATGCCGCTCGACCCGGACCTCGTCGCCTGGCTCAAGCTGAGCCTCACGCCGGGATTAACCGGCGCCGATCTGCGCCGGCTGCTCGCGGCTTTCGGTGACCCCGAGCGCGTGCTGGCCTCGAGTCGCCGCGCGCTCGCACAGCACGTCAGCAACGCCGTCGCAGTCGCCATTCAGCAGGGCGCCCCCGCGGATGCCGTGGCCGCCGCAGGGAGATGGCTCGAAGACCCCGCGAACTCTGTTGTCACACTGGCTGATCGCCACTATCCGCCGCGTCTGCTGCAGATCCCCGACCCGCCACCGCTGCTCTACGTGAGAGGGCGCGCGGAATACCTGTCCCGACCGGCGCTCGCGGTCGTCGGCAGCCGCAATGCGACCGCGCAGGGCATGGCCAACGCCGAAGCTTTTGCGCGCGCGCTGTCCGATGCCGGACTGACCATCGTGAGCGGCCTCGCCCTGGGCATCGACACCGCCGCGCATCGCGGCGGGGTTGCCGGCGCCTCCAGCAGCGTGGCGGTCCTCGGCACCGGCGTCGATATCGTCTACCCGGCCCGCAACCGCGGACTGGCGCATGAGCTCGCCGACCGCGGCGCGCTGGCGTCCGAATTCGCCCTCGGCACCAGGGCGCTGGCGGGCAATTTTCCGCGCCGTAACCGGTTGATCAGCGGCCTCGCGCTGGGCTGCCTGGTCGTGGAAGCGGCGGCTGACAGCGGCTCGCTCATCACCGCGCGCCTCGCGGTCGAGCAGGGCAGGGAGGTCTTTGCCATTCCCGGCTCGATCCATTCGCCGCTCGCAAAAGGCTGCCACGCGCTGATCAAGCACGGCGCCAAGCTCGTCGAGAGCGCACGCGATATCCTCGAGGAGCTGCAGATTCCCGCGGCGGCGCCTGAGTTAGCAGCACCCGCCGCCGTGATCGACGCACCCGCGCACCGCGTTCTCGATGCCCTCGGCGACGATGCCTGCGATCGCGACACGCTCGCTCTCCGCTCCCACCTGCAGCCCGCGGAGCTTGCTGCGCTGCTCACCCGGCTCGAACTGGAAGGCCATATCGCGCAGCTCCCTGGCGGCCTCTTCCAGCGCGTGCATCGCTAGCATTCATGGCGGCGAACGCCACAGTGCGCTTGCACAGTGAATTCTTTGTACTTATCATCTTGCGCTATTTTTTCGACTCGCGCGGATGAGCAAGCAGCTGATCATCGCTGAGAAACCTTCGGTGGCCGCGGATATTGCGCGCGCGCTCGGCGGCTTCAAGCGTCATGGCGACTACTACGAGAATGGCGGCTACGTGCTCTCGTCCGCGGTCGGCCACCTGCTCGAGCTCGCCGTCCCGCAGGAATTCGAAGTCAAGCGCGGTAAGTGGTCATTCGCGCATCTGCCGGTAATTCCGCCCCACTTCGAGCTCGCCCCCATCGAGAGGAGCGAGAGCCGGCTCAACCTGCTGCTGCGCCTGATCAAGCGCAAGGACGTCACCGGGCTCATCAACGCCTGCGACGCCGGCCGCGAAGGCGAGCTGATCTTCCGCTATCTCGTGCAACACGCGCGGGCGAAAAAGCCTATCCGACGGCTGTGGCTGCAGTCGATGACCCCCGCGGCGATCCGCGAGGGCTTCGACGTCCTGCGCCCGGATCGCGAGCTGCTGCCGCTTGCGGACGCCGCGAAGTGCCGCTCGGAAGCCGACTGGCTGGTCGGGATCAACGGCACGCGCGCGATGACCGCCTTCAATTCGAAGGAAGGCGGTTTCTACCTGACGACGGTCGGCCGCGTGCAGACCCCGACGCTCGCCATCCTGGTCGAGCGCGAGGAGGCCATACGGGCCTTCAAGCCTCGGGATTATTGGGAAGTGCACGCGCAATTCAAGGCACAGGCGGGTGAATACGCCGGGCGCTGGTTCGACCCCGCCTTCAAGAAGACCGACGATCCCGATCTCCGGGCGGAACGCCTGTGGAGCGCGGCCAAGGCCGAGGCCATCGCCGCGGCGTGCCGCGGTCGGACCGGCTCCGTTACCGACGAAACCAAGCCTGTCACACAGCTCTCGCCCCTGCTGTTCGATCTGACCAGCTTGCAGCGCGAGGCGAACGGTCGATTCGGCTTTTCCGCCAGGACCACGCTGTCTCTCGCGCAGGCGCTCTATGAACGCCACAAGGTCCTCACCTACCCCCGTACCGACTCGCGCGCGCTGCCCGAGGATTACCTCGGCACGGTGAAAAAGACCCTGGAGCTCATCGCGGGCACCCGCGAATACGCGCCCTTCGCCAAGAGCATCCTCAAGAACAACTGGGTGCGCCTGAACAAGCGCGTCTTCGATAACGCCAAGATCAGCGATCACTTCGCGATCGTCCCGACGCTGCAGCTGCCGAAGCACCTCAACGAAGCCGAGCACAAGCTCTACGATCTCGTGTTGCGGCGCTTCCTCGCGGTGTTTCACCCTGCGGCCGAGTACCTCCAGACCACGCGCATCACCCAGGTCGGGGAGCATTCATTCAAGACTGACGGGCGCATCCTGCAGAACCCCGGGTGGCTTGCGGTCTACGGCCGCTCCGCGAAGGAAGAGTCGCAGAATCTGCCCCCCGTGGCTGCAGGCGAAAAGGTCGATGTGGCCGAGATCAACGCCGTCGCCAACCAGACCAAGCCGCCGGCGCGGTATACCGAAGCGACGCTGCTCTCGGCCATGGAGGGCGCCGGCAAGCTCGTCGAAGACGACGAGCTGCGGGAGGCTATGGAAGCAAAGGGGCTGGGCACGCCCGCCACGCGCGCCGCCATCATTGAAGGTCTCATCCAGGAAAAATACGTTCACCGCGAAGGCCGGGACCTGAAGCCGACGTGGAAAGCGTTCCGCCTGCTGCTCGCGCTCCACCATTTCGGCGTCACCGAAATCACGTCGCCGGAGCTCACCGGCGACTGGGAATACAAGTTGAAGCTCATGGAAGCAGGAAAGCTCCAGCGCGAGGTGTTCATGGACCACATCGAGCAAGTGACCCGAGACCTGGTGGAGCGTATCAAGAGCGGCGACATTCCCGAGGAGGCCTATGCCACGGTGGAGGCGCCCTGCCCGAAGTGCGGGGGCGTAATCCAGGAGAATTACCGCAAGTTCCAGTGCCAGAACTGCGACTTCTCGCTGTGGGTCGTGCTGTCGGGCAGGGAATGGGCGCCGGAGGAAATCGCCGAGCTCGTCACCCGCCGCTTCGTTGGACCGCTTGCCGGTTTCCGCAGCCGTGTCGGCAAACCGTTCTCCGCGGGCATCCGGCTCACCCCGGAATTCAAGCTCGAATTTGATTTCGGGCAGGCGCGGCTCGAGGAGGAAGCGCTGAACCCGCCGGATTTCAGCACCCAGGAAAGCGCCGGCGCCTGCCCCAAGTGCGGCGCGCGGGTATTCGAGCACGGCACGGTCTACGTTTGCGAGAACGCCGTTGGCGCTGCGCGCCGCTGCGATTTCCGCTCGGGCAAGATGATCCTGCAGCAGCCGGTCGAGCGCGCCCAGATGCAGAAACTGCTCGCCACCGGCCGCACCGATCTGCTCACGCAGTTCGTCTCGAAAAAAGGGCGGCGCTTCAAGGCCTACCTGGTCAAGACCGCCGAAGGCAAGGTCGGCTTCGAGTTCGAGGCGCGCGCGCCGCGCCGCGTTGCGCGGGCCTCTGCTACCGCGACTGCCCCCGCGGCGCAGGCGCCTCACTCACCCTCCACCCCGCGTGTTTCGCGCCCGCGCGGGAAGGCCCCCGCCGACCGCAAAGCCCGCGCCCGCCGCACCCGCCTGCCGACCGCCAAGCGCAGGAGCGTCTGATGCGGCAGGCTGCTGTCGGCTGACAGCTAGATATCCAGGTTGCGCGCCCCGAGCGCGTTCGTCTCGATGAACTGGCGGCGCGGCTCGACCTCATCGCCCATCAGAGTGGAGAATATCTCCCCGGCGCTGATCGCATCTTCGATCTGCGCCTTGAGCAGTCGGCGGCTCTGCGGATCCATCGTGGTCTCCCACAGCTGTTCCGGGTTCATCTCGCCCAGCCCCTTGTAGCGCTGAATGCCGACGCCGCGCTTGACTTCGCCGAGCAGCCAATCGATGGCCTCACGGAAATCCCGGACCGGCTGTTGCTGCTCACCGCGCTTGACGTACGCGCCCTGCGCGAGCAGGCCCTGCAGCACCTGCGCGGTGCGCTTGATCTGCCCGTAATCTCCGCTCTGCACGAAATCGCCGTCGATGTAGCAATGGCGCACGATGCCGTGCTGCGTGCGGCTGATCGACAGGATATTGCGCTCGGTCTTCTCCTCGTAGCGGGCCTCCACCTTCATGCCGAGAGGCTCGAGCACCGCGGCGAGCGCCTGGGCGCTCTTCTGCGCCGCCTTCTCGTCGATCAGGTCGAGCTCGACCGGCTGGCGTAGCAGCGCATGCAGCACCTCCTCGTCGATCAGGCGGCTCACCCGCTCGATCACTGCTTCGGCCAGCAGGTAATCCTTGGCCACCTGCTCCAGTGCCTCCTGCTTCAGCGGTACGGCCTTGGGCGAGGTGTAGAGCTCCGCCTCGGCGAGCGCCAGCTGCAGCAGCATCTGCTTGAGCTCGTGCTCGTCCTTCAGGTAGCGCTCGGCTCTGCCGTGCTTCACCTTGTAGAGCGGGGGCTGCGCGATGTAGATGTGGCCACGCTCGATCAATTCCGGCATCTGCCGGTAGAAGAATGTCAGCAGCAGGGTGCGGATGTGGGAACCGTCCACATCCGCATCCGTCATGATGATGATGCGGTGATAGCGCAGCTTCTCCGGCGCATACTCTTCCTTGCCGATGCCGGTGCCGAGCACGCTGATGAGCGTCGTGATCTCCTGCGAGGAGAGCAGCTTGTCGAGCCGCGCCTTCTCGACATTGAGAATCTTGCCCTTCAACGGCAGGATCGCCTGGAACTTGCGGTCCCGTCCCTGCTTGGCCGAGCCGCCGGCCGAGTCGCCCTCCACGATGTAGAGCTCCGACTGGGCGGGGTCGCGCTCCTGGCAGTCCGCGAGCTTGCCCGACAGGCCGAACGAGTCGAGCACGCCCTTGCGCCGCGTCAATTCCCGCGCCTTGCGGGCCGCCTCGCGCGCGCGCGCGGCCTCCACGATCTTGCCGCAGATGATGCGTGCGTCGTTCGGCTTCTCCAGGAGGTATTCGGAGAGCTTCTGGGCGACGATCTCATCGACCACCGGCCGCACTTCCGATGACACCAGCTTGTCCTTCGTCTGCGACGAGAACTTTGGCTCCGGAACTTTCACCGACAAGACCGCTGTCAGCCCCTCCTTCATGTCGTCGCCGGTCGTCTCCACTTTCGCCTTCTCGGCGAGCTTGTTGGTCTCGATGTACTGGTTGAGCGTGCGCGTCAGCGCGCTGCGCAGCCCGGTCATGTGCGTGCCGCCGTCGCGCTGCGGGATATTGTTCGTGAAACACTGCACGGCTTCCTGGTAGGAGTCGTTCCACTGCATGGCCGCTTCCACGACAATGCCGTCCTTTTCCGCCTTGGCATAGAAGATATTCGGGTGCAGAACGTTCTTGCTGCGATTGATGTACTCGACGAACCCTTTGACGCCGCCGGTAAACGCGAAAGTCTCATCCTTCCCGCTGCGCTGGTCGACGAGAAGAATCCGCAGGCCGCTGTTGAGGAATGCCAGCTCGCGCAGCCGCCTCGCCAGTATCTCGTAGTGGTATTCGATGCGGCCGAAAATTTCCTTCGCCGGCAGGAAATGCACCTCGGTCCCGCGACGCTCGGTCTTGCCCGTGACCTTCAGCGGGGCGACGGTCTCGCCCATCCGGAATTCCATCTGGTGAAGCTTGCCATCACGCCGGATCGCCAGTCGCAGCCATTCCGACAGCGCGTTCACGACCGACACCCCGACGCCGTGGAGGCCACCTGCAATCTTGTAGGAGTTGTTGTCGAACTTGCCGCCGGCGTGGAGCTCGGTCATGACCACCTCCGCGCTCGAGCGGCCTTCCTCGTCTTCGGGGTGCAGGTCAGTCGGAATGCCGCGGCCGTTGTCGACCACGCTCACCGAGTTGTCGGGATGGATCGTCACGGCGATCTCGTCGCAGTACCCCGCGAGCGCCTCGTCGACCGCATTGTCCACGACCTCGAACGCCATGTGGTGTAGCCCGGTGCCGTCACTGGTGTCGCCGATATACATGCCCGGCCGCTTGCGCACGGCCTCCAGGCCCTTGAGGACCTTGATGCTGCTCGCGTCGTAGTCGTCGGCCGGCCGCTGCTGCTCGAATTCGCCTTCAGGTATCGCCATTCTCAGCCTCTAGATGCGCATCGGCATGACCACGTAGCGGAACTCGCGGTTGTCCGGCACCGTGACCAGCATGCTGCTGTTGGCATCCCCGAACGAGCATTCGACCGACTCGCTGTGCACGTTGTTCAGCACGTCCAGGATATAGGTGATGTTGAACCCGATATCCAGCGCTTCGCCGCCATAGGAGATCTCCAGCTCTTCCTGCGCCTCCTCCTGCTCGTTGTTGGTGCACGAAATGCGCAGGCTCCCGCCTGCTACCATCCAGCGCACGCCGCGGAATTTCTCGTTGGAGAGGATGCCCGCACGCTGCAGCGATTGCAGCAGCTCCTGGCGCTTGATGGAGAAGCGCCTCTGGTAGTTGGTCGGCACGACGCGGGTGTAGTCGGGGAACTTGCCATCGATGATCTTGGTGGTCAGCACCGTGCTGCCAAAGCTGAAGCGCACCACGGCTCCGAAGATCTCGATCGTCACCGCGTCCTCGCTGTCAGCGAGCAGCCGGGCGAGCTCCAGCACCGCCTTGCGCGGCAATATCACTTCACGCTTGTCCTGGCTCTGACCGAGAGGCCGCGCGGCGTAGCTCAGCCGGTGGCCGTCGGTGGCGATCACCTTGACCTGTGCCCCCTCCAGCACCAGCAGCAGCCCGTTCAGGTAGTAGCGAATGTCCTGCTGGGCCATTGCATACTGCACCAGCAGCAGCAGCTCCCGCAGTGCTTTCTGCGGCATGGTGACCTTCGCCTGCGCCGCCCCGGGGTCTGCCATGGCCGGGAAATCCGCCACCGGCAGCGTCTGCAGATTGAACCGACTCTTGCCGGAACGCACTTGGAGCCGGTTGTTCTGAACGTCGAGCGATGCCTCGGTGCCCTCCGGCAGCGCCCGCAGGATTTCCTGGAGCTTGCGCGCGGACACCGTGAGCCCCGTATCCTCTCCTGCCCCCTTTTCGAGGTCCGTGCGCGCTGTCACCTGGATCTCGAGGTCGGTGGCCAGCATGAGCAGAGCTCCCTGCTTGCGCTCGATGAGGACATTCGAGAGGATCGGCAGCGTATGGCGCTTCTCCACGATCCCGGTAACCGCCTGCAGCGGCCTGAGCAGCGCGTCGCGTTCGAGCTGAACGAGCTTCATAGGTCTTCTTCTAGATTAAATGTAATAGGACTAATAAGGGCCCCGGAGGCCTGTGCAAAAGTCGGCTCCGACCCGCGCGGCTGCGAATGGGCGGGAGGGATAGAGTTGTGCGTAAGCTGGTAGTGGGCGTGGGCAGTTTGTGGATAACAGGCCGTGCGGCGGCAGGGTATCCGGTTTTCCACAAACCACACGGCGATGATCAACTCCTCAGGACGTTGAGCAGGGAATTGAAGTCGCGGGTCAGTTCGCTGCTGGTCGACTTGAGCAACGCGATCTTGCGGCAGGCGTGCAGCACGGTGGTGTGATCGCGGCCGCCGAACGCTTCACCGATATCGGGCAGGCTCAACTGCGTGAGTTCCTTGGCGAGCGCCATCGCGACCTGGCGGGGCCGGGCGACATTGCGGCTGCGCTTCTTGGAATACATCTCCGAGACCTTGATCTTGTAATAATCCGCGACGGTTTTCTGGATGTTTTCGATCGATACTTGCCGATGCTGAATGGCCAGCAGGTCGCGCAGCGCCTCGCGGCAGAGCTCCACCGAAAATTCTCGCCCCGAAAACCGCGCGTAGGCAATGACGCGCTTCAGGCCGCCCTCGAGCTCGCGGACGTTCGACTGAATATGCCTGGCGAGAAAAAATGCCACCGCCTCGTCGAGCTTGACACCCTCGCCTTCCGCCTTCTTGAGCAGGATGGCGACGCGCATTTCCAGTTCGGGCGGCTCGACCGCCACGGTGAGCCCCCACCCAAAGCGCGAAATCAGGCGGTTCTCGATCCCGGCGATTTCCTTGGGATAAGTGTCGCAGGTGATGACGACCTGCTTGTGCGCCTCGATCAAGGCATTGAATGCGTAGAAAAACTCCTCCTGGGTGCGGCTCTTGCCGCTGAAGAACTGGATGTCGTCGATCAGCAGCAGGTCGAGGGAATGGTAGTAGCGCTTGAAATCGTCGAATGCCTTGTGCTGATAGGCTCGCACCACGTCGGATACATATTGCTCGGCGTGGATGTACCGGATCTTGGTCTCGGGAGCCTGCACGCGCAGGCGGTTCCCGATGGCCTGTATCAGATGCGTCTTGCCGAGACCGACACCGCCGTAGATGAAAAGCGGGTTGTAGGCCGAGCCAGGGCGCTCCGCTACCTGTGCGGCCGCCGCGCGCGCCAGCTCGTTGGCCTTGCCGGTGACAAAGGTCTCGAAGGTGAATGCGGGATTCAGGCGCGAGATTTCCCGGCTGGTGGGCTTGGCTTCGCGCTCCCTCCCTCCCTGCGCGACCGGCAGGGGCCGGGAAACCGGCGGCTCCTTCTCGGCAAGGACGAGCACGACTTCGATATCGCGCTTGAGCTGCTCGCGGGCGAGCTGCTCGATACGCGCGAGGAACTTGTCGCGTATCCATTGCAGCACGAAGCGGTTCGGCGCCACCAGCGTCAGGCGGCTGTCCTCGACCTGAGCACGCAGGGGCTTGATCCAGGTGCGGTACTGCTGGGGCGGCAGCTCTTGCTCGAAGCGGGCCAAGCAGAAGCGCCAGAAACTGTTCATCGGTATGGCGTTGTTGTTTGAATCTGGGCCGCGCGGGAAGACGATTTTCAGCTTCGGATTTTATCCCTTTTGAGATTCGTTATCCACAGCAACGCACGCTTGGAGCGTGGGCTCGCGCGCCGCGCGAAAGCGGTTGACACGACGGAGAGTTAAAGGTTGTAATAGCGCGCTTTTCAGCAGGCGGACGGATCCCATGAAACGAACCTATCAACCATCGGTGAAGCGCCGCAAGCGCACTCACGGCTTCCGCGCGCGCAGCCGGACTCGGGGCGGGCGCGGCGTGCTCAGAGCGCGCCGGGCCAGGGGGCGGGCGCGATTGAGCGCCTGAGGGAGACGGACCGCGCGCTGCCGCGCAGCGCGCGGCTGTATCGCCGCGAGCAGTTCACCGCGACGCTCGCAGCAGGCGATGCACGTGCGCGGCGGTATTTCAGGTTGTACGTCAGGGCGAACGACCTTTGCCACGCGCGCATCGGAATCATCGCCAGCCGGCGCGTGGCGCCGCGCGCGGTTGATCGCAATCGAATGAAGCGCATGGTGAGGGAGGTCTTTCGCACGATGGCGCGGCGCCCGGCCGGCATGGATATCGTGGTCGAGCTGCGGCGCTGCCCGCGGCAGGCTTCCCACGCGGCGGCGCGCCTGGAGCTCTTCCGGCTCCTGGAGGAACTTGCCGCGGCAGGGCCCAATCACTAGGCTGTTGGGAGACGCCGCACGGGCATGGTCATGGACTCGCAACGACTGATCTTATTCTTCGTCTTCTCCTTCTCGGTATTCATGCTGCTCGATGCGTGGCAGCGTGACCAGCAGCCGGCGCGACCCGCGGAGGAAGTGGCTGGGAAGGCAGGGAAGACGGTGCCGCCATCGGCGCAGCCGCCGGTGCCCGGCGAGAAGCTCACAGCGAGCCAGGCGGCGGTGCCGAAGCAGGCCCGCGCGGCCCCGGAGAGCGGCGTAACGATACGGGTCGAAACCGATGTCCTGATTGCCGAGATCAGCAGCCAAGGCGGAGATGTGCGTCGGTTGCAGTTCAAGAAGCACCGCGACACGGTCGACCGCAGCACGCATTTCGTGTTGTTCGATAGCAGCCCCGAGCGGACCTATGTCGCCCAGGCCGGTCTCATCGGCAACGGCCTCCCTAACCATCGCACGCTTTTCACGGCGCCGGGCGAGAGCTTCCAGCTCGCCGAAGGTCAAGATCAGCTCGAGGTGCGGCTCACCGCCCGCCCCGCGGCGGGCTCGCAGGTCAGCAAGATCGTTCGGTTCCGGCGGGGGAGCTACCTCATCGACGTCAGCTTCGAGATCGTCAATGCGGCAGAGGTGGCCATCCAGCCTTATGCCTATTTTCAACTGGTGCGCGACGACAAGCCGCTGCCGGGTGATTCGGCAATGCTCCCGACGTATACGGGGGTCGCGCTCTACACCGACAAGGACAAGTTCCAGAAGCTGTCCTTTAGCGATATCGAGAAAGGCAAGGCGCAGTACTCCCGGAACAGCGAAGACGGATGGATTGCGATCCTGCAGCATTATTTCTTCAGCGCGTGGCTGCCGCGCAGCGGTGTCGCGCGCGAGTTCTATGCCCGTCGCCTGGAAGACGGGCTCTACTCGGCGGGCGTAATTGTGCCGGCCGGCGCGATTGCCCCGGGTGCGACCGGTGCCGTCACGGTGCCGCTGTATGCCGGTCCGGAAGAGCAGGAGAAGCTCGCGAAGATCGCGCCGGGCCTGGATCTTACGATCGATTACGGCTGGTTGACGGTCATCGCCGTACCGCTGTTCTGGGTATTGGCCTGGCTCAATCAGTGGGTAGGCAACTGGGGAGTCGCGATCATCCTGCTTACGGTGATTATCAAGCTGCTGTTCTATCCGTTATCGGCCGCGAGCTACCGCTCGATGGCGAAGATGCGGGTGCTCGCGCCGAAGCTCCAGAAGCTCAAGGATCAATTTGGGCAGGATCGCCAGCGGCTGCAGCAGGCGATGATGGAGCTCTATAAGTCGGAGAAGATAAATCCCCTCGGCGGCTGCATGCCAATAATCGTTCAAATACCTGTTTTTATTGCACTTTATTGGGTGCTTCTGGCGAGCGTTGAGCTCCGGCATGCGCCCTTCATGCTGTGGATCGATGACCTCGCGGCACCCGACCCGTGGTTCATTCTGCCGGTCTTGATGGCAGTTACCATGTGGGTGCAGACGCTGCTTAATCCCGAGCCGCCAGATCCGGTGCAGGCGCGGGTCATGAAAATCATGCCCATTGTTTTCAGCGTGTTTTTCTTTTTCTTCCCAGCAGGACTGGTGCTCTACTGGCTGGTGAACAACGTGCTCTCGATCGCGCAGCAGTGGAGAATCACGCGGGTACTCGAGCGCGAAGCCGCACCGCGCAAGCGCTGATTGCTCGGGCAACGGCGCTTGCGCCGTTCCCCATTCGTTTCACCGCCGCCCGATGAGCGAGAGCGACATCATTGCCGCTATTTCCACAGCCCCCGGGCGCGCGGGTATCGGCGTGGTGAGGGTTTCCGGTCCGCGTCTCGCCCCGCTCATCGCAGGCGTCCTGCGAAAAGTACCGGCCCCAAGACGCGCGACGCTTACGGATTTCGTGGATGCGCAAGGGTCGGCAATCGACCAGGGTATCGCTCTTTACTTCCCGGCACCACATTCCTACACCGGGGACGACGTGCTGGAGCTGCAGGGACACGGCGGACCGGTGGTGCTTCAGTTGCTACTGAAGCGCTGCATTGAACTCGGCGCCCGGCCGGCACAGCCGGGGGAGTTCACCCGCCGGGCCTATCTCAACGACAAGCTGGATCTTGCGCAGGCCGAGAGCGTCGCCGACCTGATTGACGCGGCAACTGCAGAAGCGGCGCGTAGCGCGATGCGTTCGCTCCAGGGCGCCTTCTCCGCGCGCATCGGAGAATTGCTCGATGGTCTGATCGAGCTCCGAACGCTGGTCGAGGCCGCGCTCGATTTCCCGGATGAAGATAGCGAAATCATCAGGCAGTTTGATGGAGCGGGCCGTCTGGAAAGGCTGAGGACCAAGCTGGCGGAGGTCCTGTCGGCTTCGCGCCAGGGCAGCCTGCTGAGGGAAGGGATACGGGTGGTCCTGGCAGGCCGGCCCAACGTCGGCAAGTCGAGTCTTCTTAACCGTCTTGCGGGTGAGGAACTCGCCATCGTGACTGACGTTGCGGGCACAACTCGTGACGCCATCCGCCAGAGCGTGAGCGTAGGGGGAGTCCCGGTTCACGCGATCGATACGGCTGGCCTGCGGCCCTCCGACGACCCCGTGGAGAAGCTCGGCATCGCACGCACCTGGGCAGCAATTGAGCAGGCCGATCTTGTCCTGCTAATGGTCGATGCAACGCGCGGTGAAGTTGAAGCGGATCGGGAGATCATGCAAAGGCTTCCGGCGGAGCTGCCACGTCTGAGGGTGATGAACAAGATCGATCTGGTGCCTCGTGGCCCCGGCATTGAAGGCAGGGATGATGAGCGAACGATTTGGTTGTCGGCCAAGTCGGGGGCCGGCCTGGAGTTGCTGCGGGAGGCGCTGGTCGAGTTCATGGGCCTGCATGGAGCCGGGGCGGAAGGGGTGTTCATGGCGAGAGAGCGCCATCTTCAAGCGTTGCTACTCGCTCAAGAGCATCTTGAGCGCGCCGCCCGGCAGACAGATAGTTTAGAGCTGCTCGCGGAGGAACTCCGACTGGTCCAGCGTGCACTGGGCTCGATCACGGGAGAATTTACTGCTGACGATCTGCTCGGTGAGATCTTCGCGCGGTTCTGCATCGGTAAGTAGTGAGCAGCAGCCTACCGCTGTTTCACGTGGAACCACGCAGTGAGAAACCGATGCTGCAACGCAGCACCGCACTACTGGTTTCACGTGAAACTCGCAGGAAAGGATGCCGATCTACGACGATTTCAAGTATCATTGCAAGTTGCGACGGCCTGATTCTATAATGCAAGCCATTGATATATATGATGTTATTGTAGTGGGCGGGGGCCATGCAGGAACCGAGGCTGCGCTGGCGGCTGCCCGGATGGGGTGTGAGACCCTGCTGTTGACCCACAGCTTCGATACTTTGGGGCAGATGTCCTGCAATCCGTCGATCGGAGGCATAGGAAAAGGCCATTTAGTCAAGGAGATAGATGCTTTAGGTGGCGCGATGGCGCTTGCGGCCGACGAGGCAGGCATCCAGTTTCGCATACTCAACTCCCGCAAGGGCCCGGCAGTCCGCGCGACCCGCGCGCAAGCTGATCGCGCGCTGTATCGCGGCGCAATCCGCAGCCGCCTTGAGAAGCAGCCGCGACTGCGCATTTTCCAGCAGCCAGTAGACGACCTGCTGATCGAAGGCGAGCGCGTGACCGGCGTCGTGACGCAGATCGGCCGGAAGTTCCGCGCCCGCGCAGTCGTGCTGACGACGGGAACGTTTCTCGGTGGATTGATCCACGTCGGGCTCAACCATCACGGGGGCGGGCGTGCCGGCGATGCGCCGGCGATAGCGCTTGCGCGACGGCTGCGCGAATTGAAGCTTCCGGTCGGGCGGCTAAAAACCGGCACGCCACCGCGCATCGACGGCCGCAGCATCGATTTTTCGACGATGACGGAGCAGCCGGGCGACGTTCCGGTGCCGGTATTTTCGTTCCTGGGCAAACGCGAGCACCACCCGCTCCAGCTGCCGTGCTGGATCACGCATACCAACGCGCGCACCCACGAAATCATTCGCGCTGCGCTCGACCGCTCGCCCCTTTATACGGGCGTGATCGAGGGCGTCGGGCCGCGCTATTGCCCCTCGATCGAGGACAAGGTGGTGCGATTTGCGCACAAGGCCTCGCATCAGATCTTTCTCGAGCCCGAGGGATTGACCGTCAACGAGTTTTATCCCAACGGAATCTCGACGAGCCTGCCCTACGATGCACAGCAGGAGCTCGTGCGCTCGATAGCCGGACTCGAACGCGCCCACATTACGCGGCCGGGTTACGCCATCGAGTATGACTACTTCGATCCGCGCGGCCTGAAGCGTTCGCTCGAGGCGCGGGCCATCGGCGGGCTGTTTTTCGCCGGCCAGATCAACGGCACCACTGGCTACGAGGAGGCCGCAGCGCAGGGATTGCTTGCGGGAATCAATGCCGGACTGTTCGTGAAGGAGCGGGAGCCGTGGTGCCCGGGCCGCAGTGAGGCCTATCTGGGCGTGCTGGTCGATGACCTCATCACACGGGGGGTATCGGAGCCCTATCGCATGTTCACCAGTCGCGCGGAGTATCGGCTCTCGTTGCGTGAAGACAACGCCGACCTGCGGCTCACCGAGATCGGGCGCCGGCTGGGCGTCGTGGATGATGTGCGCTGGGCGGCGTTTTCGCGCAAGCGCGCGGCCATCGAGCACGAGCAGGCGCGACTCACGGACACGTGGATCAGTTCGCACCTGCTGTCGGGCGACGGCACCGCACGCTCACCGGATCAGCCGCCGGCTCGCGAGTGTTCGCTGCTGGAATTGCTGCGGCGACCGGACGTGAGCTACGAGCGGTTGACTGCGCTGCCGGGGGCAGGGCCCGCCGTCGAGGATGCGCAGGTGGCAGAGCAGGTCGAGATCCAGGCCAAATACCAGGGCTACATCGAGCGCCAGCGCGAGGAAATCGCGCGCCACGAGCACTTGGAGAACCTGAAGCTGCCGCAGGACCTGGACTACGCCAGCCTGCGCGGGCTGTCGGTGGAAGTGCGCCAAAAACTCGATCGGCACCGCCCCGAGACGCTCGGCCAGGCAGCGCGCATATCGGGCGTGACGCCGGCAGCGATCTCGGTCCTGCTCGTCCATCTCAAGCGCAGAACGCATGCATATTCCACGCGCGCGCAGGCAGCGGCCGGCACCTCCCGCGCCTCGATCGGCAAGACCGCATGACCCTTGCGCAGCAGCTTGCGCAAGGCGTGGCCGAGCTCGGTTTGACGCTGCCAGAAGGCGCGCCGCAGCGGCTGCTCGCGTACCTCGATTTGCTGCAGAAATGGAATCGCGCTTACAACTTGACCGCGGTGCGGCAGGCGCCGCGGATGGTGAGCTACCATCTGCTCGATTCCCTGGCAGCGGCGCCGCATGTCACCGCCGCAACGATACTCGATGTGGGGAGCGGGGCGGGCTTGCCAGGCATTCCGCTCGCCATGGCGCTGCCGGATTCGCGGGTGACGCTGATTGATTCGAACCATAAGAAGGCGGCATTTCTGAGACAGGCAGTCATGGAGCTCAGGCTCGCCAATGCCCAGGTCGTATGCGAGAGGGCGGAGGCCTGGAAACCCGCGGTTGCGTTCGATGTCGTGATTTCCCGTGCCTTCTCCGATCTTGCCGAGCTCATTTCACTGGCAGGGCGCCACGCCGCCGCGGGTGGGCGGTTGGTGGCCATGAAAGGCGTGTACCCGTATGAGGAGATTGCCCAGCTGCCGAAGGGCTGGCACGTACTCGAGGTGATACCGCTGGCGGTTCCCGGACTGCGCGCACAGCGCCATCTGGTGGCGGTCGGTCGCGACTGATCATGGCCAGGGTGCTTGCCATCACGAATCAGAAGGGCGGCGTGGGCAAGACCACGACCGGGGTGAATCTCGCAGCGAGCCTCTCTGCGGCACAGCGTCGCGTGCTGCTGGTGGATCTCGATCCCCAGGGCAATGCGACCATGGGCAGTGGCGTGGACAAGCGCCATCTCGGCGCGACTGTCTATCACGTACTGCTCGGGACAAAGAGCATTGCCGAAGTGAGGGTGCGCTCCGAGAACGGCGGGTTCGATCTGGCGCCGGCAAACCGCGAGCTCGCCGGCGCCGAAGTCGAGCTGGTCGAGATCGCGCACCGCGAGACGCGACTCAAGGAGGCGCTCGCCGCGGTCGTGACCGAATACGATTTCATTCTCATTGACTGCCCGCCGGCGCTGAACCTCCTCACGGTGAACGGCCTGACCGCCGCCGATGCAGTGATGATTCCCATGCAGTGCGAGTATTACGCGCTGGAGGGGTTGAGCGATCTCGTGCAGACCATCAAGAAGGTGCGCAGTCATCTGAACCCTGCGCTCGAGATCGAGGGGCTGCTGCGCACGATGTATGATCCGAGAAATACGCTCGCGCAGCAGGTTTCGGCCCAATTGCTGGAGCATTTCGGCGACAAGGTCTACCGCACCGTGATCCCGCGCAACGTGCGGCTGGCGGAGGCGCCGAGCTTCGGCGTGCCCGCGCTCAAGTTCGACCGGAACTCGAAGGGCGCGCAGGCCTACCTCGCGCTCGCGGGGGAAATGCTCAACCGCGCGGACGCGTGAGGGTGAGTGCGATGGCCAAGTTCAAGGGATTGGGGCGGGGACTCGATGCGCTGCTCGGGACCGATGAAGAGCCTGGCAGTGGCAGCGGAGGCGAGGCGCTCCTGTCGCTGCCGCTCGACCAGCTGCAGCCCGGCCGGTACCAGCCGCGCGCACGGATCGGGCAGGAAGGCCTCGCCGAGCTCGCCGAGTCGATCAAGGCGCAGGGCGTGATGCAGCCGATCCTGGCGCGGCCGATGGGCGCGGGCCGCTACGAAATCGTTGCCGGCGAGCGGCGCTGGCGTGCGGCGCGCATGGCAGGCCTCGCAGCCGTGCCGACGCTGGTGCGCGAGGTGACCGATCGCCACGCGCTTGCCATCGCACTGATCGAGAACCTCCAGCGCGAGGACTTGAATCCTCTCGACGAGGCGACGGGCATCAAGCGCCTGATCGAGGAGTTCGGCATGACCCACGCAGAGGCTGCTGAGGCGATGGGCCGCTCGCGCGCCGCGATTACCAACGCGCTGCGGCTGCTCGAGCTTGCGCCGCCGGTCCAGGAACTGCTGCGCGAGGGCAAGCTCGACATGGGACACGCGCGGGCGCTGCTTGCGCTCCCGGCGCTCAAGCAGATCGACCTCGCGCGGGAGGCGGTCGCGCGGCAGCTCTCCGTGCGCCAAGTGGAGAAGCGGGTAGCGGTCTTGACCGCGCGCCCGGTGGCGCGACTGCGCGCGCGCAGTGACCGCGATGTGGCACGGCTGGAGGAGGAACTGAGCGGGCAGCTCGGCACGACCGTGAGCATACGCAGCGGCGCGAAGCCGGGCAGCGGCAGGCTTGTGATTCATTATTCGAGCCTGGAACAGTTGGATGCACTCCTCAACCGGCTCAGGCAAAAATAAGACTTCGAAATCGGGGCGTTGCCGCGCCGCAGCAAATTGACCCTCATCCGCCTCGAGGCTATACTACGCGCGCTTTGCCGGGGGGGCGGAGACTGACCAACGCCATGCTCCGCGACCTGGCCAAGCCGATACGCACCATACTCCGGTGGCAAGTGATGGCCACCGCCGCACTGACGCTCCTGGCGTGGTTCATGGCCGGCGTTCACGGCGCTCTGTCCGCGGCCCTCGGCGGCGCGGTCAGCATCCTGTCCGGATTGGGGGCTGCGGTCGTGGCCTCAATGGGCAAGGCGGAGTCGGCAGGGGGAATACTGCTTGCCGTGTTGAGAGCCGAGGCGGTGAAGCTCGGCCTCATCGTCATCCTGATCTGGCTCGTGCTGGCGACATACCAGGACGTCGTGGCGGCGGCGTTTCTCGGCTCGTTCGTCGCGACAGTCTTGATCTTTTCGATGGCGTTTTTTGTACGCGACCACAACCAGCAGACGGGCGATGGCGGCCGGTAACGAACTCACACCTACCGAATACATCAGCCACCACCTGACCCACGGGGCGAAGCAGGTCGGCGACGGCGGATTCTGGACCCTGCACTTCGATTCGCTCGCCGTGTCGGTGCTTCTCGGTGTGGTCGGCATCGGCTTTCTGTGGTGGGTCGTGCGCAGCGCGACCGCCGGCGTTCCCGGCGGGCGCCAGGCCTTCGTCGAGTTGCTGTTCGAGTTTGTCGACGAGCAGGCGAAGAGCATCTTCCACGGCGACCGCCACAAGTTCGTCGCGCCGCTGGCGCTGACCGTCGGGCTGTGGGTGCTGTTGATGAATGCGATGGATTTCCTGCCGGTGGACATCGTGGCACTCGGCACCCACCACATCTCCGAGCACGGCTTCCGCATCGTGCCCACCGCGGACGTGAACACCACCTTCGCGCTGGCGCTTTCGGTCTGGCTGCTGATGATCTTTTTCTCAATCGCGGTCAAGGGCGCTCGGGGCTGGCTCCACGAGCTCTGCTTTACCCCCTTCGGGCGGTGGCTGGTTCCCTTTAACCTGCTGTTCAACGCCATCGAGTACATCTCCAAGCCGCTGTCGCATTCCCTCCGGCTCTACGGGAACATGTACGCGGGCGAGCTCATCTTCCTGCTATTGTGGATGTGGGCCGCAACCGGGCTGGTCGGAACCGTGTTCGGCTCCTTTTTCGCGCTGCTGTGGGCGCTCTTCCACATCCTCATCGTCTGCCTGCAGGCGTACATCTTCATGATGCTGACCATCGTCTACGTCGCGATGGCGCACGAGCACCACTAGACTCCGTCATCGAACTTTTCGCAATAGAAAGGGAAACTCCATGGAAAAGCTCCAGCTCATCGCGATGGTGCAGGCCTATACCGGCATCGGCATCGGCCTCATGATCGGTCTCGGCGCGCTCGGCGCCTGCGTCGGCGTGGGCATCATGTGCAGCCGGTTCCTCGAGGCCGCCGCGCGCCAGCCCGAACTCACCAACTCGCTGCAGGCGAAGGTGTTCTTGCTGCTGGGCCTGATCGACGCCTCGTTCATCATTGGAGTCGGCTTGGCGCTCTGGTTCGCCACCGGCAACCCGCTGCTCGCGCAGCTGGGCGGCTGAGCGCGCGGCTCGCGCCTGGGGGAACGCATGAACATCAACCTGACGCTGATTGCGCAGGCTGTCGTATTCGCGGCCTTCATCTGGATCACGGTCAAGTTCATCTGGCCGTATATGCTGCGGGCGATCGAGGCGCGGCAGAAGACTATCGCTGATGGGCTCGCCGCGGCCGAGGACGGCAAGCGCTCGCTCGAGGCATCCACCCGGCAAGCCGAGGAGCGGCTCCACCAAGGGCGCGAGCGCGCGGCGGAAATCATCGCGCAGGCCGAAAAACGCGCCGCCCAGATGGTGGAGGAAGCGCGCACCCAGGCCCGGGAGGAGGGCAATCGCGAGAAGGCGGCCGCGCAGGCGGAGATCGAGCAGCAGGCTTCGCGCGCGCGGGAAGCGCTGCGCGAGCAGGTTGCTGCGCTTGCCGTGGCGGGCGCGGAGAAGATCCTGCGCCGCGAGGTGGACGCGAAAGCACACGCCGACCTGCTGGCGCAGCTCAGGCAGGAACTGCGCTGATGGCGGATAACCTCACGATTGCTCGCCCTTACGCGGAGGCGGTCTTCGCGCTCGCGGACGGGAGCGGAGCCCTCGACAGATGGTCGCGCGCGCTCGCGCTGATGGCGGCGGTCGCCGCGGACCCGGACATGAGGAAGGCTATCGGCAATCCGAACCTCTCAGGCGACCAGGTCTACGGGCTCTTCGCGGGCGCGTGCGGGGATCTCTCGGTGGAGGCGCAGAACTTCGTGCGCATCCTGATCGAAAATGGACGGCTGGTGCTGCTGCCCGAGATCCGCGAGATCTATGAAGAGCTCAAGAATGTGCGCGAAGGCGTGGTCGACGCGGTGATCAGCTCCGCCTACCCGCTGGACAGCGGCCAGGTGGCTGCTCTGGTGGCGGACCTCGAGCGTAGATTCCAGCGCAAGGTCGAGCCCCGCGTGGAGATCGACGCCGGGCTGATCGGGGGCGTGCGCATGCAGGTGGGCGACGAAGTGATCGACGGTTCGGTGCGCGGCAGGCTCGCAGCGATGGCGGCCGCGCTAGCGAAATAGGCAACCAAGGAAAAGTGATGCAACAGCTGAAACCTTCCGAGATCAGCGATCTGATCCGTTCCCGGATCCAGAGCCTCGCGCTGGGCGCGGAGATCCGCACCCAGGGGACGGTGGTATCCGTAACCGACGGCATTTGCCGCATCCACGGGCTCTCTGACGTGATGTCCGGCGAGATGCTCGAATTTCCCGGGAACACCTTCGGGCTGGCGCTCAACCTCGAGCGCGACTCGGTCGGCGCGGTGATACTCGGCGAATACGAGCACATCTCCGAGGGCGACAGCGTCAAGTGTACGGGCCGCATCCTCGAGGTGCCGGTCGGCCCGGAGCTGCTTGGCCGCGTGGTGAGCTCGCTCGGCCAGCCGATCGACGGCAAGGGTGCCGTCACGGCGAAAATGACGGATGTCATCGAGAAGGTCGCTCCCGGCGTGGTCTGGAGAAAGTCGGTCTCCCAACCGGTGCAGACGGGGCTGAAGTCGATCGACGCCATGGTCCCGATCGGCCGCGGCCAGCGCGAGCTGATCATCGGCGACCGCCAGACCGGCAAGACCGCCGTCGCGGTGGACACCATCATCAATCAGAAGGGCAAGGACCTGATCTGCGTCTACGTCGCCATCGGGCAGAAGGCATCCACGATCGCCAACGTCGTGCGGAAGCTCGAGGAGCACGGCGCCATGGCCTACACCATCGTCGTGGCGGCCTCCGCCTCGGAGTCCGCCGCGATGCAGTACATTGCGCCCTACTCCGGCTGCACCATGGGCGAATACTTCCGCGACCGCGGGCAGGACGCGCTCATCATCTACGACGACCTGACCAAGCAGGCGTGGGCCTATCGCCAGATCTCGCTGCTGCTGCGACGGCCGCCGGGGCGCGAGGCCTACCCGGGCGACGTCTTCTATCTGCACTCCCGGCTGCTCGAGCGCGCCGCGCGCGTGAACGAGGGCTACGTCGAGAAGCTCACCGGCGGCAAGGTCAAGGGCAGGACCGGCTCCCTGACCGCGCTGCCGATCATCGAGACGCAGGCCGGCGACGTGACCGCGTTCGTGCCGACCAACGTCATCTCGATCACCGACGGGCAGATCTTTCTCGAGACCGATCTTTTCAACGCCGGCATCCGGCCCGCGATCAACCCCGGCATCTCGGTGTCGCGGGTAGGGGGGGCCGCGCAGACCAAGATCATGAAGCGCCGCGACACGGGCGGCGGCGTCCGGCTCGCGCTCGCGCAGTACCGCGAGCTCGCAGCATTCGCGCAGTTTGCCTCCGACCTCGACGAGGCGACCCGCAAGCAGCTCGATCGGGGCCGGCTCGTCACCGAGCTGATGAAGCAGCCCCAGTACCATCCGCTGGCGGTGTGGGAGATGGCGGTCACGCTGTTCGCGGTGAACAACGGCTATTTCGATGGCATTGAGATAGCGAAGGCGCTCGCGGCGGACAAGTCGCTGCGCGATCACCTCAAGGCCAGATACGATGCGCTGGTGAAGTCGATGGAAGACAAGAAGGACCTTTCCGAGGACGACGAGAAGGCGCTCAAGGCCGCGATGGAAGACTGGAAGAAGAGCGCCGGGTTCGGGAGCGCCGCCCGCGCGGCGGCCTGATGAGTCCGCCGACCGCGCCGACGAGCTGAGCGATGCCGGGCACCAAGGAAATACGGATGAAGATCCGGAGTGTGCAGAACACCCGGAAAATCACCAAGGCGATGGAGATGGTCGCCGCGTCCAAGATGCGCAGGGCGCAGGAGCGCATGCGCATGGCGCGGCCCTACGGCGAGAAGATCCGCAACGTCGCAGCGCACATCAGCCACGCCAACCCGGAGTATCGCCACCCGTACCTCGTGTCGCGCGACACCGTGAAGCGCGTCGGGCTGATCGTGATTACCACCGACAAGGGCCTGTGCGGGGCGCTGAACACGAATTTGCTGCGCATGGTGCTTAATGAGTACAAGACCTGGCAGGCAGAAGGCGAGGAGATCGACGTCTGCCCGATAGGCAACAAGGGATTGGGATTCATGCAGCGACTGGGCGCGAACATCGTGTCGCACGCGACCCAGCTGGGCGACCGCCCGCAATTGGACAAGCTGATAGGCGCCGTCAAGGTCATGCTCGACGGCTATGCCAACGACCGCTTCGACCGCCTGATGATCGGCTACACCCGCTTCATCAACACCATGAAGCAGGAACCGGTGATCGAGCAGCTGCTGCCGCTTTCGGGAGAGCGCCTGGGCGTGCCCGAAACGGTCTGGGACTACCTCTACGAGCCGGAAGCGAAGGCCGTGCTCGACCAGGTGATGACGCGCTACATCGAGGCGATCATCTTCCAGGCGGTCGCTGAGAACATGGCATCCGAGCAGTCGGCGCGGATGGTGGCGATGAAGGCCGCCTCGGACAATGCCGCGACCCTGATCGACGAGCTGACACTGATCTACAACAAGAACCGGCAGGCGGCGATTACCAAGGAAATTTCGGAAATTGTGGGCGGCGCAGCCGCCGTTTGAGGAAAGAGCGATGGCACAAGGTCAAGCCACGGCAACGGATCAGTCCACGGGAACCATCGTCCAGTGCATCGGCGCGGTGGTCGACGTCGAATTCCCCCGCAACGCGATGCCGGGGATCTACAACGCGCTCGTGGTCGAGGATTCCGGCGAGAAGGGATTCGCAGAGCGCGGCCTCACCCTCGAGGTCGAGCAGCAGCTCGGCGACGGCATCGTGCGCTGCATCGCGATGGGATCGGCGGACGGCCTGCGCCGCGGCATGAAGGTGAAGAGCACCGGCGCGCCGATATCGGTGCCAATCGGCAAAGGCACGCTCGGACGCATCATGGACGTGCTCGGGCGCCCGATCGACGAGGGCGGGCCGGTCGAGGCCACGGAGCGTCGCCCGATCCACCAGGCCGCCCCCAAGTTCGACGAGCTCTCCCCGTCGGTCGAGCTGCTGGAAACGGGCATCAAGGTCATCGACCTCATCTGCCCGTTCGCCAAGGGCGGCAAGATCGGGCTGTTCGGGGGCGCCGGCGTGGGCAAGACCGTGACCATGCTCGAGCTCATCAACAACATCGCGACCAAGCACAGCGGTCTCTCGGTCTTCGCCGGCGTGGGCGAGCGAACGCGCGAGGGCAACGATTTCTACCACGAGATGATCGAGGCGGAAGTGATCAAGCTCGACAATCTCCAGGAATCCAAGGTGGCGATGGTCTTCGGCCAGATGAACGAGCCGCCGGGCAACCGGCTGCGCGTCGGGCTGACCGGGCTGACGATGGCCGAAGCCTTCCGCGACGAGGGGCGCGACATCCTGCTCTTCATCGACAACATCTACCGCTTCACGCTGGCGGGGGTCGAGGTTTCGGCGCTGCTCGGGCGCATGCCCTCGGCCGTGGGCTACCAGCCGACGCTTGCCGAGGAAATGGGCAGACTGCAGGAGCGCATCACCTCGACCAAGACCGGGTCGATCACCTCGATCCAGGCGGTATACGTTCCTGCCGACGACTTGACCGACCCCTCGCCCGCCACCACCTTCGGCCACTTGGACGCGACCGTGGTGCTGTCACGCGATATCGCCGCGCTGGGCATCTACCCCGCCGTGGATCCCCTGGACTCGACCTCGCGCCAGGTGGATCCCAACACGATCGGCGATGAGCACTACAACACCACGCGCGCGGTCCAGGCGACCCTCCAGCGTTACAAGGAGCTGCGCGACATCATCGCGATTCTCGGCATGGACGAGCTGGCGCCGGAGGACAAGCTTGCCGTGGCGCGCGCGCGCAAGATCCAGCGCTTCCTCTCGCAGCCCTTCACCGTGGCGCAGAACTTCACCGGAACGCCGGGCAAGTATGTGGCGTTGAAGGACACCATCAAGGGCTTCCGGATGATTGTCGACGGGGAGTGCGACGCCCTTCCCGAGCAGGCTTTCTACATGACCGGTACCATCGAGGAGGCGTTCGAGAAGGCCAAGTCACTGAAGTAACGCGCAATGCCAAACACCATCCACATCGACGTCGTCAGTGCCGAGGAAAGTATCTACTCGGGCGAGGCGGAATTCGTGGTGCTGCCGGGAGAAGCGGGCGAGCTCGGCATCTACCCCCGGCATACTCCCCTCATCACTCGTATCAAGCCGGGAGCCGTGCGCATCCTGCCGGCGGGCGGCGGCGCCGAGGAGCTGATCTTCGTGGCGGGAGGGATACTCGAGGTGCAGCCTAAGGTGATCACGGTGCTCGCCGACACGGCAATTCGCGGCCACGACCTGGACGAGGCCAAAGCGAACGAGGCTCTGCAGCGGGCAGAAGAAGCGCGCCGCAGCGCACGCGACAAGCAGGAAGTCGCCGCAGTGGAAGCGGAAGTGGCGTCGCTTGCCGCGCAGCTCGCAGCGATCCGCAAGCTGCGGCAAAAGAAAGGATAAATCCGGACGCCGGACGGCGGCGGTTTATCTCCGCGCGTTCGAACGGACGGGCAGCATTTCCGGGACAACGGATTCGCAGCGGTAACACCGTTCAACGCGCGGGGGCAAAATAGGGGCAGCAGAAGCTGCCCTTTTCATTCATGGGGAACCCCATTCCCGAAAGCCTGGATCTGCTGGTCATCGGCGGCGGCATCAACGGCGTCGGCGTCGCGCGTGACGCAGCCGGGCGCGGCCTTTCCGTCCTGCTCGTGGAAAAGGACGATCTCGGCGCGCACACCAGCTCCGCCAGCAGCAAGCTCATACACGGGGGGCTGCGCTATCTGGAGCAGTTCGAATTCCGGCTGGTCGCGGAATCGCTCGCCGAGCGCGAGGTGCTGTTGAGGATCGCGGCGCACCTCGTGCACCCGGTGCGCTTCATCATGCCGCATGTGCCCCAGCTGCGGCCGCGATGGGTGATCCGGACCGGTCTCTTTCTCTACGACCACCTGGGGCGCAGGACGCGGCTGGCGGGCTCGCATGCGGTGCGCCTCGACCGCCCGCCGTATTCCGCCGGACTGAAGCCGGAATACCGACACGGCTTCGCCTATTCCGACTGCTGCGTGGATGACGCCAGGCTGGTGGTCGCAAACGCCCGCGACGCCAGGGTCCGCGGGGCCGCGGTACTCACGCGCACCGAATGCGTCGCGGCAAGACGCGAAGGCGATCTCTGGCAGGCCCAGCTGCAGGACCGGGGCGGGCTGCAGCAGGTGACGGCGCGGGCGATTGTCAACGCAGCAGGCCCGTGGGTGAAAACCGTGCTCAACGAACGGCTGCACCAGCCCTCGCGCGACAATGTCCGTCTCGTAAAGGGCAGCCATATCGTCGTGCCCCGGCTCTACGAGGGCGACCATGCGTTCCTTCTGCAGAACGACGATCGGCGCGTCGTGTTCATGATTCCGTTAGAGGAGGCCTACACGCTGGTCGGCACGACCGATATTCCGTATGACGGCGATCCTTCGCGGCCGCGGGCGAGCGCGGCGGAAATCGAGTATCTGTGCCGCGCCGCGAGCCGCTACCTCAGGCGGGCAGTCGGGCCGGAGGACGTCCTGTGGCACTACGCCGGGGTGCGGCCGCTCTACGATGACGGCACGGTGGACGTCTCGGCAGTGACGCGCGACTACGTGCTGCGGCTCGATAGCGATCACGGATCCGCTCCCGTGCTAACGGTGTTTGGGGGCAAGATCACTACCTATCGCCGGCTCGCCGAGCACGTGCTGGACAGAATCGCTCCGTGGTTTCCCGGCATGGGGCCTGCCTGGACCGCGGAGGCGGCCCTGCCTGGCGCCACGATCCCGCGCGGAGACATCATGCGCTTCGCGAAGCGGCTCGAAGAGCGTTATCCCAGGCTGCCGCGATCGCTGCTCCAGGCGCTCGCGCGGCGCCATGGTGCCTTGGCGTATGACGTCCTCGGCGATGCCAGCGCGGCTGCCGATCTCGGGCGGGACTTCGGCGGCAACCTCTATGCGCGCGAAGTCGATTACCTGGTCGAGCATGAATGGGCGGCGAGCGCGGACGACGTGCTCTGGCGCCGCAGCAAGGCCGGGCTGCGGCTCGATCCGGGCGCGCGCGAGGCGCTCGCGTGCTATCTGGCACAGCGTGTAAGTTGATGTTTGTGCGATAATTTCCAGATGCCTTCGGGACTCAATGTCGTGATCCTTGCTGCCGGCCAGGGCAAGCGGATGCGCTCGCACTTGCCGAAGGTATTGCAGATGCTCGGGGGAAGGCCGCTCATCGAGCATGTGCTCGCCACCGCACGCACTCTCAAGCCGGCCCGCATCTGCGTGGTGTATGGCCATGGTGGGGAGCTGGTGCCGCGAGCGCTGAGCGCGAGCGGCATCACGCTCGTTGAACAGCGGCCCCAGCTCGGCACGGGACATGCTCTTGCGCAGGCACTGCCGCAACTTGGGGCAGCCGGACTGACGCTGGTCCTGTATGGAGACGTGCCGCTGGTCGGAGAGGAGACGCTCGGGGCGATGATCGCCGGAGGTGGGGACCGGCTGACCCTGCTCACCGCTGAGCTCGATGACCCGGCAGGCTACGGCCGCATCGTCCGCAATCGCCGCGGCTCGATCACGTCCATCATCGAGGAAAAGGATGCCAGCGCAGACGTGCGCGGCATCCGCGAGATCAATACCGGGATCATGGCGCTGCCCACCGCGCGCCTGCAGGGCTGGTTATCGAAGCTCACCGACCGCAACGCCCAGCGCGAGTACTACCTGACCGACGTCGTGCCCCTTGCGCTTGCGGACCGGGTTCAGGTCGCGGCCGTCAAGGCGCGCGCCGCATGGGAAATCCTGGGCGTCAACAGCAAGCAACAGCTCGCGGAGCTCGAGCGCATCTATCAGCGGCAGCAGGCCGTCAAGCTCATGGATGCGGGGGTTACGCTTACCGATCCGGCGCGCATCGACGTGCGCGGCACCCTGGTCTGCGGGGCCGATGTGCGCATCGACGTCAACTGCGTCTTCGAAGGCGAAGTGCGGCTTGCGGACCGCGTGGAGATCGGAGCGAACTGCGTGCTGAAAGACACCTCGGTCGGACCGGGTACGCGCATCGAGCCGTTCTGCTCTGTCGACGGGGCGAGAATCGGCGCCAACTGCCGCGTCGGACCCTATGCACGGTTCCGACCCGGAACGCGGCTCGCGGAGGAGGTGCACATCGGCAATTTTGTCGAAGTGAAGGCATCCGAGATCGGCGCCGGCTCCAAGGCGAACCATCTCGCATATCTCGGCGACGCGAGCGTCGGCCGCGGTGTCAACGTCGGCGCGGGCACCATCACCTGCAACTACGATGGCGGCGCCAAGCACCGCACCGTGATCGAGGACGATGTCTTCATCGGCTCTGACACCATGCTGGTGGCGCCGGTCGTCGTGCGCCGCGGCGCCACCATCGGCGCGGGAAGCACCATTACCCGGGAAGCGCCGGCAGGCGAGCTCACGCTCGCGCGGGCCAAGCAGGTTACGGTGCCCGGTTGGAAACGACCCAGGAAGGCGGGAAGGGGTGATGAGTAAATGTGCGGCATAGTCGGCGCAGCCTCGACGCGCAACGTGGTGGATCTCCTGATCGACGGTATCCGTAGGCTCGAATACCGCGGCTACGACTCCACGGGCCTCGCCTACATCAGCAACGGGCACCTCGAGCGGTTGCGCTCGACCGGGCGGGTCGCGCGCCTCGATGAACTCGCCCGCGAGCAGGGGCTGAAGGCCAGCACGGGGCTGTCGCACACGCGGTGGGCGACGCACGGCGCGCCGACCGAGGCCAACGCCCACCCGCACCTCTCGCAGCGCGACGGCGTCGAGATCGGCATCGTGCACAACGGCATAGTCGAGAACCATGAGCCGATACGGGCGCGGATGAAGGCGCTCGGCTACAGCTTTTCCTCCGAGACCGACACGGAAGTGATGGTGCACCACGTGCACTCGCTCGTCGCCGGCGGCATGCGGCTGTTCGATGCGGTCCAGTCGGCCAGCCGGGAATGGGAAGGCGCATACGCCGTCGGCTTCGTCTCGAGCCGCGAGCCGGCCGTTGTCGTCGGCGCGCGCAAGGGATCGCCGCTGCTGGTCGGGCTGGGACAGGGCGAGAATTTCCTCGCCTCCGATGCCGCGGCACTGCTCGCGCGCACGCGCGAAGTGATCTACCTCGAGGAAGGCGACGTGGTTGAAGTGCGGCCCGACGGGGTCAGCATCCGCGACCACGGCGGCCGTCCCGCGCAGCGCCCGGCCACGCGCAGCGAGCTCGCCGCGGACGCGGTGGAGAAGGGGCGCTTCGCGCACTACATGCAGAAGGAGATCTTCGAGCAGCCGGGTGCGGTGGCGAATACGCTTGAAATGGTCGCGAACGCGCAGTCGCTGCAGCCGAACCTCTTCGGCGCGGAGGCGCAGGAGGCCCTGGGCCGCGCGAGCCAGGTACTGCTGCTCGCCTGCGGCACCAGTTACCACGCCGGCCTGGTGGCGCGTTACTGGCTCGAGGCGATCGCAGGCGTTCCCGCGGCGGTCGAGATCGCGAGCGAGTTCCGCTATCGCGATTCCGTGATGCGGCCGGGGACGCTGGTCGTGACGATATCCCAATCAGGCGAGACGGCGGACACGATCGCGGCACTGAAGCACGCGCAGGCACGCGGTCTCACGGACACGTTGACGATATGCAATTCGCCCGAATCGAGCTTGATGCGGTCCTCGCGCCTGCGTTTTCTGACGCGCGCCGGTCCGGAAATCGGGGTGGCCTCCACCAAGGCTTTCACGACGCAGCTCTCCGCGCTGTTCGTCCTGACGCTCGTGCTCGCGAAGCTCGGGCGGCGGCTCGCTCCCGACCGCGAGCGGGATCTGATCGCGCAGCTGCGCCACCTCCCGCGGGCGCTGGAGAAGGTGCTTGAGGTGGAGCCGCAGGTCCGGGACTGGGCGCAGCGCTTCCAGGCCAAGCATCATGCGCTCTTTCTCGGGCGCGGCGTGCATTTCCCCATCGCCATGGAAGGCGCGCTGAAGCTCAAGGAGATTTCCTATATTCACGCCGAGGCTTACGCCGCCGGGGAGCTGAAGCACGGGCCGCTAGCCCTGGTGGACGCCGGCATGCCGGTGGTGACGGTGGCGCCGAACGACCAGCTGATCGAGAAGCTGAAATCGAACATGCAGGAAGTGCGCGCCCGCGGCGGCGAGCTCTATGTCTTTGCCGACGCCGACGCGCCCATCGCGGCAAGCGAGGGCGTCCACGTCATCCAGCTCATGGACCACGCCGGCCCGCTGTCCCCGATCCTGCACGTCGTCCCGCTGCAGCTTCTTGCCTATCACGTCGCGGTGCTCCGCGGCACCGACGTGGATAAACCTCGTAATCTGGCGAAATCAGTGACTGTCGAGTAACAGAAAGGGCGGCGTCAGCGGCCGACGCGATCCCGCCGCGCGAGGCGCACGAGGTCTTCCAGCACGGCCACCATCCTGCGGGGATCGCCGTGGGCGAGCTCCCACGTTGCGAGATAGCGTCCGTCCACCACCAGGCTCGGCGTGCCGCGTATGGCGTACGCTGCAGTGAGCGCCTTGGCGCGCTCGATCTGGGCGTCGACATCAGAAGAGTTGTACGCATCGAGCCAGTGCTTGCGGTCGATGCCGTTCCTGACCGCCCACTCGACCATCACCTCCGGCCTGCTCATGTTGAGCGCGTCGACGTGGTAGCTGTCATACACCTTGAGGTGGAGGCGTCCGACCTCGCCCAGCCGCTCCAGGGTGTAGAAGATGCGCACGTGAGGCGCCCACGAGTCCCAAAAGATGGCCGGGATGCGGCGCAACACAACATCAGGCGGCTTGCGCCGGATCCAAGCCTCGAGTTCCGGCTGGAAGGCATCGCAGGCGGGGCAGCCGTACCAGAAAAAATCGATGACCTCGATCCGGTCGCCGGTCGCGACCGGCTGCGGAGCAATCAGCAGGTATTCGATGTTCTGGCGGGCGCGCACACCCTGGGCGTGGGCAATGCCCACCGCCCACGCGAGGGCGAGCAGCGCCAGCGCGGCGCGCACGGTCCCCGCTTACTTCTTCGCGGCGCGCTCCTTGCGCGCCATGGCAATCACCTGGTCGAGCACCCGGAAAAAGCCGTCATAGCTGCCGACCATGGCCGGTGTAGTGAGGTATCTGCCGTCGACCACCAGCGTCGGGGTGGAGGTGACGTTGTAATTCCCCGGCAGCTCGATCGAGCGGTTGGTCCGGCTGCGCACCCCGAAGGAATTGTAGACGGCGATGAATTTCTTACGGTCCACCCCCTGCTTCTCGACCCAGTCGAACAGCGGCTTCTGATCGCGCAGCAGACCCTTGATCTCCAGCGTGCGGCTGTCATGAATCGCTCGGAACATATCATGATGCAGCTTCTCCACCAGGCCCATCGCGTCGAATGCGTAGTAGGCCGTGGTGAGCGGCAGCCACGAATCCTGGAACACCACCGGCGCGCGGCGGAACTCGACGTCCGCGGGTTTCTTCTTGAGCCAGCTGTTGAGCGGAGCCTGCAGGCTGTTACAGCCCGGGCAGCCGTAGTAGAAGAACTCGATGACCTCGACCTTCGCACCGCTCGCGGTGGGCTGCACCGGGTTGATCAGCTGATAGTCCTTGCCCGGCGCGAGCTGCGCTGAGGCGCCGCCGCTCAGGGCGAACGTGAGGGCGAAAGTGACAACCCCGGCCGGCAGCAGCCGGTTCGATCCGAATAGCTTCATCCATTCTCCGTGACAGTGAAACCCTCGCACGCTATTCGCGCACCTTGATGAGGGTCGTCTCGACGCCGTTCTGCTTCAGAGCGTCGCGCGTGCGGCCGAGTTCCTCCACGCTGGTGTAGGGGCCCACGCGCACTCTGTGCCATACGCCCTTGTCCGGCAAGGTCGCGGTCTGGACACGCGCCTCGATGCCCAGCAGCGCGAGCCGCGCCCGCAGATTGTCAGCGTCCCGCGCGTTCTGGAATGCGCCGGCTTGCAGGAAGAACGTTTCCCGCGTTGCCGCCGTTGACTGCTTCTTCGCTGCTCTTGCCTGCTCGACCGTGACGGATTCCTCCGCGCCCGGCAGGATCTTGTAGAAGTCGAAGCGCGGCTTCGCCTCCGGCGCGCGGGGGGAACTGGTTTCGGCCTTTGCCGATGGCGACGGCACCGGCTTCACGGGCTCGAGCTTCGCGGGCGGCGTGCGGGTGACAAAGGGGTTTGGCATCTTGTTGATGTACCACGCCACCCCAAGCGCGATGCCGAGGCCCAGCACGAGCCCAATCAAAATCCCCATGAGGAGCTGGCTGCCACCGCTGCGCTCTGCGGGCTCGGGACGCTTGTAGTCCTTGGACATGGGCGAGTATCTTACATTCTATCCGGGGCTGACACACCCAGCAGCGCGAGCCCATTGCGCAGGACCTGGCGCACGGCGATGGCGAGTGCGAGCCGCGCCAGCTTGACGCGCTCTTCCTCCACCAGCAGGCGCGTCGCATTGTAATAGCCGTGAAACTCTGCGGCAAGCTCGCGCAGATAGAACGCAACGAGGTGCGGCGCAAAATCGCGCGCCGCGTTCTCCACTGCGTCGGGATATTCCAGCAGACGGGCGAGCAATGCGGCCTCGCGCTCGGAGACGAGATCGGTCACGTCGGCGCGGGCGAGCGCCGAGGCGTCACCCCCCCACTGCTCGAGCACGCTGCACACCCGGGCGTGAGCGTACTGCACATAGTAGACGGGATTGTCGGTGCTCTGCGACTTGGCGAGATCGAGGTCGAAATCGAGATGCTGGTCGGACTTGCGCAGCACGTAGAAGAAGCGCGCCGCATCGTTGCCGACCTCCTTTCGCAGCTCGCGCAGCGTGACGAACTCACCTGCACGTGTCGACATGGAAACCCGCTCCCCCCCGCGGTAGAGCACGGCGAACTGCACCAGCGCGATAGTGAGCCGCTGCGGATCGAGGCCCAGGGCCGCGAGTGCCCCCTTCACGCGCGCGATATAGCCGTGATGGTCCGCACCCCAGACATCGATTGCGATGTCGAAGCCGCGCTCGAATTTGTCGAGATGGTAGGCGATGTCCGAGGCGAAGTAGGTGTACAGGCCGTTCTCCCGCCTCACCACGCGGTCCTTCTCGTCGCCGTAACGGCTCGAGCGGAACCATTTCGCGCCGTCCTGATCGTAGACGTGCCCGCGTTCTTCGAGCCGTCTCAGCGCGCGCTCGACGCGGCCGGTCTCGTAGAGCGAGCGCTCGGAGCACCACGCGTCGAAGGTGACGCCGAATTCCGCGAGGTCGTCGCGGCAATCCGAAAGCTGCACGTCCAGCGCGAAGCGGTGAATGGTGTCGTAGTCACCGCCAAGCGTGTGCTTGGCGGTCTCGATCATCGCATCGAGGCGGAGTTCCTCATCGGTCTCGTCGAGCGCCGGCATGAATACTCCGGCGTCGTGGCGGAACCGCGCGCCGTGCTCGGCGCGGATCGCAGCTGCCATCGAGCGCACGTACTCTCCCTGGTAGCCGTTGGCTGGAAAGGGGACCGTCACGCCGTTGAGCTCGAGATAGCGCAGCCACGTCGAGAGCGCCAGGATATCCATCTGCCGCCCGAAGTCGTTGACGTAGAATTCGCGGGTCACGTCAAAGCCGGAGGCCGCGAGCACGTTGGCGAGGCTCGCGCCATACGCTGCACCGCGTCCGTGGCCGACGTGCAGCGGACCCGTTGGATTAGCCGATACGAATTCGACCTGTGCCTTCTTGCCCTGGCCGCGCATACCCGTTCCGTAACGGGTGCCGGCGTCGAGGATGCGATGGACCACCTGCTGCTTGAACGAGCGCTTCAGGAAGAAGTTGATGAAGCCCGCGCCTGCCGCCTCCGCCTTTTCCAAGTGGGGCGAGGCCGGTAACGCGGCCACCAGCTGCGCCGCGATCTCGCGTGGCGGCCGTTTCAGCGCCTTGGCGAGCTGTAGAGCAACGTTGCACGCGTAATCGCCGTGCTCGGCCTGCTTCGGCCGCTCGAGCACAATGGATGGTGCCGGCGCTGCAGCGGCGACGGCTCGAACAGCCTCCTCGACCAGCGCGGAAAGCTGCGAGCGCAGATCGGGGGAAACGGGAGCTGGCACTGGGAACCCGGAGAAAAAGGCGGATTATAAGAAGTCGAGCGGGTCGACGTCGATTGACCAGCGCGCCCCCGTCGCACGCAGGCGCGATAGCGCGTCGAACCATGCATTGAGATACTGGTGCAGCCGGCTCCGGGACGCCGACTGGACCAGCAGCTGGGCGCGCTCGCGCCCCGCCCGCCGCGTGAGCGCCGCCGGCACCGGGTCGTAGGCGGTGACGTGCCGATCGAGCGCCCTGCCGAGGCGTGCGGCTCCGGCCAGGAACTGGAGCGCCGTGGCAATGCGCGGCGCCTCTGCGCGCAGCAATGCCTGGTGAACGAATGGGGGGAAGCCTGCCTGCCGGCGTTCAAGTAGCGCCGCATCCGCGAAGGCACGGTAATCCTGGTTGCGCAGCGCCGTGTAGAGCGCGTGATCCGGAAATTCGGTTTGAATCAGCACTTCACCCTGAGTCCCGCCGCGCCCGGCCCGCCCGGCGACTTGGGTAAGCAAAGCAAACAGCCGCTCGGCGGCGCGGAAGTCACTGCTGTAGAGCTGGCTGTCGGCGTTCAGAACGCCCACCAGGTTCAAGTGCGGAAAATCGTGGCCCTTCGCGAGGATCTGGGTGCCGACCAGGACGTCGACAGCGCGCTCCTGGATGCGCCGGCGCATCGCGTGCCAGGCGCGACGCCGGCGCGTCGTGTCGCGATCGATGCGCAGGATACGCGCCTGCGGGAGCAACCGCACCAGCGCTTCTTCCACGCGCTGGGTGCCCTGGCCGACCGGCGCGAGATCCTGGTTGCCGCAGTCGGGGCAGGCTGCCGGGGGCCCGGTGACGTGGCCGCAGTGGTGGCAGCGCACGCGCCGTTCCGGCAGATGCAGCACGAGCCGCGCGGAACAGCGCGGGCAGCCGGATATCCAGCCGCAGGACCGGCACATCAGCACCGGAGCGTAGCCGCGACGGTTGATGAATACCAGGGCCTGCTCGCCGCGCGCGACGCTTTCGCGCAGCGCCGTGATCAAGGTCCCTGAGAGCCCGTCCGCCAGTTTTTCGCCGCGCGTGTCGATGCAGGTGATGCGCGGCGGCAGGGCTCCGATGCGCTTTGCAAGCGTGAGGAGCGTGTAGCGGCCGGTGACAGCGTTATGGTAGGTTTCAAGGGCGGGCGTGGCCGAGCCGAGCACGACGGGCACTCCCCGCTGCTGCGCCCGCACCACAGCGAGGTCCCGCGCCGAATAACGAAATCCCTCTCCTTGCTTGAACGAGCCGTCCTGTTCCTCGTCCACAATGATGAGACCCAGCTCCGGTAGCGGCGCGAATACGGCGAGCCGGGTGCCGAGCACGATGCGGGCCCGACCGGAAGTTGCTGTGCGCCAGTGCTCCAGCCGCTCCATTTCGGCAAGCCCGCTGTGCAGGCTCACTGCCGGCGTAGCCGGAAAGCGGTCGTGTATCAGCGCTTCCAGCTGGGGCGTAAGCGCGATTTCTGGGACCAGTACTAGCGTCTGCCGTCCCGCGGCGAGCGTCTCGGCGATGGCATGCAGATAGACTTCGGTCTTCCCGCTGCCCGTAATCCCGAGCAGAAGAAAGGGATGGAATTCTCCGCTGCGCGCGCAGATTTCGGACACGGCATGCGCTTGCTCGGCAGTCAGCTCGGGCGCGGCAGCAGCCTTGAATTGCGCAGTCACGCTCGGGGGCTCTTCCGGCTCGAGCCGCACCCAGCCGCGCTCCAGGAATCGCTTGAGCGCGGCGCGGCATTGCCGAAACGCGCTGCCGGCCTCGGCCTGCCCAAGCGGCCCGCCGCGCAACCGCTCCAGCAAGCGGCGCTGGGCGTGGGCGCGCGATGGGAAAGCGGTATCTCCAAGCGCAGCCCCGGCCGGAGTGAGAAGGAAGTGTCCACGGCCGGCGGACCCTGCGAAATCCGCGGGGCGCCGCAGGCGCGTAGGCAGCGCACCCAGCACGACCGCGCCCAGGGGGTGGTGGTAGTAGTCGGAGGCGAACCGCAGCAAGCCCAGATCTTCTGGCGCGAGCGGCGGCAGGTCGCGCAGGACGCGGACTGCTTCCTTCAGGCGTTCCGCGGGCACTGCGCTTGCGTCGGTAATCGCAACGATCACCCCGACTGCGCGTGCGCGGTTGAACGGCACGAGCACACGCCGTCCCACGTCAGCCGCGGTCGCTCCCGCGGCGCGGTAGTCGAACAACTTAGGAACCGGCACGTCGAGCGCGACCCGAATAATGCTCATGCCGGCGGCAACCTGCGTCATGTGCGGTCTGGAATGTGCGCCTTCCGCTATGTGCACAATCTGCGACAAGTCGGCAACCGGCTCATCCGCAACAACGTGCGCGAGTTATCAACAGCATGCTGTGGATAACCGTGGGGACAACGTAGCTACGGCTGTCCCCGATTCGCACGCATGATTTGCCGGTAGTCGTCATGCGCCATCCCGTAAAGTAGAATAATCTATATAAATTAGTGAGTTATGGCTCATGGCTGCATTCAACCCGGCAGCGGACATATCTTCAACTGGACCCCATTCCGCAGTGCATAACTCGGGCCGCTTGGCGGGAAAGCCAGCACTGGCGCGGGTTTTCAGTGATACGCCGGACTCAACTCATGAACCACGTCTACCAGCGCGGCGACGCTATCGGGCGAGGTGAACTGGCTGACGCCATGGCCCAGATTGAACACATGACCAGGGCCCTTTCCATAGGCAGCCAGCGCAGCGGCAACGGCTGTGCGGATCGCGGGTCTGCCGGCCAACAAGACCGCGGGATCCACATTGCCCTGGAGGGAAACACGTTGGCCAATGCGTCGGCGCGCCGCCGCGAGGTCGACCGTCCAGTCGACTCCAACCGCATCACAGCCGGTGCCAGCCTGTGCCTCGAGCCATCCCCCGCCGCCTTTGGAAAAGAGGATGCAGGGGACCCGCGTCCCGGCATGCTCGCGCTTGATTCCGTCCAGGACGCGCCGCATGTACGCGAGCGAGAAATCCAGGTACTCTGCCGCTCCGAGCACCCCGCCCCAGGTGTCGAAAATCATCACCACCTGGGCCCCGGCTTCGATCTGCGCATTGAGGAAGGCGGTGACCGCGCGGCTGTTCACGTCCAGGATATGATGCAGGAGGTCCGGGCGGGCATAGAGCATCGTCTTTACCGCGCGGAAGTCTGCGCTGGCGCCCCCTTCCACCATGTAGGAGGCGAGCGTGAAGGGGCTGCCACAAAATCCGATGAGCGGCACGCTACCAGCGAGCGCGGATCGCACCTGCCGCAAGGCGTCCAGCACGTAACCCAGGCGCTCCTGCGGATCGGGCGCGGCGAGCTTTCTGATCTCGTGCTCCTCGCGCAGGGGCCGCTCGAAGCGCGGCCCCTCGCCCTCGGCGAAACCCAATCCCAGCCCCATGGCGTCGGGCAGCGTGAGGATGTCGGAAAAAATGATCGCGGCATCGAGCCGGAACCGCGCGAGCGGCTGCAGCGTCACTTCGGTCGCGAGGTCGGGGGATTTGGCGAGCGCGAGAAAGCTGCCGGCTCGGCTGCGCGTGGCGTTGTATTCGGGAAGGTAGCGGCCGGCCTGGCGCATGAGCCAGACCGGCGTGTACGGCGTGGGCTGCCGGAGCAGCGCGCGGAGCAGTGTGTCGTTCTTGAGTGTTGGCACTGGGATTGCAGAATTTGGGCTCAACCCACCCATATTGGCTTCGAGGCGCCGTTCGGGGGTGCGGGAGGCCATAGCCCCCCTGCTCCCATTTGGCCCGGGGTCCGGCGTTGCCGCCCTACCGTGGCAACGCCGAGGACCCCATCAGGAATTCATCCACCGCGCGCGCGCACTGCCGCCCCTCGCGTATTGCCCATACGACGAGCGATTGCCCGCGCCGCATGTCGCCCGCGGCAAAGATCTTGGGCACGGACGTCGCGTAGCAACCGGGACCGTCGGTGGCGGCCCGGGCGTTCCCGCGAGCATCCTTCGCCACCCCGAAGCTGTCGAGCACGGACTGGACCGGAGAGACAAACCCCGTCGCCAGCAGCACGAGATCGGCGGGTAACGTGAACTCGGAGCCGGGCACTTCGCTCATCCGCCCGTCCTGCCACGCCAGGCGCACGGCGCTGAGCCCCTTGACCTTGCCGCCCTCCCCGATGAACGACTTAGTGGCGACCGACCAGTCGCGATGCACGCCCTCCTCGTGGGAGGAGGAGGTGCGCAGCCGCGTCGGCCAGTACGGCCAAACGGGGTTGTGCTCCACGTCGGGGGGCATGGGCAGCAGCTCGAATTGCGTGACCGAGCGGGCGCCGTGGCGGTTGGAGGTCCCGACGCAGTCGGAACCGGTGTCACCGCCGCCGATGATGACGACGTGCTTGTCCGTCGCCCACAGGTCGGGCACGCCCGCGTCGCCCGCCACGCGCTTGTTCTGCAGCGGCAGGAATTCCATCGCGAAGTGCACGCCGTCAAGCTCGCGCCCCGGTATCGGTAGATCGCGCGGCTGCTCGGCGCCACCCGCGAGCACCACGGCATCGAATTCGGCGAGGAGCCGCTCGGGCGCGATCAGCTCCTTTGACCAGTCGGGAATCCCCTTGCCCGGGCGCTCGCTGCCGACGCAAACACCGGTACGAAAGGAGACGCCCTCGGCCGCCATTTGCTCCATGCGCCGGTCGATTTGCCATTTCTCGAGCTTGAAATCCGGGATGCCGTAACGCAGGAGCCCGCCGATACGATCGGTTTTCTCGAACACGACCACTTCGTGCCCGGCGCGCGCGAGCTGCTGCGCGCAGGCGAGCCCGGCGGGCCCGGAGCCGACGATTGCAACCCGCTTGCTGCTCTTGTGAGCGGGCAGCTGCGGCTCGACCCACCCCGACTCCCACGCCTTGTCGATGATCGCGTGCTCGATCGACTTGATGCCGACCGGATCTTCGTTGATGCGCAGCACGCACGCCTCCTCGCATGGCGCGGGGCACACCCGTCCCGTGAACTCCGGGAAGTTATTGGTCGAGTGCAGCGACTCGATCGCGGCCTGCCAGTCCTGGCGGTATACGAGATCATTCCAGTCGGGAATGAGGTTGTTGATCGGGCAGCCGCTCATGCAGAACGGTATGCCGCAATCCATGCAGCGGGCGCCTTGGGTGCCCGCTGCTTCGTCCGTCAGATGGGCTATGAACTCGCGGTAGTGCTTCTTGCGCGCCTCTTTTGGCTCGTACGCCTCTTCGACGCGGTCGTGCTCGAGAAATCCCGTGATTTTGCCCATGGTGAGTGCTCACTTCCGGCGCCGTCAGACCGTCCGGGGTGGGGCGCGGGAAGGCTGCGCCGCCGGCGCGGAACGAGTCCGCGCCCCCTGGCACCGTTCAGGCGGCGATCTTGCGTCCTTTGGCGGCGAGCTCGCCGAGCGCGCGCCGGTACTCGTTCGGGAACACCTTGACGAACTTCGGCCGGAATTCGTGCCAGCGCTCGAGCGCGCGCTTTGCCTGCGCACTGCCCGTATATCTCGCTTGGTTCTCGATCAGCCGCCTCACGATCGTCTCATCGGCCATGCCGAGGTGCCACAGGTCGCGCGACAGTTTTGCTTCCTGCTCGGCTTCAGTCAGGAGGGGCTCCAGCGTCACCATCGAGGTATTGCAGCGCCGAACGAACTCGCCGTCGCCATCGAGCACGTAGGCAATGCCGCCCGACATGCCGGCGGCGAAGTTGCGACCGGTCGTCCCCAGGACGACCACCGTGCCCCCGGTCATGTACTCGCAGCAGTGGTCGCCCACACCCTCGACGACCGCCTGGGCGCCCGAGTTCCTGACCGCGAAGCGCTCGCCAGCAACGCCCCGGAAGTATGCCTCGCCGCAGATCGCGCCGTAGAGCACGACGTTGCCGGTGATGATGTTCTCGGTGGGCTCGCCCCGGAACTTGGGGGAGGGCTGCACCGTGATGCGCCCTCCCGAGAGCCCCTTGCCGCAATAATCGTTGGTGTCCCCGATCAGATCGAGCGTGACACCCCGCGCGAGAAACGCGCCGAAGCTCTGGCCGGCGGAGCCGGCTAGACGGATGTGGATCGAGTCATCCGGCAGGCCCTCGTGCCCGTAGCGCCGAGCGATTTGCCACGACAGCATGGTGCCGACCGTGCGGTTGATGTTGCGGATCGGCGTCTCGATGGTCACTCTTTCGCCGCGCTCGAGCGCCGGGCGCGCGAGCTCGATCAGGCGGTTGTCGAGCGCCTTCTCGAGCCCGTGGTCCTGCTTCTCGCTGTTCCAGCGCGCGACATGGGCAGGCATCTGCGGCATGGCGAAGATCTTCGCGAAGTCGAGGCCCTTCGCCTTCCAGTGCTCGATGCCTTTCCTGGTGTCGAGAAGATCGGCGCGCCCGATGAGGTCGTTGAACCTGCGAATGCCCAGCATCGCCATGAGTTCCCGCGCTTCCTCGGCGACGAAGAAGAAATAATTGACGAGGTGCTCGGGCCGGCCTTCGAATTTCCTGCGCAGCACGGGATCCTGGGTCGCCACGCCCACGGGGCAGGTGTTCAAGTGGCACTTGCGCATCATGATGCAGCCTTCGACGACGAGCGGCGCGGTCGAGAAGCCGAACTCATCCGCCCCGAGGAGCGCGCCGATCACCACGTCGCGGCCGGTCTTCATCTGCCCGTCCACCTGGACCGCGATCCGGCCGCGCAGGCGGTTCAATACCAGCGTCTGCTGTGTCTCCGCGAGGCCGAGCTCCCATGGCGTGCCGGCGTGCATGATCGAGGACCACGGGGAGGCGCCGGTGCCGCCGTCGTGGCCCGAGATCGTGACATGGTCTGATTTGGCCTTGGAGACGCCCGCGGCGACCGTGCCGACGCCGACCTCTGAGACGAGCTTGACGCTCACCGCGGCCGTAGGGTTGGCGTTCTTGAGATCGTGGATCAGCTGCGCGATGTCCTCGATCGAGTAGATGTCGTGGTGCGGCGGCGGGGAAATGAGCTCGACCCCGGGGGTCGCATAGCGGATCTCCGCGATGTACTCTGACACCTTGCGCCCGGGCAGCTGCCCGCCTTCTCCCGGCTTTGCGCCCTGAGCGATCTTGATCTGCATCATCTCGGAGGACGCGAGGTACTCGGCCGTGACGCCGAAGCGGCCGGAGGCGACCTGCTTGATCTTGGATTTCAGCGAGTCGCCCTCCTGGAGGGGGATGTCGACCTCCACGCGCTCGCGACCCAGGCGGGAGAGCAGCGTCTCGCCTGCCTTGACCGGCGCGTAGCGCTTGCGGTCCTCGCCGCCCTCGCCCGTGTTCGATCTTCCGCCGATGCGGTTCATCGCGATCGCGAGGACGGAATGCGCTTCCGTCGAAATGGAGCCCAGCGACATCGCGCCCGTCGAGAAGCGCTTGACGATCTCGGCGGCGGGCTCGACTTCCTCGATCGGCACCGGCGTGCAGCGGTCGAACCGGAACTCGAAGAGCCCCCGGAACGTGAGATGGCGCTTCGATTGGTCGTTGATCAACGCCGCGTATTCCTGGTAGCTCTGGAAAGAATTGCCGCGCGCGGCGTGCTGCAGCTTCGCGATCGCATCGGGCGTCCACATGTGCTCCTCGCCGCGCACGCGCCAGGCGTACTCGCCGCCCGCATCGAGCGCGCCGCGCAGCACTGGGTCGTCCTCGTTGAACGCGGCCTGATGCATGCGGATCGTCTCCTGGGCGACATCGAACACGTCGATGCCCCCGACCGACGAGGTCGTGCCGGTGAAATACTTCTCCACCAGCGAGCGTGCGAGGCCTACCGCTTCGCATATCTGCGCGCCGGTGTAGGACATGTAAGTCGAGATGCCCATCTTGGACATCACCTTCTTCAAACCCTTGCCGATGGCCTTGACGTAGTTCTTGATGGCCTTCCGGCCGTCCACCCCGGCCCCGAATTCCCCGCGTCCGGCGGCATCGAGCAGCGTTTCGAGGGCGAGGTACGGATGCACCGCCTCGGCTCCATAGCCCCCGAGCAGCGCAAAGTGATGCACCTCGCGCGCCGAGCCGGTTTCGACCACAAGCCCCGTGCTGGTGCGCAGCCCCTTGTTGACCAGGTGCTGGTGGATGGCGGACAGAGCGAGCAGCGCCGGGATCGCGACGAGATCGCGTGCGACCGCGCGATCCGAGATGATGAGCACCGAGGATCCCGCCCGCACGGCATCTTCGGCCTGCGCGCACAGCGAAGCGAGGCGTGCCTCGATCGCCTCCTTGCCCCAGGCGAGGGGATAGGTGGTGTCGATTTCGATCGACTTGAATTTGCCGTCGGTGTAGCGGTCGATGTGCCGGATCTTCTCCATCTCGAAGAAGTCGAGAACCGGCTGGCTGATCTCCAGCCGCAGCGGCGGGTTCATCTCATCGATGCCGAGAAGATTGGGCTTCGGCCCGATGAACGAGACGAGCGAGGTCACCAGCTCCTCGCGGATTGGATCAATCGCCGGGTTCGTGACCTGCGCGAACAGCTGTTGGAAATAGTGATATAACGTTTTGTTTTTATTGGATAAGACCGCAAGGGCCGCGTCGTTGCCCATCGAGCCGACCGGCTCCTCGCCGTTCGTCGCCATCGGCGCGAGCTGGAACTTCATGTCCTCCTGCGTGTAGCCGAACGCCTGCTGCCGGTCGAGCAGCGGTACCTGCGACTTCAGGGGGGGCGTCTTTTCGCTCTCGACATCGTCGAGCTTGACGCGGATGCGCTCGATCCATTCCGCGTAGGGCTTGGCCGAGGCGAGGCTGTCCTTCAGCTCCTTGTCGTCGATGATGCGGCCCTTCTCGAGGTCCACTAGGAACATCTTGCCGGGCTGCAGGCGCCACTTCTTGACGATTCTCTCCTCGGGCACCGGCAGGCAGCCGCATTCCGAGCCCATGATGACGAGGTCATCAGAAGTCACGATGTAGCGGGAAGGGCGCAGGCCGTTGCGGTCGAGGGTTGCGCCGATCCTCAGGCCATCGGTGAAAGCGATCGAGGCCGGCCCGTCCCACGGCTCCATCATCGCCGCGTGGTATTCGTAGAACGCGCGCCGGGCGGGATCCATGAGGGTGTGGTTCTCCCAGGCCTCGGGGATCATCATCATCATCGCGTGCGCGATCGAGTAGCCGCCCATCACCAGCAGCTCCAGCGCGTTGTCGAACGAGGCCGAATCGGACTGTCCGTCGTAGATCAGTGGCCAGATCTTGTCGAGGTCGCGCCCCAGCATGGGCGAGGAGATCGCGCCCTGCCGCGCGCGGATCCAGTTGATGTTGCCGCGCAGCGTGTTGATCTCGCCGTTGTGGCAGATCATGCGAAAGGGGTGCGCCAGGTCCCAGCTCGGGAAGGTGTTCGTCGAGAAGCGCTGGTGCACGAGGGCGAGCGCCGATTCGACGCGCGCATCCTTCAGGTCGAGGTAGTATTCGCCGACCTGATAGGCGAGGAGCATCCCCTTGTAGCAGATGGTCCGCGCCGAGAGCGTGGGCACATAGAACTCCTTGCCGTGCTTGAGCTTCAGCGCCTGGATTGCGTGTCCCGCGCTCTTGCGGATGATGTAGAGCTTTCTCTCGAGCGCGTCGGTGACAGTAATCCCTTTGCCGCGACCGACGAATACCTGGCGGATCACGGGCTCTATGCGCTTCGCCGGCTCGGCGAGGTCAGTATTGTCGACCGGCACGTCGCGCCAGCCGAGCAGCACCTGGCCTTCGTCCTTGATCGCGCGCTCGATTTCGTATTCGCACGCAAGTCGCGAGGCCGGATCCCGCGGCAGGAAGACCATTCCGACGCCATAGTGGCCGACGGGCGGCAGCTTCACGCCGCGCTTTGCCATCTCCTCGCGGAAAAACCGGTCGGGAATCTGAATCAGGCAACCCGCGCCATCGGAGAGCTTTGGATCCCAGCCCACCGCACCGCGGTGGGTGAGGTTCTTCAGCACCGTAAGGCCTTGCTCGACGATGGCGTGGCTCTTCTTGCCCTTGATGTGCGCGACAAAGCCCACGCCGCACGCGTCGTGCTCGTGGCGGAAATCGTACAGCCCCTGCGCGGGCGGCATTCCTGGTTGGCGCACTCGGCGCGTCCTAGAGAGCTTGTTGATCCCGTTGCCTGCGTCCCGCCTGTTGCGCTGCAGCAGGCGGGGTAGAAAATGCAGGCGCGAAGGAGAAGTTTACTGCCCTCAGCTACTTACAGCAACCGCTTTTGCGAGGCGGAGCTGCTCCGCGCGGTCAGATTTCCTCGATGGCAAACAGCCGGCGGTGCTCGAGGATCGCATAACGGTCCGTCATGCCGGCGATGTAGTCGGCGATCGCGCGAGGAGCGCCCGTGCGTGCCCGCACCTGAAATTCTGGCGGCAGCAGGCGATTGTCTGCGAGCAGCGCCGCGAACAGGTCGGCCACGATGCGGCTTGCCTTGGCGCTCATCCGCACCACCCGGTAGTGGCGATAGAGGTTATCCCGCAGGAAGCGCTTCAATTCGTCGTTCTCCCTGCGAATGGCCGGACTGAACGCGATCAGCGCCGGCGCAAGCCGCGCATCTTCAATCGAGGCGGGCGCATGCTTGCGGATGTTCTCTGCGCTGGTCCCGATCAAGTCGGTGACCAGGGTGTCGATCATGCGCCGCACCGTTTCATGCCGCAGGCGCGGCGGCGAAAGCCGCGGGTACTGGCGCAGCACGGTCCGCATATGACGCGCGAAGATCGTCACCTCGGCGAGCTGCGCCATGTCGAGCAGCCCGGAGCGCACGCCGTCATCCACGTCGTGGTTGTTGTACGCGATTTCGTCGGCGAGGTTGGCGACCTGTGCCTCCAGCGACGGACGCCGCCGTTTCACGAAGCGCTCCCCCACATCGCCGAGCGTGCGCGCGTTGCGGAGGGAGCAATGCTTCAGTATCCCCTCGCGCGTCTCGAATGTGAGATTCAGGCCGTCGAAGGCGGCGTAACGCTGCTCCAGCACGTCCACCACGCGCAAGCTTTGCAGGTTGTGCTCGAATCCGCCGTAGGGCCGCATGCATGCATTGAGCGAATCCTGGCCGGTGTGACCGAACGGCGTATGGCCAAGGTCATGGGCGAGCGCGACTGCCTCGGTCAGGTCTTCATCGAGCCGGAGGCTGCGCGCGACCGATCTCGCTATCTGCGCCACCTCGAGGCTGTGCGTCAAGCGGGTGCGGAAGAGATCGCCTTCGTGGTTGACGAAAACCTGGGTCTTGTACTCCAGGCGGCGGAAGGCAGTGGAATGGATGATGCGGTCACGGTCGCGCTGGTAATCGCTCCTGCCGCGGGGAGGGGCCTCGCGGTGGCGGCGGCCGCGGGAGCGCTCCGGCCGCGCCGCGTAGGGGGCAAGGTCACGCCCGGGCATGCGCGGCGCGCGCGTCGAGCACATCGGCGAGCGCGGCGCGCGGCACCTCTCCGGAGACGAATGCCTCCCCGATGCGCTTGAGCAGCACGAAATGCAGGCGGCCGCCGGCCACCTTCTTGTCGTGGCCCATCAGATCGAGATAGCGCTCCAGGCCCAGCTCGGGCGGATCGAGGGGCAATCCCGCTTCCCTGAGGAGCGCGCCGCATCGGCGCACGTCCTCGGCGGGCAGGAGGCCGAGGCGGTGCGAGAGCTTCGCCGCCAGCAGCATTCCGGCGGCGACCGCTTCCCCGTGAAGCCAGTCGCCGTAGCCCGTTCCCGCCTCGATTGCGTGGCCGAACGTGTGCCCCAGGTTCAGAAGAGCGCGCGGTCCGGCTTCCAGCTCGTCGCCGGCGACCACCTCGGCCTTGTTTGCGCAGGAACGCTCGATGGCATAGGCGAGTGCTTCGGCATCGCGTCGGACGAGCCTCTTCATGTTGGCCTCGAGCCAATCGAAGAACGTGGCATCGCGGATCAACCCGTACTTGATGACTTCGGCCAGCCCGGCCGCGAGCTCGCGTGGAGGCAGAGTGGCCAGCGTATCGGTGTCGGAGATCACCGCGCGCGGCTGGTAGAACGCCCCGATCATGTTCTTGCCGAGCGGATGGTTGATCGCGGTCTTGCCCCCGACCGCGGAGTCGACCTGCGCGAGCAGAGTCGTCGGCACCTGGATATAGGGCACGCCGCGCTGGTAGACCGCTGCCGCGAATCCGGCAAGATCCCCCACAACGCCACCACCGAGAGCAATCAAGGTGGTTCCGCGCTCGCAATGGTGCTCGAGCAGCGCATCGAAGATGCGGTTGAGGGTCTCCCAAGTCTTGAACGACTCGCCGTCGGGTAGGGTGATGCTCACCACGCTCACGCCGCAACGCTCGAGCGCGCGCCGGAGCGCCGCGAGGTAGAGGGGCGCGATGGTGGTATTGGTGACGATGGCGGCAGTCTTCTGCGGCAGCCTCTCCACGATCAGCTCGGGGCAGGCAAGGAGCCCCGCTCCGATATAGATCGGATAGCTGCGGGTTCCCAGATCAACGCTCAGAGTCTGCATGGCGAGTGCGGTCGTATTCCGTTATCCAGCGCGCAGCGGCGCCCCCGTGCTCTCGGCGGCTGCGGACTGGTGTTCGATCAATTGCTGCTCCACCCGTTCGACGAGGCTGCCCAGGCTCTGGCTGCCGGTGTCCACGATGATATCGGCGACGCTGCGGTAGAGCGGATCGCGCTCGGCAAACAGCTGCTCGAGCTTGGCGAGCGGCTGGTCGGTCTTGAGCAGCGGCCGGTTCCGGTCGTGACGCGTCCTCTGCCACAAGTCGGCCGCCACCGCACGCAGGTAGATCACCACGCCGTTTTCGGTGAGCAGCCTGCGGTTGTCCGCGGACAGGACCGCGCCGCCGCCGGTGGCAAGCACGATGTCGCTCTGGGCGACGAGTTCGGCCAGCATTTTCGCCTCACGTGCGCGGAATCCGGCCTCGCCCTCGATCTCGAAGATCACGGAGATCTTCACGCCGGTCGCGCGCTCGATCTCCTCGTCGCTATCGTAGAAGGTCTTGCCCAGGCGCCGCGCTAGGCGCCGGCCGACCGAAGTCTTGCCCGCGCCCATCAAGCCCACCAGAAAGATGTTGCCGCGGATGCGCCCGTGCCCGCCCGCCGGCTTCTGCCTGCTGCCACTCATGGGACGATTCTAGCGGAACGGGCAGGCGCCGCATAACGCGCCCACGGCCGTTCCGGGGCCAAGAAAAAAGGCGGCCCCGCAGGCCGCCTTTTTCGCGAAAAGCTTTTCTCCCCGCTACTGCCGCAGCGTCAGGCCGTCCTTGAGGATGCGCGGCGTGATGAAGATCAGCAGCTCGTTGCGGTTGTCGGTCCGCAGGTTCTGCTTGAACATCCATCCGACAAGCGGCAGGTCGCCAAGCACCGGAACCTTGTTGGTCTGGTTGTTCTCGGTCTGCTGGTAGATGCCGCCGATCACGACGGTGCCGCCGTTCTCCACCAGCACCTCCGTCACGATCTGCTTGGTGTCGATCGACGGGCCGGCCAGGGTGTTCTGGCCCACGCTGTCCTTGTGGACGTTCAAGTTCATGATCACGTTGTCATCGGGCGTGACCTGGGGCTTGACCTTCAGCGAGAGCGTCGCCTTCTTGAACGCCACGCTGGTGGCGCCGCTCGAGGTCGCCTGCTGGTACGGGATTTCCGTGCCCTGCTCTATGGTGGCCTCGACCTGGTCGGCGGTGATAACGCGCGGGCTGGAGATGATCTTGCCCTTGCCGTCGGCCTGCAGCGCCGTCAGTTCGAGATTGAGGAACTTCGCAGAGCCTTCTCTGAACAGCGTCAACGAGAACGCGCCCGGGCTGGCGCCGGCGAGCCCCGGCACAGGCAGGTTCACGGACAGCGAGTCGGTGAACGGCGGTGTGGTGGAAACCTGGCCGGTATGAAAGCCCGTGTCGGTTATCTGGCCGCCCGGTATCGCGCGCACCGCCACGTTGTTCTGGCTTCCGACCTTGTTGCCCGCGCCCGCCAAATCGTGAAGGCCGAGCCTCACCCCGAGGTTGCGGCCGAAGTTGTCGCTCGCCTCCACGATGCGCGACTCGATCATCACCTGGCGCACCGGCACGTCGACCTTGCGGATGAGTCTCCGCACTTCCTCGAGCCGCGTCGGCGTATCCTGCACGAATATCGTATTGGTGCGCGGATCGACGACGGCGCTGCCGCGCTTGGACAGCACCCGCTGCTGAGGATCGGCCAGGAGCTTCTGCAGATCGGCGCCCTTCTGGTAGTTCAACTGGAATGCTTCGGTGCGCGTGGGCTCGAGGTCCACGATCTGCTGCTGCGCTTCCAGCGCCAGCTTTTCGCGCGTGGCCAGCTCGTCTCGCGGCGCGATCCACACCACGTTGCCGGTCTTGCGCATGTCGAGGCCCTTCGCCCGCAGAATGATGTCGAGCGCCTGGTCCCATGGAACGTCCTTCAGCCGCAGCGTCAGGTTGCCGCCCACCGTGTCACTGGTGATGATGTTGAGCCCGGTGAAGTCCGCGATCACCTGCAGCACCGCGCGCACCTCGACGTTCTGGAAATTGAGCGAGAGCTTCTCGCCGGTATAGCCGCCACCGCGCGCGATCTGGCCGGTGTCCTCGGCTTGCGGCTTGACTTCCACGATGAAGCGGGTGTCGGTCTGGTAGGCGGTGTGCTCCCAGGTTCCGCGCGGCTCGATCACGACCCGGGTGTTGCCGCCCTGAGGGAAGGCGTCGATGGTCTGCACCACGGTGCCAAAGTCGGTCACATCGAGGCGCCGCTGCAGGTTGCGCGGCAGCGCGGTGTTGATGAAGTCGACGATGATGGTCTTGCCCTGGAGCTTGAGATCGATGCCCACGGCGCTGTCCGAGAGATCCACGATGACGCGCCCCTCGCCGGCGCCGCCGCGCCGGAAGTCGACGTCGCGTAGCGCATGTCGCCGGTCACCCGCTCGCGGCTCGGCGAAATGCGTGGTCGCCCCGGCGGGGCTCGCGACCGCGGCGGCGCCCTGCAGGGTGATCAGCAGCGTTCGCCCTTCGATCTGCGTGTCATAGCCGGTGGCACGGGCGAGGTTGAGAACGAGCCGCGTGCGGTCGCCCGCCTGAACGACGTTGATGGTGCGCAGGTCCCCCTCCGCCACTTCCTGGGTGCTGCGGCCGAGCGCGCTGGAGGTATTGAGGAAATCGAAGGCGATGCGCGGGGGGTTGGTCACGGTGAATCCGGCCGGCGGCCCCGCCAGTGGCTGCCTGAGCGTCACGCGAACGACTACTTTTCCGGTCGTCCCGGGCGAAACGTTGATCGACTCGATGCTGTTGGCCTGGGCGCGCGCGGTGAGGCTCGCGCACGCGAGCATGAGCGCCAGCACTCCCTGAAGCGCCCATGAAGCGAACACCGTCTTGAGCTTCATTTCTTTGCCTCCTGTTCATCCTGCAGCAGCAGCAAGCGTTCTTCTTCCTTCCAGTCGTTTCCGCTGTCCTGGATCAACTCCTTCAACTTGACCGACGATTCCGTGATGTCGATGACGCGGCCGAAGTTCTGCCCCATGAAGTCCCCCATCCCGACCCGGTAGAGGTTGTTGTCCGGAGTCTTGATCAGCGCGAAGTACTCCTTCTTCTGGGAAAGCGATCCCACCATCTTCAGGTTTTCCAGAGGAAACGCCTCCAGCGGCCCTTTGCGCCGGTTCTCGGGAGGCAGCAGGGGGTGCCGCTGGCCGGCGGTCTTGGGGGGCTCGATCTTGCGCGGAATGAACGGATCGACCAGATCGAACGCGGCGTATTCGAACGGCTCGTACGGCTTGACCTCCGGCAGCGGGGGAATGCGGCCCCGCGGCATATTGTCCGAATCCCTGACGAATTGCCGGAGATCCGAATGCTCCTCGCCGCTGCATGCCACGAGCGCGACGCAGGCGAGCGCGCCGATCAGGAGATGTCGCTTCATTTCTTCCTGCCGGCTTTCTTGGCGGAGGCAGCCCTTCTCTGCTGTGCCAGCTCCTCGTCATCGAGATAGCGGAAGGTCTTGGCGAGCGCATCCATCACCAGGCCACCGCCCTTGCCCGCCTTGGCCAGCGCGATATTCTCCAGCGTGACGATCCGGGAAAGCTTCCCGATATCGCTCGCGAACGCGCCGATATCGTGGTAGTTGCCGGTGACCCTGATCGAGATGGGCAGCTCCGCGTAGAACTCGCGCCGGGTTTCCTGGGCGGCGGGCTTGAACAGCTCGAACTGCAGGCCGCGCCCGAGGCCGGCCTGATTGATGTCGGTCAACAATGCGTCCATCTCGGCTCTGCCCGGCAGCTGCTTGAGCAGCGCGCCAAACTGCTTCTCGATGTCCTCCAGCTGCTTCTGGTAGGCCGGGAGGTTGATCGCTTCGCTCTTCTTGGTCAGAAAGGTCCTGCGCAGGCCCTCTTCCTTGACTTTCTCCTGATTAATGCCCTCGATCTGGTGCTGCCAGTCAAACCACCAGCTTGCCGCGACGATCAGGACCAGGGCGAGGAACAACACGCCCAGCTTGGGCAGTATGGGCCAGCTGCCGATCTTCTTCGGATCGAGCCGTCTCAGGTCGCTCAATGTCATGGCCATATCGCGTTACCTCTTCGCCGGCGGCTTGCGCGCAGCCTTCCCTGAGTCATCTTCGATCGCGGCGCGCGTAATGCTGATATTCAGGATGAATTCGTTGGCGCGCAGGCGACCCTGCTGGATAGCCTTGATTTCGACCAGCCCGGGCTTTTCCAGGCGCGGGGAGGACTCCAGGTTGCGCATCAGGGTGGAGACGCGCGCCTGCGACTCTGTGAGACCGGTAATGGTGACGCGGGTGCCAGTCTGCTTCAGGGCCTTCAGGTAGACGCCGTCGGGCAACTGGCGTACCAGCTGATCGAGCAGATGCACCACTTCCGAGCGGTTGCTTTGAAGTGTTTCGACCACCCGCTTGCGCGCAAGCAGCGCCGCGGTCTGTTCCTTGAGTTTCCTGATCTCGGCGATCTGCTTGTCGAGCTTGACGATCTCGTCCTGGAGGTACTTGTTGCGGGCCTGCTGCGTCTGAAGCTGCTCGTCGAGATAGCTGCGCACGACGAACCAGACCGCCCCCCCGACCACCACGACAAAGGCAAGAAGGATGAAGAACTGCTGTTGTTGCTGCTTGCGCCGGACCTCGCGATGCGGCAACAGGTTGATGCGGATCATGGGTCAAACCTCCGCATGGCAAGGCCGCAGGCGACCATCAGCGAGGGCGCGTCCTGCGTCAGGCTCTTCGGGCGGATCTTCGAGGAGAGCTGCATGTTGACGAAAGGATTGGCGACGATCGTGTTGACCTGTACCCGCTTGCCTACCGTCTCGTCGGCGCCCGGGATGGCGGCGCAGCCGCCGGAGAGCACAACATGGTGGATCTGGTTGTGCTGGGTCGACGTAAAGAAGAACTGCAATGCACGCGCCACCTCCAGCCCCATCATGTCCATGAAGGGCTGCAATACGTCAGACTCGTAGTTTTCCGGCAGCCCGCCGGCGCGCTTGGCCGCTTCGGCTTCTTCCGGGGACAGGCCGAACTTGTTCTGGATTTCCTGCGTCAGCTGATTGCCGCCGAACGGCTGCTCGCGCATGTAAATCGATTGGTCGTTGCGCAGCACGTTGACCGCCATGATGCTGGAGCCCACATCCACCACCGCGATGTTCTGGTCCTTGCCGCGGTCGGGGAACTGGCCCTCGATCAGCTCGAACGCCGTCTGCGCGGCGAACATGTCCACGTCCATGACCGTCGCCTTGAGGCCCGCCGATTCGGCAACCGCCAGCCGGTCGATGATCTTCTCCTTGCGCGAGGCCGCGATCAGCACTTCGATGTCTTCGCTGTTCGGCGCGGGGCCCACCACCTGGAAGTCCAGGTTGACCTCGTCGAGAGCGAACGGAATGTACTGATTGGCCTCGGTTTCAACCTGCAGCTCGAGATCGTCCTCGGTCTGGCCGGCGGGCACCATGATTTTCTTGCTGATCACGGCGGCATTGGGCAGGGCCAGGGCAAGGTTCTTGATGTTGCTGCCCAGGCGCTTGTGGCAGCGCTTGAGGGCGTCGCTCACCGCGTCGAGGTTGTTGATGTTTCCTTCCACCACCGAATCCTTGGGCAGCGGCTCGATCGCGTAGCGCTCGACGCGGTATATGCCTTTGCTGGCTTCGCCAATTTCCACCATCTTGATGGCGGAGGAACTGATGTCGGCCCCAATCAAGGGCGGCATCTTGGCCTTGAACAGGCCTTCCAGCGCAGCGAGATTGAGACTAAAATTTCCTTTGAACATAAGTTAATGGGGACACAATCCCACAGTTTACATCAAATGCTAGCAACAACTACCTTGCCTGTAAAGCGTTTTGGCGTATTTTCATGGTATGTGGGAAGCCAGCCTATAATGCGCGGACAGTGGATATAGCTTACTCTGCAACTGGTTTTCGCACTGTGGCGAGTTTCACTGTTGTGATGCCTGGTTCACCGTCTTGTTGCAATTGCGCAACATCATCAGTTTAAGCAATTCATTTTTCATGTCGAATCGCTGGTGGCTGGTTTCAGTCGTGATGACGGTTTCGGCGGCGCTCGCCTGCGCGCTGCTGGTCGCGTTTGCCGCGGCGATCATTTATCCCAGCCTGCCTTCGCTCGACGCACTCACGGATTATCAGCCGAAGATTCCCCTGCGCGTGTTTAGCGCCGATGGGAAACTGATCGCCGAATTCGGCGAGGAGCGCCGGGCGCTGGTGAAGATCGCGGACGTTCCGCAGTCGCTGACCCATGCCATCCTCGCCGCCGAGGACGAGCGCTTCTATCAGCACAGCGGCGTCGACTACGTGGGTGTGGCGCGCGCCGCGCTCTCCAACTTTATTTCCGGGGCCGTGCGCCAGGGCGCGTCGACCATCACCATGCAGGTCGCGCGCAACTTCTTCCTGTCAAAGGAGCGGACACTCGCGCGCAAGTTCAATGAAGTCCTGCTCGCATTCAAGATCGAGTCCAATCTCGACAAGGACCAGATTCTTGAGCTCTATGTCAACCAGATTTATCTTGGACAACGCACCTACGGTTTCGCCGCCGCGTCGCAGACTTATTTCGGCAAGCGGCTCGCCGACCTCAGCCTGGCGGAATCGGCGATGCTCGCGGGGCTGCCGAAAGCCCCTTCGCGCTTCAACCCGATTGCGAATTTCAAGCGCGCGAAGCTGAGGCAGCAGTATGTGCTGCGCCGGATGCGGGACCTGCAGATGATCTCGGAGGAGGAGTTCGCGGCCGCTGACCAGCAGGTCGTGACGGTGAAGAAAGAGGCCAACGATTTCCCGGTCCGCGCCGAGCACTTCGCCGAGATGGTGCGCCAGTTCCTCTACGAGCGCTATCAGGAAGACACCTATGCGCGGGGCCTGCGCGTCTACACGACGCTGCGTGCTTCCCATCAGGAGGTGGCGTACGCGGCGATGCGCTATGGAGTCCAGGAGTATGACCGGCGTCACGGCTACCGCGGGCCGGAGGGCTACGTGGAGTTGCCTGAGAAGCCAACCGAGGAATCCCTTGAAGACGCACTGCAGGAAACCACCGACAGCGACGAAATCTATGCTGCCGTCGTGGTGGAAGCGAGTCCCCGGAAAGTACGAGCGTATCGCCGGGGCGGTGACTGGGTCGAGATCAAGGATGAAGGGCTCAAGTTTGCTTCCCGCCTGCTGGGTGGAAAGACTAGCCCCGGTCAACGCATCCGCCGCGGCGCCATCATCCGCGTGCAGAAGGACGATAAAGGGCGGTGGCAGATCTCACAGTTGCCAGTGGTCGAAGCGTCGCTGGTCTCCATGGATCCGCGCGACGGGGCAGTTCGGGCGCTGGTTGGCGGTTTCGATTTCGGCCGCAACCAGTACAACCATGTCACCCAGGCGCTGCGCCAACCGGGATCGAGCTTCAAGCCATTCATCTACTCCGCGGCCCTCGAGAAAGGATTCACCGTGGCGACCGTCATCAATGACGCGCCGCTCACGTTCAGCGCCACGCAAACCGGCTCGGAGCCGTGGGAACCGAAGAACTTCGACGGCAAGTTCGAGGGCCCGTTGCGGCTGCGCACCGCGCTTGCCAAGTCGAAGAACCTGGTGTCGGTGCGCATTCTGCAGGCCATCACGCCACAATACGCGCAGGATTACGTCGCCCGCTTCGGTTTCGATCCCAAGCTGCATCCGCCGTATCTCACCATGGCGCTGGGCGCCGGCAACGCGACCCCGCTGCAGATGCTTGCTGCATATGCCGTATTTGCGAACGGCGGCTACCGGGTGGCGCCCTATTTCATCGAGCGCATCGAGGATGCCAAGGGCAACGTCCTCATGGCCGCGCAACCGGCGGCGGCCGGCGCTGGCGCGGAACGCGCCATCGACGCACGCAATGCGTACATCATGAATACCATCATGCGCGACGTGATTCGCGTAGGCACGGGCGCGCGCGCCCTCAAACTCGGTCGCGACGACCTTGCGGGCAAGACCGGCACGACGAACGAATTCGTGGATGCGTGGTTCTGCGGTTTCGTCCCCGAGCTGGTGACGGTAGCCTGGATCGGTTTCGACACGCCCCACTCCCTCGGGCGCAATGAGACCGGCGCGCAGGCTGCGCTGCCGATGTGGATGGCTTACATGGGCGCCGTGCTCGATGGTATCCCGGAGCAGCCGCTCGCGCCGCCCGACGGGTTGGTTGCCATGCACATCAATCCGGACACGGGGCTGCGGGTCGCCGACGCGCAGGCGGGAATTGTCGATTACTTCTACCAGGAATTCCCGCCGCCGGCGCCGGAAACCCTGATCGGCGGCGTGGTCGGCGGCGAGCGCCCGGAAGACGTGCGCAACCAGCTGTTCTAGATCCGGCGATGCCCAAGGACACCGGCCGCAACGATCGCCGCAGCCGCATCGCGTACCTCGCGGCACGGTTGATGGCGGAGGACGGCATCGAGGACTACGCGCTTGCCAAGCGCAAGGCGGCGCGGCAGGCCGGCATGCCGGACACCCGTGAGCTGCCGGCGAACGAGGAGATCGACGAGGCGCTGCGCACCTATCAACAGATCTATCACCCGGAAGAACACCACGCCCGGCTGCGCGCGCTGCGCGAGACCGCGGCGCGGGCGATGCGGGAGCTCGCCCGGTTCAATCCGCATCTGACGGGTTCCGTCCTGAACGGCAACGCCGGCAAGTATGCGGACATCAATTTGCAGCTCTTCACCGACAACGAGAAGGCCGTTGAGCTTTACCTGATCGACCGGGGCATTCCCTACCGGACCGCGCAGATCCGGCTGTATTCCGCGGAAGGGATGCGCACGGTGCCGGTCTACACCGTCAGCGATGACGGCACTGATATCGAGTTGACGGTGCTCTCAGTCATCGACCAGCGCGGGCCGCTGCGCGCCAGCCCGGATGGCAGAAGCATCGAACGCGCCAAGTTGTCGGCTGTCGAGCAACTCCTGAACGAAGCGTAATCGCCCAGATTAGCCCGCGGCCTTCAGCCAACGGGCCGCGTCAAGCGCGAAATAGGTGAGGACGCCGTCGGCGCCCGCGCGCTTGAACGCGGTCAGAATCTCCATCACGCAGGGGCGCTCCTCCAGCCAGCCGCGGGCAGCTGCGGCCTTGATCATTGAGTACTCGCCGCTTACCTGATACGCATAGGTCGGAGCCCGGAAGTGCTCCTTGACGAGCCGCACGATGTCCAGATAAGGCATACCGGGCTTCACCATCACCATATCCGCGCCTTCCTCGAGATCGAGCGCGACCTCCCACAGCGCCTCGTCGCTGTTGGCGTAGTCCATCTGGTAGGAATACTTGGTGCCGCGCCCGAGGCTCTTGGCGGAGCCCACGGCATCGCGAAACGGCCCGTATAGCCCGGAGGCATACTTGGCGGAATAGGCAAGAATGCGCGTGTGGATGAACCGGTTGCGGTCAAGCGCGTCGCGGATCGCGCCGATGCGACCATCCATCATGTCGGAAGGCGCCACGACGTCCACGCCGGCGGCGGCGCATACCAGCGCCTGCTTCTCAAGAATCGCGATGGTTTCGTCGTTCAATACATGGCCGCTGCGGTCGATCACGCCGTCGTGCCCGTGCGTGGTGTAGGGATCAAGCGCGACATCGGTAATGACACCGAGCTCGGGGAACCGTTTCTTCAGTGCGGCCACCGCGCGCGGCACGAGGCCCTTGGGATTGACTGCCTCGCGCCCGTCGGCCGTTTTGAGCTCGCGCGGAATCACGGGAAACACCGCCACCGCGGGCACCCCGAGCTTTGCGCATTGCTCGGCATGCGGCACCAGGCGGTCGACGGTGTGGCGCTGGATATCCGGCATCGACGGCACCGCCTCGGCTCGGTTCCTGCCCTCGATGACGAAGATCGGGTAGATGAGATCATCGGTCGTCAGCCGATGCTCGCGGCGCAGCCGGCGCGTAAACTCGTCCCGCCGCATCCGCCGCATGCGCCGCCGCGGGAACCCACCGTAAAGCCGCATTGCCTTAACCTCTTGAAGAAAATTGTATTTATTTTGGTTCAGAAGGGAACTCCAGGCCATTATAAGCGTCTCATGTGGCAGACGATGTTGAGTCGTCTCCCGCTTCTCCTCCCTGAGCGGGCGCCTTAATCCTAATTAAGGCTTTGCCCCCGGTTTTACTCCCCTTTAACCGGGGGTTTTTTGTGTCCGCTGTTTGGCGCGGTCTCAATTCCTCCACCGTACCGGGCGCATCCGATTCGGTCCCGCCGCTGGCCGCAAAATGTCGCCTAGGTCGTTGTTATCGCGCCCGAAACTGGCGTGCGCAGCGGGGCGTGCTGTAGAATGGCGCCTCACTCCAATATCGCGGTAATCAGAGTGATCGGCACGAAATCGCGGTGGCTGCTAGCGGCTGGAATCGGCGCGCTCGTTCCCTTGACGGCGTTGGCCCAGGGCCTTCCACGCGCGGATCCCGCGCAGGCGCGCCCGATCGTGACCCAGGTGTGCGCGTCCTGTCACGCCGAAGACGGCAACAGCGCGCTTCCCGTCAACCCTGTGCTGGCGGGCCAGCACGCCGATTACACGTTCAAGCAGCTCATGAACTTCAGGCCGCAGGACGGCAAGCCCGCCGAGCGGCCAAACGCGGTCATGGGGGGCATGGTCGCGAATCTTTCCGTCGACGACCTGCGCAATCTCGCGGCCTATTTCGAGGCCCAAAGGCTCAAGCCGCGCGCCGCGCGGGATCCGGAGCTCGCGCGGCTCGGTCAGATGATCTATCGCGGTGGCATTGCGGCGCGCAATGTGGCCGCCTGCACTGCTTGCCATGGCCCGAATGGCAGCGGCATCCCGGCCCAGTTCCCGCGGCTCGCCGGGCAATTCGCTGAATACACCGCCGCCCAGCTGCGTTCGTTTCGTGGCGGGGAGCGCACTAACGATCCCAACCGCATGATGCGCGCCGTGGCGGAAAAGCTCTCGGACCGCGAGATCGCGGCGGTGGCCGAATATATCGCCGGATTGCGCTGATTCCGGCCCGCCCCGCGCAATGCGCCCGGGAGCGCGTCAGGAGCGCAAATCCGCAAAGGCCTTCTTCGCGGCGCTGATCGTGCGCCCGATCTCCGCCTCACCGTGGGCGGAGGAGACGAATCCAGCCTCGTACGCCGACGGCGCAAGATAGATGCCTGCGGCTAGCATCGCGTGGAAGAAGCGGCCGAAGCGTTCCCGGTCACATTGCAGGACTTCGGCGAAGCTCTCGGGCCGCGTCGGGCGAAAGAAGATGCCGAACATGCCCCCGACGCTTGTCGCGGAGAATGCGACGCCGTGCTCCTGTGCGGCGCGCGTGAGGCCCGCGCAGAGCGCGCGTGTCGTTGCTGCGAGCCGGTCGTAGTAACCCGCAGCCTGGACCAGTTTGAGCGTAGCAAGCCCTGCCGCGACGGCGACCGGGTTGCCGGAAAGCGTGCCCGCCTGGTAGACGGGCCCGAGCGGTGCGATCGCGCGCATGATGTCGCGGCGCCCCCCGAATGCGCCGACCGGGAGCCCGCCGCCGATAACCTTGCCGAGCGTGGTGAGGTCGGGCGCGATCCCATAGAGCGCCTGCGCGCCCCCGAGCGCAACGCGAAAGCCGGTCATCACCTCGTCGAAAATCAGGACGGCACCGTGGCGCGTGCAGAGCCGGCGCAATGACTCGAGAAACCCGGGGCGCGGCGCGACGAGATTCATGTTGCCGGCAACGGGCTCCACGATGACGGCCGCGATTGCAGCTCCTTCCCGTGCGAAAGTCTCCTCCAGGGCGCTCTCGTCGTTATACGCGAGCACCAGGGTATCGGCGGCGGCCGCGGGAGGCACTCCCGCCGAGGACGGCTGCCCGAACGTGAGCGCGCCGGATCCCGCCTTCACCAGCAGCGCATCGACGTGACCGTGATAGCAGCCCTCGAACTTGATGATCTTGTGCCGGCCGGTGTGACCCCGCGCCAGGCGAATTGCGCTCATGGTCGCCTCGGTCCCGGAGCTCGTGAGGCGCACCTGCTCGAGAGACGGCACGAGCCGGCAGAGCAGTTCCGCCAACTCGACTTCCTGCTCGGTCGGGGCGCCGAAAGAGAGCCCGCGCTCGGCTGCCTGCCGCGCGGCATCTACGACCTCGGGATGCGCATGGCCGACAATGAGCGGGCCCCACGATCCGACGTAATCGATGTACACCCGGCCGTCCGCATCCCACACCTGCGCGCCCCGGCCGCGCTGAAGGAAGGGGGGCGTGCCGCCCACCGAGCCAAACGCGCGCACCGGCGAGTTGACGCCCGCCGGAATGACGACCTGCGCGCGCTGGAACAGCTTCTGGCTGCGGTTCATCATGTCCGGTCAGCCATGACGTGCTGCGAGCTCGTGTTGCGTGAACAGCTTGCTGAAGCGGCGCGCCGCGTCCGTGATGTCGTCCGCGCCGAACAGGGCGGAGATGACGGCAACGCTGTCGGCGCCCGTCGCGATCAGTTGCCGCGCGTTCTCGAGCGAAATGCCGCCGATCGCCACGACCGGCACCGACAGGCGGCGCTTGGCGTCGCGCAGCAGAGTGAGGGGCGCGCGCACGGCACCGGGCTTTACGCCGGACGGGAAAAAACTTCCAAATGCGACGTAATCGGCGCCGAGACGCTGGGCTTCAAGCGCGAGCTCAAGCTGATCGTAGCAGGAGGCGCCGAGGATGCGCGCCGGCCCGAGGCGCTCGCGCGCGGTAGCCAGCGATCCGTCCTCCGCGCCGAGGTGGACGCCGTCCGCGCCCACGGTCAGGGCAAGCTCGAGATGGTCATTGATGACGAGCGGAACCTTCATGCTCCGGCACAGCGCGAGCAAGGCCCTCGCCTGCGCAATCCTCAATTCCGAAGTGGCTGACTTGTTCCGATATTGCAGCAGGCGGGCGCCGCCGGTGAGCGCTGCTTCCGCCATGGCGACGAGTTCCAGCACGCCGGCGACATCAGGCGTGACGGCGTATAGGCCCGCGATCGCGCGCCTCACGCCCTACCTCTCGCCTCCACTGCCGCCCGCCTCGCCATCGTCGCGCGCCCAGAACAGCCGGTCTGGAATGTGCTGGCCCATGCCGGGACGAAACGCGGCCTTGAGCGTCTGCCAGGTGTACTCCTGCGCGTCCTTGACCGCGTCGCTCACTTCGAGGCCGTTGGCGATGGTGGCGGCAATGGCGCTTGCCAGCGTGCATCCCGAGCCGTGGTAGGAGCCGGGCAGGCGCGGCCAGCTGTCGCTGCGCACCACGCCCTCCGGGCCATAGAGAGTGTTCACAACCTGGGAAGTGTTCTCATGGGTGCCCGTCACCAGCACATACTCGCATCCGGTCGCGATGATGCGCTTCGCGCACTCGGCCAGATCAGGGCCGTCGCCTTCCCCGTTGTCCTCGCCGGCCAGCCGCCGCGCCTCGAGGCTGTTGGGAGTGAGGATGGTGGTCTGTGGAATGAGCAGCTCCTTCAGCGCACCCACCATCTCCTCGGTGACCAGCTCGTCGCCCCCCCCGGAGGCGAGCACCGGGTCGAGCACCAGCGGCACCTCGGGATAATCGGACACGACCTCCGCGATGACTGCGATCTGCTCGAGGTTGCCGAGTAGGCCGATCTTGAAGGCGGCTACCGGCATGTCCTCCAGGACGCAGCGCGCCTGGTCGGCGACCCACTCCGCATCGATCGGGCTCACGTCGTCGACGCCCATCGAGTCCTGGATGGTGATTGCGGTCACCACCGACAACGGGTGGCAGCCCATGCTGGAGAGCGTCATGATGTCCGATTGCAGACCCGCTCCGCCACTCGGATCGGTGGCGGCAAACACCAGGACGATGGGGGGAATGTCGGCCATGCGCAAGGAGGCGAAAGCGCCCGCGCGGTTGGTCGCGGGAGGACGATTCGATAAAATTCGATTCTAACTTAAATCCCCGACCGCGCATGACCACCGCCGAAACACGAATATACAAGACTTACATGTGCCTCATCTGCGGATTCATCTACGATGAGGAGACCGGGTTGCCCGACGAAGGCATTGCGCCCGGAACGCGGTGGGAGGACGTGCCGGTAAACTGGACGTGCCCGGAGTGCGGGGCGCGCAAGGAGGACTTCGAGATGGTGGAGCTGTGAGAATCCTGCACACGATGATACGAGTGGGCGATCTGCAGCGCTCACTCGATTTCTACACGCAGGTGCTGGGAATGAGGCTGCTCCGCAAGACCGATTATCCCGGCGGCCGCTTCACCAATGCCTTCGTGGGCTACGACGAGGAGTCCCGAACCGCGGTGCTGGAGCTTACCCACAATTGGGACACCGCGTCCTACGATGTCGGCACGGGCTATGGGCACGTCGCGATCGAGGTCGACGACGCCTACCGGGCGTGCGAGGAAGTGAAGCGGCGCGGCGGCAGGGTGACGCGCGAAGCGGGGCCGATGAAGCACGGCACGACCGTGATCGCCTTCGTCGAGGACCCCGACGGCTACAAGATCGAGTTCATCCAGAGAAAGCCGGCGTAGCGCGCTGCTGACGCTCCGGGGCAACGTTTCCTAGCCATCACGGAGATCGTCCGCGAGGCGGACAAAATCCTCCAGCTTGAGGTCCTGCGCGCGCAGCCCGGCATCCACGCCGAGTCTCTGGAAGTCCCCGGCGCTCAAATATCCTTTCAATGCATTGCGCAGCGTCTTGCGCCGCCGCGCAAAGGCGGCTGCGACGATCTTGCCGAGAGCCGCTTCGTCGGCTGCGGGATGCGGCAGGCGGGGGTACGGCATCATGCGCACGACGGCGGAGTCGACTTTCGGAGACGGACGGAAAGCATCGGCGGCAACCGCGAGTACCGGCGCCATCTGGAAGCGATATTGGAGCATCACGGACAGCCGCCCGTACTCGGAGGTTGAGGGCCGCGCGACCATGCGCTCGACGACCTCCTTCTGCAGCATGACGTGGATATCCTCTATGGCTGCGGCGTGCCGTGCGAGCTCGAACAGCAGCGGCGTGGAGATGTTGTAGGGCAGATTGCCCACCACGCGCAGCCGCGGCCCGAGCGCGCTGAAGTCAAAGCGCAGCGCGTCGCCCTCGTGGACGGTGACGCGGTCGGGAGGAAAGGTGGCGCGCAAGCGTGCAACGAGGTCGCGGTCGATCTCGATCACGTGCAAGTGCTCGAGCCGGCCGGCGAGCGGCCGCGTCAGCGCGCCCAGGCCCGGCCCAATCTCCACCATGCGATCGCCGGGCCGCGGCGAAATGGCATCCACGATCAAGGCAATCGTCGCCTCGTCGATGAGGAAGTTCTGCGCGAAGCGCTTGCGTGGGATGTGGCGCATGACGGCTTGTGTTCCCCGCGCGCCTCATGCCGGGTGCCGCAACCCGCGGCGCGCGGCCAGCTTGGCGGCGAGCCGGATCGCCGCGATCAGGCTTCCGCGGCTGGCGCGGCCGGTCCCGGCGAGTTCGAGCGCGGTGCCATGGTCGACGGAAGTGCGGATGAAGGGAAGACCCAGAGTCACGTTGACGCCGGCCCCGAAGCTCGCGTACTTGAGCACCGGCAGCCCCTGATCGTGATACATCGCCAGCACGCAATCGCAGGTCTTCAGCCGCCGCGGGTTGAACAGGGTGTCGGCGGGCAACGGACCTTCGACGTCGAATCCCTCGCGGCGCAGCTGCGCCAGCAGGGGACCGATGATGTCGGCCTCCTCCCGGCCGAGAAAGCCTGCCTCGCCCGCATGCGGGTTCAGCCCGGCAACGAGGATCCGTGGCCGCAGGATCCCGAAGCGCGCCCCAAGGTCGCGCTGCAGCACGCGCAGCGTTTGCTCCAGAGTTTGCGTCGTGACGCGGTCCGCGACTTCGCGCAGAGGAAGGTGAGTGGTCGCAAGTGCGACCCGCATGCCGCCGCCCACCAGCATCATCACCACGTGCTCGGCGCCGGTGTGCGCCGCGAGGAATTCGGTGTGGCCGGTAAACGCAATGCCGGCATCGTTGATCACGCTTTTTTGCAGGGGACCGGTGACCATGGCATCGAACGTCCCGTCGCGGCAGCCATTGGCGGCGATCTCCAGGGTACGCAGGACATAGCGGCTGTTGGCGGGATCGAGCCGCCCCGCCACCGCCGGCTGCGCGAGGGGCACGTGGAGCACAGCGAGCGTGCCGGCACGGGCCGCTCCGCGTTCAACCGTCCGGTGATTCGCGATCTCAAGCTTCAAGCCCAGCAGGCGGGCGCGGCCCGCAAGCAGCTCGCGATCCGCAATCACGACGATGCGTGCCGGCAGGCGCCGGCGAGCAAGCCCGACACACAGGTCAGGACCAATACCCGCCGGTTCACCCGCCGTTACCGCGATGAGCGGAGTGTGAGGTGTGGAGTGCTTAATGTTGAATGGCTCAAGCGCCGCCAACCGCCGCGCAGCCGATAACTTAACACCCGATGCGCGAGGCGCAAAACCGGGCGCTAGCGCTCGTCGAGGCGGTACTCGATGTAGGCGCGGTCACGCAGCTGCCGCACCCACTCCTGATAGGACTCGTCGGATTTGCGCGCCCGCAATGCTGACTGTGCCGCCAGCCGCTGCCGGTCCCGCGACATGTCCTCATCGCGCCGTTCCAGTACCTGGATCAGGTGCCAGCCAAATGGCGTTTGCACCGGAGCGCTGATCGCGCCCGGCTGAAGCGCGTCCATGGCGCGTTCGAATTCGGGAACCGTGTCCCCCGGCGACAGCCAGCCGAGATCGCCGCCCTTCGAGCCGCTGGCATCCTCCGAGTGCAGGCGGGCCAGCTCCGCGAAATCGGCCTTGTTGTCCAGCCGTTCCTTGAGGGACTCGGCCCGCCGGCGCGCCTCGGCCTGCGGTATCAGCTCGTTGGTCTTGATCAGGATGTGGCGGGCGTGGGTCCTGCGCACGATCACCGGGGCGCTCGCGCCCCGCCGCTCGTTCAGCCTGAGGATATGAAAGCCGTTGGCGCTGCGGAGCAGGGTGCTCACCTCTCCCGGCTGCAGCGGCTTCAGCGCATCGACGAACAGCGCGGGCAGCCGCGCGCCGTCGCGCCATCCCATGGCTCCTCCCTGCAGCGCGTCCGGCGCGTCCGAGAAGGCCGCTGCGACTTGCCGGAAATCGGCGCCCGTGCGCAATTGCTGGAGCGCCTGCTCGGCACGGCCGCGGCGGGCCTGGATCTGCTCTGGCGTTGCGTTCTCGGGAACCGTCACGAGGATGTGCGACAGGTTGTACTGCTCGCCGCGTCCCGCCAGACCCTGCTGCGCGTTGATGAAGCTCTCGATCTCGCCTTCGCTCACCACGATCCTGTTGTCCACCTCGCGCTGCCGCAGGCGGGAGAGCGTGATTTCCTTGCGAATGTCCTCCCGGAACCGGGCGAAGGGTACGCCGTCCTTCTCCAGCGTCGCGCGCAGCTGCTCCAGCGAAAGCTTGTTTTCCTGCGCGATGCGCTGGATCGCCCGGTCGAGCTCGGCGTCGTCCACGCGCAGGCCGGTCTCCTTGGCGAGCTGGAGCTGCACGTGATCGGTGATCAGTCGGTCGAGAATCTGCTTTTCCAGGGTCGCGCGAGGCGGGGGCGGGGTGCCCTGCTGCTTCAGTTGCAAGGTGGCGGCGCGATAGCGCATGTCGAGGTCGGCCCGGGTGATGACCTCGTTGTTCACGACGGCCACGATGCGATCGAGCACCACGACTGGTTGCGGCTGCTGCGCGGGCGCCGGGCAGGCGGCGGCCCACAGCGCGCCGGCGAACACGGATGCGCGCAGCGCGCGACACCGGGTGGAGACATGCCCGGCGCCCTTCAGCACGGCACTTGCCCTAGTAATAGGTCGATCTCGCATCATCAGGCCTGGGGGACCGTGAATCGATCCGCGTATAGCCGGTAATATTGCGCCGCAACGTTTCCATCGGGTTGGAGCCGATGCGCGACATGCCGGTCAACTCGAGCTGAATGAACAATGTGGTGGATGCATCTTGCGTAGTGGTCGCGAAGCGGTGGGCGACCAGGCGCAGGGCCCAGCAATCGGCATTGTATTCCGCGCCGAGCAGGGCCTCGAGTGTTCGATTGTCCTGCAGCGAATAGTTCCATCGCGCGAGCCCCGTCAACCCCCGCCACACCGGCCACTGCACCGAGAAATCGGTTTGCTGCAGGGTGTTGATCGTCTCACGGTAGCTCACGTTCAGCACCCGGCCCGGGCCCGGCTGGTAGCGGAGGCCGGCATTGAACTTCTGGGTCTCGGAGAAGTTGGTGCTGTATTGCAGCCCGACCTCGGCCGTCAGGTGCCGCGCGATCAGCCCCGACAACGCGGCGAGCAGGTCAGAACTCGAGCTGGTGCGTATGGGCACGCCGGGCAGGGTGACCGCCTGGTCTTCGAAATAGTAGCGCTGCGCGAGCCCTGCCCGCAGACGCTCCGTCCCTGAATCGGTGCTGATGAGGCGCGAGGTGACGCCGACGGTCAGCTGATTGGCATCGTTGATGCGATCCCAGCCGGCGAACTGATTCTCGGAATAGATGGTCGCGAAGTTGATGTCCTGCTGGGCGCTGTCGAATACCGGGATATCGCTCTGGTCGCGGTAGGGGATCCAGACGTAATACAGCCGCGGCTCCAGAGTCTGCAGGAACGGCATGCCGCCGAGGCTGGTCGGCCGCTCGAACACGACGCTCGAATCCGCGGTGAAAATCGGCAGGGCGCGGTCCTGGTCCATGAACCCGGCGCTGTTCGGATCGATGAGATAGCGTGTCACATTGAAGCCGAGCTTGGGCGTGATGGATGCATACGCGGTCTGCAGGGGCACGGATAGGCTCGGGTAGGCGACCACGCGCGTGCCGGTGGTCAGCGTCGGATGATCGAACGTCGAGTATTGCCCGTAGAAATCGAAATCCGAGCGCAACATGTCGGCGCGCGCGGCGGTCAGCGTGATCTGCGGCAGGCGGTCGTACGGGGGGGTCACCGGCTGCAGGGGGTCAGGCTGCAGCGTCTGCCACCGCTGAACCAGCGCGTTCAGCCCGTAACCGCCGGCTCTGCCCCAGTTCCCCCCGCGGCCGAGGACAAAATCATTTGGCAGCTGGACCTGAGATGTCTTGGAGATCTGGGTCGAGAGATCGGTGAAGTAGGTGTCGTCCGATACCCGCTGCAGATTGAGCTTTCCGAACCAGCCGCTCGGCAGCGAGTGGTCGTGGCGGATGAAGTAGGCGTGGCGCTTCTCCCCTTCCTTGGCGCTGTCGTTCGGCAATACCTCCGCGCGGGCTTCGCCAAGATAGTTGGGCTCGAGATAGCGGAATTCTCCGAGCGTCAGCACGCCCCGCCGCGTCATGATGCGCGGCGAAATGGTCACATCGCGGTTGGGCGCGATGTTCCAGAAATAGGGGATCGTGAATTCCAGCCCGCCCGTATTGGTGCTTCCATAGTGCGGCGTGATGAAGCCGGACTTGCGCTCCTGGTGCAGCGAGAACGAGAGGTACGGCGAGTAGAAGATCGGCGTGCCGAGGAACTCGATCGTCGTGTCGCGAGCGACCCCGAGGTCGCGCGGTTTGTCGATTTCCAGCTCGCCCGCGCGCAGGTACCAGTCATCGTTGCCGGGGCCGCAGGAAGTATGCCGGGCGCGCGTCGCGCGGTAGCGCCCGGGGCCTTCGAACAGGATCTGCTCCGCGTCCCCGCGCGCATCCGCCTCGCGAAACGGAAATTGCGCGCCGGGAGAAACGGAACGCTTGTGCAGCACATAGCTCGGCTCCTCCATCGAGCCGCGTTCCGATTCCAGGTTGTAGCGCAGGCGTGCGCCCTGCACCACATCGCCGTCCCGTTGCATCCGCACCTTGCCCTGCGCGGCGAACTCCTCGGACGGCTTGTCGTAGCGCAGCCAGTCGGCGGACACTGCTTGCCCGCGCCGTCTCAGCCGGACGTTGCCCTCGGCTTCGATCTCCTGTTCCTGGCGGCCCTGCAGCCGGTCGGCCTCGAAGAAAAGCGGCACTTCTTCCTGCAGCGACGGGGGTATGGCGAGCAGCGTGGGCTGGGACTTCAGCGTGAGCCCCTGTTGCGCGCGAGCGGTGAGCGGGAGCACACAAACCAGGGCCAGCGACAGGCGCGTAATTATCAGTTTTTTCATCGAAAAGTGCCCGTTCGGCGTGGTGCTAAAATCGCACAATTCATCGCTGAAGGCAATCCGCTTGGCCCCGCATGACGATAGCCGACTGGAGCAGTTGCGGGGCTGGCTTGGCGCGCATCTGCGCGCCGGGGCACTCGAGCTGAAACTTGCATCGGCGGATGCAAGCTTCCGTCGTTATTTTCGCGTGACCCTTGGCGACGCGCGGTCCTGGATCGCGATGGATGCGCCACCGGAGCGCGAGGACTGCCGCCCCTTCGTGCGCGTGGCGGCGCTGCTGCGAGCGGCCGGCGTCAACGCGCCGGAGGTGCTCGCGCAGGATCTTGGGCGCGGCTTCCTGTTGCTGACGGATCTCGGCGACACGACCTACCTCGATGCGCTGAACGCGGACAACGCCGATCGGCTGTTCGGAGAAGCGATCGAGGCGCTCATCAAATGGCAGAGCGCGAGCCGCGAAGGCGTGCTGCCCCCATACGACGAGGGACTGCTCAGACGCGAGAGCGATCTGTTTGCGGATTGGTATGTCGGACGACACCTGGCGTTGCGGCTTGCCGATGCACAGCGGCAGGCGCTTGCGGAGGCCATCACGCTCGTCATCTCGCGCAGCCTGGCGCAACCGGCGGTATACGTGCACCGGGACTACATGCCGCGCAACCTCATGGTGAGCGATCCCAATCCCGGCGTGATCGATTTCCAGGACGCGGTATTTGGCCCGATCACCTATGACCTGGTGTCGCTCACGCGCGATGCCTTCGTGAGCTGGGAGGAGGAGCGCGTGATCGACTGGGCCGCGCGCTACTGGCACAAGGCGAAGCGGCAGGGCCTGCCCGTCCGCGCCGACTTCAGCGAGTTCTACCGGGATTTCGAATGGATGGGATTGCAGCGCCATCTGAAGGTGATCGGCATCTTCGCGCGCCTGCACTACCGCGATGGCAAGAGCGGTTACCTGGAAGACGTGCCGCGCTTCGTGGCTTACGCGCGGGCGGTCGCCGGGCGTTACGGGGAGCTCGCACCGCTCGCGCGCCTGCTCGACCAGCTTGAGCAGCGCGAGCGGGCCCCGGTTCGAACCGGGAAATAGGATTGACCGGGTTGCGCGGCATGAAAGCGATGATTCTCGCCGCCGGGCGCGGCGAGCGCATGCGCCCGCTCACTGATCGCGCTCCCAAAGCGCTGCTCGAAGCCGGCGGCAAGCCGCTCATCGCACACGTGATCGAGCGCCTCGCGCGCTCTGGTTACACCGAGCTGGTGGTCAATGTCTCGCACTTCGCCGGCGCGATCGAGCGTGTGCTGGGCGACGGCTCGCGCTTGGGTGTACGCATCGTCTATTCGCGCGAGGAGCAGCCGCTCGAGACGGGCGGCGGCATCGCCTACGCACTGCCGCTGCTTGGGGAGTCCCCGTTCCTGGTGGTCAACAGCGATATTTATTGTGATTTCGATTTTGCGCGCATGTCCACCGCCGCAGCAACGCTCGCGCCGGACAGCCGGCTCGCTCACCTCGTGCTCGTGGATAACCCATCCCATCACCCCCAGGGAGACTTCGCGCTTGCCGGCGGCAAAGTGTCCGAAGAAAGCCCTGACCGCTTGACCTTCAGCGGCATCGGCGTCTATTCCCCCGCGCTGTTTGCGGGGGTCGTGCGCGGCGCGCGCTGCCAGCTCGCGGCGCTGCTCGCACCGGCAATGGCGCGCGGGCTCGTGAGCGGCGAACATCACCGCGGCTTGTGGATGGATATCGGCACGCCGCTGCGCCTTGAGGCGCTCGAGCGCGTGCTTGCCGGGAGGAGCGCCTGCTAGCGTCGCGCGCGGCGGCAGCCCGGTGCGACTGGCGGTCGCGCTTATAATTTGATCCATGGTGGCGGGCATCGACATTGGCGTCTTTCAGCGGCGGCGGGCGCGGCTCGCCGCGGCCATGCAGGAGGGCGTTGCCTTGATCCCGACCGCGCCCGAGCGCACGCGCAACCGTGACGCGCACTACCCCTACCGTTTCGACAGCTATTTCTATTACCTCACCGGCTTCCGCGAGCCCGGGGCGGCGCTGGTAGTGGTTGCAGGCAACGCGCCGAAGAGCATCCTGTTCTGTCGCGACAAGGATCCCGAACGCGAGATCTGGGATGGCTTCCGCTACGGCCCGGAGGCCGCGCGCACGGCGTTTGGCTTCGACGAGGCGTGCTCGATGAGCGAACTCGACGCACGGATGCCGGATCTCCTCGCCGACCGCGGCGCGCTCTACTGCCATCTGGGCGCCGACGCGGCGTGGGACGCGCGCGTCACGGCCTGGATCAACGAGGTGCGCAACCGCGCGCGCACCGGCGTCACTGCGCCGCGGGCGGTCAAGGACGTACACGCGTTGCTCGACGAGATGCGGTTGATCAAGGGGCCGGAGGAGCTCGCCGTTATGCGGCGCGCCGCCGCCATCACGGCGGGCGCGCACCGCCGCGCCATGCGCGCCGCACGACCGGGGCGGTCCGAGTTCGAGATCGAGGCGGAGCTCCTGCACGAATTCCGGCGCCTCGGCGCGCAGGCGCCCGCCTACAGCCCGATTGTCGCGACAGGAGAGCATGCCTGCGTCCTGCATTACGTCCAGAACGACGGTGTGATGAGGGACGGGGAGCTGGTCCTGATCGACGCCGGCTGCGAGCTTGACGGCTATGCAGCCGATCTCACGCGCACCTTCCCGGTCAGCGGCCGGTTCAGCGGCCCGCAGCGCGAGGTCTATGACCTGGTGCTGGCGGCGCAGTCGGCGGCGATTGCGGCGGTCAAGGCCGGCGCGCCCTGGGATGCTCCGCATCGCGCAGCAGTCAACGTGCTGGCACGGGGCCTGATCGACCTGGGGCTGGTGTCCGGCAGTCTCGCCGAAGTCGTGGAGACCGAGGCCTACAAGAAGTTCTACATGCATCGCACCGGCCACTGGCTGGGGCTCGACGTGCACGATGCCGGCGACTACAAGCTGCAGGGCGAGTGGCGCGCACTCGCTCCGGGCATGGTGCTGACGGTCGAGCCCGGTTGCTATCTGCGGCCTGGCGAGGGCGTGCCTGCGCGCTTCGCGGGCATCGGGGTGCGCATCGAGGACGATGTGCTGGTGACGGAATCCGGCGCCGAGGTGCTGACCGGCGACGCGCCCAAGAGCCCGGACGATATCGAAGCTTGGATGCGCGCGTGATGGCTGATTTTGACGTCCTCATCGTGGGCGGCGGGCCGGTCGGTGCCGCCCTGGCGCTCGCCCTGCGCGGCTCCGGCCTTGCCGTCGGGAGGATCGAGGCGCGTGTCGCACACGCTGCGGCCGACGCGCGGCCCATTGCGCTCTCCTACGGGAGCCGGCTGCTCCTGGAGCGGCTGGGGGTATGGGAGAAACTTGCGGATGCCACCCCGATTCGGCGCATCCATGTTTCGCAACGTGGCGGCTTTGGCCGCGTCGGGCTTGACGCGCGGGAGGCGCGTTTGCCTGCCTTGGGCTACGTGGTCGACTACAGTGCCCTCACCGAGGCGTTCGGGCGCGCGCTGGAGGCAGGGGACGACGCGCATCACATCCAGGCCACCGTGAGCGCGCTCGAATCCGGAAAGGAGGCGGTGCTCGTGCGATTCGCGGCCGGCGGCGTCACTCCAGACGCCAGCGCAAGGCTGCTGGCGGTGGCCGACGGTGGTGCACTGCCAGTCGCGCGCATGCGCGTCCATGACTACGGCCAGGCCGCGGTGACGGCCCGCGTGTCGTGCGCCGAGCCGCATCAGAACGTTGCCTACGAGCGCTTTACCCCGGAAGGCCCACTGGCGCTGCTGCCGGCCGGCGAGGCCGTCGCCCTGGTGTGGACGACCCGCCCTGCGCACGCCCGCGAATTGTGCGCGCTGTCCGAAGCTGGTTTCCTGGAGCGTTTGCAGACGGCCTTCGGGAATCGCCTGGGCAGCTTCACGGCGGCGAGCGGCCGGGCGTGGCATCCCCTCGTCCTGAAAGTCGCGGCCCACATTGCGGAACCGCGCACGGTCGTGGTCGGCAATGCCGCGCAGACCCTCCACCCGGTCGCGGGACAGGGCTTGAACCTCGGCTTGCGTGACGCGTGGGAGCTGGCCGCGCTGCTGCGCGATTGCGACCGCGCCGATGTCGGCGGAGCGGCGCTGATCCGGGCGTATACCGCCCGGCGCTGGCTCGACCGCAGTGGCGGCATACTCTTCACGGACATGCTGGTGCGCCTGTTTTCCAATGAGCTCGCGCCGCTCGGCTGGGCGCGCGGCCTGGGGCTCGCGGCGCTGGGCGCGTTCCCGCCAGCCCGGGATTTCGTCGTGCGACGCATGATCTTCGGTGCGCGCGGCTGACTGGTCGCCAGTACGAAACAGCACTCGTTCGGAAATTCAAGAACTTGACCGCAGCGCTGGCGCTGGCGTGCCGGAAAAATCCGTTCTGCATGCAGGCAACGCTTCGCACACTGCGCGCTGGCGCGCATGGATTGCCCGAAATTTTCTGAATAAGTGCTTACTTCGCCACGCGGTTTGATCACACCGCTGCCACGCGCGCCACGCATGTGGGCTCACTGCAACACCCGTCAAGAAAAAATGCACGAATTGCTTTTCTTGCGCGTGGCGTGCGATTACAATGACGCCCTTCCCCGTACGCATTTTTGAAAACAATCGCGGATCCGACAGACGCGATGCACATCGGCCCGTTCCAGCTGAAGAACAATCTCATCGTTGCGCCCATGGCGGGCGTCACCGACCGCCCGTTCCGCCAGCTGTGCAAGTCTCTGGGCGCGGGCATGGCCGTCTCCGAGATGGTCGCGAGCAATTCCCTGCTTTGGGGCTCGGAGAAGACCCGCCGGCGCGCCAACCATGAGGGAGAAGTCGAGCCGATCGCCGTGCAGATTGCGGGCGCGGATCCCGGGATGCTCGCGGAGGCGGCGCGCTTCAATGTCGACCAGGGCGCCCAGATCATCGATATCAACATGGGCTGCCCGGCGAAGAAGGTCTGCAATGTCATGGCCGGCTCGGCGCTGCTCAAGAATGAGCCTCTGGTCGGGCGGATCCTCGGCGCGGTGGTGTCGGCAGTGAGGGTGCCGGTCACGCTCAAGATCCGCACCGGCTGGGACCGCGCGAACCGCAATGCCTTGCGGGTGGCGAAGATCGCGGAGGCAGCCGGCATCCAGGCGCTCGCCGTTCATGGCCGCACGCGCGCCTGCGGTTTCTCGGGCGAGGCGGAGTACGACACCATTGCGGCGGTCAAATCGGAAGTCGCGGTTCCGGTAATCGCCAACGGCGACATCGCAACGCCCGAAAAAGTGAAGCACGTGCTCGAGTACACGGGCGCAGACGCGGTCATGATCGGGCGCGCTGCCCAGGGCCGGCCGTGGATGTTCCGCGAGATCCAGCACTACCTCAATACCGGCGACCGGCTGCCCCCACCGGAAGTGGAGGAAATTCACCGCGTGCTGGTCGCGCATCTTTATGAGCTCTATGCGTTCTACGGCGAGCACACCGGCGTGCGCGTCGCCCGCAAGCATATATCCTGGTACACCAAGGGCCTTGCCGGCTCGGCGGCTTTTCGCCACGCCATGAACCGGCTCGAGACCCGCGGCGAGCAGCTCGCCGCGGTAAACGACTTCTTCGCGCAGCTCGCCGAGCGCGGGCGGCGCCTGACCTATGTCGAGGAACTCGCAGCATGATGAACGAAAACGAGATGGCGCGAATGGTGCGCCGCGCAATCGAGGGCTATTTCAGGGATCTCGACGGGGAGAAGCCGTGCGCGGTCTATGACATGGTCATCCATTGCGTGGAAAAACCGCTGCTGGAAAGCGTATTGCACCGCGTGCGCGGCAACCAGACCCACGCCGCGGAGATGCTGGGCATCAACCGCAATACGCTGCGCAAGAAGATGAGGGTGCACGGCATCAAGTTCTAGTGGCTGTCATCAAGCAGGCGCTGATCAGCGTCTCGGACAAGACCGGCGTCGTCGAATTCGCGCGCGCCCTTACGCGCTTCGGTGTGACGCTCGTGTCCACGGGCGGCACCGCGCAGCTCCTGAGGGAGGGAGGCCTCCAGGTGACCGAGGTCGCCGCCTACACCGGCTTCCCGGAGATGCTCGACGGGCGGGTGAAGACCCTACACCCGAAAGTGCACGCCGGCATCCTTGCCCGGCGCGACGCCCGCGAGCATATGGCTGCTCTGGAGCGGGCGCAGATCCCGCCGATCGACCTGGTGGTCGTCAACCTCTACCCCTTCGCCGCCACGGTGCGCCGTCCCGGTAGCACGCTCGGGGAAGCCATCGAGAACATCGACATCGGCGGCCCCGCCATGCTGCGGAGCGCCGCCAAGAATCACGAGCATGTGGCCGTGGTGAGCGATCCCGCCGATTACGGGGCGGTCTTGAAGGAAATGGAATCTGCAGGCGGCGCGCTCGGTGCCGCGACACGGCTCGCCCTGGCGCAGAAGGCGTTCTCCCACACCGCCCAATACGACGGGGCGATCAGCAATTACCTGACCGCTCTCGACGGCGCGGGCGGACTCGAGCGCTTCCCGCGACGGTTGAACCTCCAATTCGAGCGGGTTCAGCCCCTGCGCTACGGAGAAAACCCGCACCAGGAGGCGGCGTTCTATCGGGATTTGACGCCGGCGCCAGGCAGCCTTGGGACTTATCGCCAGCTGCAGGGCAAGGAGCTTTCGTACAACAATATTGCCGACGCCGACGCCGCCTGGGAATGCGTCAAGGGTTTCGACGAGCCTGCGTGCGTGATCGTGAAGCACGCCAACCCCTGCGGGGCAGCCCGCGCCGCAAGCCTGGCGGAAGCCTACGCGCGGGCGTTTGCCACCGATCCGACCTCTGCTTTTGGCGGCATCATTGCCTTCAACCGCGAGCTCGATGCGCCCACGGCGCAAGCCGTCGCGCAGCAGTTCGTGGAAGTCGTGATCGCACCGGCCGTCGGCCCGGAGGCGGCGCGGGCGCTCTCAGGCAAGGCCAACATTCGAGTGCTCGAGGTGGCGCCTGCCCCCGGCGCCAATGACTACGACTTGAAGCGCGTGGGCGGCGGCTTGCTGGTGCAAACGCCGGACACCGCCAGCGTCGGGGCGAGCGGTCTCAAGATCGTCACCCGGACGTCGCCGAGCGAAGCGCAGACGGCTGATCTGCTGTTTGCCTGGCGTGTGGCCCGGTTCGTGAAGTCCAATGCCATCGTATTCTGCGCCGGCGGCCGGACGCTCGGCGTGGGTGCGGGGCAGATGAGCCGGGTGGACGCGGCGCGCATCGCGGCGATCAAAGCTCAAAATGCGGGCCTCACCCTGCAGGGGTCGGCAGTCGCTTCGGACGCCTTCTTCCCGTTCCGCGACGGCGTGGACGTCGTGGCGCAGGCCGGCGCGCGCGCGATCATTCAACCCGGGGGCAGCCTGCGCGATGACGAAGTGATCGCGGCCGCCGACGAGCGCGGCATTGCCATGGTGTTCACCGGCTTCCGCCACTTCCGGCACTGAGCCGAGCCTGCCCGTCATGAAGCTGCTCGTCATCGGCTCCGGCGGGCGCGAGCATGCGCTGGCGTGGAAGCTCGCGCGCTCGGCACGCGTCTCGCGGGTACTCGTCGCGCCGGGTAACGCCGGCACCGCGCGGGAGGAGGGCCTCCTCAACGTGGCGGCCGCCTCCATCCCCGAGTGGATCGAGCTCGCGCGCAGCGAAGGCGTGGCCTTCACCGTCGTCGGGCCGGAGGCGCCGCTCGCCGAAGGGGTCGTCGACGCGTTTCGCGCCGAGGGACTGAAGATTCTTGGACCGCTGCGGGCTGCCGCCCGGCTCGAGAGCTCCAAGGAATTCGCCAAGTCCTTCATGCAGCGCCACGGCATACCGAGCGCGGCCTATGCGGCATTCAGCGAACCGGAGTCAGCGCACGCCTACCTGGAGCGTCACGGCGCGCCCGTTGTCGTCAAGGCCGATGGGCTGGCCGCCGGCAAAGGAGTGGTGGTGGCCATGGACGCGGCCGCCGCGCACGCTGCGGTGGATAGCATGCTCGTCGCGAAAACCATGGGTACTGCCGGCAGCCGGGTGGTGATCGAGGACTACCTCGATGGCGAGGAGGCGAGCTTCATCGTGCTCACCGACGGCCGGCACGCGTTGCCGCTCGCGACCAGCCAGGACCACAAACGCCTGCTGGATGGCGACAGCGGTCCCAATACCGGCGGCATGGGTGCATACTCTCCAGCCCCGGTAGTGACGCCATCCGTGCACGCCCGGGTGATGCGCGAAGTGATCCAGCCCGCGCTCGCCGGCATGAAGAACGAGGGGACACCATATACCGGCTTTCTCTACGCCGGCCTGATGATCGGGCGGGACGGCGGGGTCAAGGTGCTGGAGTTCAACTGCCGGATGGGAGATCCGGAGACGCAGCCGATCCTGATGCGGTTGAAGAGCGATCTGGTGGCCCTGATAGAGCACGCGCTCGACGGCACCTTGGACAAGGTAGAGGCGGAGTGGGACCGCCGGATCGCCCTCGGCGTGGTGCTCGCCGCGCGCGGCTACCCGGATGCGCCACAGAAGGGCGACGCGATTCACGGCCTGCCGGCGCCGGAGGAGGACTGCCATGTGTTCCATGCCGGTACGGCATTGAATGGGGCCGACGTGGTAACCAGCGGCGGGCGGGTGCTGACGGTCGCGGTGCTGGGCGGCAACCTGAGCGCCGCGCAGCGCCGCGCCTACGAGATCGCCGGCAGGATTCGCTTCGAGGGCATGCAGTTCCGCCGCGACATCGGCCACCGCGCGCTCGCCGCGGGCCGGAAGTAGCGTTTTTTTTGGGGTAAGCTCCCGCCATGGCACCGACATACGATCGCGCGCGCCAGGACCTGGGCAACATCACTCTGCTCGAGCACGTGAACGTCACGATTCCCGACCAGCGCCTTGCCACCATCTTCTACTTGAGCGGCTTGGGCCTGACGCGCGACCCGTACCTCATGACCGGTATCGACAATATGTGGGTCAACGTCGGCCGCAGCCAGTTTCACCTGCCGTCCCGCGGCACCCAAGTGTTGCGGGGCGTGGTCGGCATCGTGCTGCCCGATCTCGCGGCGCTGGAGCGCCGGCTGCAGGGCGTGGCACCGCTCCTGGCGGAGACGCGTTTCACCTGGGAGAAGCGCGACGGGTTCGTCGAGACAACGAGTCCCTGGGGCAACCGTTACCGGTGTCATGCGCCCGCGCCCGAATTCGGCGCCACCGAGCTCGCCATTGCCTACGTCCAGCTCGACGTGCCGCCCGGGTCGGCGCCGGGGATCGCGGGTTTTTACCGGGACATCCTGGGAGCGCATACGGTGACCGACGGCGGCGCGGATGGCGCAACCGCGGTCGTCTCCACCGGCGCCGCGCAGCGGCTGCGCTTCTGCGAGACCAGGCGCCCGCTTCCGGAATATGACGGGCATCACGTCCAGATCTACATCGCCGATTTCTCCGGCCCTCACCAGCGTCTTGCCGAGCGCGGGCTCGTGACGGAGGAGTCGAGCGAGCATCAATACCGCTTCCGGGACATCGTCGATCCCTCGAGCGGAAAGCGCCTGTTCACCCTCGAGCACGAGGTGAGAAGCCTCACTCACCCGCTCTGCGGGCGCCCGCTCGTCAATCGTAATCCGGCCCAGAGCAACCGCGACTACGTGCGCGGCCACGACGCGTTCCGTGGAACGTATTGACCGGTGCGCCCGCAGCCGCCCGCCCGCTCGACACCCTGCTAGAATCCCGTGGCAACCCCGCGACCGTCTCCCGGCCCCGCGGAGGAAAAACGAAGAGGAGGCCTGCCCATGTCCATTTCGCGCGCTCTTGCTTCTCGGCTACTGGCGATTCTTGCAGGGTTCCTGATTGTTCCGGCGGTGCTCGGGCAGGACACCTTCCCCGGCGCACGCCCGATCCAGTTTGTCGTGCTGTTTCCCGCCGGCACCTCGGCGGACGTCACCGCACGGGTGCTGGCAGAGGGCATGGGGCGGCAGCTTGGCACCCAGATCGTGGTGGTCAACCGCCCGGGCGGCGGCGGCGCGGTCGGATTCAAGTACGCCGTGCAGCAGGCCGCCGACGGCCACCACATGGTTTGGAGCTCGAACGCGATCTCGACGACCTACCACACCGGGACGCTGCCGTTCGATTACAAGGCGTTCATTCCGGTGGCGCGCGCGCAGCTCGAGACGCCCTTTCTCTTCGTCCGCAACGACGCGCCGTGGAAGACCATGAGCGACATCCTGCGCTACACCAAGGCCAACCCCGGCAAGCTCACCGTCGGCAACTCGGGCTTTGGCAGCCATACCCATCTTTCGGCGGTGTGGCTGTTCCGGGCGGCCGGCGCTCAAATCACCGACGTGCCGTTCGCCGCTGCCCAGGTGGTGCCGAGTCTCCTGGGCGGCCACGTGGATACCGTTGTCCAACTGCCGGGCGCGCTCGCGGGCCACGTGCGGGCGGGCACGGTGCGGGCGCTGGTTGCCCTGAGCGCGACGCGCGATCAGTCGTTTCCGGACGTCCCGACCGCGAAGGAGGTGGGGTTGAGCGCCGTCGCGGAGCTCTGGCGCGGCGTCGTCGTGCCCAACGGCACGCCGCAGCGCGTCGTCGCGAAGCTGGAGGATGCCGTCCGCAGGACGGTGCAGTCCCCGGAGTTTGTGCGCGCCGCTGAAAAGCTGCTGGTGACGCCGGCGTACCTGCCGGGGGCCCAGTTCGGCAAGCTGATCGCCCAGGAAGACGCAGAGATCGCCAAGGCAGTGGCGACGCTCGGCCTCAAGAAGTCCGCGAAGTGATCGATTGGACGCGGCCGCTGTCAGGCAATACCTTCTCGAGCTTCAACAGACGATCGTCGCGCGCCTGAGCGGGATCGAGGGGCGATCGTTCCGGCGCGATGAATGGTCGCGGCTCGGAGGCGGTGGCGGCATCGCGCAGGTGATCGAGGACGGGAGCGTTTTCGAGCGCGCGGGCGTCAACTTCTCGCACGTTCACGGCCCGAATCTCCCGCCTTCCGCCAGCGCCGGCCGCCCGGAACTCGCCGGCCGCTCGTTCCAGGCAATGGGGGTTTCGCTGGTGCTGCATCCCCGCAACCCCCACGTCCCCACGACCCACCTGAACGTGCGCTTCTTCGTGGCGGAGAAGGATGGGGCGGCCCCGGTGTGGTGGTTCGGCGGAGGCATGGATCTCACGCCGTACTATCCCTTTGCCGAGGACGCACGCCATTTCCATCGCACCTGCCGCGAGGCGCTTGCTCCCCACGGCGCCGATTGCTACCCGCGCTACAAGAAGTGGTGTGACGAGTATTTCTACCTGAAGCACCGGGCTGAGCCACGCGGCATCGGCGGCATTTTTTTCGACGACCTCAATCGGCCCGATTTCGCGGCGTGCTTCGCGCTGGCGCGCAGCGTGGGAAGCCATTTTCTTCCGGCCTATCTTCCCATCCTCGAGCGCCGCAGGGGGCTCGCGTACGGCGAGCGCGAGCGTGCGTTCCAGGCCTACCGCCGCGGCCGCTACGTCGAGTTCAACCTGGTGTATGACCGCGGCACCCTCTTCGGACTGCAGTCCGGCGGCCGCACCGAGGCGATCCTGATGTCGCTGCCGCCGCGCGTCGAGTGGCGCTACGACTGGAAGCCCGAGGCGGGCAGCCCGGAGGAGAAGCTCTATACGGAGTTCCTCGTGCCGCGCGACTGGGCCGACTGACGGGACCGCGGTCCGCGGCTAACGGGTCAGAACCAGCTCTTCAGCGCCTTCACCCGCGCGAGTATCCCCTGGCTGACGCCCGCGAGGCTCGCGGCCGGGACCTGATACTGTCGCGCAAGATGCGGGTTCTGCTTGATCGTCTGATAGCGGATCAGCGCCCCCTGAGTATGCTGCCGCAGAAGCTCGGGATTCACCGGCTTGTGGATGAAGCGGAAAATCTGCGCCTGGTTGATGAGCTCGATCACCAGCTCCGAGTCGGAGGCCTCGGTCAGCACAATGGCGAGAATCTCCGGGCGCTCCCGCTTGAGAGCCTTGAACGCCGCGACGATTTCCGCGCCCCGGCTCGCGATGTCGGCGACGATCACCGCGATCTCGTGCGTCTCGAGCTGGCTCAGGCCCTCATCGAGGCTCCGCGCGTGGTAAACCGGGCAGGCGCCGCCGACCAGCCGCGTAATTTCCCGCAGCGTACCGTCGCCCGCCTCGATCACCAGGATGCCTGCGTCCATCCGCTCGGGCACGATCGGGGGCGAGGCGGCCGTTGCCGCGAGATCGAACGCGATCGTGGCCGCTTCGGCGACGATCGCCTGAATCTCCTGGTTGTCCCATGGCTTGGAGATGAACCGGTAAACCTCCCCCTCGTTGATCGAGCCGACGATCGCCGCCAGGTCCGAGTAGCCGGTCAGGAGCATCCGCACCGTGCTCGGTGCCAGGCCCTTCACGCGGCGCAGCAGCTCCACGCCGGTCATTTGCGGCATGCGCTGGTCGCTCACGACCACGTGCGGCTGGAACTTGCGCACGAACTCGAGCGCCTCCGTGCCGTTGGTCGCGGTGAATACGTGGTAGCCCGACCGGAAGATGGAGCGCAAGGCATTCACGATCCGTTCCTCGTCGTCCACGAACAGAATGCGGGCTTTTCCGCCTCCCGGGAGCGCGGCAGGGCTCTGCGCTGCCGCGGCGGCCGCTGCCTTGGAGGGCGGCTCGGCCCGCGCGTCGGTCCGGGCCTGCTGCATGCCGGCCAGCATGCGGGCGGCCTGCACCAGCTTGGGATCGATGCGCTGCGTCGGGACATCGGTGGCGGCGGCCGGCTCGCGCCGTGCCTGACGCAGGCTCGCCTCGATCCCCTGGATAAAGGCGTCGGAGAATTCCTTCGCGGTCTGGAAACGGTCCTCGCGCTTCTTGGCGAGCGCCTTCAACACCGCCCAGTCGAGCTGGACCGAGATCTTCGGGTTGAAGTCCGAAGGGTTCGCCGGCCGCTCGCTCAGCACCTGGCGCATCACCTCGGCATTGTTGCCGGTGAACGGGCGGCGGGCGGCGAGCAGCTCGTAGGCGATGACGCCCACGGAGTAGATGTCGCCGCGCGCGTCGATATCGGTGCCGAGAAACTGCTCGGGAGACATGTAGCCCGGCGAGCCCATGATCTCGCCCAGCTGGGTGAGCGTGGAGGAATCGATGCGCGCGATGCCGAAGTCGGTGAGCTTCAACCGCCCGTCGTCGTTGATCAGGATGTTGGACGGCTTGATGTCGCGATGGATCACGCCCTGCGCGTGCGCGTAGCCGAGCCCGTCGAGGAGCTGCCGGACGAGCTCGCCGATTTCCTTCAGCCCGAAGTGGACCTCGTTCTGAAGGTGCTGGAACAGCGACTTGCCGTTCACCAGCTCCATCACGATATAGGCGAGATCATCGTCCTCGCCATAGTCGTAGATCGCCGCAATGCGCGGGTGCGTCAAGCGGCCCACGGCGCGCGCCTCATGGCGGAAGCGCGTCAGCACGTACTGGAGATCCGCCGGATCGAGCGCCGACTTGGTGATGGTCTTGATTGCGACCGTGCGCTCGATCGCGGGGTCGAACGCGCGGTAGACGATGCCCATTCCGCCCTGGCCGAGCACGTCCTGAACCTGGTACTTGCCGATGGTTACGAGGGTATTCATGATCCCGGGCCGGGCGATCGCAGCGCGCTCATGCCGCCGCGGCCGCCGTTGCCGGCGGTTGCAACGGTAGCACTACGGTGAACCGGGTGCCAACACCGACGGTGGAATCGACGCTGATCCTGCCGCCGTGCTGCTCGACGATCTTGTAGACGATCGAGAGCCCCAGTCCCGTGCCCTTGCCCACTTCCTTGGTGGTGAAGAAGGGATCGAAGATCTTGGGCAGGGCCTCGGGCGGGATGCCCTTGCCGGTGTCCGCCACCTCCACCGCGACATGCGCGGCGCCCTCGCGGCGCGTGGTGATCCGGATCTCGCCCTGCCCCGGCCCCATCGCCTGGGCCGCGTTGGTCACGAGGTTCAGGAACACCTGGTTGATCTGGGAGGGCGAGCAGGTGATGGGCGGGATGTCGCCGTACTGCTTCTTCACCACATGACGCTTCAACTCGTGACGCGCGATCGCGAGCGTGCTGTCGAGACCCTCGTTCAGGTTGAAGCTTGCCACCTTGCTGCGGTCCAGGCGCGAGAAGTTCTTGAGATTTCCCACGATCTCCGATATCTGCCCGATGCCGTGCAGACCGTCCTTCGCCAGGGTGTCCACCTCCTCGAGCGCATGTTCGGCGCGCAGTTGCGCGATGAGCCGCTCGGTCAGCCCGAACTGCTCGGCCAGATCCTGGGGGTTGGCGGCGCCGGCGCGCAGCAGCTCGAGCAGCTTCTCGGTTTCGACCGCAAGACGCGTGAGATCCTGCAGCATTCCGCTCACCGAGCCCAGGCTGTTCTTGACGTAGGCGAGCGGCGTGTTGATCTCGTGCACCACGCCGGCCACCATCTGCCCGAGCGAGGACATCTTCTCGGACTGGATCAGCTGCGCTTCCGACTCCTTCAGTTGCCTCAGCGCTTCGGAAAGCTCGCGGGTGCGCTCGATGACGCGCCGCTCCAGCTCCTCGTTCGCGGCGTTGAGCAGGCGGTAGCTGGCGATCAGGCGCAGGGCCAGGTAGCCGATCAGGATCAGCAGCGCGCCCGAGTAGGCGACCAGATAGGAGCGGTAGAACGCCTGCTCGTGGAGCGCGGCCTCCAGTTCGCGCGAGTAGTCCCCGGTCACGCTGTCGACGCGCGGGCCGGCGGTCATGAAACCGAGCCGCCTGAACAGCGTCTCCTCGGCCGGCTTTGCCTCGAGCAGATGCTGCACGCGCTCATCGAGGCGGTTCACGCCGGCGCGCAGGGCCGGCGGCAGCCGCGGTCCAGCCTTCCGCAGATCGCCGAGGATCATCTCGACGAGCTTGCGCCGCTCCTCGCTCGGGGTGAAGTAATAGCGCTGGGCCTCGGCGATCAGCTGGATCGCGGCGCTCTCCGCTGCCACCAGGCGCTCGCGCTCGCGGAAGTCGCGCCACGAGCCGCGCACCAGGGCCGCGATCTCCACGTCGGATGCCGTCACTTGCGCAAGCGCGTCGCGGGCGGCCGCATTCGCCTTCCTGAACTCGTCCAGCACCCCGGCTTTCTGGGAGAACGCGGCGTTGAGATCGGGCAAGCCACGCGCCAGCGCCGTGCTGCCGATTTCGGCGCCGGCTGCGGTGAGCTCCCGCTGGATGCGCGCCACGGCCGCGGCCCGGTCCGAGAGAGGCGTTTGGGGCGGGGCGAGCTCCGTGTGGGCCTGCAGGATGTCCACGTCCCAGCGCGAGTCGATCTCCTTCAGCTCGCGCAGCGCCGCCAGCACTTCGTTGTGCCGCTTGAAATCCGTCCCCTCGGTCTTGAAGTAGAGATAACCGAGTATTGCCGCAAGGACGATCGTCACGGCGGCGAGCAGCGGCCGGCGGCCGTGCTTCGCCATCGGCGATGGCGCAAGCGGCTGCGGTGGATCGCTCAACTTCTGCATCTTATTCGCCGAGATAGGCCTGGCGCACCTGGGGGTTGACGAGCAGCCGCGATGCCTCATCGGCGAGCGCGATAAGACCGCTCTCCATCACATAGCCGCGGTGGCAGGTCTCGAGCGCGAGTTTCGCGTTTTGCTCGACCAGCAGCAGCGTCACGCCCTCCGCGGTGATGGTACGTATCGTCTCGTATATCGTTTGCACAACCAGGGGCGCCAGCCCCATGCTGGGCTCGTCCAGAAGCAACATGCGCGGCCGGCCCATCAACGCGCGCCCGATTGCCAGCATCTGTTGCTCGCCGCCGGACAACGTGCCCGCGGGCTGGCGGCGGCGTTCGGCGAGTCGCGGCAGCATCCGGTAGACCCGGTCGAGGTCGGCGACGATGCCCGCGCGGTCGTGGCGGCTGTAAGCGCCCATCTCCAGGTTTTCCTCGACCGTGAGCCGCGCGAACACGCCGCGGCCCTCGGGCACCAGTGCCAACCCCTGCCGGACGAGCTCGAATGGCGGGCGTGCCGTGATGTCGATCCCATTATAGAGGATGCGACCCGCGGCCGGCCTCAGAAGCCCGGCGAGCGCCTTCAGGGTAGTCGACTTGCCGGCACCGTTGGCGCCAATCAACGTGACGAGCTCGCCCTGCGCGATGCGGAGGTCGATACCCTTCACGGCCTGGATGCCGCCGTACGCGACCTGGAGCCCGCTCACCTCAAGCAAGGGCCCCTCCCAGGTAGGCCTCGATCACCGCGGGGTCGCGCTGCACGGCGGCGGGGTCGCCCTCGGAGATCTTTCTGCCGTAGTCGAGCACTGCCACGCGGTCGCACAGCCCCATCACCAGCCTCACATCGTGCTCGATCAGGAGGAGCGTGACGCCGCTTGCGCGGATGCGCTCGAGCAGCCGCCCGAGCCCTGCGCGTTCGGTCGCGTTCATTCCGGCCGCGGGCTCGTCGAGCGCAAGAAGCTTGGGCTCGGTCGCGAGGGCGCGCGCGATCTCGAGCCGGCGTTGGTCGCCATAGGCGAGGCCGAAGGCGGGTTGCTCCGCGCGCGCGGCGATACCGACGTAGTCGAGCAGCTCGAAGGCGCGGCGCGCGATCTCCCGCTCCTCGGCGCGCGTCCCGGCGCCGCGCAGCACCGCTCCCGCCACGCCCGCGCGGGTGCGCACGTGGCGCCCCACCATCACGTTCTCGATCGCGCTCATGTTGGCGAAGAGCCGGATGTTCTGGAAGGTGCGGGCGATGCCGCGCGCCGCAATCCGGTACGGCTTCAATCCGCTCACCCGCTCGCCATCGAAGACGCACTCGCCGGCGTCAGGCGGATAGAGCCCGGTCAGAACGTTGAACAGCGTCGTCTTGCCGGCGCCGTTGGGGCCGATCATGCCGAAGATCTCTCCGCGCCGGACGGCGAGCGACACCCCGTCGAGCGCCGCCAGGCCGCCGAAGCGCTTGCTCAACGAGCGCGCGGCAAGCAGCGGCGCGTCAGCGGGCGACACCGGCTTCTCCCACGCCCGCAAGCTCGCGGCGCCGCATGGTCGACGGCCACAGACCCGCGGGCCGCAGCAGCATCATCAGCACGAGCGCCAGGCCGAACAGCAGCATGCGCAGGTCCGACGGGTCCACGTAAACCTCGCCCAGCCACTCCTTCTGCAGCGGCCCGGCGTAGCGCAACGCCTCGGGCAGCGCGGTGAGGAGCGCGGCCCCGAGCACGACGCCGCCGACATTGCCCATGCCGCCCAGCACCACCATGCAGAGCACCATGATCGAATCGAGCAGCGTGAAGCTCTCGGGGCTGACGAACCCCTGAAACGAGACGAACAGCCCGCCCGCGATGCCGCCGAAGGTTGCGCCCATGGCGAAGGCCAACAGCTTCAGGTTGCGCGTGTTGATGCCCATCGCGCCGGCCGCGAGCTCGTCCTCGCGGATGGCGATCCAGGCGCGCCCGATGCGCGAGTCCTCGAGCCGCAGCGAGATGAAGATCGCCGCCGCAGCGCAGGCGAGGAACACGAAATAGTAGCTGTGCACGGGCGCGATGGTGAAGCCGGCCACGGTGTAGCTGCGGTTGAGCGCAAGATCGCCGACGGCGACGGGATCGATCAGCGTGATGCCCTGCGGGCCGTTGGTGATGTTGTAGGGGCGGTTCAGGTTGTTCAGAAGGATGCGGATGATCTCGCCGAAGCCAAGGGTCACGATCGCGAGGTAGTCGCCGCGCAGCTTCAGCGTCGGCGCGCCCAGCAGCACCCCGAACACGCCGGCGACGAAGGCGCCGATCGGCAGCAGCACGAGGAACGACCAGTGGATGTCGAACTGGGGTGAGGCGAGCAGCGCGTAGCTGTAGGCGCCGACGGCGAAGAACGCGATGTAGCCCAAGTCGAGGAGCCCCGCGAAGCCGACGACGATGTTGAGCCCCAGCGCGAGCAGGATGAAGAGCAGCGCGACGTCGATGATGCGCACCCAGGTGCGCCCGAGCACGGCGTCGACCGCGAACGGCAGCGCGATCAGCACCGCCGCCACCGCGAGGTAACCGAGCCACCGCAGCCGCGGGTCATCCTGCCACCGCCGCACGCGCTCGACCGCGCTCCTCACGGCGACCTCCCGCCGGTCATGCGCGATCGGCGACACGCTCGCCGAGCAGCCCCGAGGGCCGGAACACCAGCACGAGAATCAGGACCAGGAACGCGAAGAGGTCGCGGTAATTGCTGCCGAGGATGCCGCCCGTCAGGTCGCCGATGTAGCCCGTGGCGAGGCTCTCGACGACGCCGAGCAGCATGCCGCCCAGCATCGCGCCCGCGACGTTGCCGATGCCGCCCAGCACCGCGGCGGTGAACGCCTTCAACCCCAACATGAAGCCCATGAAATAGTGGCCGATGCCGTAGTAGAGCACCACCATCATGCCGGCGATCGCGCCGACCGCCGAGCCCAGCAGGAATGTGAGCGCGATGACGTGGTTGACGTTGACGCCCATGAGGCCCGCCACGTCCCGGTTCTGCTCGGTGGCCCGCATCGCGCGCCCCGCGCGGGTCGAGCGGATGAACCACAGCAGGCCGGCCATGATGGCGCAGGCGAGGAGAAAGATGAACGCCTGCTGATCGGTCAGATGGACGCCGCCCACCGCGATCTCGGTGGGCTTTACCAGCTCCGGCATCGACAGGTACTGCTTGCCCCAGACGAGCGCGGCCGAATATTGCAGGAGGATGGAGACGCCGATGGCGGTGATGAGGGGAGCGAGGCGCGGCGCGCGCCGCAGCGGGCGGTACGCGACGCGCTCGATCGAGACGCCGAGCGCGCTGCACACGGCGACGGCGGCGAGCGCCGCGAGGGGGAGCACGAGCGGCGCCGGCAGGCCCATTGCCGTGAGCGCCTGCGCGACTGTGAGCGCCGTCAGCGCGCCGATCATGCAGATGTCGCCGTGGGCGAAATTGATGAGCCCGAGGATGCCGTAGACCATGGTGTAGCCCAGCGCGACGAGGGCGTAGATGCTGCCTAGGACGAGGCCGTTGACGATCTGCTGGAGAAAGATGTCCATGGGGCAGAGCCTATCTCGATAATGGGCGCGTGATGCGTTGCGGCCAGGACGGGATGGATGCGAGGCGCACGGCGCAGGTCATGTGTCGATATGGCCAAGCCGGGCAACAATGCAGACGGCGCGCCGGAGCGTTGAGCAGGGATCGGCGCAACGTGGAGCAGGGGCCCGCTTGCGGGATGCGACCGTTAAGCCGATCGAGGCGCGTTGCTTCGAATGCCGATCCATGCGCGTCACCGGGGGTCAGATCCCAAAGGGTCCCTCTTCCGCCCCTCGACGCGCCCGCTTGCGGGGATGCGACCGCAAAGGCGCGCATGGGCACGCGGATTCAATCCGGCGCGCTCGGCCCGCTCCGGGGTCGCACCTACGCCACGGGCGCAGGCGCTGCTCCGCCCTCCGCGTGCCCCTGGCCGCAACCCGGAGGGACGGGGCGCTGAGCAACGGCCTTTGGCCGTTGCGCGCCCATTGGGGCAAGGAGTCGCCCGCGGTCGCGAAGCGACCGCTCAGGGCGCATTTCGTTGTCGGTAGCCCTTGCAATATCGACATATTGCTGCGGGCTATCCTCCTAAAGCTGCATCCCATATCGCCTCCGTCGCACACGTGCCTATTATTGAGATAGGCTCTGGCCTCTACCTTAGCAGCGACGGCAGCACCGTGCTCAGCCACGGGACGTAGGTTAACAGCAGCAGCGCCATGCCGAGGACGATGAACAGCGGCAGCACGGCGAGGAACACCTCGGCAATCGGCTTCCCGAAGCGGTATGCCGCGAAAAAGAGGTTCATCCCCACGGGCGGCGTGAGGTATCCGATCTCCAGGTTCGCGAGGAAGACGATCCCGAGATGCACGGGATGCACGCCGAACGCCGCCCCCAGCGGCGCCACCAGCGGCGCGAGCACGATGATGGCGGTATAGATGTCCATGAAACAGCCCGCTCCGAGCAGCACCACGTTCAAGGCGAGCAGGAACATCCACGGGCTGTCGATCGCCTGGCGCACCCCTGTGATCAGGCGGTCGGGAACTTCAGCGTCCACGAGGTAGTTGGTGAACGCCAGCGCGACGCCCAGCACCAGCAGGAC
>DATBKZ010000058.1:0-19453 GCA_036555615.1 Burkholderiales bacterium | reverse complement strand
TCCTCCAGCAGGTTGATGATCTGCGCCTGGATCGAGACGTCGAGCGCCGATACCGGCTCGTCGCACACGATGAACGTGGGCTGCATCGCGAGCGCGCGCGCAATGCCCACGCGCTGGCGCTGCCCGCCCGAGAGCTCGTGCGGATAGCGCTCGGCCATGTACTCGAAGAGCCCCACCTGCGTGAGCAGCTCCGCCACCTTCGCGCGCGCGGCTGCGGCATCCGGGACGAGCTTATACACCCGCATCGGCTCGGCGATGATCTCCCCGATTGTCATGCGGGGATTCAACGAGCTGTACGGATCCTGGAAGATTACCTGGATTCTGCGCCGGTAGTCCTTCAGCTGGCGTCCAGCCGCGTGCGTGACCTCGGCGCCCTCGAACACGATCTCGCCGCCGGTCGCCTGCTCGAGCCGCAACAGCGTGCGTCCCACCGTCGTCTTGCCGCAGCCGGATTCCCCCACCAGGCCCAGCGTCTCGCCCGGATACACTTCCAGCGACAACCCGTCCACCGCGCGCACGACGGCGCGCTGATGCCTGACCAGCTGCAGCCCGGCCGAGACCTCGAAGTACGTTCGCAGATCGCGCACCTTCAGGAGCGGCTTCGCGGTGTCAAGCCGCTTCGTGACCGGCGGCTCCGGACGCGCGTCCTGCAGCCCGAGCCCGGCCGCCCCGAGCCGCGCCATCTCCTGGGCGCGAATGCAGGCCGAGTAGCGGTGAGGCTCGACCGCGACGATTTCCGGCATGCTCGCCATGCAGGCGTCCTGGCGCGCCAGGCAGCGCGGCGCGAAGCGACAGCCCGGCGGCGGCTCCAGGAGATTGGGCGGCAGGCCTTCGATGGTCTCCAGCTTCTTGCCGCGCGGCTTGTCGAGGCGCGGCACCGATCGCAGGAGCCCCGCCGTATACGGGTGCAGGGGCCGGGCAAAGACATCGGCGGCGGAGCCCTGCTCCGCCAGCCGCGCCGCATACATCACGTTCACGCGGTCGGCGTAGCGCGCGACGATGCCGAGGTTGTGCGTGATCACCACGAGCGCGATGTCGAGATCGCGCGAGAGGTCCTTCATGAGCTTGAGGATCTGCGCCTGGATGGTCACGTCGAGCGCGGTGGTCGGCTCGTCGGCGATGATGAGCTTCGGGTTGCACGAGAGCGCGATCGCGATCATCACGCGCTGGCGCATGCCGCCCGAAAATTGATGCGGATATTGTCCGAGCCGCCGCTCCGCGTCGGGAATGCCAACCATCTTCAGCAGCTCCAGCGCGCGCGCGCGCGCTTGAGCCTCGCTCATGTTGAGATGGATCAGCAGCGGCTCCATGATCTGGAAGCCGATGGTCAGCACCGGGTTCAACGAAGTCATCGGTTCCTGGAAGATCATCGCGATGTCGCGGCCGCGGATCTCGCGCATCTCGTCTTCCGGCAACTCGAGGAGGTTGCGGCCCTGGAACAGGATGCGGCCGGCGACGACGCGGCCGGCGGGGCGGGCGAGCAACCGCATGATGGCGAGCGAGGACACCGATTTGCCGCAGCCCGATTCGCCGACGAGCGCGACGACCTCGCCCGGCCGCACCCTGTAGGAAATGCCCTCGACCGCGCGCACGACGCCGCGTGTCGTCACGAAGTGGACGTGCAGGTTCTCGACTTCGAGCAGCCAGGGGCTGTGCGAGGCTTCGCGCGCGGCTGCGCCGCCCGCTGCGGTGGGCTGGTCCATCCTCCGGGGAATGCTGCTTGTTGTGTTGGGTTGAGGCTAGATACCACCATGTGGATTGTCAAGTCACATCAGATCCGGATGCTTCGCGCCGGTTTGAGCGTGCCCGAACGGAACTCGCGCGGATGCGCCCGCACTAACTGGAGTTCACCGCCGGAGCCATCCTTCATGGTGCGAGCCCTGCGCAACCTCTTCGATGTCGAGCCATCGCCGGCGCGACCGCTGCCGGGGCACGAGTGCCGGTACGTCATGATTCGCGATACGATTGGGTCTACGCCGTCACGATGAGAGAGCGCTTCACCGCGACCCTCTCTGCGCTGCTGGCAATCGCCGGCGTTGTGGCGCTCGTCGTGGCCGCGCGCGGCGGCGTGACCGACTGGCGCACCGCGAGCCGCGCGCCGGTCGGCCTCGCGCCGGATCCTGCGACAACTCCCGAAGCGGTGGCGCAGGTGTATGCCGCGCGCGCGGTCCGCTGGCGCGGCTATTTCGGGGTTCACAGCTGGGTCGCCGTAAAGCCGGCGGGCGCGCGTGCATACACGGTTTACGAAGTCATCGGCTGGCGGCTGCGCTACAGCGACTCGGCCCTCGTGATCCGCCAGCGCGGCCCGGACGAGCGCTGGTTCGGGTCGGAGCCGGAGCTGCTTGCCGACAAGCGCGGCCCGGACGTGGACAAGCTCATCAAGCGCATCGACGCGGCCGCGCGCGCCTATCCGTATGCAGCGGAATACAGCGTATGGCCGGGACCGAACTCGAACACCTTCACTGCGTGGATCGCCCGCGCCGTGCCGGAGCTGGAAGTCGACCTGCCGCCGACTGCGATCGGCAAGGATTATCTGCGCGACCGCTGGCTCGCTTCGGCACCGAGCGGCCGCGGTCTCCAGGTTTCGCTCTATGGGCTGCTCGGAATCACCGCGAGCACGATCGAAGGCATGGAAGTCAACATCCTCGGCCTCAATTTCGGCTTCGATCCGTTCTCGCCGGCGCTGAGGCTGCCGATGCTGGGCCGCGTGGGCGCGAGCCGGATCGAGCGTCCGTGACCGCGCCGCCGGCGCGTGTCGCCGTTCGGCAAACGAAAATCTTCCGGGCATTCAGGCGATTGGCTCACCGCCGGGCCTGAGCGTTGCCCCGAGGCGACGATACGTGCATGCACGATGTCGCGCGCAATCTTCCTAACCGCCTGATTTCCAAGTGCTAGTGCATTCTGGCACGGATGTCGCAGGGATTGGTGTGCGAGCCCGATGGCTCGACGCAATCTTGAATCATCCGTAAAGGAGGTATTCATGAGTACTTGGCAAGAGTCTCGAGTCGTTCTTATCGCTTTGATCGCGGCGTTGTTCGCCGGATTGGCCGGCACGACGTTCGCGGCCGCGGCCGGATCGCCCGAAGGCACCGGTACTGCGGTCACGCCATCCCAGAAACAGGACACTCCGCCTGACTGCAAGAGAAATCCGGAGGATCCGCGCTGCAAGAAGAAGCCGTATTAGCCACAGCGATTCGGGGCAATGCCGCCTGACCGCGGCGGCATTACAACCCCGCTGCTCCTCCCCCGAAGCGGTCGGCGCCGTCTGGCATCGCAGGGCCGCGTCTTTTTCGGGGGAGCGGATATCCATCCAACAATTCACCGAGGAGAAACCATGAGCCCCAATGCAATGACCGGCAGGTTGCTCATCCTTGCTACGGCAGGCGCGCTCGCGCTCACCCTCACCGCGTGCGACTTGAAGCCGGCCGCCGACAATCCGGCCAAGACTTTCGAGAGCTCCGTCGAAAACGCCGTCCGCAATGCCGGGCCGATGGGCCCGGCCGAGGGAACAGAAAGCTCCGCCTCCGCCAGCATGGCAAGTGATGCTGCGCTGGCGGCCAGGGTGGAGGCAGCCCTTTCCAATGACCCGGCCCTGCGCTCGATCAAGGTGAACGTCGATGCCGCCAATGGCGTCATCACGCTCTCCGGCACAGCGGACACTCCAGGCAAGAGCGATCAGGCTGCAACGGTCGCGTTGCAGGTGGACGGCGTGCGTTCAGTAAAGAACGAAATGGTGGTCGTCAGGGGTTCGTGACGGCGGTCGTCGTCCATGGAATACCGGGGCTTGCGACCTTCGCTCCCGTTTGGCCCTCTCCCCGGCACTGGAGAGAGGGCGATATAAGGGGCTGCGCCTTTCCGGCCCAACATGAAAGGAGAAGACCATGACTAGGCAAGACCGAACAGCAGTGCATTCAATGCGGAAAATCCTCGCCACGCTAACCGTCGTGAGCTGTGCCGCGGCGCTTGCCGGTTGCGCCAGCACGCAAACCCAGGAAAGCGCCGGTGAGTACTTCGATAGCAGCGTCATCACTGCCAAAGTAAAGATGGCGTTGCTCAACGCCGAGAATCTCCCTTCCGGCCAGATCAGCGTGGCGAGCTTCAAGCGCGGTGTGCAGCTGAGCGGGTTCGTCCCGACCCAGACGGACAGATCGCGGGCCGAGGTCATCGCGCGCGATGTCGACGGCGTGAGGTCCGTCACCAACAGCATCCAGGTCAAAGGGCAATAGCGGGCCGCCGGGCAGCGGCGTGGCGGCATTCAGCGTTGGACCGCCTCGCGAGCGCGTGTCGCCAAACGGCAGAAATAATTCCTCAGCGCATTCAAGCAATTGTCCCGCGCGACGCGACGCGCGTAGTCCCGGGGCGACGGTTTGCCTCACCGCCCGCCTCGCCCTCGCTCGCTAAGCCGCTGATTCCGCGTGAATGGCCGCGCCTGGCATGAAAGTCGCTCGGGCCCGCCTGCGCCGCAATACCAAAGGAGCCAACCATGAAAGCCATCTCAGCATTGATCATCCGCTACGCGCTGCCTGTCGCAGCGGCGGCCGCTTTCGCGCTCGGTTTCGCCGCGTGCGGGGAGAAGCCGTCGACCGACAGCACGATCAACAAGCTCGCCCAGAACGCCGGGCGCGATCCGGCGCCTGCCGCGGCCGCGCAGAAGTCCGGTCCGGCGTACCAGGCCACCGGCGATGCGGCCCTGGCGGCACGGGTGAAGGCGGCGATTGCCGCCGAGCCAGGCCTGCGCTCGCTCACCGTGGACGTCAACGCGGCGGACGGCGTTATCACACTCTTCGGCACGGCCGACACGCCCGCGAACAGCCATCAAGCGGCAATGCTGGCGCTCAACGTGGAGGGCGTGCGATCCGTGAGAAACAAGATGGTGATTGTCCGGGGGTCGTGAATGCGATAGTTGAGGTTCCTGACGCTGCCCTCCTTTCAAGGAGGGGCGGCCAGGAGCGCTGGAGTGGCCAGGCGGATGGCTCTTCGCTCCCTCGCGATCCCGCCCCAGCTCCCCCGCTCTTGCGGTCGCCCTTCCCCTGAAAGGAGGGCGGCTCACGCCCGTCACTGCGCTTGCGCCCTCCGTCAGTCGGCGCGGATGTTGTTTTCACGCACGACTTTTCCCCAGCGCGCGTGCTCGGCGACGATGAATTTCTGCAAGCCTGCGGGGCTGCTCACGACGAGATCCATGCCGAGCATCCCGGAGAGCTGCTTGCGCACTTCCGGCAGGTTGAAGATCTTGACGAGCTCGGCGTGAAACTTGTCGAGGACCGGCTTGGGAGAACCTCCCGTCGCCAGTATCCCCCACCACGCGAGCGCCGAGAACCCGGGAAACCCCTGCTCCGCAACCGTCGGCACGTCGGGCAGCGCGTTTGAGCGCTTGTCGCCGGTGGTGGCAACGGCGCGCAGCCTGCCGCCCTTCACATACGGCGTCAGCAGCGCCACCGTGCCCACGGCAAGCTCGATATCGCCGCCGAGAGCGGCCACCGTCATCGGGCCGCCGCCTTTGTAGGGCACGTGCACGATCCGGAAGCCGCCGGCTCGCTGCACGAGGGTCATCATGAGGTGCCCGAGGCTGCCGCTGCCGACGGAGCCGTAAGTCACTTTGTCCGGCCGCGCCTTCGCCGCCTGGATCACGTCCGCGAAGTTCTTGTAAGGCTTGGCGAGGTTGGTCACGAACGCATAGGGCGCAGTCGCGACCAGCATGACCGGCGCGAGGTCCTTCAACGTATCGAAGGGGAGGTTGGGAATCAGGTGGGGGTTCACGACGTGCGTGTCGAATACATACACGTAGGTGTAGCCGTCGGGCGTCGCCCGCGCCCCAATGCCGGTACCGATCGAGCCTGAGGCGCCCGTTCGGTTGTCGACGATGAACTGCTGCCCGAGCGTCACCGAGAGCCGGGTGCCGACCAGCCGCGCCAGGGGATCCACCGTTCCCCCGGGCGGGAACGGCACGATGAAACGGACCGGCTTCGTGGGCCAGCTGACCTTCTGTGCGAATGCGGGCAGCGCCGCCAGCGCGACGAGCACAATGACGACTGCTCGCAACGGAATTAGGCTGTTCACGAGCTTCCTCCTCTCCTGCGGTTGCGTAGAACGTTTCTCAGGCTCCTTCCCCCCTCAAGCCTCCAGCATTTGGACGCCAACTGGCAGCCTCGCGGTCTTTCGTGCAGTATGCCCTCACCGTGCATGGCCGCCAACAAGGGGCTCAATTGACGATTGATACAAGGAGAGCAGGACATGCTGAAACAGGGTGCTCCGGAGCGTGAAATAGGGAAGCAAGAGAGAGTAACCAGGCGTCGCGATCGTCTGCTTGCCGCGTGCATGGCGGCACTATGCGGGAGCGCGTGGGTGGCGCCACCGGCATTCGCCGCCCAGCCGGATCCGGCGGCAGCCTATCCCACCAAGCCGGTCCGTTTCATCGTGCCATTCGCGCCGGGCGCGGGCACCGACACCACCGCGCGCACGATCTCACTGAAACTGTCGGAGGCGTGGGGCCAGCAGGTCGTCGTGGACAACCGGACGGGGGCAGCGGGTGCAATCGGCGTGGACCTCACTGCCAAGGCGAGCCCGGACGGCTACACGATCTGCCTGATCTCGGCGTCGCATTCCGTCAACGCCGCGGTCAATCCCAAGCTGCCCTACGACCTCACGAAGGACCTCGCAGCGATCTCGCAGGCAAGCTCGCTGTTCTACGTCGTCTACCACAACCCGGCGATCCCGGCGAAGTCGATCAAGGAGCTGATCGCGTACGCGAAGGCGAACCCCGGCAAGCTTCACTTCGGCTCATCCGGCACCGGGGGGCTGCAGCATTTTGCCGGGGAGATGTTCAATCACATGGCCGGCATCAAGCTCGTCCACGTGCCGTACAAGGGCACGGCTGCCGTCATCCCCGCCATGCTCGCGGGCGACGTCCAGGTCGGGTTCGGGACCCTGATCGGCGTGCGGCCGCATTTGCCGAGCGGCCGCCTGAGGGCGCTCGCGGTGACCACGAGCAAGCGCACGCCCGCCGCGCCGGAGCTGCCGACCGTCGCGGAAGCCGGCGTGCCCGGCTACGTCGTGGACCAGTGGTACGGCGTGCTCACCGGCGCCAAGGTGCCCGCGCCGATCATCCGCAAGCTGAACGCGGCAATCAACGAAGCGCTGAAATCGCCCGATGTCGTGAAGCGATTCTCGGCCGACGGGTCGACGCCGACCGGCTCAACCCCGCAGCAGTTCAGCGCGCATATCCGGACCGAGATCGTGAAGTGGAAGAAGCTGGTCAAGGAAGCAAATCTCCAGCTCGGCAGTTGAGGCGGCAACCGCTGACGGATGACATCCGTCACTGGGTCAGGGCATCACCGCGCCGCCGGGCGCGCTCGACGTAGGCGCAGTACTCGCAGTCCAATGCCGGGTCGGGCGGCTGCGGCGCCTCGAGCGTCGCGCGCACTGCAGGGAGCGTTTCCTCGACCCACGCATCGTCGCCATCGTAGGGCAGCAGCCGGATTGTGAATTCAAGGCGCGCGCCGAACGCCGCCCGGTCGCGGCGGCCGTTGCAGTACACGAACCAGCCGCGCCGCGCCACGCGCTCGCCCTGCCGTCGCAGCAGCCACTGGTAGAACTCCATTTGCCGCTTGTAGGCGACGTGCCACGGCTCGTCGATCGTGACCTCGGACGACTTCGACGTGGCCTTGTAATCGGCGACGATCAACTCGCCGCTCCCGAGATCGCGCCACAAGTCGTCGATCGCGCCGAACAGCTCCAGGCCCGTGCGCTCGTGCACCGTCCGCACGCCCCTGAAATTGTTGCGCCAGGCCTCGAGCTGCGGGTGCGCGTGCGGAACCGCTTGGATGCCCGCCCCGATCATGAGCGGATGCGGCGCGCCCTGCGCGCGGTATCCGTCGAACTCGCGCTTCAGGAGCGCGTCGACCGCGGAATTGAGATTGAACGGCGGGCCGGATGGCCGCGCGATGCCGAGCCTGCGATCGAGGTAGAAGCACCGGGGACAATCCAGGTAGAGCTCGATTTTGGAGCGGCTGAGCGGAAACGGACCGTCTGCCCCCGGATCGAAGAGCCGCGCCTGCGCCATGCGCGATAGTGTATCCCGGCCACTCGAAAAGTGTGATTCGCGGATCGCGATTCACGGCCCGAATCCCCCGACTTTCCTGCGGGTGCTACGCCGAACCGTGCTTGGTCTCGAATGCGATGCCGATCCGCTTCAGAAGATCAAAGGGCAGCACGCCGCCGGCGCACACGATCACCGCATCATTCGGAATGCTCAACGCACGCTCGCCCTGTCGAAGCGCGATGTCAACGGCGCCGATCCTGTCAATCGTGGAGCCCAGCAGGATCTTTAGCCGGCCTCCCGCAGACACAGCGTCGAGCCGTTCGCGGTTCTTCGGCTTGATGCGATCAATCACGTCGCCACGGTAGGAGAGCGTGACATTCGTGCCGGGCTGCTGCGCGAGCGCTATTGCGGCCTCGACAGCGCTGTCTCCGCCGCCCACGACCAGAACCCGCCGGTTTCGGTACTGCTCCGCGTCGATGAGCCGGTAGACGACTTTCGGTTGTTCCTCGCCGGGCACGCCAAGCTTGCGTGGCGTTCCGCGCCGGCCCACAGCGAGCAGAACCGCCCGCGCGTGATAGCTCCCCCGCGCGGTCTTCACCAGAAAGCCCCGGTCCGATCGCTCGATCGCATCCATGCGCTCGTTGAACCGGATCTTGAGACCCGTTTTCCGCACGACTCCCTGCCAGAAGGCGAGCAATGCCTCTTTCGTAACCTGGTTGAACCTCATCTTCCCGACCAGCGGCAACTGCACCGGGGCCGTCATCGCGACCTTGTTCCGGGGGTAGTGGTACACCGTTCCTCCCAGCGATTCCTCCTGCTCGAGCAGGACGTACTTGAGTTTGTGCTGAATTGCGCCCAGCCCGGCCGCGATGCCCGCGGGCCCGGCGCCGACGATGACCGCGTCCAGATCGGCCCCCCCGGCCGCACGGCCCCTGATGGTCGTGATCGCCTGGCGTCCCTGCTCGGCAGCCTTGCGAATGAGGCCCATCCCACCCAATTCGCCGGCGATGAATATGCCGGGCACGTTGGTCTCGAAGTTCGGCTTGACGTAAGGGATGTCGATGCCGCGGCGCTCCGTTCCGAACACGAGCGTGATCGCTTCCATCGGACACGACGCCGCGCACGCACCATGCCCGATGCAAGCGGCGGGATTCACGAGCTGCGCCTTGCCGCCGACCACCCCGATGGCGCTCTCGGGGCAGGCCTTGGCGCATGCACCCGAGCCAATGCAGCGGCGGGGATCGACCACCGGGTGCAGCGAGACCGGTTCGGTCAATCCGGTGGCGACGGCTTCGCGGAGCTGCTCGGCATGCTGCGAGCGAATACGGGCACGCCGCCGGAAATATAGTCCGAAGACGACCAGCAGCGGAATTGCGTAGAGCAGCAGCGCCGAAAAATCCCGCATGAATTTCGCCTGTGGAGTAAGCGCGTGTCACCGCATTTTACTTCGCGCACGGAAAATCCTCGCGACGGGATTCGGACTTTTTTCTCGTCGCCGAAGAACGACAAGCAAATCAGAAGTCGTCGCCGAGCGACGGACTTTTGGAGAATTTTTCTGATTCGTGCGCAACATCACAGACGATGACGATGGAATGCTTGACACGACGAAAGGGAAAATTCTAATTTCGCAGGGATGCTTCAGCGAGCCATCGGATCAATCACGCGGGCTCGTTCCAGGCGGTTCTGAAGTTGCGCGTAGGGAGATATTACAGTGTCTGAAGTGCTAGCGCGACGTCAATCCGTCGCGGATGTCACAAGTCGCGGCGCCGACACGGCGCGTAGCCGACCTGCGGAAGTCCGCCAGGCGCGGCAACTCCTCTTTCCCGCCGTCTGCGCGCTCACCGCGATAGCATGGCTCGCGAGCCGCTACGGCGGTTACGCCGCGGGCACCGGTGTGGGCTACTACCTCGGCGTGGCGGGCGGCGCCGCAATGCTGCTCGTGTTTCTGTACCCGCTGCGCAAGCGCGTCCGTTTCCTGCAATCCTGGGGCGCAGCGAAGGGATGGTTCGCGCTTCACATGGCCTGCGGCATCGTCGCCCCGTTTCTCATTCTCGCGCATTGTTCCTTCAACGTCGGTTCGATCAACGCCGGCGTTGCGCTCGCGAGCTTGCTGCTGGTCGCCGCGAGCGGAATCGTCGGCCGGTTCATCTACGCGCGCATACACCAGGGGCTATACGGATCGCGGCTCACGCTCGCGCAATTGCAGGCGGCAGTCGGAATCACCGCCGGGAACGTCAGCTCCCGGCTCCGCATCGCGCCGCAGGTCGAGGAGCGGCTAATGGCGTTTCACGCGGCCATCGAGCGGCCAAAGGGGTTCGTGCGCGGCGCCTGGTCGTTCCTGACCCTGGGCACACGCTCGCACTGGCTGTTCCGGCGGTGCACGAGGGAATTCGCCCGTATCTACCGAACGCATGCGCGGGCGAATGGCTGGGACGTCACGCGGCAGACCCGTGATCTCGCTGCAGCCAGGACGGTGATCGCCGCCTATCTAACCGGTGTTCAGCGCGTGGCGCAGTTCAGCGGGTACGAGCGCCTGTTTTCACTATGGCACATTCTGCACGTTCCGCTGGTGTGGATGCTGGTGCTGAGCGCGATCGCGCATGTGATCGCGGTCCACGCCTATTGAAGGCCGCGCCGCTGAGTGCGAAACGCCATACCGTCGCAGGCAGGCCGGGGCCGCACGTGGCGCCGACTGACGTTGAGCCTTGCTGCGGCATGGCTCGCCCTGCCCGGGAGCGGGTTGCTGGCGCAAGGAGTCGAGAGAGTGCTGATGCCGGGGCCGGTCATCGAAGGTCATGCCAAGCACGAGGACGACTGCCGCAACTGCCACATTCCCTTCAGCCGGGCCTCGCAGAATGCGCTGTGCCTTGCTTGTCACAAGGAAACCGCGGCGGACGTTCGGCAAGGGTTCGGTTTTCATGGCCGCCTCGAGCCCAAGCCCTGCCGGACCTGTCACACGGATCACAAGGGCCGCGAAGCGAAGATCGCGCCGCTCGACGAGCGGACGTTCGATCACGCACACACCGATTTCCCGCTGCGCGGCGCACATTCCGACCCGAAGGCGACCTGCCGCAGTTGTCACGTGCCCGGCAAGAAGTACCGCGAAGCTCCGGGTCGCTGCATCGACTGCCACGCCAAGAAGGACGTGCACAAGGGACGCCTTGGAAGCGCGTGCGCAGATTGCCACGGGGAGGCCAATTGGAAAGAAACGAACGTCGATCACGACAAGACGCGCTTTCCGCTCCGCGGCAAACACGCGCCGCTCAAGTGCGAGAGCTGCCACAAGGACACCCGCTACCAGGAGACGCCGACTGCGTGCACCGGCTGCCATCGCCAGGATGACAAGCACAAGGGGCGATTTGGCGACAAGTGCGAGACCTGCCACGGCGACCGGGACTGGAAGACGATCCGCTTCGACCATGACACCGCGACGCGCTATCCGCTCCGGGGGCGGCATCGCACGATCACGTGCGAGAACTGCCACGCGGGACACCTCTACCGTGAAAAGCTGCAGAGCGCCTGCATCGCGTGCCACCGCAGGGATGACCTTCACAAAGGCACGCTCGGCGAGGCATGCGGGGATTGCCATACCGAGCGCAACTGGAAGGAAGCGCGCTTCGACCACGGCAAGACGCGTTTTCCCCTGCGCGGCCGGCACGACGCGATCGAGTGCAAGAGCTGCCACAAGTCAGCGGTTTTCAACGAAGCGCCCACCGCGTGCGTCGCGTGCCACCGCAAGGATGACCGGCACAAGGGTGCGCTGGGCGAATCGTGCGGCGAATGCCACACCGAGCGCAACTGGAAGGACAGCAAGTTCGATCACGACAAGACCCGCTTTCCACTGCTGGGCGGTCATTCGCGCGCGAAGTGCGAGAGCTGCCATCGCGATGCCGATTACAAACGCACACCGATGGATTGCTACGGCTGCCACAAGAAGGACGATGCGCACGAAGGCCAGGAAGGCACGAAGTGCGAGAGCTGTCATGACGCGGATACCTGGAAGAAGGCGCGCTTCGACCACGCGCGTGCGCGATTCGCACTGGTCGGCGCGCACCTCGTGGTTGCGTGCGTCAAGTGCCACGCGAGCCCGCGCTACAAGGACGCCAAGAGCGAGTGCTTCGCGTGCCACGACCGGGACGACGTGCACAAGCGCCGCCTCGGCGCGCGGTGCGAGAGCTGCCACAACGCGCGGACGTGGAAGAGCTGGGACTTCAACCACGACCGGCAGACCCGGTTCCCGCTTGACGGGGCGCACCGCAAGCTCGAATGCCACGCCTGCCACCGGCAGTCAGTGCAAACGCGGGCGACGCTGCCCACGTCCTGCGTCAGCTGTCACCTTGCGGACGACGTGCACGACGGCGCCTATGGACGGCAATGCGAGAAGTGCCACGTGGCGTCCTCGTTCAAGCGCGTCAAGCAGTCGCTCGGCATGGCCGGCGTGCCAGCCCAGGCGCCGCGATCCTGTGAGGGCGGCGCACCACATGCCCGCGGCGCCTGCGGCGAGCTGTTAGCGCGGCCGTTCCACTTACGGGAGCACTGAAATGAACGCGACCCGGACAGGAACAGAGAGCGCGGGAGCGTTCGCGCGCACGCTCCTCGTTGCGGTCGCAGTCTTCGTGGCTGGTCTCGCGCCGAACGCGGGCCTCGCGCAGACGCCCGGCGCGTTCGACCATCTGCGCACAGGCTTCCCGCTTACCGGGGCGCATCGGGCGGTGCGCTGCGATTCATGCCACCAGAGGGGCGTCTTCAAGGGCACGCCAACACGATGCGCCGCCTGCCACACGGCCGGCAGCCGTGTCGCGACGGTCGTCCTGCCAAGAAACCACATTCCGGTTACCCAGCCGTGCGAGTCGTGCCACAACACGGCCACATTTGCAGGCGCCCGCTTCACCCATGTCGGCGTCCAGCCCGGCAGCTGCGCAACGTGCCACAACGGAAGCCAGGCACCCGGGAAACCCGCGGGACACGTCGTGACGAGCCTCTCTTGCGATGCGTGCCATCGCACCAGCTCGTACAGGCCCGCATTCTTCAATCACGCGGCCGTTGCGCCCGGGTCATGCGCCACCTGCCACAACGGCAGCAGCGCACGGGGCAAGCCTGCCAATCACGTCGTCACGGCTGCCGCGTGCGACACCTGTCATCGCACCACGGCGTGGATTCCCGCAACTTTCTCCCACATCGGGGTTGTCCCCGGAACTTGCGCCACCTGCCATAACGGCACGAGTGCCCGCGGCAAGCCCACGAATCACGTCGCCACTACGGCCTCCTGCGATACCTGCCATCGCACCACCGCCTGGATTCCGGCGACCTTCAGCCACACCGGGGTTGCTCCGGGAACCTGCGCCACCTGCCACAACGGCACCAACGCGAGGGGCAAGCCCGCGAACCACATCGCCACTACGGCCTCCTGCGATACCTGCCATCGCAACACCGCCTGGATTCCGGCGACCTTCTCCCACGCCGGGGTCGTCCCCGGAACCTGCGCGACCTGCCACAACGGTACCAGCGCTAGGGGCAAGCCGACCAATCACTTCATGACGACCCGCGAATGCGACGCGTGTCACGCGACCACGGCATGGCTGCCGGTCAGGACGTATACGCACCTCTCTCCCTTCTATAGGCCGCACAACTCGGGCGTCACCTGCGCCAGTTGCCACAAGGCGAACAGCGAAGTGGCGACGTGGACGTTTGCCGCCTACAAACCGGACTGCGCCGGCTGCCACGCCGGGCGCTTCAAGCCGGATCCGCACAAGAAGGTCGAGTCGCCTACGCTCCTCTATACCGTCGCCGAATTGAAGGATTGCTCGGGCAGCTGTCACATCTACACCAACAACACGTTCACCACGATCCGGAGAGCCAGAACCGGCGAGCACCGTTCGACCGACGGGGGCTTCTGATCCGGCGTCTACATGAACGGGCGGATTGACCCGATTTCCTGGCGCCCTTTGATCGCCAAGATCGCGTTCTTCCTGCTGTCGCTCTCCGCGACGTTGATTCCGATCGCGGCCGGCGCGGAGGTGCTGGACGAGCTCAGGGTCTTTCCCGAGCACGCAGATGCAGTTGTGCGCATCACCTTCACCACGCGCGTCCAGTACCTGCGGCACGTCATCATCGGCGACCGCCGCGTCGACATCTTCTTTCAGATCCTAGGCGCAGAGAGCTCGAGGGTGACGGAAACCCGCCGCATCGCCGCGACGCAGACGTTTCCGGAAGTGGAAGCGACTTATCCGCTTCAGCCGCGCATGCAGCCGCAACGGCTGACCGTGGAATTCGGCGCACGCGTCCCGATCCGGGTGCGGCCAGCAGGAAACAACGCCATCGACGTCATCATCCCGGACGCCGCCGGGCGCATCGCGCGTGCGGCCGTGCCTCCACCGGCAATCGCCGCGGGACCGGAGTCACAGGCCCGTTTCGTGATCCGGCTCGAGTCGTTCCCCAGTCTCGTTGAGATGAGCCGCGCCGCGCCCGTCCCGGCCGAGTTTGCGGGTTACGACGTCATGACCTCCGAAGCGAGGCGCGAAGGTCGGATCGAGTACGACATCCTGCTCGGCTATTTCGCCACCGCGGAGGCGGCCGAGCAGGCGCGCCGAAAGCTTGCTGGGAGATTCCCGCGTGCCGAGATCATCGACCTCGGCGAACGGTTGCCGGAGCCGGCGCCGCCTGTCGCGAAGCCTGCAGTTGTCCCGGCGCCTCCGCCCGTCGCAGTCGCGCCGCCCGCACCGCCGCCGGTTGCCGCCCCTCCCGCCAAGCCCGTACCTCCCGAGGTCGCCGCGCCTGCTGCACCGTCGGCGCCGCCACCCACTCCCGCTCCCCCGACGGTGACAGAACTGCCGCCTGTCACGCCCGCGCCGGCGGCTGCCACCGAGGTCGAGGGACGCGCAGCAGAGCTACTGGCGGCAGCCCGAACGGCGCTCGCCGCGGGCAACAACGAGGCCGCCACCGCGCGGCTGAATGAGGCCCTGATGCTTCCACCGAACCGTTACTCCCAGGAAGCGCAAGAGCTGGCCGGGGTCGCGCGCGAGCGCGGCGGCGAGATCGCGAAGGCGCGCGCGGAATACGAGCTGTATCTCAAGCTCTTTCCCGAGGGCGAGGACGCAGCACGCGTGCGCGCGCGCCTGGCGGCGCTCGCGGCGCCCGAAGCTCCCGCCGCGCCCCGCCCCGCACGGGCGCCAGTGCGCGCAGTCACTGGCACGCTGTCGCAGTACTATTACGGCGGAAGAACAAAGGTCGAAACCGCGTTCAATACGCCGACGAGCGTGGACCGCTCGTCGTTCACCGCGGTGGACCAGTCGGCGCTCGTCACCAACCTGGATCTCACGCTGCGCCGGCGCACCGAAGGCTCGGATCAGAGACTCGTCGTCCGCGACACCTATAGTTACAGCTTCCTCGAAGACCAGGACAGCAACAACCGGCTCAACGCCGCGTACTACGACTACCGCGGCCTGCAGAATTCGTTCGCGACGCGCATCGGCCGGCAAACGGGCCTGAGCGGTGGGCTGCCGAACCGGTTCGACGGAGCGATCGCCGGCATCGGCGTCGCAGGGAAGTGGCGCCTGAATGCCGCGGGCGGGGTGCCGGTCGAGTACCCGTCGATCGACTCCGAGCGATGGTTCTGGGGCACCAGCCTCGAGTACGAGAACCTGGGCGATGCCTGGAGCGGAAATTTCTTCTACGTGGATCAGCGCACGGACGGGATTCTCGACCGCCGCGCGGTCGGCACGGAAGTGCGCTATTTCCGCGGCGGAACGTCGCTGTTCTCGCTCCTCGATTACGACACGATCTACAAGGAATGGAACATTACGATGCTGCAGGCGACGTGGCAATCGGAGGGCCGCACGACGCTCAATGTGCTCTACGACCGCCGCAAGGCGCCTGTTCTCACGACCACTAACGCGATCTTCGGGCAAGGAACCACGTCGATCAAGACGCTGCTCCAGACCCTCACGGAAGAGGAGGTCCGCCAACTGGCGCGCGACGTAACCGCAACCGCTACGCAGGCCCTGATCGGTCTCACGACACCGGTCAGTCCGCATTGGCAGCTCGGGGCCGACGCTCGACTGACCAACGTCGGCGCGCTGCCCTCGGTCGTGGTCAACGGCATCACCCTACCCGCGCAGCCCGCGACGGGAAACATCTACAGCTATGACGTCCAGGCCATCGGCTCGAACCTGTACTCGGGCCGGGACACGAATGTGTTCGGCGCGACCTACGTTACCGCTCCGACCTTCGATGGCTACCAGCTCTCGTACAACAATCTCTCACTGCTGCAAGGCCGCTGGACGGTTGAGCCGTCGCTGCGCTACTACTCGCAGAAGGACACGCAGGACGTGGCGCTCGACCGCTGGACGCCGGCGCTGCGCCTCACTTACCGGGTGCGGGAGAGCTTCACGCTCGAATCCGAGTTCATGTGGGAAAAGACCCGGACGGTGGGTCCGACCTCACGGGACGATACCAACCGGGGCTTCTTCTACGTCGGATATCGCTGGGATTTCTGACTCGCACGCGCTCCCGCGGATTGGGCCGTGCCGCGCCCTCACCGCGTTGCGTCGTCGCCGCGGTCAGGAGACGCCCTCGACGATCCGCAACTCCCGCTCCACTGCGTCCTTCCCCAGCACTTTGAGGGCTTCCTGGTAAGCCGGGCTGTCATGCGCGGCGATCGCCTTCTCGAGGCTGTCGAACTCGATCATCACCGTGCGCTGGTTGAGACCGGCCTCGTAGACCTTGGCGGGCATCCCGCGCACGAGAAACCGCCCGCCGGCGCCCTGAATCGCCGGCCCGGCGAGCTTGGCGTATGCCGCCAGCGCGTCCGGCTTCTTGATCGAGCGGTAGAAAGCAATCCAGTATGCCTTGGCCATAGTGCGCTCCTGAAGTGACGGGATGTCCCGGTCGGAAAGCGGTTGATTCTACCCGCTGCCCTTTGAATGCGCCCGCGCCGGGGATACACTGAAGGCGCTCGGAGGAGGAAAACACATGAATGCCCTGACCGTTCTGCTTGCTGCGGCACTTGCCTTCACCGTAACCCCGGATGCGTGGGCCCAGAAGTATCCGATCCGGCCCGTCCGGCTGATCGCGCCGTTTCCGCCCGGCGGCGGCACGGATATCCTCTCACGCGTCATTGCCGTGCCGGCAACCCAGACGCTGGGCCAGCAGGTGGTGGTCGACAACCGGCCGGGAGCCGGCGGCGCGCTCGGCGCCGATATCGCGGCCCACGCCGAGCCGAACGGCTACACGCTGATTCTGGTCTCGAGCAGCTACGCCGCCACCGCCGCCTACCGCAAGCCCACCTACGACCCGATCGACGGCATCGAACCGATCATCCTGATCGGCACGACCGGGCTCCTGATGATCACGCATCCATCCGTCACCGCGAAGAGCATGCCGGAGCTCATCGCCTACGCAAAGGCCAACCCCGGCAAGCTCAACTACGCCTCGGTCGGCACGGGCAGCGTGAGCCATCTCGCGCACGAAGCGTTCCGGCTGGCGACCGGGGTCAATATCGTTCACGTGCCCTTCAAGGGCGGTGGCCCGGCATTGCAGGGCGTAATCGGAAACGAGGTGCAGATCGGCGCCGTCAGCATCGTGCCCACCATTCCCCATGTCCGGGCGGGGCGGCTGCGCGCCATCGGCGTCACCACCCCGAAGCGCTCGCCGCTGCTGCCTGATGTTGCCAGCATCGGCGAGGCGGTCCCGGGATTCGAAGTGACCCACTGGTACGGCATGTGGGCGCCCAAGGGCACGCCGAAGGCGATCATCACGCGGTGGAACCAGATCGTCGCGAAGCTGCTCGACTCCGAAATGATGAAGAAGCGCACGCAGGCCGAGGGCCTGGACGCCGCCGGCGGCCCGCCCTCGGAGTTTCACCAGCGGCTGCGCACCGACATCGAGAAATGGCGCAAGGTGGTCACGGCGGCGAACATCAAGTGAGGCGCGGCCGCCCGGCACCCGCCTTCAAAGCGTCGGGCTCTTGAATTCGCCCCCGAGGGCGACGAGCCCCCACGGCGGCAGTTGCGCGTCGGTGCTGAAGCTGAAGTGACCGGCCGCAGCGCGCTGGTCGCGGAAGACGCGCTGCAGCGGATAGTGGTCGTAGATGCCATTGGCGCCGGCCATTTCGTACAGCGAGTCCACCGCTTCGACGGTGAGCTTCGCCGCCATGGCAGCATTGCGCTTGTAGCGCAGCCGCGTCTCGACGTCGAGCGTGCCCCCCGCCTCGTAGAGGCTCGTGGCCTCCAGCAGGTCATTGCGCAGCAGGAGGCCCGCGGCGTCGATCTTCGCTCCCGCCGCGCCGATGCGCAGCTGCACCGTCTGGAAATCGCGCATCCTCGCCCCCTGGTAGCTGGTGCTGCGCGATTTCACCAGCTCGATCGTCATCTCTAGCGCCGCGCGCGCGTTGCCCACCAGGCAGCCGCCGATGCCGTGGCCGCCCAGCGCCGAGATCGGGATGCGGTAGTGGGGATTGGGGTTGTATTTCAGCCCCGGCCAGGTATGTCCGGGCTTGCCGACCTGCATGGAGATAGTCCGATAGGCCGGAACAAACACGTCCTTGCAGCGCACGGTCTTGCTGCTGGTCGCGCGCATGCCGAGCACGTGCCAGTCGTCCACCACCTCGAAGTCCGCGAGCGGAACCAGGCAAAACAGGTAATCGATGATCTCACCGCCCTCGCGCAGCACGCAGGCGAGGAGGTTCCAGTCGGAGTGGTCGGTGCCCGAGGAAAAATTCCATTCGCCCGAGAGCATCACGCCACCGTCCACCCGCGCGCCGCGGCCCTGCTGGAAGGCGATGCCGGAGGCGACGCACACGTCCGGGTTCGGCCCCCAGACCTCCTCCTGAGCCTTCATCTCGTACCAGCCGACGGTGCGGTGGTGGGACGCGAGGTTGTGCACCGTCCAGCCCACCGAGATGTCGCCGCGCGAGAGCATTTCCGGCATGTCGTAGTAGGCGACGAACGGCAGCTCCATCCCGCCCCAGGACTTGGGCTGCAGGTAGCGGATCAACCCGTTGCGGTTGAGCGCCTCCATCACCGGCGGCGTGAGCCGGCGCGCCTGCTCGCACTCTGCGGCGTGGTCGCGAAAAAAAGGAAGGAGCTCGCGCGCGCGGCGCATCGCCTCCTCGTAGCCCACGCCGGAAAAGTCCGCGGCCGGCTTCGTCCTCTCGCGCTTCATCCCGCCTCCCGCCACCCGCCTGCCGTCACGCGCCGCTCGCAAAAGAAAACGCCCCGTGGACCGCGGTCCCCGGGGCGTCTTTGCCCAGGCACACCGGCTCAACGCCGGTCGAACGTCCTTTCGTTACGGGTTGATCCACTGTTCGAGCCGTGCTGTCCAGTACTGCCTTCAAGGTCTCTCACGGGATCACCTCCTTTCGTGGTTGACAAGCCGCTAGTCTATCAAACTCTCCGGTGGCATACTGCCCGCTCCCCG
>DATBKZ010000057.1:0-23227 GCA_036555615.1 Burkholderiales bacterium | reverse complement strand
CGACACCATATACGCCGAGTCCGAAGTGCTGGAGGTGCGCGAATCGAAATCGCGCCCGACGCAGGGCATTGTGACCGTGCGCACCACCGGCCGCAAAGCCGATGGCTCGGCGTTCATGACCTTCGAGCGCTCGATACTGCTCCCGAAACGCGGCCACGCAGCGGAGGACTGAAGACATGATCGTGCTCTCCAACGACGAGATCGCGCACCTCCTCACGATGGAGGACTGCATGGCAGCGCTCGAGCCGATGTACCGCGACTACGCCGATGCGCGGGCGCTGCTGGCGCCGCGCTTCGACAACATGGCGCCGACCGCGCATGCCGGCGGCTATTACGCCTTCAAGCACATGGGCGGCACCTGGCCCGCGCAGGGCATCCAGGCGCTGCGCATCAATTCGGACGTCATTACCCACCCCGTTGTCGCGGGCCTGCCGCGCCGCGTCAAGCAGCCGGTCGCGGACGGGCGCTGGGTCGGCCTGGTGCTCCTGTTCAGCACGGAGACCGGGAAGCTCCTCGCGATGTTCCCGGACGGCGTCATGCAGCGGATGCGGGTCGGCGCGGCGAGCGGCCTCGCCTTGAAGCACCTGGCGCGCGAGGACGCCTCGACGCTGGCGTTGATCGGGACCGGCTGGCAGGCGGGCGCGCAGTTGATGGCCGCGCGCGCCGTGCGCAAGTTCCGCGAGGTGCGCGTATTCAGCCCGCGTCGGGAGAGCCGGGAGGCGTTCGTCTCGCAGCACGACGGCGTGCGCGCCGCCGCTTCGGTGGAGGCGTGCGTCGAGGGCGCCGATGTCATCCTCGCCGCCACCTCGTCCATGGTCCGGGTCATCGAGCCAAGGTGGCTCCGCCCCGGCGTGCACGTCGGTTGCATCAAGTCCCAGGAGATCGACGGCGAGGTGCTCGACCGCTGCGACCGGGTGTTCGTGCACAACCGCCGGCAGGCGAAGCAGTACAACAACGTGATGCCAGGCACTCCCAACGTGGACGAGTCGCGCGAGCAGGGGTGGTGGAAGGATCCCGCGCGCAAGGACCGCTACCCGGATCTGGGCGAGCTGCTGTCCGAACGCGCCCCCGGGCGGGAGCGCGCGGATGAGATTACCTGCTTCGCCAACAACGTGGGCATGGGCCTGCAGTTCGCCGCGGCGGGCGCGGCGGTGCTGCGCAAGGCCCGCGAACAGGGCGTGGGGCGCGAGCTTCCGGACGATTGGTTCACGGAAGACGTCCATCCCTGATTCGCCCATGGCCGCGACACCGCAGCCGGTCACCGCAGACCCGCAGGAAGCCGTCGTCCTCGACAGCGTGGACCGTTTCATCGAGCGCGAGGTGCGCCCGGTCGTGCACGCTCTCGAGGCGGCGGACACTTACCCGACCGCGATCGTGGAGAAGCTGAAAGCCCTCGGCATGTTCGGTGCCACGATCGCGCCCGAGTTCGGCGGTCTCGGTCTGCCCGCCGTGACCTACTCGAAGATCGTCGAGCGCATGGCGGCGGCATGGATGTCGGTCCCGGGATTCTTCAATTCGCACCTCATCATGGCGGCGGCCGTCGAGCGCTACGGCAGCGAGGAGCAGAAGCGCCGCTTCCTGCCGCGGTTTGCGAGCGGGGAGCTGCGCGGCGGCATCGCGCTGACCGAGCCCGACTGCGGCACGGATCTGCAGGCGATCCGGACCCAGGCGCGCCGGCAGGGCGATCATTACGTCGTCAATGGCGCCAAGACCTGGATCACGAACAGCGCAGAGGGACAGATCCTGGCGGTGCTGGTGAAGTCCGATCCGCGCGCGCTGCCGGCGCACCGCGGGATGAGCCTGCTGCTGATCGAGAAGGGACCGGGCTTCAAGGTGGTGCGCAGGCTCGACAAGCTGGGGTATCGCGGAATCGACACCGCCGAGCTGCTGTTTGAGGACTGCCGGGTGCCGGCTGCGAATCTGATCGGAGCTCAGGAAGGGCGCGGTCTGCAGCAGGTGCTGAACGGGCTGGAGCTCGGGCGCATCAATGTCGCAGCGCGGGGAGCGGGGCTCGCGCGCGCATGCCTCGAGGAATCGTTGCGGTATGCGCAGCAGCGCAGGACCTTCGGCAAACCGATCGCGGAGCACCAGGCGATCCAGATCAAGCTTGCCGACATGGCGACGCGCGTGGAAGCGGCGCGACTCCTGGTCGAGCACGCCGCGCGCGCCTATGACGGGGGCGGCCGCTGTGACCTGGAGGCCGGCATGGCAAAGCTCTATGCCACCGAGGCGGCGCTCGAGAACAGCCTGGAGGCGATGCGCATCCACGGCGCCTACGGCTACTCGAAGGAGTTCAACATCGAGCGCTATTACCGCGATGCGCCGCTGCTCGCGATCGGGGAGGGCACCAACGAGCTCCAGCGCATCGTCATCGCCCGCGAGCTCGTGAAGCGCCACCCGGCATGACATTCCCGCCATGTTGCCTCTGAACGGCGTGCGGGTGCTGGCAATCGAGCAGTACGGCGCCGGCCCCTTCGGCACGATGTTCCTCGCCGACCAGGGGGCGGAGGTGATCAAGGTCGAGAACCCCAACGACGGCGGCGACATGTCGCGCGCGGTGGGGCCGTATTTCCTCGCGCCCGGGGACAGCGAGTTCTTCCAGAGCTTTAACCGCAACAAGAAAAGTCTCACGCTCGACCTCTCCCGCCCGGAAGGGCAGTCCGTACTGCACGATCTCGTGCGCACCGCCGACGCGGTCGCCTCCAACCTGCGCGGTGACGTGCCCGCGAAGCTCGGGCTGGTCTACGAGCGGCTGAAGAGATCGAATCCGAAGATCGTGTGCGCGCATCTCTCCGCCTACGGGAGGAGCGGCCCGCGCGCGGACTGGCCGGGATTCGACTACCTGATGCAGGCGGAGGCGGGCTACTTCTCGCTCACGGGTGAGCCGGGCGCGCCGCCGGCGCGCTTCGGACTTTCGGTCGTGGATCTCATGTCGGGGCTGGGGCTTGCATACGCGCTGCTCGCGGCTCTGACCGCGGCGCGCGCAACCGGATCCGGGCGCGACATCGACGTGAGCCTGTTCGACATTGCGCTTTTCAACACCTGCTATCTGGCGACGTGGTACTTGAACGAAGGCGTGGTCACCGGACGGCTCCCGCGCTCGGCGCATCCGGCGCTCACGCCGTGCCAGCTCTATCGCACGCGCGACGGCTGGATCTACATCATGTGCAACAAGGAGAAGTTCTGGCCGGCGCTGTGCGCGAAGCTCGAGCGCCCGGAATGGATCGAGGACGCGCGCTTTCGCCGGTTCCCGGACCGCTTGCGGCACCGCGACCTCCTGACCGGAATGCTCGACCGCGAGCTCGAGCGGCGCACGACGGCCGAGTGGCTCGAGCGCTTCGCCGGGGTCGTGCCGGCCGCGCCGGTGAACGATCTCGCGCAGGCGCTCGACAACCCGTTCGTGACCGAGCACGGAAGACTGCAGACGCTGCCGCACCCGGCGCGTGGATCCTTCCGCATGGTTGCCTCTCCCGTGCGTTGCGGGAGCGAGGAGCCGCCTGCGCGCCCGGCCCCCGGACTCGGCGCACACACGGAGGAGCTGCTGCAGGAGATCGGCTACAATCACGCGCGCATCCGCGCGCTGCGCGAGGCGAAAGTCATCTAGTCTGGCCGCAACGAAGGAAAAGGTGTCAGGAACCTTTTTTCGGGAGGGGGAGATTCAAGATGCGTGGGAATAAAGGTTCCTGACACCTTTATGGATCGGCGCCAGTATCGTCACATCGAGGTCCGCCCGATCGCCGGCGCGCTCGGCGCCGAGATCGAGAGCGTAGACGCCGCGCGCTCACTTTCGGACGAAACCATCGCGGAGATCCGCCGGGCCTTTCTGGATCATCTGGTCATCTTCCTTCGCAACCAGAAGCTCACGCCTCAGGCGCAGCTCGCCTTTGCGCGGCGATTCGGCGAGCCGATGGAATACCCGCAGTTGAAGGGCCTGCCGGAATGCCCGCTCGTCACGCCCGTTGTGAAGCTCGAGGACGAGCGCGTGAATTTCGGCGGCATCTGGCATTCCGATACGACCTACCTCGAGCGGCCACCAATGGCCAGCATGCTCTACGCGATCGAGATTCCGCCGTATGGCGGGGACACCCTCTTCGCCAGCCAGTATCTCGCATACGAGACGCTGTCGGACGCCTACCGCAAGATGCTCGAAGGGCTCACCGGCATAAGCAGCTCGCTCAAGGCCGACGCCTCCCGCACGCGGGAAGACCGGCTGCGCGCGGCGGGCGTCGAGCACAAGGCGCTGATTGCCGAGCATCCCGTGGTTCGCACGCATCCGGAGACCGGCCGCAAAGCGCTCTATGTCAACGTCGGGCACACGACGCATTTCAAGGGCCTCACGGAAGACGAAAGCCGCCCGCTGCTCGTCTTTCTCTTCCAACACCAGGTGCGACCTGAATTCACCTGCCGCTTTCGGTGGGAGCCTGGCTCGCTCGCGTTCTGGGACAATCGCTGCACCCAGCACAACCCCGTGAATGACTATCAGGGGTTCCGGCGCATCATGCACCGGGTCACTTTGGCCGGCGACAGGCCGGTGTGAAGGGTCCGGTCGCCGTTCTTGCCACGCGCTTGGCAAGCTCCTGTTTGCACAGGAGAAATTCCCCGAATTCTCTTTATTTCAATGCCTTATCGTGCTATTCTCATCTGTTAGACGGTAACAACGACAAGCAAGGGACGCTGAATGGCGGTAGAGCGGACGTTATCCATCATCAAGCCCGATGCCGTAGCCAAAAACGTGATTGGCAGGATTTCCGCCCGGTTCGAGGAAGCGGGGCTCAAGATCGTTGCCGCGCGCATGACCCGGCTGACTCGAACCGAGGCCGAGGGCTTTTACGCGGTGCACCGGGACCGGCCATTCTTCGGGGAGCTCGTGGACTACATGACCTCCGGCCCGGTGATGATCCAGGTCCTGGAAGGCGATAACGCGGTCCAGAAGAACCGCGACCTGATGGGCGCAACCGATCCGCGGAAGGCCGCGAAGGGCACTATTCGCGCCGAATTTGCTCAAAGCATAGACGCCAATGCGGTGCATGGATCGGACTCGTCGCAGACCGCGGCCACGGAAATCGCCTTCTTCTTCCCGAAGCAGCAAATCTTCTCGCGTTAAGCGCGTTGCAGGCATGACAGTCAATCTGATCGGGCTGGACCAGGACGCCTTGCGGAGCTTCTGCGCGGGCCTGGGCGAGAAGCCGTATCGCGCGCGGCAGCTGCTGCGCTGGATCCACCAGGCGGGGGTCGATGACTTCAGCGCCATGACCGACATGTCGAAAGGACTGCGCGAGCGGCTTGTCGAGAGCGCCTCGATCGCCGCGCCGCGCGTCCTGCGCGACACCACCGCCGCCGACGGCACGCGCAAGTGGCTGCTCGACGTGGGCACCGGCAACGCGATCGAGGCGGTATTCATCCCCGAATCCAATCGGGGAACGCTGTGCATCTCCTCGCAGGCCGGCTGCGCGCTCGAATGCTCTTTCTGCTCCACCGGCAAGCAGGGCTTCAACCGCAATCTCTCCGTGGAGGAAATCATCGGCCAGCTCTGGCTGGCAAACCGGAGCCTGGGTCGCGGCGTGACCGAGGAGCGGCCGATCAGCAACGTTGTCATGATGGGCATGGGCGAGCCGCTCGCCAACTTTGACAATGTCGTGGCGGCGATGCGGCTGATGCTCGATGACTCCGCTTACGGGCTCTCGCGCCGGCGTGTCACGCTGTCGACGGCGGGGCTCGTGCCGGGAATCGACCGGCTGCGCGAAGCCTGTCCCGTCGCGCTCGCGGTCTCGCTGCATGCGCCCGACGACGCGCTGCGCGACGAGCTGGTGCCGATCAACCGCAAGTATCCGATCCGGGAGCTGCTGGCGGCATGCCAGCGCTACCTCACGAAGGCCCCGCGCGATTTCGTGACATTCGAGTATGTAATGCTCGCCGACGTGAATGACAGCGTTGCCCAGGCGCGCGAGCTTGCGGCGCTCGTTCGCGAGGTGCCGTGCAAGATCAATCTGATCCCGTTCAACCCGTTCCCCGGCGTCGACTACCGGCGCTCGGCGCCGGAGGCGATTGCCCGATTCCGTGACGTGCTGATGCAGGCGGGGCTGGTCACGACCGTTCGCAGGACCCGCGGTGACGATATCGCGGCGGCGTGCGGCCAGCTCGCGGGGCGCGTGCTGGACCGCACGCGCCGCACGAGGAGCCCGCAGCAGGAGCTGGCGCGATGAGACTGGCCGCAATCGCGGCGGTGACGGCGTGCCTGGTTCTTTCCGCCTGCGCGACCGAGCCCGGAGATGATTCGGGACTGCGGCCCACGATCCCCACGACCGGCGACGAAAGCGAAGCGCGCGCGCGGGCGCGCATTCACACGGAGCTTGCCGCGAACTACTTCGAGATCGGCAACGTGGGAGTCGCGCTCGAAGAGGTGAAGGAAGCCCTGCGCGCCGACGCAAACTACGGCCCGGCGCACAACGTCGCGGGACTCGTCTACGCCCAGTTGAAGGAGGACCGGCTCGCGGAGGAAAGCTTCGAGCGCGCCCTCAGTATCAACCCTTCCGATCCCGACGCGCACCACAATTACGGAATGTTTCTCTGCCAGCGCAAGCAGGAGAAGGAGGCGATCCGGCATTTCATGCTGGCGGTGCGCAATCCGCTGTATCCAACCCCGGATCGCTCCTATGTCAACGCCGGCATCTGCGCGCGGCGCAGCGGCGACCTGGCCGGCGCCGCAGAATATTTTCAGCTCGCGCTCAAGGTGCGGCCAAATCAACCCCAGGCCCTTTACCAGATGGCGGATTTGTCCTATATGCGAGGCGATTACGGCGAGGCGAAGCGCTATCTCGGGCGCCTGGCGCAGGTGGCGCAGGCGGTGTCCGCGGAAGCGCTCTGGCTCGGGGTGCGCGTCGAGCGCCGGTTGGGTGACCGCATTTCCGAGGCGAGCTACGCCTCGCAGCTGCGTACAAGGTTTCCGAATTCGCGGGAGGCCAGTGCATTGCGCGCGGGCCAGTACGAATGACGGAAGCCCACGAAATGCAGCCGCTTGCGGCGCCCGAGGCAGGCGGCGCGGCCCCCAACGTGCGGTTGCGGGAGGCACGGCAGGCTCAGAATCTGACCACCGCGGACGTCGCGCGGCGCCTGAAGCTTTCGGTGTGGCAGGTCGAGGCGCTGGAATCCGGCCAGTATCAGCAGCTGCCGGGGCCGATTTTCGTGCGCGGCTTCATCCGCAACTATGCGCGGCTGCTCAAGCTCGATGCGGATGAGCTGGTCCACGCGGTAAGCAGCTTGTTACCCCAGTCCACGTCTGGCCCCGAGGCGCCGCCGTCGAGAGACATTCCGTTCCCGGCAGCCGCGACGGTTCGCTGGCGGCCGTATGCCAGCGCTGCGGCCGTGGTCGTTGCCGCACTCGCCGCTTATGAGTTTTACTTCAACGACCGGCGGGCGACCGTCGCGACCCCATCCGAGCCGGCGGCCGCGAAATCGGCCACGCCGGCATCGAAGCCGGCGGCGCCGGTGCAGAAGGCGCGAGCGGAGCAGTCGAAGCCAAGTGCCACTGCCACGTCGGCGCCGGCGCAGGTGGCGGCAGCCGCTCCCGCCCCCGCCCCTCCAGCCGCCGGCACCCAGCAGCCCCGCGAACGGATCCCGCATCCGGATGACCGCGAAGTTCGTTTCGTTTTCAATGACGAATCGTGGGTGGAGGTCCGCGATCGCAACGACCAGACCATCTTCGCGCAACTGAACCGGGCCGGCACCACGCGGCGCGTGATCGGCCTGCCGCCGCTCCATGTCGTGGTGGGCAACTCACAGGGCGTGCGGATGACTTACGACGGGCGTGATATCGACCTTGCGCGCCACACCAAGATTGACGTCGCGCGGCTGACGCTCGAATGAAGTGCTATCCGGACCACGGACCGGCGCCCCGCCGCAGCAGCCGCCAGGCACGGGTGGGCCATGTCGCGATCGGCGGCGATGCGCCGATCGTGGTCCAGTCCATGACCAACACCGACACTGCGGACGTGGCGGCGACCGTCCGCCAGGTGGCGGAACTGGCGCGCGCCGGCTCCGAGATCGTCCGGGTGACGGTCAATAACGCGGAGGCCGCGGCGGCGGTGCCGCGGATCCGCGAGCAGCTCGCTGCCCAGGGCATCGATGTGCCGCTCGTCGGCGATTTCCATTTCAACGGCCATCGCCTGCTCGCGCAGCACCCCGCTTGCGCGGAGGCGCTGGGGAAGCTCCGCATCAATCCCGGCAACGTGGGACGCGGCGCCAAGCGCGATGAGCAGTTCGCCACCCTGGTCGAGTTTGCGTGCCGCTATGGCAAGCCGGTGCGCATCGGCGTCAACTGGGGCAGCCTCGACCCGGAGCTGCTCGCGCGCATGATGGACGAGAACGCCCACCGCGCCGAGCCCGAGGACTCCGCGGTAGTGACTCGGGCGGCACTGGTAGCCTCCGCGCTCGAGAGCGCGCGGCACGCCGAAACGCTCGGCCTGCCGCACGATGCGATCATCCTCTCGTGCAAGGTGAGCGGGGTGCAGGACCTCATAGCGGTTTACCGGGATCTCGCAGCCCGCTGTGACTATCCGCTGCACCTCGGGCTGACCGAGGCGGGCATGGGCTCGAAGGGCATCGTCGCCTCCACGGCGGCGCTGGCGGTGCTGCTGCAGGAGGGCATCGGCGACACCATCCGGATTTCGCTCACGCCCGAGCCGGGAGGGGACCGTACCCGGGAAGTGATCGTGGCGCAGGAGATCCTGCAGACCCTCGGCTTGCGTTCCTTCGCGCCATTGGTGATCGCCTGCCCGGGATGCGGGCGGACGACGAGCACCTACTTCCAGGAACTCGCGGCAAGCATTCAGGGCTGGCTGCGGGCCCAGATGCCGCGCTGGCGCGGCCGCTATCCGGGCGTCGAGAACATGCATGTCGCGGTCATGGGCTGCGTGGTCAATGGTCCGGGGGAGAGCAAGCAGGCCAATGTCGGCATCAGCCTGCCCGGCTCGGGCGAGAATCCGGTCGCGCCGGTCTACGTCGACGGCGCGAAGACGGTGACGCTCAAAGGCGAGCACATCGCGGCCGACTTCCAGCGCATCGTCGAGCAGTATGTCATCGACCACTTTTCCGGGGATGGCCAGGCAGGCGGGAGAAAGCCGGCGAAGGACGCCGCGCACGCGTGATCCCGGCATGGCCAGTGACCGGTGAGCAGTGACCGGTAGTACACTGCCGCACCGGGCGCGAGTCACGAATCACCCGTCACGAGTCACTGGATGAAATCCAAGACGATACAGGCGATCCGCGGGATGAACGACGTCCTGCCGGAGGAGGCGCACCTGTGGGAGTTCTTCGAGGACACGGCGCGCACCTGGCTGCGGGCCTATGGCTACCGCAACTTGCGCACGCCCATCCTGGAGAAGACCGAGCTTTTCGTCCGCTCGATCGGAGAGGTGACCGACATCGTCGAGAAGGAGATGTACACCTTCGTCGATGCGCTGAGCGGAGAAAGCCTCGCGCTCCGGCCCGAGGGCACAGCCGCGTGCGTGCGCGCCGTGATCGAGCACAACCTGCTCTACGGCGGCCCCCAGCGCCTGTGGTACTGGGGCCCCATGTTCCGGCACGAGCGCCCGCAGAAGGGGCGCTTCCGGCAGTTCCATCAGGTCGGCGTCGAAGCGCTGGGATTTCCCGGTTCCGACATCGATGCCGAGCATCTCGTCATGTGCGCCCGCCTGTGGCGTGCGCTCGGACTCGACGGCATCGAGCTCGAGTTGAACACGCTGGGCGATGCGCAGTCGCGCAGCCGTTATCGGCACCGGCTGGTCCGCTACCTCGAAGGGCATGAGCACCGGCTCGACGCCGACTCGAAGCGCCGGCTGCACGCCAACCCGCTGCGGGTCCTCGACAGCAAGAATCCGGAGATGGCAGAGCTGATCGCGGGCGCGCCACGAATGGTCGACGACCTGGACGAGGTGTCGATGAAGAGTTTCGAGGACCTGCAGGCAATGTTGCGCGAGAGCGGCGTCTCCTTCCGCCTCAACGATCGCCTCGTGCGCGGGCTCGATTACTACAACGGCGCTGTCTATGAATGGGTGAGCGACCGGCTCGGCGCCCAGAATGCGGTGTGTGCCGGCGGCCGCTACGATGCGCTCATCGAGAGTATCGGCGGCAAGCCCGCGCCCGCCTGCGGCTTTGCGCTGGGGGTCGAGCGCCTGCTCGCCTTGCTCCGGAACGCCGCGGTCAAGCATCTGCCCGATGTCTATCTGGTGCGGCAGGGTGTCGCCGCCTTGCGCCATGGCGCGCGCGTGGCCGAGCAGCTGCGTGACGGAGGGCTCACCGTCGTGCTCCACTGCGGGGAAGGGAGCTTCAAGTCCCAGATGAAACGGGCGGACGCCAGCGGCGCGCGCTACGCGGTGATCGTCGGGGACGACGAGGCGAGCGCCGGAGCGGTCAGCGTGAAGCCGCTGCGCGAGGCCGCGCAGCAGGTCCGCGCATCGGTGTCCGAGGCAATCGATCTCATCAAGAGAAAAGCGTGACATGGCATACGATCTGCAGGAACAGGAACAGCTCGAGGAGCTGAAGGCGTGGTGGAAGGACTACGGCAGGCTGGTGATCCTCGGGGTCACTGTGGCTGCTCTTGCAGTCGCGGGCTTTCAGGGCTGGCGCTATTACCGCCACAGCCAGTCGCTTGCCGCGGCCGCGCTCTATGACCAGCTCGAGCAGGCCGGGCGCGGCGGCGACCGCAAGAAGGTGGTCGCCATCGCGACCGAGATCACGGCGAAATACGCCGCAACGCCTTATGCCGCGTTTGCCGCCTTGAGCGCCGCGCGCATGAGCTTCGAGGGCAGGGACCTGGCGGAGGCCAAGGCTCGGCTCACGTGGGTCATCGAGCATGCGCGCGTGGAGGAGCTGAGGGACATCGCGCGCCTGCGGCTCGCCGGCGTGCTGCTCGATGAAAAGAGCCTCGAGCAGGCGTTGCAGCTGCTCGAGGCCAAACCGGGAGAGGGGATGACCGGCCTCTACGCGGACTTGAGGGGTGACATCCTGGCTGCGCAGGGCAAGAGCGCGGATGCGCGCGATGCCTACCAGCTGGCGCTCGACCGGAGCGAGGCGGGAAGCCCTTACCGCGCGACCCTGCAGCTTAAGCTCGACTCACTGGGCGAGCTGAAGCGCTGACCCCCGCACGCCCGCGTTCGACCCCTCGTTCATCGTTTTCCGGCAATGGCGCCTTGGCATTCCTACGCGCTGCGGGCCGCTGCGGCGCTCGTGCTGCTCTCCGGCTGCGGCACGCCCTCGGGGCCGAAGCCAGCCGAGCTCACCGAATTCGAGGCCAAGGCGGCACTCAATATCCTGTGGCAGGGCAGTGTCGGCTCCGCGCAGAAGTACGTTTTCTTTCCGCGGGCGGAGGCGGGCTTCGTCTACGCGGCCGGGGCCGACGGAGGCGTGAGGGGGTTCGAGCGGGCAACGGGGCGATCGACCTTGAGCATCGATGTCGAAGAGCCGGTTTCGGGCGGGGTGGGCGTGGGCGGCGGGCTGGTATTCCTCGGCACGCCAAAGGGCCGGGTGCTCGCATTCGATCGCGAAGGCAAGGCGCTGTGGCAGGCGCAGCTCTCGAGCGAGGTGCTGTCGCCTCCGGAAGCGCAGGACGGGATCGTCGTGGTCCGCACCGTCGATGGCCGCATACACGGCCTCGATGCTGCGACCGGCAAGGGCAGGTGGGTCTACCAGCGGTCGCTGCCCACGCTCTCGGTGCGCTCCCATGCCGGGATGGTCGTCACCCGGGGAGCGGTGTTCGCAGGGTTTCCGGGGGGGCGGCTGGTGGCGCTGGCACTCGCCAACGGCCATATCGGCTGGGAGGCGATCGTCGCGCTGCCGCGCGGGACGACCGAGCTGGAGCGGGTGGCGGATGTTACGAGCCTGCCCGTGATCGACGGCAAGCAGGCGTGTGCCGCAGCCTTTCAAGGAAGGGTAGCCTGCTTCGACGTGTTGCGCGGGACGCTGCTGTGGGCGCGCGACGTGTCCAGCGTGGCGGGGATCGCGGTGGACGCCCGCTATCTCTACGTTACTGACGACCGGAACGCCGTGCAAGCCCTCGACAAAACGAGCGGCGCCAGCATCTGGCGCCAGGACAAGCTCTCCGGCCGCAACGTGAGCGGGCCGCTCGCGCTCGGGCGCTACGTCGTGGTGGGCGATCTCGAGGGCTACGTGCACCTGATCTCGCGCGAGGACGGCTCGTTTGCGGCGCGCATCGAAACCGACGGCAGCGCCATCCTTGCGCCGCCGATCGCCCTCGACGCGACCAGCTTTCTGGTCCAGACGCGCGACGGCGGCGTCTTCGCAATCACTATCAAGTGATTGCGCCCTGAAACATGCTGCCGATCATTGCCATCGTGGGCCGGCCGAGCGTCGGGAAATCCACGCTGTTCAACCGGCTGACGCGGAGCCGGGACGCCATCGTTGCCGACGCGCCGGGCATGACGCGCGACCGGCACTACGGGCGCGGGCGCGTGGGCACGAAGCCCTACCTGGTGGTGGACACCGGCGGCTTCGAGCCGGTCGCGCCTGCGGGCGTCATCCAGCAGATGGCGCGCCAGACGCGCCAGGCGGTGGACGAGGCCGATGTGGTGTTGTTCATGGTGGACGCCCGCGCCGGGCTGGCGCCGCAGGACCGCTTGATTGCAGAGGAGCTGCGCAGAACCGGGCGCCGCATCTACGTGGTCGTCAACAAGGCTGAGGGCATGGAGCCCGCGATTGCGGGCGCGGAGTTCCATGCCCTGGGACTCGGTGATCCGCTGCCGGTCTCCGCCGCGCACGGGGAGCATGTGTCTGATCTCATGGACATCGTTCTCGCGGATCTGCCGTTGGCGCCGGAGCCGGCTCCGGAACCGGGCCGCCGGCCCAAGATCGCCGTCATCGGGCGGCCCAACGTGGGCAAGTCCACTCTGGTCAACGCGCTGCTCGGGGAGGAGCGGGTGGTGGTGCACGGCGAGCCCGGCACGACCCGGGACTCGATCCACGTCGAGTTCGAGCGCGATGGCCGCGCGTATACGCTCATCGACACCGCGGGGTTGCGGCGGCGCGGTCGCGTGACGGAGGTCACGGAGAAATTCTCGGTGGTGAAGACGATGCAGGCGATCGAGGAGGCCAACGTCGCGATCCTCGTGCTCGATGCCCGGCAGGAGATCTCAGAGCAGGACGCGCACATCGCAGGCTACCTGCTGGAGGGGGGGCGCGCGCTGGTAGTCGCCGTGAACAAGTGGGACCGGCTTCCCCAGGAAGCGCGCGACCACACGAAGCGCGCGCTCGCGCGCAAGCTCGGTTTCCTGGCGTTTGCGCGCCTGCATTACATTTCCGCGCTGACGGGCGAGGGGGTGTCCGCGCTCATCGATTCGGTCGACGAGGCGTATGCCGCCGCCATGGCGCGCCTGCCGACCCCGCGCCTGACCCGCGTCCTCGCGCAGGCGGTTCAGCAGCAGGAGCCGCCGCGCGCGGGGGCGGTCCGTCCCCGCCTGCGCTACGCCCACCAGGGTGGGGTCAATCCGCCCCGGATCGTGATCCACGGCAATGCCCTGGAGCGCGTGCCGGAGTCCTACCGGCGCTACCTGGAACGTTTCTTCCGGGACGCTTTCCAATTGCAGGGAACCCCCCTGCGGGTGGAGTTCCGGTCGGGGCGAAACCCCTACCAGAAGCGCCCGGGTATTCGGCGCTAAATGCATGGCGCAGCACAAGAAAAGCGAGTAGAGTACCGCGCTCAAAAACACCATAAATACGAGGCAAAATATGAGCAACAAAGGGCAGCTGCTACAAGACCCGTTTCTGAACACCCTCCGCAAGGAGCACATACCGGTATCGATCTACCTGGTGAACGGCATCAAGCTCCAGGGCCAGATCGACTCCTTCGACCAGTATGTTGTGCTGCTCAAGAACACGGTCACCCAGATGGTCTACAAGCACGCGATCTCGACCGTCGTCCCCGCGCGGGCCGTTAACCTCCAGCTGGATCAGAGCTCCGACGGTTGATGTTGCCTGGCCAGTTTGATGTTTGACCGTCCCGGTAACGGCACCGGGGCGGTGCTGGTCAGCCTCGACTTCGGCGAGGCCGGCTACGCGGAAGGCGTGCAGGAAATCAGCGATCTCGCGGCGAGCGCCGGCGTCCACGCCCGGGCAGTGGTGGGCGGGCGCCGCACGCGCCCCGATCCCGCGCTATTCGCTGGCAAGGGCAAGGTGGCCGAGGTGGCGCGGACGCTGGCCGCCACCGGCTCGCGCCTTGCGATCTTCAACCACGAGCTGACGCCGGCCCAGGAGCGCAATCTCGAGCGCGAGCTCGACTGCCGGGTGGTCGACCGGGTCAGCCTGATACTCGACATCTTCGCGCAGCGCGCGCGCACCCATGAAGGGAAGCTGCAGGTCGAGCTGGCGCAGCTCGAGCACCTCGCGACGCGGCTGGTGCGGGGCTGGACCCACCTCGAGCGGCAGAAGGGTGGCATCGGATTGCGCGGACCGGGCGAGACCCAGCTCGAGACCGACCGGCGCCTGATCGGCAAGCGCGTGAAGGTTCTCCGTGACAAGCTCGAGAAGGTGCGGGCGCAGCGCGCGATCCAGCGCCGCTCGCGCGGCCGCAACCACCTCTTCATGGCCTCGATCGTGGGCTACACCAACGCCGGCAAATCGACCCTGTTCAACTGCCTCACCCGCGCCGGGGTCTATGCCGCCGACCAGCTGTTTGCGACGCTGGATACCACGACGCGGCGCGTGCACACCGGCAACGGCGCGCGCGTCGTGCTTTCCGACACCGTCGGGTTTATCCGGCAGCTGCCGCATACGCTGGTGGCGGCATTCCGGGCGACGCTCGAAGAGACGGTGCATGCCGATCTGCTTCTGCACGTCGTGGATGCGAGCGGCGAGGACCGCGGGGCCCGGATCGAAGCGGTCAACCAGGTTCTGGCCGAGATCGGCGCCCAGGCGATTCCGCAGGTTCTGGTGCTGAACAAGATCGATCGCACGCAGCTTCCCGCGCGAGTCGAGCGCGACGACTGTGGTAGAATTTCGCGCGTCTGGGCGAGCGCCCGGACCGGCGAGGGGGCCGATTTCATCCGCCTTGCGCTCGAGGAGAACGCCGGTGCCGCGCCGGCCTCCGCCGAACTCAATAACACCGCCGCGGCATAAGAGCGATTCAATCTTTCATGCTGGCTTACTTGAGGACGTGCCGCGACGCTGTACGAGACCGCTCGCTGCGGCTGCTCGGCGTCCTGATGTCGCTCAATGACCCGCAGTGGGGCCGTCGTCCCGGCCAGGGCCCGCCCGACCTCGACGAGATCTGGCGCGAATTCAACCGCAAGCTGAATGCGTTGTTCGGGCGTCGCGGCGGCGGCGCCGGCGCGGAGCCGCCGGGGCCGGGCGCCGCGCGTTTCGGCGGGGGCGCCGGCCTGCTTCTCGGGCTGATCTTCCTGGTATGGGTCGCGAGCGGCTTCTACATCGTCAATGAAGGCCAGCGCGGCGTCGTGCTGCGCTTCGGCAAGTTCGTCGAGACCACGATGCCGGGCCCGCGCTGGCACCTGCCGTATCCCATCGAGTCGGCCGAAGTCGTGAACGTCGCGGGCGTGCGCAGCGTGGAGGTGGGCTACCGCAACAACGTGAAGAGCAAGGTGCTGAAAGAGTCGCTCATGCTGACCGACGACGAGAACATCGTCGACGTCCAGTTCGCCGTGCAGTACATCCTGAAGAGCCCGACCGATTACCTGTTCCAGAACCGCGGCCCGGACGACGCGGTGCTGCAGGCGGCGGAGACCGCGATCCGCGAGATCGTCGGCAAGAGCAGCATGGATTTCGTGATCTTCGAGGGCCGGGCCGAGGTCGCCGCGCGGGCGCACAAGCTCATGCAGGAGATCCTCGATCGCTACGGCACCGGCATCAACATCAGCAAGGTGACGATGCAGAACGCGCAGCCGCCGGAACAGGTGCAGGCTGCGTTCGACGACGCGGTCAAGGCCGGGCAGGATCGCGAGCGGCAGAAGAACGAAGGACAGGCCTATGCCAACGACGTGGTGCCGAAGGCGAAGGGCATGGCGGCGCGCCTCGCGCAGGAAGCGGAAGGCTACCGCCAGCGCGTGATCGAGCAGGCGGAGGGCGACGCCGCGCGCTTCCGGAGCATCGTGGCCGAGTACAACAAGGCGCCGCAGGTCACCCGCGACCGGCTCTACATCGAGGCGATGCAGCAGATCATGAGCAACACCACCAAGGTGCTCATCGACCAGAAAGGCGGCAACAATCTGATCTACCTGCCGCTCGACAAGATCATGCAGATGAGCGGCACCGGGCCGGGCGCGGCGAAGCCCGCCGAAGCGCCGCCCGTCCAGGAGCCCTCCACCACGCGCTCGCGCGAGGCATTCCGCTCGCGCGAGAGGGAGGCGCGCTGATGCGGACCCGTCTGGGCGCGCTCCTGGTGGGGATGCTGATCGTGCTCGTCATCGGCGCGATGAGCCTGTTCGTCGTCGACCAGCGCCAGAACGCGATCGTATTCCGGCTGGGCGAGGTGGTGGACGTCAGGAAGGCGCCGGGGCTCTATTTCAAGATCCCGCTGGTGGACAACGTGCGCTATTTCGACGTGCGCATCCTCACCATCGACACCGCCGAGCCCGAGCGCTTCCTGACCTCGGAGAAGAAGAACGTGCTGGTGGATCTTTTCGTGAAGTGGCGCATCACCGACGTGCGCCAGTACTACGTCAGCGTGGGGGGGAACGAATCGTTCGCCCAGACGCGCCTGCTGCAGACCATCAACGACGGCCTGCGCGCGGAGTTCGGCAACCGGACGGTGCACGAGGTCGTCTCCGGCGAGCGCGACAAGATCATGGATCTCATGCGCGAGAAGGCGAACGACGACGCGCTCAAGATCGGGGTCGAGGTGCTGGACGTGCGGTTGAAGCGCGTGGACCTGCCGCAGGAGGTCAGCGTCGACGTCTATCGCCGCATGGAGGCGGAGCGCAAGCGCGTGGCGAACGAGCTCCGGTCCACCGGCGCCGCGGAGTCGGAGAGAATCCGGGCGGAAGCCGACAAGCAGCGCGAGGTGATCGTGGCGCAGGCGTACCGCGACGCGCAGCGCATCAAGGGCGAGGGCGACGCCCGGGCGACGGCGATCTACGCGCGCGCCTACGAGCAGAACCCGGAGTTCTACGCGTTCTATCGCAGCCTCGAGGCCTACCGGGCGAGCTTCCGGGGCAGGAACGACGTGCTGGTGCTCGAGCCGAATTCGGAGTTCTTCAAGTACCTCAGGTCGAGCGGAAGGTCGGGCAAGTAGCGAGGGAGGCGCGGCGCCGCCGCGCCGCGCCCCGGTTGTCACGCTCGCGCCGGGACGCGCTGGACAAATATGGGAAAAATCCTGCTCACCGCGCTCGCGCTGATGCTCATCATCGAGGGCGTGCTGCCGTTCCTGCTGCCCGGCGTGTGGCGCGACACCTTCCGGCGCCTGACCGAAATGAGCGACGGCCAGATCCGCTTCATCGGTCTCACCTCGATGCTGGCCGGGCTGCTGCTGCTGTATATCGCGCGCCCGTAACCCTGCGCGATACGGGAATCAGGAGCCGGCTAAAGCGCCTGATTTCTCAACTATAATTCCTTCCCGAATCCCTGATCCCGGCTCTTGGCATGCGTACCTGGGTGCTGCCCGAATACATCGAGGACATTCTTCCGCTCGAAGCCGCGCGGCTCGAGCGGCTGCGGCGCGACCTCCTCGATCTGTTCCGCGCCCAGGGCTACGAGCTGGTGATGCCGCCGTTGCTGGAGTACCTCGAATCGCTGCTCACCGGCACCGGCCATGACCTCGATCTGCGGACCTTCAAGCTGGTCGACCAGCTCTCGGGGCGCATGATGGGCGTGCGCGCCGACATCACGCCGCAGGTGGCGCGGATCGACGCGCATCTCCTCAACCGCAAAGGCGTGACGCGGCTGTGTTACTGCGGCAGCGTGCTGCACGCGCTGCCGGCGAGCCCGGGCGCGACGCGCGAGCTGATCCAGATCGGAGCGGAGATCTATGGCCAGGCAGGCCTCGCCGGCGACCTCGAGATCCAGGCCCTGTTGTGCCGGGCGCTGGCGGTCGCGGGCGTGCGCGGCGCGCGTCTGGATCTCGGCCACGTCGCGGTGTTTCGCGCAATTGTCCGCGCGGCCCGGGTCGCCGCCGCGCTGGAGCGCGAGCTGTTCGAGGCGCTCCAGAAGAAGGACGTTCCCGGTCTCGTTCAGCTGGCGCGCGGCCTGGACGCGAAGACCCGCTCGGCCCTGGCGCTTCTGCCGGAGCTCCATGGGGGTCCCGAAGTGCTGGCGCTTGCCGCGAAGAAGCTTCCGCGAATTCCCGAGCTGACCCGCGCGCTGGCGACGCTGCGCGCGCTGGCAAAAGCATGTCCGATTCCAGCGAGCTTCGATCTCGCCGAGTTGCGCGGGTATCACTACCACTCGGGCGTGGTGTTCGACGCCTATTGCGAAGGCGTCCCCGGCGCGATCGCGCGCGGCGGGCGCTACGACCAGGTTGGCAGGGCGTTTGGACGGCCGCGGCCCGCCACCGGCTTTTCGATCAACCTGCGGAGCCTCGCCGGGGCGGGGGCGCCGCCGCGGCGGCGCAAGCCGGAGCGCGGAGGCAAGGCCCGATGAAGCGGACCGCGCGCAACGTCGTCGTCGTTGGCGCCCAATGGGGCGACGAGGGCAAGGGCAAGATCGTCGACTGGCTCACGGACCATGCCCGGGGGGTGGTGCGGTTCCAGGGCGGGCACAATGCCGGGCACACCCTGGTGATCGGGGGCAAGAAGACGGTCCTGCACCTCATCCCGTCCGGCATCCTGCGCAAGGACGTGGCGTGCTACATCGGGAACGGCGTCGTGCTCTCGCCGCAGGCATTGATCGAGGAGATCGAGATGCTGGAGGCCGCGGGCGTCGACGTGCAGTCGCGGTTGAAGGTGAGCGAGGCATGCCCGCTGATCCTGCCGTACCACGCAGCGCTCGACCAGGCCCGCGAGGCGGCCAAGGGCGCAGGCAAGATCGGCACGACGGGCCGCGGCATCGGGCCGGCATACGAGGACAAGGTCGCGCGCCGCGCCATCCGGCTGCAGGACCTCTTTCACCGGGAGCGCTTCGCGACGAAGCTGCGCGAGACGCTCGACTTTCACAATTTCGTGCTGAGCCAGTATTTTCACGCCGGCCGCGTCGACTTCGAGCAGACCCTCGATGCGACGCTGCACCTCGCCGAGCGCATCAGGCCGATGGTCGCGGACGTGCCGCGCCTGCTGTACGAGGCGGAGAAGTCGGGGCATAACCTGCTGTTCGAAGGCGCGCAGGGGACGCTCCTTGACGTCGACCACGGCACGTATCCCTACGTGACCTCAAGCAACTGCGTGGCGGGCGCCGCAGCGGCGGGCGCCGGCATCGGGCCGCGGCGGCTCCATTACGTGCTGGGCGTCACCAAGGCCTACACCACGCGCGTCGGCTCCGGTCCATTTCCCACGGAGCTCGACGACGACATCGGGCGCGGGCTGGCGAGCCGCGGCAACGAATTCGGCGCCACCACCGGCCGGCCGCGCCGTTGCGGCTGGTTCGACGCCGCGGCGCTCAAGCGCTCGATCCAGATCAACGGCGTATCCGGCCTTGGCGTCACCAAGCTCGACGTGCTCGACGGCATGGAGTCCGTGCAGCTCGCGGTCGGCTATCGCGTGAACGGCAGGCGCAGTGACATCCTGCCCGCGGGGGCCGAGGCGCTGGCGGCGTGCGAGCCCGTATACGAGGAGATGCGCGGCTGGAAGGAGAGCACGGTCGGATTGACACGCTTCGGGGAGCTGCCCAAGGCGGCGCAGGACTACCTCAAGAGCATCGAGAAAATCCTGGAAGTACCGATTGACCTTATCTCGACCGGTCCGGAGCGGGCGCAGACGATCGTGCTGCGTCATCCGTTCAAGGAGAAGTGACGAGTGACGGGTAACGAGGGGTGGTGCCCAGGAAGGGATTCGAACCCCCACACCATTGCTGGCGCCAGGACCTGAACCTGGTGCGTCTACCAATTCCGCCACCTGGGCGTGCGGGCGCGATTCTATCCGAACGCGCCCCCCCGATCAAATGACCCAACGCAAAAATCGATCTGCACTTCGCGCGCCAAGCGCGCGCGCCCGTGATCCGCACTACGAGCGGGAAGCGCGCCGGTACGAGCGCCCCGTGCCGAGCCGCGAATTCATCCTGGAGACGCTCACGCGGCGCGGCGTGCCCGTAGCCGAGCACGAGCTCGAACAGATGCTGAGAATCGCGGCGCCGGACCGCGATGCCTTCGCGAAGCGCATCGCCGCCATGGAGCGCGACGGCGAGATCATGCGCAACCGCCGCGATGCCATTTGCGTGGTGGAGAAGCTCGATCTCGTGCGTGGGCGGGTGCAGGGGCACCCGGACGGCTTCGGCTTCCTCGTGCGCGATGACCGCGGCCCCGATCTCTTCCTTGGCCCCAAGGAGATGCGGCAAGTGATGCATGGCGACCGTGTGGTCGCGCGCATTTCCGGAGCCGATCGCCGCGGACGGCCCGAAGGCAAGATCGTGGAGGTGCTGGAGCGCGGCCAGAGCCGCCTGGTGGGGCGGCTCCACAGCGAGCACGGCGTGCTATTCGTCACCGCGGAGGATAAGCGCATCAGTCACGAGTTCGTCGTGGCGCCAGGCGCCGCGGGCGGCGCGCAAACAGGGCAGGTCGTGACCGCTGAGATCGTCGCGCAGCCGTCCAAGCACGCGCAGCCGGTTGCGCGCGTGGTTGAAGTGCTCGGCAACTACGCGGATCCCGGCATGGAGATGGAGATCGCGCTGCGCAAGCACGCGCTCCCGCACGTGTTCCCGCGGGCAGCCGATCAGCTGTGCGCGCGTCTGCCGGATGCGGTCACCGAGGACGATCGCCGCGGCCGGACTGATCTCACGCGGCTGCCGCTGGTGACCATAGACGGGGAGAGCGCGAAGGATTTCGACGACGCCGTGTACTGCGAGCAAAGCTCGGGGGGCTTCAGGCTGCTCGTGGCGATCGCGGACGTCAGCCATTACGTGAAGCATGGAGACGCGCTCGACCTGGAGGCGCATGCCCGCGGCAACTCGGTGTATTTTCCGCGGCGCGTCATCCCGATGCTGCCCGAGAAGCTTTCCAACGGTTTGTGCTCGCTCAATCCGAACGTGCCGCGCCTTGCGATCGTGTGCGACATGCAAATCGGATCGGATGGCGCGATTCGCTCCTACCGGTTTTATCCCGCGGTATTCCGTTCGCACGCGCGCCTCACCTATACGGAGGTCGGGGCGATGCTCGACAACGACCGAAGCACGGCGGCGCGGCGGCATCATGCCCTGCTGCCACACATTCAGCATCTGCATCGCCTGTACCGGCTCCTGGCGAAGGCGCGCGAACGCCGTGGCGCGATCGATTTCGAGACCATCGAGACCGAGTTGATCTTCGACGAGCACGGGAAGATTGCCCGCATCGTTCCGGTCCGGCGCAATGACGCGCACCGCGTGATCGAGGAATGCATGCTCGCCGCCAACGTCTGCGCCTCGGATTTCCTGCGCGAGAACGATCACCCCATGCTCTACCGGATACACGAGGGCCCGACACCCGAGAAGCTCGCTGCGCTGCGCGAGTTTCTGAAAGGATTCGGGCTGCAGCTCTCCGGCGGCGATGATCCCCACGCGCGTGACTACGCGAAGCTGCTGACGCGGGTGCGGGACCGCCCGGACGCGCAGCTGCTGCAAACGGTGATGCTGCGCTCGCTGCAGCAGGCGGTGTACAGCCCGGACAACGTCGGCCATTTCGGCCTCGCCTACGAGTCCTATACCCATTTCACCTCGCCAATCCGCCGCTATCCGGATCTGCTGGTGCACCGCGCGATCAAGGATACGCTGCGGCGGCGGTGCTACGAGCCGGGCGACTGGCGCGGGCTGGGCGCGCACTGCTCGATGACCGAGCGGCGGGCGGACGATGCAACACGGGACGTCGTGGCGTGGCTCAAGTGCTACTACATGAAGGACCGCGTGGGCGAAACGTTCACGGGCAGCATCAGCGGCGTCACCTCCTTCGGCGCGTTCGTCGCGCTGGATGACGTCTACGTGGAGGGTCTGGTGCACGTTTCCGATCTCGGCAACGACTATTTTCACTTTGACGCCGCGAAGCACCAGCTCATGGGCGAGCGCACCCGCAAGCGCTTTCGTCTCGGTGACCGCCTGCACGTGGAGGTGGTGCGCGTGGACCTCGACACCAGCCGCATCGATTTCATACTGGCATGAGGGCCGGTGTGAGCGACGCGAAGATCATCTGGGGCTTTCACGCGATCACCAGCCGCCTGCGGCAGAAGGCCGCGGGCGTGCGGGAGGTCTACATCGATGCCGCGCGCGACGACCGCCGCGCGCGCGACCTGGCGCACGCAGCGCAGGCGCGCGGTGTGCGCGTGGTCATGAGCGACAGCGCCCGGCTCGACGGCATCACCGGCCACGCGCGGCATCAGGGCGTCGCCGCCCGAGTCGACGCCACGGCCCCCGCGCAGGATCTGGACAGCGTCCTCGATAGTCTGGCTGAACCCGCGCTGCTCCTGATACTGGACGGCGTGACGGATCCCCACAATCTCGGGGCGTGCCTGCGCGTCGCCGACGCCATGGGCGTGCACGCGGTGGTCGTGCCCAAGGATCGCGCCGCGGGTATCACGCCTGCGGTGGAGAAGGTGGCGAGCGGCGCAGTGGAGACCGTCCCGCTCGTCGCGGTCACCAATCTCGCCCGCGCGATCCGCGAGATCAAGGAACGGACCATCTGGGTGATCGGCGCAGAGCAGGGCGCCATCCGCGAGCTCTACGCGGTGAAGCTCGTCGGCCCTCTCGCATGGGTGCTGGGGGCGGAGGGGGAGGGCATGCGCCGTCTGACGCGGGAGAGCTGCGACGAGCTGGTGCGCATCCCGATGCTCGGCGTGGTGGAGACCTTGAACGTCTCGGTGTCTGCGGGCATTTGCCTGGCCGAGACGCGGCGCCAGCGGCAGCTGCGCTCCTGAAGCGTGGACGGAAGCCGGGTGCGTCAGGCGACCCGGTTCGCGTCTACCAGCCGCAATTTCACCAGGAACGCGATTACCGCCGCCACGGAGTCGGCGACGGTCGTCCGCGCGCCGTTCAATTCGATTTCCGGCCGCGGCGGAGGCTCATAGGGATCGTCGATGCCGGTCATGTGCAGGAGCTTGCCGGCGCGGGCCCTGGCGTATAGCCCCTTCGGGTCACGCCGCTCGCATTCCGCAAGCGGGGTCGA
>DATBKZ010000056.1:0-42647 GCA_036555615.1 Burkholderiales bacterium | reverse complement strand
GGCGACCGCCTCGGTGCGGGCGAAACTGCCGTTCGATCCCGCCCGCGCCATCGTGCCGGTGGCGATGATCGGGCGCGCGCCCATGCTGATCGCGGTGCACCCCTCGGTGCCAGCCAAGAGCGTGAAGGAGCTCATCGCGGTCGCGAAACGCACCACGGGCGGGCTCAATTACGGATCCTCCGGTGCGGGCGGCAACAACCATTTCGCGAGCTCGCTGTTTGCCGCGGCCGCGGGCATCCAGATGACGCACATTCCCTACAAGGGCATCTCCCTGGCGGTCACCGCGCTCGCGTCGGGCGAAATCGAGGTCCTGATGGCAAGCCAGGCCGCGCTGGCGCCGCAGATCCAGGGCAACCGTGTGCGCGTTCTCGCCGTGACGAGCGAAAAGGCCTCACCGCTCTATCCGGGCCTGCCTCCGGCAGCCGCCGGTGGCGCGCCGGGTTACAGCTATGAGCTGTGGTGGGGCGTATTCGCGCCGGCGGGCATGGCGCCCGACCGGCTCGCCGTCATCAACGCCGCCATCAACAAGATCCTCGCCGACGCGGAGATGAAGAAGCTGATCGCCCGGGAAGGCGCCGAGCCCTGGCCGCTCGATCCGAAGCAGCTCGACGGCCTGCTCGTGCGGGAGATCGAGCGCTACCGGAAGGCGGCGAAGATCGCGGGCATCAAACCGCTGTAACGGGGCGGGCGGCGGCGATCAGGCGCCTTCCGCCGCCGCGGGGTTCCACTGGCCCTTGCGCATCCGCGTGATCGTGATGATTGCGAACACGCCGGCCTGGGTGAAGGGATCGCCATCCGAGAACGCCTTCGCTTTCGCGCGGCTGTCCACGTTGACGATGAACAGGCTGCCGACGGCCTGCGTGCCGTCGTCGTTCTGCGTCGCGCCCGCGAGGACCAGTATGCCTTTCTGGCTCTGGAGGTATTCGCGGTGAGGCTGCAGGACCTTTTCGCGTATCGCGGCGGTATTGGGCTTGTCGGTGCAGGAAATGGCCCAGAGCATGATGCGTCTCCTGTCGGTGGGATCGTGCGGTCTGGCGCCAGGTCGCGCCCATGCCCGCAGCGAAGCGAATGATATTGCATTTCGCTGCAGCCGACAGGTCGGCGTTCATGGTTCGTGCTCGCGCCGCAGCGGTCTAGAATCCCCTCATCGATAGCTCGTAACGGGAGTCCAGAACATGGGCAGAAAGATTGCGGTGCTCGGCGCCGGCGCGATCGGCAGCAGCGTGTCCGCCGATCTTACCAAGGCTGGCTACGACATCACGGTGATCGACCAGTGGCCGGCGCAGGTGGAGGCGCTGAAGGCGGCCGGGCTCCACGTACAGGTGGCGGACGGCGACATCAAGGTGCCGATCCAGGCGCTACACCTGTGCGATCTCGCGTCCGCCAACCTCGAGTTCGACATCGTGTTCCTGGCGGTCAAGTCCTACGACCACCGCTGGATGGCGGAATTCATCAAGCCCTATCTCAAGGCCGACGGGGTGCTGGTCGGCGTCATGAACGGCATGAACGACGACTCGATCGCCTCCATCGTCGGGCGCAACCGCACCGTGGGCTGCTGCATCGAGCTCTCCGCTGAAATCTTCACGCCCGGGCTGGTCCAGCGCAACACGACGCATCAGGGAACGTGGTTCGCGGTGGGCGAGCTCGACGGCCTCTTCACCCCCCGGGTGAAGGAAATCCAGTCCATCCTGTCCCACGTGGCGCGGTGCGACGTGACCGGCAACATCTACGGCGCGAAATGGACCAAGTTGATTGCGAACACCATGACCATGGGGCCGCACGGGCTGCTCGGCTTGAGGAACGGCGAAGCCGCGGTCCTGCCCGGCATGGCGGACATCGCCGCGCGCATCGGCCGCGAGTCGCTCGCGGTGGGCACCGCGCTCGGCCACCGCATCGAGCCGATCTTCGGGCTGCGCGCGGACGAGTTCGCGGGCACGAGCGACGAAAACCTGGCGACGACCCGCAACGCCCTGATGCAGCACGTGGGGAGCCGCTCGCGCACAGCCCCCATCCACGACCACATCAAGGGCCGCAAGAGCGAAATGGAATTCATCACCGGCATCGTGTCACGCAAGGGCCGGGAGCTCGGCATCCCGACGCCGTACAATGACGCGGTGCTCGAGATCGACCGCATGATCAACACGGGCGAGATCAGGATGGATCGGACGAACTTCGAGCTGCTCAAGGAAAGGATTGCCAGATGAAGACTACCCGCATCATTGCATCGGTCCTGCTGCTCGCGCTCGCCGTGGCGGGCTGCGCGTCGTACCGGCAGCAATACGGAATGAGCTTCTTCGTCTCGAGCGTCGGCACCGGCAGGGGCGCCGACCTGGGGGGCCTCGCGGGAGCGGATCAGCACTGCCAGGCCCTCGCAGCCGCGGTGGGCTCGGGGCACCGCGCCTGGCGCGCCTATCTCAGCAACTCGACCTCGCCCGGCTCACCCACGGTGCACGCCCGCGAGCGCATCGGCGCGGGCCCCTGGCAGAACGCCAAGGGCGTGGTGATCGCGCGCAACCTCGCCGAGCTGCACGGCGCCAACAACCTCAACAAGCAGACCGCGCTGAACGAGAGGGGCGGGATGGTGAACGGCCGGGGAGACATGCCGAACATGCACGACATTCTCACCGGATCGCGCCCGGACGGCACGGCGATCCCGGGCGATCCCGCGAAGACCACCTGCGGCAACTGGACATCGAGCGGAGCGGGGTCCGCGATGGTCGGCCATCATGACCGCCTGGGCCTGCGCGACGACGAGGCGTCACGTTCCTGGAACTCATCGCATTATTCGCGCGGCTGCAGCCTGGACAATCTCCGGGCATCCGGCGGCGCGGGACTCATCTATTGCTTTGCCCCGAACTGACTTTCTGATGCGCGGCGGGTGACGGCCTCTCGATCGGCTCGAGGCCGTCGAGGGTCTCGAAGCAGCGTGCGCGCGCGGTAGCGACGAAATCCGCCGCAAAGCGCTGCGCCGCGACGTCCTCCGTCATCGTCGCGTAGAGCTCGCTCCACAGCCCCGACTTTCCGATGCGGCGCGCCAGGACGTACCCGTAGTCGGCGTAGTTCTTGATGCCCCAGTTGGGAAGCGCTGCGACGCCGCGGCGGCTCGCCACCAGCTGCAGGATCGCGACCGTGAGCTCGGCCGTCCTGCGCTGCGGGCGCACCCCGGCCGGCCGCAGCACGCGGCGTACGAGATCGATGCGTCCCTCCGGCACCGGATAGGTGATCAACGTCTGGCCACGGAAATCCTGCGCTTCGAGCCACTGCTTCGTCTTCAGCGGATGGTCCGTCGGCAGCACGGCGAGGATCTCGAAGCGGAACAGCGGCGCATGGACGAGGCCGCGCCGGCGTCCGGGCTCCGAGCCGATCACGAGGTCGGCGCGATCGGCCGCGAGCAACGCGAACGGGTCCGGATGGAATCCCGCGACGAGGTCGAGTTCGATCTCGGGCCAGGCGCGCCGGAAGGCATCCATTACCGGCATCAGCCAGTCGAAGCAGGTGTGGCACTCGAGCGCGATGCGCAGCTCGCCGCCGGCCCGGCCTGCGATGCGCGCGAGATCACGCTCGGCGTCCAGGATCTCCGAGGCGACTGCGCGCGCGGCGGCGAGCAGGCGCCGGCCGGCCTCGGTCAACTCGACGCCCTGCCCCTTGCGGCGCACGACCGGCATGCCGGCGTGCTCGTCCATGGCGCGCAGCTGGTGAGACAGCGCCGATTGCGTCAGGTGCACGCGCTTCGCCGCGGCGGAGACGGTGCCGGACTCCGCGAGGGCAATCAGGCTGCGCAGATGTCGAATTTCGAGCACGGCGCCGGGGGAATCCTATGAAATTTCCTCATAGTATATTGCAAATTCATCATTTGATTCATGGACTGCCGCGGCGTAACTTGCGCATCCCCGGATACGGATGGCACCGCCCATGACGATCGCGCACGTGCCCGGCTTTCCCCGCATCGGCGCGGAGCGGGAGCTCAAGTCCGCCCTGGAGCGCTACTGGCGAAGCGAGCTGCCGGAATCCAGCCTGCTCGCGGCCGGCCGCGAGCTGCGCGCCCGCCACTGGGCCATGCAGCGCGACGCCGGGCTCGACTGGGTCGCCGTCGGCGATTTCGCGTGGTACGACCACGTGCTGCAGGCTCTCGCGCACCTCGGCTGCCTGCCGGAGCGCTACGGCTACGACGCGCGCGCCCTCAGCCTGTCGCAGTACTTCGCCGCCGCCCGCGGCGACCCGCGGCAGCCTGCCATGGAAATGACGAAGTGGTTCGACACCAACTATCACTACCTCGTGCCCGAATGGAGCGCCGCGACGCGCGCAGAGGGCGGCGTGCCCTGGCTCTTCGAGGAAGTGCGCGAGGCGCAGGCGCTCGGCCACGCGGTGAAGGCGGTCATCATCGGGCCGCTCACGCTGCTGCGCCTCGGGAAGGACATGGAGCCCGGATTCGACAGGCTCGTTCTGCTCGAGCGGCTGGTCCCCGCCTACCGGCGCCTGCTGGCGCGGCTGAGGGAGCTCGGCGTCGCCTGGGTGCAGGTCGACGAGCCCGTGCTCGCGCTCGATCTCGAGCGGCGCTGGCGCGACGCGTTCGCCCCGGTCTACGCTGCACTCGCGCCGGACGGGCCGCGCATCCTGCTGGCGACCTACTTCGAGTCGGTCGAGGAGCACCGCGACTGGCTGCCCGGGCTCCCCGTCGCGGGACTCCATCTCGATCTCGCGCGCGCCCCCGGCCAGCTCACCGCATTTCTCGATGACTGGCCGGAATCGAAGGTCCTGTCGCTGGGCGTCGTGGACGGGCGCAACGTCTGGCGCACCGACGTCGAGCGGGACTTCGCCCTGCTGCGGCGCGCGCATGCCCGGCTCGGCCCGCGGCTGTGGGTTTCCACCAGCTGCTCGTTGCTGCACGTTCCGGTCGATCTCGCGCTCGAGAACCGCCTCGATCCGGCCATCCGCTCCTGGCTCGCGTTCGCGGCGCAAAAGCTCGAGGAGCTCGCCGTCCTCAAGCGCGGGCTCGTCGCTGGCGCCGGCGCGATTGCCGGCGCGCTGGCGGCGTCGAGGCGCGCGCAGGCGGCACGCCGCGAATCGCGACTCGCCCGTTTCGAGCCGGCGCGATTGCGCGCAGCCGCTCTCACCGAGCGCGACATCCGCCGTGATGCGCCGTTCAAAAGCCGCATCGACCGGCAGCGCGAACGGCTGCGTCTGCCGCCGATGCCGACCACGACGATCGGCTCGTTCCCGCAGACGGCGGAAATCCGCCGCGCGCGCGCCGCGTTCCGCCGGCGCGAAATCGGCCTGCAGCAGTACGTAGAGGCCATGCGGGGGGAGATCCGGCTGGCGGTATCGCGCCAGGAAGCGCTCGGGCTTGACGTCCTGGTGCACGGGGAGGCCGAGCGCAACGACATGGTGGAGTACTTCGGCGAGCAGTTGCAGGGCTTCGCCATCACCGCAGGCGGGTGGGTGCAGAGCTACGGCTCGCGCTGCGTAAAGCCTCCCGTGATCTACGGCGACGTCTGGCGCCCGGCGCCGATGACCGTCGAGTGGTCCCGCTACGCGCAGGGCCTCACGTCCCGCCCGGTGAAAGGCATGCTCACCGGCCCGGCGACGCTGCTGCAGTGGTCGTTCGCGCGCGATGACCTGCCGCGCGCGGCGATCGCGCTGCAGATCGCGCTCGCGCTGCGCGACGAGGTGCTCGACCTCGAGCAAGCCGGTGTCGCCGTCATCCAGATCGACGAGCCGGCGTTCCGCGAGGGCCTGCCGCTCAAGCGCCGCGACTGGCCGGACTACCTCGCGTGGGCCGTGCGCGCGTTCAAGGTCGCGTCCTGCGGCGTCGCGGACGGGACGCAGATCCATACCCACATGTGTTACGCCGAGTTCAGCGACATCCTGCCGGCCATCGCCGCGCTCGACGCCGACGTGATCACGATCGAGAGCGCGCGATCCGGGATGGGCCTGCTCGACGCCTTCAGCAGGTTCAGCTACCCCAACGACATCGGGCCCGGCATTTACGACATCCATTCGCCGCGCGTACCGGAAGTGAGCGAAATGCTGGGGCTGCTGGAGAAGGCGGCGGCGGTGATCCCGCGCGAGCGCCTGTGGGTGAACCCGGATTGCGGTTTGAAGACACGGGACTGGCCCGAGACGGAGGCCGCCCTGCGCCGCATGGTTGAGACCGCGCGCCTGATGCGCGAGCGCGACGCTCTGGTGCGTGCTCCGCGCCACGTTGGGACGGAAGCCTGACGTTCCCGCTCAGCGCGCCTTCTGCGCGGTAGCGTCGCGAAGAAATGTGGGGAGCGCCGTGTGATCGTCCGGCGCGGCGTCAAGGCGCTTGAGCACGTCGCGCGCGGCCGCCTGCAGCCTCCAGCAGGTTGACGGCAGGGCCGTCCGCGCCGCGGCGAGCGCAGATGCTCGCGAGACATCGTCGGTCGCGACGGTGCCGCGCAGCCGCAGCGCGGCTGCGCGCAGGCCGCATCCCGGATACGCCTCCAACGCCGCCAGGATGCGCTCCATCTGTTGCGGCGGTGCCGGACGCTCGTGCAGCGCCCCCACAATCGCGCCGGCGAAAGGTGTCCGCAGCTCGGCGGCGAGCACGCGCTCCATCTCCAGCCACATCACCCGCATGTCGTCCGCGGCGGCGCCGGCAGCGGCACAGCGCAGCGCCTCCCCGAGCGACCAGGCAACGTCGAAGTCGCCCCGCGGCAGCCCGGCGAAGCTTGCCTCGAGCTGCGTCAGGAGCCGCTCTTTGACGTTCGCATATGCCGCGGGGTCGAAGGCGCCGCCCGCGAACGCCGGCGCAAGCCTGCGCAACGCCTCGGCCAGAGAAAAATCGGGGTCAGACCACGTCTTTCCCGGCGCCACCGAGTCCGGGCACCGGGGCTTTGGGGCGGCCTCGTGGCGGACCGGGGCGTCGCCGAACGGCCCGCCGAAGCGGGCGGCTTCGGGCGTTGCCGCTATCGCACCCTCCTTGCGCGTGAAGCCGGAACGAGCCGGGTCATAGAGCATGAGCCCGAGCGAGGGCAGCCCGCGCAACCATTCGGCGCGGCCCCACGCACGCCCGGCATCGTCGACGTGCCACTCGTCCGCGCCGCCGTGATCGGCGACGATACCGATCCCGTTGGCCGTAGCGGTGCCCTGCGCGAGGACGGAAGCGCGGTAGCGGTCATCACCGGCCCCGTCCGCAAGCATGCCCACCGCGAGGTCGAGCCCCATGCCCTGCCCCACGCCGTAGCCAAGCGCGTAGCGATCGCCGCCGGACTCATCGCGCAGGATGCCGGCTGCTTCGTGCACGCCTGCTCCCTGCGCGTAGCGAACGGCGTGATAGCGATCGGTCCCGCCGCGGTCCCAGAGCAGGCCCACGCCGTAGTAATAGCCGGCGCCCTGTGCATACATCTCCGCCTCGTAGCGATCATCGCCTGCGTCGTCGCGCAGCACGCCGATCCCGCCTCCGAGGACCGTCCGGTAGCCATGCGCGGCGCCCTGCGCCCAGCTCAGGCCCCCGCCCCGCCCGTATACATCGGAGAGGCCCGAAGCGGCATAGGTGTCGTTCCCGCCGCGGTCCCAAAGCAGTCCGACTCCCTCCGCGAGACCGAATCCCTGCCCGCCGGCGCGCAGGCGATAGGTGTCGTTCCCGGCGTGGTCGATCAGCGCGCCCAGTCCGAAGGCGGCCGCACCCTGCCCGAACAGCTCGGCTGAGTAGCTGTCGTCGCCGGAAAAGTCCATCACGACCGAAGCGCCAGCAAGGGCGGCACCGAGTCCCGGCCCGGGCATCGCATAGGCGTCGTTGCCAGCGAAGTCGATGATCGCGGACAGCCCGTGGACCACGAGGTCGGAGCCCTGATAGCGATCGTCACCGGCGAGGTCCACGATTACCGAGAGCGCGCCGTCCCGCACCGGCAGCCTGAGGTAGGTGTCGTTGCCGCCCGGATCGACGATGAGCGCGGCGCCGGGCGCGTGCACGTCGTCCGCGCGCGTCCCAATTACCACCAGGCCGACCGCGGACCGGTATCGCACCGGCTCCTTGGGAAATTCCATCCGTGAGCCGGCCTCGCGCAGGGCATGCGTGAAACGCGCCGTCGCGTTGAGGAAGAGAGTGGTCGCCCGGCGCAGCGCCGCATGATCGTAGGCGGCGGCGATCTCCTGCAGCCGGTTCGCCGTTGGGAGGTTCTCACGGAGCCGCGAGATGAGCGCCTGCGCGTCGAGCGGCTCGCCGCGCCCCGCTGCCCGCAGGACGCGCTGCGCTTCGGACAGCTCGGCCAGATAGGCGTCGATCACGCCGCGCAGCGAGGAGATTGGGATCTCTCCCCGATCCTGCGGCGGGGCGGCCGACAGCTCGTCCACGAAGCGCCGGAGCGCGCCGGGCACGGCGCGGATGTAGAGCGTCTCCGCGTTCGCCGCCGCCAGCGGATCCGCCAGCAGCTCGCGCACGATCGGCGTTGCGGCGGGCGGAGGCGTCAGGTCGTGCCGTATGACGTTATCGATCACCGACAGGGCATCGGGCCCGAGGCCGCGGCGCTCGAGAATCGCCTCGACGCGCGCCTTCAGTGCGTCATCGGTTGGAACGCCGGCTGGCTGCAGGGTGGCGCACGCGGTGGCAAGAACGCCGGCGGCAGCCACAACCGCGAGGAACGGCGCGCCACGTGGATCGTGATTCGTGAATCGGCTCCCACCACCCCGCCTGCGTCGCAGGCCCCCCTCCTCGGGCAGGAGGGGACGTGCCATGCGCTACTTCTCGCTGCCGGCGGCCTGCTGGGCGCGTTGCTGCATGGTCTCCTGCATCTGCTCGATTCGCTGCTGCGCGCGGTCCTGGGCGCGCTGGCCCTCCTCCAGCTCCTGCTTCTTGATGGAGGCGCCGGTCGCCGCCGTGGAGGCGGTGTCCACGCCGCAGCCGGCGAGCATGGCCAGGGAAATTGCAAGACCAAGAAGTCTCATGAGCGGTCTCCCGGAAATAGTGCGCGTCGTGATTCGGTTCCCCGCTTACCCTACGCTCTTCCCCAACCGGGTGCGAGGGAATCCAGCACGTCACTGCGTCATTTCGTCAATCGTCAGTCGGCGTTGGCGCCCGCCGCCGGCGCCTTGTCGAGCCGCCTCAGGACCTTTACCCGCTGCACCGTGTCGCCGGCGAGGTGCGTCCACACCATGGCGTCGCGCACCAGCTTGTCCACGCGCGCGTTCATCATGCAGCCCTCCGCCCCGTGGATCTCCATGTTCAGGCGCGTGACGCGCTGGATGACATCGGTCGACCAGTTCATCACCAGTCCGGCGTTGGCGGAATGCTCCTTCCGGTCATGCTGCCACGCGACCCGCATGACGTACGATCGCAGCGCCTCGGTCAATGCGTGCATCTCGTTGATTCTCAACTGCACCAGCTGATGCTCGATCAAGCGCCTGCCGGCGCGCCTGTGCGTCTTGGCGAATGCCATGGCCATCTGGCAGGCGTCATCGCACACGCCGAGCGCGTTCGCCGCCAGCTCCAGGTCGCCGAAGATGTCGCCGCCGGTGGTGTCGCCCTTGCCCGCCTTGACCGAGCCGGTGCCGACGTCGCCGACGACATTGGCATGCGGCACCCGCGCATTCTCGAAGATCAGCTCCGCGTTCTGGTAGAAGCGCCAGCCGCGCTTGTTGAATACCTTGCCGATGCGAAAGCCCGGGGTGCTCTTCGGCACCATGAAGAGCGTGCCGCCCTGCTTGATGTTGACATCCGGATTGGTGCGCGCGTCCACGAAGAAGAGAGAACCCACGCTGCCATTCGCGATGAAGCACTTCTCGCCGTTGAGTATCCAGTGTTCGCCCTCGCGCACCGCCCGCAGCCGGTAGCCGGCTTTGGGGTCGTCCTCGGGCGGCATGCGGTTGTCCGAGCCGGCGTTAGGCTCGGTGATGCCCCGGCCCATCACGTAGCGGTGATCGGCGAGGAAGGGCTTGAGAAAGCGCTCCTTCTGGTCATTGGTGCACGCGGAGGCGATCAGGTGACTCCACTTCCAGTTCTGGCTGAACGCCTTGGACATGGCGGAATCGCCGCGGGCGAGTTCGGCCATCACCAGCGCCTGCGACACGAAGTCCGCGCCGGGGCCGCCCCACTCCTTGGGCACCGCCAGCGTGCGGAATCCGAGCTTCGAGCCCTTCACGATGATGTCCCAGTCCCAGGGCTCGAAGCCGCCCTCGATCTGGTCGCGCTCGAGCGAGCGCGGGCGCAGCTCCTCGTCCGAAAATTTCCTGGCCTCCGCCTGCCAGTGGCGTTGCTCTTCGTTCAGCGAGAAATCCATACCGTTACCCCAAAATGGAAGAACCGACCGCAAATCCGAGCTCGACGTTTCACTCCTTGCCTCTACGCAGCAGCTGCCGGGCGCTGATAACCAGCGACTGCTTCCGCTACCGCCAGTTTGGCGGCGCCGTCGGTCTCCTCGGAATGCAGGAACACCATCGAGTCGTGCACGTACTTCTGCAGCGGCATGTCGCGCATCACCCCCATGGCGCCGAAGCACTCCGCTGCGAGCAGCGCGACCTCGTTGACAGCCTGCGCCGTATAGACCCGCGCGATGACGGGAAGCGGCAGATCGGGGACGCTGCGGTCGGCGACGGCATCGGGATGGTCCAGCGTCCAGGCCGCCTTCCAGATCATGTTGCGGGCAAGCTCGAGCTTGATCGCGCCGTCGGCGAGCTTCGTTCCGATCGCCTGGTGCTCGATGATGTTGCGCCCGCCCTGCCGCCGCATCTTCGAGTAATCCACGGCGGCGTCAAACGCCGCGCGCCCCAATCCGAGGTTGACGGCTGCGAGCTGCAGCGCGCCATGCGCGAGCCCCGCGCCCTTCCCCGTTTCACGGAGCGCCCGCTCGGCGGGCACGCGGCAGTCCTTGAAGGCAACGGCGGCGCCCGCGCCATGGTGCCAGCGGATCGCCTCGCCGACCGCCTTCAGCGGCTCGCGCACCGTCAGGCCGGAGGAAGCGCGCGGCACGAGCAGCGTAATGTGGCCGCTGGTGCCAGCTTGTGCCTGGACCGCGAGGAGCTTTGCGACCGTCGCGTTCGCGACGAACGGCAGGCTCCCGTTGATCACCCAGTCGGCACCCTGCTTCGCCGCGACCGGCAGGGCGCCGCTCTCGGCAAGCGGCCGGTGATAACTCCAGCCTAACCCGACGGCGGGATCGCTTCCTGCAAATGCAAGATGGTAGCCGTCGTCCTTGACGAAATCCGGCAGGAAGCGGCTCCTCTGCTCCGGCGTCATGAGGCGGTCGAACAGCGCGTGACCGAGCGTGCAGGTGTGCGCCAGCACCGCGGCGACATCCACGTCCCCGGCGCCCAGCTCCTCCATCACGATGCAGGCGGTGAGAGTGTCCGCGCCGGCGCCGCCCGCCTCCTCGGACAGGCACAAGGTACGCAATCCCATCTGCGAAGCCTTGTCCACGAGGTTCGCGAGCAGCGGCTTCTCGAACGGCTCGAGCCGCTTGGGATGCAACGCCGCGGGCTTGACCTCGCTCTCCACGAAGTCGCGCACCGTGTCGCGGAATTCGAGCTGCTCGGGGGTGAGATGAAGGTCGTACATGTCAGCGTTCCATAGTCTGGTCGGGCTGGAGGCGCAAGTCTATCAGCCGACGGGAGGGCGGTGTCAGTATGTGGACCCGCCCAACCCGCTGGGAGTCACCGCGCCGGTCTTGCGAGCGTGCGCAGCTCGGCGAGCAGGGCGTCGGAGACCTCGATGCCATCCGCCCGCGCGCGGGCCGCAGCCTGCTGCCGGCGCGCGCCGGGAAGGCGGACGCCCTCCTCGGCGAGCATCCGCGAGATCAGCGCCTCCAAGCGCGAAAAATACGAATCCGCCCCGGCGAGCGCATCGGGATCGATTGCGATGACGACATGGCCGATCCGGGGTTTCCCGCCGGGCTCGAAGTAGGAGTCGTTCTCGAAACTGAACGCGGCGCCGGTCAGTGCGACGCAGATTATTTCGACCATCAGCGCCAGCGCGGTGCCCTTCGCACCGCCGATGGCGGAGAGGCTCCCGGTCAGGGCTGCCTTGGGATCGGTGGTCGGATTGCCGTCCTTGTCCACCGCCCAGCCGAGAGGGATGGGCTTGCCCTCCTTCGCGTAGAGCATGATCTTCCCGCGCACGACCTCGGTGAGCGAAAGGTCCACCACGACCGGGTCCGCGCCCTTGCGCGCGAAGACGGCAGCGATGGGATTGGTGCCGTAGAGCGCCTTCTTCCCGCCCCAGGCGTTGATCGCGGAAGGCGAATTGGTGAAGGCGAGCCCGACCAGTCCCGCCTGTGCGACGGGAGCGAGGTGGTACGCCGCCGCGCCGAAATGATGGCTGTTGGCGACGCCAGCAAACGCGATGCCGTAACGCCGCGCACGCTTGATCGCTTCCTTGACCGCCAGGGCACAGGCCGGAAAGGCCAGGCCGCCCGCAGCGTCCACGAGGCAAGTCGCGCCCTGCTTTTTCACGATCCGCGGCTTCGCTTTCCCGTCGACGCGGTCCTGCCGCAGGTGCTGCGCATACAGCGCAACGCGCGACAGCCCGTGCCCGGACAGACCCTCGGCCTCGGCGGCAACCAGTGCCTGCGCCGTCGCCCGCGCCGCCGGATTCGACGCTCCCGCACGCTTCAGCGCCCGCGCGGCTATCTGCGTCAGCTCGTCAACTGGATGCTTCATGGAACAGCCCGGATCGGATTCCTGGCAGCCACCCGAGCGCGATAGCCCATCAAGCGACCGCCGGCTCCTTGAGCAGCGTCTCGCCGGGCTTCACGCGCGTAAAGTCGACCGCGCGCGTGGAGATGTCGAATCGGCCCTCACGCCAGCCGACACAGACGTAGCGCGAGCGCTCCAAATCGCGCACTTCGGGGAAATCGGCGCGGTAGTGCGCGCCGCGCGAGTCTTCCCGCGCGACCGCCGAGGCGCGGATCGCTTTCGAGACCAGCAGCAGGTTCTTGAGATTCAACCAGTCGTGCCAGTTGAGGTTGAAGGCGAGATCGCTCCCGCCCACGCCCGCCGCATCGAGCCGCGCCTCCAGCTCATCCAGCGCGCCCTCGGCCCGATTGAGGTCCTTCGCGTCGCGCACGATGCCGACATCGTCCCACATCACGTCATGGAGCCGCTCCCGGATTGCATTGAGGTCCCCAGCCGGCGTCTTGAGTGGCGCGGTCGCGCGCGCGACCGCGTCTTCGATGGCCGCCGCGTCGGGTTCGCGAAAGCTCCCGTGCCGGCGCACCCATCCTGGTATCGCATCACCCGCAATGCCGCCAAAGACCGTGGAGTTGGCGACCCCGTTGCCGCCGAGCCGGTTGGCGCCGTGCACGCCTCCGGAATCCTCGCCCGCGACGAACAGCCCCGGCAGTTCCGTCGTGCAGTCGCCGCGGAAGACGATGCCGCCCATCATGTAGTGCGCCGTCGGCACGACCTCCACCAGCCCGCCGGCAAGATCGAAGCCGCAATCCGCGCAGCGCTCGACCATGCCCTTGAATTCCCTGCGCACGCGGTCGGGGCCAAGATGTCCCATGCTGATGTAGACGCCGCCGTGGGGGGTCGTCCGGCCGGCGCGCATCTCGCTGAAGATTGCGCGCGAGACGATGTCGCGCGTCGCGCGCTCTCCCTTGAGGTCGTAGTCATGCATGAAGCGCTGCTTCGAGCCGTTGAGGAGGTAGCCGCCCGAGCCACGCAGGCCCTCCTCGAGCACGGTGCCCGTCATGCGCGTGCCGGGTCCTGCCAGCAATCCCGTCGGGTGGAACTGCACCATCTCCATGTCGCGCAGCGTCAAGCCTGCCCGCAGCGCCATCGCCAGCCCGTCGCAGGTCTTGTCGCCGGAGGGCGTGTGGTACTTGTACATGGTCGGGCCGCCGCCGGTGGCGAGCAGCACCGCTTTCGCCTGCACCAGCACGAACTCACCGCTCCTCACGTCCACCATCAGCACGCCCGCGAGCGCGTCGCCCTCGCGGCTCCTGATCAACTCCAGCGCGCGGTGCTCCTCCAGCCGCGCCATCCCGCGCGCCCAGACCTGCTCGGCCAGACGGTTGATGATCTCGATGCCCGTGAGATCGCCCTTGTGCACGGTGCGATCGAAGGTCTGCCCCGCGAACGCCTTCTGATGGATGGTGCCGTCGGGATTGCGGTCGAAGTAGCAGCCAAGTTCGTTCTCGAGCTCCCGGATGCGCTCCACGGCCACGGTGACGAGCGTCCAGGCGAGCTCCTGGTCGGGGAGCCATTTGCCGCCCTCGATCGTGTCCATGAAGTGGCGCTCGACGGAATCCTCCGGCGCGAGCGCCACGTTGTAGCCGCCCTGCACCATGCGCGTGCAGCCGCATTTGCCGAGCAGCCCTTTCACCGCGATGGTGATGGAAAGCGACGGATCGGCCTGGTGCGCGTGCAGCGCCGCGAACAGCCCCGCGCCGCCGGAGCCGAGGATGAGGACGTCGGTCTGGAGCCGTCTCAAGGGACTTTCACGCCGAGGGCAGCGAGCGCGGCGGCGCGCTTCGCGCGCGCTTCGGCGTTGACCTCCGTGTAGAGGCTGCCGCCGTGGGCATCCATCGCCACCAGCAGCGGGCCGAAGCCCTTCACCCGGAATTTCCACAGCGACTCGGGATTGAGATCGTCGAGATCCACATCCTCGATCGCCTCCACCCACGTGGTCTCGAGCGCGGCAGCGCCTCCCACGACGGCGAGATAGGCGCCTCCGAGCTCCTTGAACGCAGCGGCCGAGTCCGCGCCGAGCCCACCCTTGCCGATCAGGATGCGCGCGCCGTACTCGCGCATCAGCGGGCGCGTGAAGCGCTCCATGCGTGCGCTGGTGGTGGTGCCGACGCACACCGGCGCGTAGCCGGTGGGGGCGGCTTTGGTCTCGCCGACCCATCTCACGTTGGGCGCCGTGTGAATCAGGGCGTGGCCGCGGAGGTCGAAACGGGTCTTCCGCCCGCGGTCAAACATGTGAATCTGCGTCGCGTCGCGGATGCCGTAGAGCGTGCCGTTCAAGGTGACGGTGTCGCCCACGCGCAGCGCCCGTACCCGCGCTTCGGTCACCGGCATGGTGAAATCGTAGTGCGCCATCGCGCCGCTAGAATCCGTAGGTCACGCCCTGCGGCGTGAAGGTCGCGGAGGCGCGGCGCGCGGCGTGGCACTGCATGTTCACCGCCACCGGGTTCATCGTGATGTGGGTCGCCGCGAGCTCAACGTGCACGGCGAATGCCGTAGAGTCGCCCCCGAGTCCCTGGGGCCCGACCCCGAGCTGATTGACCGCGCGTGTCAGCTCCACCTCGAGCCTTGCGCCCTCCGCGTCCTCGCTTTTCGTGCCGAGCGGGCGGATCGCCGCGAGCTTGGCGAGCGCGACGCACAGATCCGCGCTGCCGCCGATTCCCACGCCCACGATCGTCGGTGGGCAGGTCTTGCCGCCCGCATCGAGCACGCAATCCACGACGAAGGTCTTGATCGCGTCCACGCCCTCGGCCGGCACCGCCATCTTGAGCCAGGAGTTGTTCTCCGAGCCGCTGCCCTTGGGGATCATCTGTATGGTCAGCTCCTCCGGCCGCTCGGAGTAGCCGAAATGGATCGCCGGGATGCGGATACCGCACGAGGTCTGCTCGTTGACGCGGGTGATCGGATGCACGACCGAGGAGCGAATGGGATGCTCCGTCGTCGCGCGGGCGCAGCCTTTCGCAATCGCTGCCTCCAGGTCGACGCCGTCCACCTGCACGTTGCGGCCGATCGTGACGTTGTAGATCGGCACCCCGGTGTCCTGGCAGGTGAGGTTGTTCGTCGCCTCCGCAACCGCCACGTTCTTGATGATGGTGCCGAGCACATTTTTCGCGCGCGGGCTGGTCTCGGACGCGTCGAGCCGGTCGAGACCCTGCTTGACGTCCGGCGGCAGGATCTTGAGCGCCCGGATGTACAGCTCCTTGGCCGCGTCCTCGACTTGCTTGAGATCGACCTTCACGTGTCGCTCGCCACCCGCCACTCGCGCTGCGCCTGCGCTCAATTCAGCTGCAGCTTGCGCTCCTTGATGACCCGCGCCCAGTGCCCCGATTCAGCCTGGATGGCTTTCGCGAACTCCGCGGGCGTGTTACCGACCGGAACCATGCCGAGATCCTCGAAACGCTTCTTCACGTCGGGGCTCCTCAAGACGGCCACGACATCGCGGTGGACCTTGGTGATCACCGCCTTCGGGGTGCTCGTGGGCGCGACCAGCCCGAACCAGCCCAGGTTCTCGAACCCCGGCAGCGTCTCGGCCACTGCCGGGACGTCCGGCACCTGGGCAGAACGCTGTTTGCTCGTCACGCCGAGCGCTCGTATCTTGCCCTGCTTGACGAAACCGATCGCTGCCGACAGGTTGGGAGTGAGGAAATTGATCTGGCCGGCGACCAGCTCGACCAGGGCCGGGCCTTCGCCCTTGTACGGAATGTGGAGGACATCAATGCCCGCGCTGTACGCGAAGTTTTCCGCCGCGAGGTGCGTCTGCGTGCCGATGCCGGCAGAGCCGAAGTTGATCGCGCCCGGCTTGGCCTTCGCCATGGCAATCAGATCCTTGATGCTCTTCGCCGCGAAGCCCGCGTTCACCGCGATGATTTGCGGGCCGCTTGCGCAGTTGGTGATCGCGACGAAGTCGTTGTCGGGATTCCAGTTGAGCTTGCGGTACATGTGCTTGTTCGCGGTCACCACCGACCCCGAGGGCATGAACAGCGTATAGCCGTCGGCAGTTGCCTTCGCCGCGAGCTCCGCCCCCACGTTGCCGCCCGCGCCTGCTCGATTGTCGACCACGATGGTCTGTCCCCACACCTCGGTCAGCTTCAGGCCGACGATGCGGGTGACGATGTCGGTCGCTCCGCCAGGGGCGAACGGCACGATGATGCGAACCGGCCGGGTGGGATAGTTCTGGGCGTGGGCCGCGAACGCGATCCACACCGCAACCGGCAATGCCAGCCATCTGAGTATGCGCATGATTCCCTCCTGGATTCGTTATGTTGGGGAACAGCCTTGGGACAACCTTACCCGATAAGCGCCCGGCCCAGCAAGGCGGAAACGATTACAGTCCCGCGGCCTCGACCGCGAGCCGCCGCAGCTCCCGGCGCAGCTTGTCGCGCGTCGCGCGATAGGCGGGCCGCCGGACGACGTTCGCGATCTCGTAGGGGTCGCGCTCGAGATCGTAGAGCTCGTCGAGCTCGCCGTCGCGGCTGCGGTTCACCCAGCGGATGTATTTGTGGCGCTCCGTGCGCACCGCCTTGTAGGTCATGCCGACCAGCCAGGGATAAGCGTTCTCCGCCCAATACTCCATCAGAAACGATTGGCGCCAGCCGGCGCGCTGGCCCGCGAGGAGCGGCAGGAGCGAGCGCCCCTGAATGTGCGGACTGGGCCGTCCGCCCGCGAGCGCGATCAGCGTTGGCGCGATGTCCTGGCAGATGACGAGCTTCCCGATGCGCATGCCGGCCTTGATGCGCTTCGGGTAGCGCGCGATGAACGGGGCGCGGGTGCCTTCCTCGTAGGCGAACCGGCGCTCGGGTCCGAGGCCGTGCTCCCCGAAGAAATAGCCGTTGTCGCCCAGGAAGAGGATGAACGTGTCATCGAGCTGGCGGGTTTTCTCGAGCGCCTCGAGCAGCATGCCCACGCCCTCGTCCACCGCCGCCATCATGCAGGCGCGCAGCCGTATCTCCTCCTGGCTGCCCGCGTGGATCGCGTCGAGCAGGACGCGAGACTCAGCGTTCGTCCGCAGCCGCAGCGCCTCCTCCCACGCCGGCTTCTGCTTCACGATCTCGGCGGCGGGAAGCATGTTCGGCTTCTTCGGGAACACGCGGCCGCGATACAGGTCTTTGTGGCGCTCGGCGGGCCGGTAGCCATCCATCTTGAAGGTGCCGTCCGCCGCCTGCTCCGCATCCGGATGCACCGCCTTGTGCGCAAAGAAAAGCGACCAGGGCTCATCGTGCGCGCGGCTCACGAAGTCCACCGCCATGGTGTTCATGATGTCGGTGATGTAGCCGGCATGCTGCACGTAACGGCCGTTCTCGTTGAGCTTGGGGTCGTTCAACCGGCCGTGCCCATCGAAGCTCACCCAGAAGTCGTAGCCCGGCCTGGGCTGGCCGCTGTTCCCCATGTGCCATTTGCCGATGTGCGCGGTCTCGTAGCCGAGCCGCTTCAGCTCCAGGTGGTAGTTCGGCAGTCGGTGGCTCGCGGCGTCGCGCGCGACGTTGTCGATGATGCCGTGACGGCTCGCGTACTGGCCGGTCAGGATGGAGGCCCGGTTGGGCGAGCAGATCGGCGTGGTGTGGAAGGCGCGCTCGAAGATGGCGCCCTCGTGCGCGATGCGGTCGATGTGCGGCGTCTTCAGGTACGGGTGGCCGCCGGCGCCGAACTCGTCGAAGCGCAGGTCATCGATCAGGACGACAAGAAAATTGGGGCGCTTGGCCATCGGAGCCTGCCGGCTGGCGCCCATCAGTTGGCGCGGATGCCGGAAGCCTTGACCACTCTACCCCAGCGCTCGTAGTCGGTCTTGAGATAGGCGGCGAGATCGCCGGGCGAGCCGCCGCCGGGCTCCGCCGCGTCCGCCGCGAGGCGCCGCTTGACCTCCACGCTCGCGAGCGCCCGTCCGATGTCGGAATTGAGCTTCGATACGAGCGCAGGCGCCAATCCGGCCGGCCCGTACGCGCCCCACCACTGTATCGCCTCGAACCCGGGAAGCGTCTCCGCCACCGTCGGCAGCTCGGGCGCGAGCGCGATGCGCCTGCCGGTCGTAACCGCCACCGCCCGCAGCCTGCCCGACCGCACTTGCGCCGACAGCGTGGGATAGGCCGCAAAGAACACGGAGCAGTGTCCCGCCACGGTGTCGATGAGCGCGGGCGCGCCGCCCTTGTAGGCAACGTGCACGAGGTCGATGCCGGCCTGCTGCTTGACGAGCTCCATGCCGAGGTGGCTCAGCGTACCCACGCCGTTCGAGGCATAGTTGATCTGGCCGGGCTGCGCCTTGGCGAGCGCGATCAGCGATTTCATGGTGCGCGCCGGCAGCGAGGGATGCACGACGATCACGTTGGGTGAAAAGCCGATCACGACGATCGGCGTGAAATCCCGCAGCGGATGGTACGGCGGCTTCGCCGCGAGGTGCGGGTTGACCGACATCGGGCTCGCGGACGCAAACAGCAGCGTGTAGCCGTCGGGAGCGGCGCGCGCCGCCTGCTCCGCGCCGATGAGACCGCCCGCTCCCGCCCGGTTGTCCACGACCACCTGCGTGCCCCACGCCCTGCTCATTTCCTGCGTGATCGCGCGCGCGACGATGTCCGCCGCCCCGCCAGGCGGGAACGGCACGATCACCCGCACCGGCTTCGTCGGATACGTCTGGGCGGCCAGCGGCCCCGCGGTCAACATCATCAAGCACAGCGCTTCGACAATCCCGCGCAAACACGGATGTTTCATGCCTGCCTCCCGGCCACCACGACGATTTACGCGTTCAACAGGAACAAGAGCCCGGCGCACAAGGTGAAGCCCGCTGCCAGGGCGAGCAGGCCTTTCTGCCAGTCGCGCCACGCGAGGAACTCGAGCGCGAGCAGGCGCAGCCCGCCGGCGAGGTGCGCGGCGAGCAGGAGCACCAATGCTGTCTCCGCGAATTTCACCAGGGGCTGCTCGCTCCAGCGCAGAAACGAATCGAGCCCGGCCTCGCCCTGCAGCGCCTGGCCCAGCGCCCAGAAATGCAGCGGAAGAAACAGCGCAAGCAGCACGCCCGAGGCGCGATGCACGGCGAAGGCCCAGTAGGCGGGGTGATTGCGCGCGCGGAAGTCGCTCTTCATGCGAACACCGCCCACACCGCCCGCAATCCCCCCAGCGCGAGCGCGATACCCATTGCCGCCACGGTGACCTCGAGACCTGGGCCACGCCAGTTGAATGTCTCCGCCAGGATGCTGCGCAGGCCGATCGGCGCGTGCACCGCGACGGCGGCGACGAACAGCGAGTAGAACGCCGCCCACGCGACGCTGCCCTGCGTCCGCCCCAGCACTTCCGCCGCAGAGAGGCCATTGCGCACGGCGTAGATGATCGTGACGAGGTGGACCACCACGCACACGGCCAGCACCGCCGCGCTCGCCCGCTGCGCGCCCCACAACAGCACCTGCGTGCGAACGCTGAGTTTCGCGTCATCCACCACTCAAATTTCCCTTTTCAAGGCCGCTTCCAGCGCGGCCCGCTTGAGCCCTGCGATGGACGCGGTGGGCGAGATCTGCTTCGGGCAGCGCTCGCTGCAGCTCATGTGGGTGTGGCAGGCGTGGCAGCCGGCATCGCCCGCCACCGCCGCGAGCCGCGCGCGGTTGGCGGTGTCGCGCGCATCGTTCAGGAGCGTCCAGGCACGATTGAGCGCAGCGGGGCCCAGGTAAGAAGGATTCCAGGCGACCACGTCGCACGAGCTGTAGCACACGCCGCAGCCGATGCACTCGATCGCGGCATCCGCCAGCCGCCGTGCCGGCGAACCGGGCGGCACCCGCGCGAAATCGTCCCGGCGGGTCGTGCCGCCTCGAAACGCTCCGTGCGCCCGTGTCCATTTATCGAAGAATGGCGACATGTCGGTAACAAGGTCGCGCACCACCGGGAGGTTGGCGAGAGGCGCGATCTCGAGGCGGCCGCCGCGCGCGACCTTGTCCACATGCGTGCGGCAGGTCCAGCGCGCCCGCCCGTTCACGGTCATCGCGCATGAGCCGCACATGCCGACTCGACACGCGAAGCGATATGCCAGCGTCGGATCCAGCGCGCGCTGGATATAGCTCACCACATCGAGGACGGTCTGGCTTTCGAGCCGCGGCACCTCGAAATCCTGGTATTGCCCGGATTCCTGCCCGCGCCAGACCGAGACGCTCAACGTGCTCATCAATGCACCGCCCCCGCGCCCACCGCAGCGCCGCGGGCGACGACGGGCGCCGGCGCACGCTCGATCATGGCGTTCACGCACGCCGGCCGCTGCGCGGCGAGAGCCCGCTCCAGCGCCGGCACGAGTTCCGAGGCTCGCGTCACGTGCTCGCCGTGTCCGCCGAGGGCAGCCACTGCCTGATCGTAGCGCGCCGGGAGCAGCTCGCAGCCGTGAGCTCGGTCGCGCCCGTACGCGCGCAGCTGGATCTGGTGCTCCGCGTTCCAGCAGGCGTCGTTGCCGATGACGGCGAGAATCGGCAGCCGCGCCCGCGCCGCCGTGTCGAACTCCGCGAGATGAAATCCGAAGGTGCCGTCGCCGAGCATGGCGACCACCGTGGCGTCGGGCCGGGCGAGGCGCGCAGCCAGCGCGAAGGGAATCGCGGACCCGATGGAGCCTCCAGGGCCGTTGATCAACCGCGTCGGGGCGCTCACGCACGCCTGCGCCCACTGCCCGAACTCGCCCCCGTCGGCCACCAGCACCGCGTTGCGGGAACGGTCGAGGATCTGTTGGACGCCACGGCCGACCTCGACTGGATGCAGCGGGCCCTCGGGCCGGGAAACGAGGGTCCTCCATTCCGCCGGGCGGAAGCGGATGGCAGATTGCACGTCCTCAAGCCATTGCCGTGATCCCGTCGGGCGAGCGCGCGCGGCGAGTCCCTCGGCCGCCGCCAGCGGATCGGCAATGGCCGAGAATCGAACACGCGCTGCCGGAGCAAGCGTCCGCAGGGCTCGCTGCAATGCATCCGGCTCGGGGTCGATGACGATGAAGCGGCAATCCGCGGCCAGCGCCGGCGGCGCGCCGAAGCGCAGCGTGAAATCCGGCTGCTTGCCAAGAAGCACCACGAGATCGGCCTCGCGCAGCACGTCGCCAAGCGCGCCGAGCGCTGGATCGTTGATGCCGCGCGGGCTCTCCATGCACACCACCGGAACACCGGTCGCCGCCGCAAGCCGCTCGCGCACGGCAGGTCCGGCGCCATTCGCCAGGGCGGGCCCGACCAGCACGAGGGGGCGACGCGCGCGCTCCAGTTCCGCGCACACGGCGTCCTCCACAGATGGCTCGAGCCGATGCGCGACCGGGATGACGGATCGCGGTGGTGCAACGGTGCCGCCGGCGACTTTCGCCTCCAGGAGGTCGAACGGCAGGCTCACGTGCACCGGTCCCGGGCGCCCCGAGCGGGCGATGTTGAGCGCCCGCTCGATGTCCTCACCGAGGGTGTCCGGGCGTTGCGCGGTCCACGATGCCTTGGTGACCGGCGCGGCGAGATCGGCCTGCGCCATCTCCTGAAATGCCCCGCGGCCGAGTTCCGCCAGCGAAGCGTGGCCGGAAAGCATGACAAGCGGCGATTCGGAAGCGAGGGCGGTAAAGAGCGCGCTGACGCCGTTGGCGTGGCCGGGCCCTCCGGTCAGCAGCGCGATGCCGGGCTCGCCCGTCAGGCGGCCCCAGGCGTCGGCCATGTGCACCGCGGCGCCCTCGTGGCGGACGTGCACGATCGAGAGCCGCGCATCGAGCGCGGCGTCGTACACGGGCATGATCTGGTTGCCGGACAGGGAGAAAACGTGACGCACGCCCGCGGCCGCGAGGGCGCGGGCGAGGATGTCCGCTCCACGGACAGTGGCCACGGCCACCTACCAAGGGATGAGGGATGAGGGATGAGGGATGATCTGAGGGGCAGGCACTACTTCCCTCATCCTTCCGCCCTCCGCCCTCATCCCTCCGTTCTTACGCGCTCTCGTACAGGCGCGTAAGAACGAATTCGCGGTGGCCGAGCGCCTCGGCGCAAGTGAGCCGCCCGTTGCAGGTGCGCAGCATGACCTTCAGCAGCTCGTCGCCGCACTGGTCCAGGTTCTTCTGCCGCTGCAGCAGCCCCGAGACGTCGAGGTCGATGTGCTCGCTCATGGTGCGCGCGGTGCGCGGATTCGCCGTCAGCTTGATCACCGGCAGGATCGGGTTGCCGATGACGTTGCCCTGCCCCGTCGGGAAGAAATGCACGACGTAGCCGGCGGCGGCGCACAACGTCACCATTTCCGCCGCGGCGGAAGACGAGTCCATGAACCAGAGTCCCGGCCGCGTCGGCATCTCGGCCTTGTCGAGCACGCCGATGACCTTGCACTTCTTGCCGATCTTCTGGATGTTGCCGAGCGCTTTCTCCTCGATGGTGGTGAGGCCGCCGGCGATATTGCCCTTGGTCGGCTGCGATTCGGACAGGTCGTCCGTCTTGTGGCGGTTGATCACTTCCTGGTAGCGGTTGAACACCCGCATCCACGCTTCGCGCACCTGCGGCGTCGCGCAGCGGTCGGCGACGATGTTCTCACCGCCGGTAATCTCGGTGGTCTCGCCGAAGACCATCGTCACGCCGAGCGGCTCGAGCTTGTCGAACGCGTTGCCGACGGTGGGGTTGGAGCCGCAGCCGGAGGTCGTGTCGGACTCGCCGCATTTGCAGGAGACCCACAGGTCGCTCACCGGGCATTCCACGCGCTGCAGCTCGGATGCCCACTGCACGTACTCCTTCGCCACTTTCGAGGCGCGGAGAATGGTGTCGTGGTCCCCGTGCAGCTCGATGCCGAATCCGGTGACCGGCTTGCCGGTCTTGGCGATGCCATCGACCACGCGCTTCGCCCATCCCTCCTCGATGCAGATCACCACGACAGCGGCCACGTTGGGATTGGCGCCCGCGCCGATCAGCGTGCGGAAATGCAGATCCAGGTCGGCGCCGAATTGCAGCCGGCCATAGGGATGCGGAATCGCTATGGCGCCTTTCACGTTGTTGGCGACCGCCTCGGCCGCGGCGTTGGACAGGTCATCCACCGGCAGGATGAGAACGTGATTGCGCACGCCGACGCGCCCGTTCTCGCGGCGATAGCCATGGAAAGTGCTCTTGCCTGAGATCATTTCAGCCTCTCTCTCACCAGCGCTTGGTCTTCAGGTTCTGGACATGGGCGTGCTCGCCCTTCTTGATCGGCGCCACGGCTTTGCCGATGTCGAAGCCATACTTGATCACCGTCTCGCCGCCGGCGATGTCCTTCAGCGCGAGCTTGTGCCCGATCGGGATGTCGTTCAGCGCCTTCACCTTGATGGTCGAGTCGTCCTCCATCACCCAGCCGGTCAGCTCCTGACCGGCCTTGACGCCCTCGACCACGATGACGCCGACGGTGTCTTTCTTGTCGTGAACCAGAACCTGAATCATGTTGACTCCTGAATCGGTCCGGCTCCGGCGCCGGACCGCTGTCGACAGGGAATTGCTGCGAATGTGAAGCTTCTGATGGCAATGCTAGCGCGCATGCGGGTTCGATTTCAAGCGACGGCGCTGCGCGGTACCGTGGTCTACAGTCTGGACGCCCGGCGCCGGCGCGGACGGGAGAAATCAGCCGGAGCACAACGAAAAAAGGCGGCTCACGCCGCCTTTTCCTTGCCAGGCGCCGCCTACTCCCGGCTTTCGCCCTGATCGCCTTCTTCGCTCCCCTCGAGCCGCTCGCGGATGCGCGCCTTCTTGCCGGTGCGCTCCCTCAGATAGTAGAGCTTTGCCCGCCCCACGTCGCCGCGGCGCTTGACCTCGATGCTTGCGATCAGCGGCGAGTAGGTCTGGAACGTGCGCTCCACGCCTTCTCCGGAAGAGATCTTGCGCACGATGAACGAGGAGTTGAGCCCGCGGTTGCGCTTGGCGATCACCACGCCCTCGTAGGCCTGGATGCGCTTGCGGTCGCCTTCCACCACGCTCACGTTCACGACCACGGTGTCCCCGGTCGAAAACTCGGGAATGTCCTTTCCCAGCCGCTTGATCTCGTCGGCTTCCAGCTGTTTGATGATGTCCATGTTCAAGCCTCTTTCCTGTATTCGTCCAGCAGCTCCCGCTCCTCGTCGCTCAATCCCCGCGCCTCGAGCAGCTCCGGCCGCCTGCGCCACGTGCGCCCGAGCGCCTGCTTCAGCCGCCAGCGCGCGATGTCGGCGTGGTTGCCCGAGAGCAGCACCTCCGGCACCGCCTCGCCTTCATACACCTCGGGGCGGGTGTAGTGCGGATAGTCGAGCAGCCCGTTCACGAACGAGTCCTGGCCCGCCGAATCCGCGGCGCCGAGCACACCGGGCATCTGGCGCACCACCGCGTCCATCACCACCATCGCCGCGAGCTCGCCGCCCGTCAGCACGTAGTCGCCGATGGAAAGCTCCTCGTCGATCGCGCGCCCGATCAGCCTCTCATCCACGCCTTCGTAGCGACCGGCAAGGAGCACCAGCCCCTGCAGCGCAGCGTATTCCATCACCAGCCGGTGGTCGAGGCGGCGGCCCTGCGGAGAGAGGTAAACCGTTCTCGACCGCTTCACGCCCGCGCTTCGCTGCCGCTGGCGCGCCGCCGTGATTGCCTTCTCCAGCGGCTCCACCATCATCACCATCCCCGGGCCGCCGCCGTAGGGACGGTCATCCACGGTGCGGTAACTGTTGGCCGCGAAGCTGCGCGGGTTCCACAGCACCAGCTCGAACAGCTTCCGCTCCCGCGCCCGTCCCGTCACGCCGCTCTCGGTGACGGCCTCGAACATTTCCGGGAACAGCGTGACCACGTCGAACTGATACATTGCTCGCCGCAGCTCAGTAATCCGCGCGCCACTTGACCCGCATCACGCCGGCGCCCACGTCGACGTCCCGGATCACCTCCGCGATAAACGGTATCAACCGCTCGCGGTCGCCGCTCACGACCAGCACATCATTCGCGCCGGTCTGCAGGATGCCGGTGATCCGGCCGAGCGCCTGCGCGCTGTCGTTCACCACCGCGACGCCGATCAGGTCGGTCCAATAGTATTCGTCGCTTCGCGTCCCGGGCAGCGCTGCCCGCGGCACTGCCACCCTCTTTCCGCGCAATGCTCCGGCGGCGTCGCGGTCGTCGCACCCCGCAAGCCTCGCCACCACGGCGCTGCCCTGAACTCGAGCTTCCGCAACCGCCGTTTCCTGCCAGCCGCCGTCGGTTTCCACCCACCAGGTCTTGTAGGACAGCAGGTTTCGCGGCGCTGCGGTGTTCGGCTGGACCTTGACCCAGCCCTTGACGCCAAACGGGGCGGAGATCCGCCCCATCGTCACCAGCCGCTCAGGCGGCTGCTTTCTGGGCGCCAAGCTGCTTGACGAGCCGCGCAACGGTGCTGGAGAGCCGGGCCCCCTTGCCCTTCCAATGCGTCAGCCGTGCGCCGTCGATGCGCAGACGTTCACGTCCTTCCGGCGCCATGGGATCGTAGAAACCGATGCGCTCGATGAAACGGCCATCGCGCGCGCGCCGTGAATCCGCTACCACCATATTGAAGTACGGGCGCTTCACGCCGCCGCCGCGTGCCAGACGTATGACAACCATGGATGCTTCCTGCGCTGAAAATGCGGAAAGGGCGTGATTCTACGCCATTTTTTGGCGCCTTCGCAAGGCGAGCGGCGCGCGGCCGATGCACTCGAGATGCGCTCACCCGTCACCGACCACGCACCATTAACTCGATGATTTGCTTTCGATATGGGTAGAAGCGCCGCGGGCAGTCCCGGCGCACTGGGTTAACATGCTGCCTCCTGTGAAGGGATCCGCCATGCCGCCACCCCTGACCCCCGCGAAACGCATCGATGCCGCGCTCGCCGAGCGCTTCGGCGCCGCGCCCCGTGTCAATCCCGAGCTGCCCGGCCTCGACGAGCTTGCGCGCATGGCCGAGCACCGTTCGCATCGCCGCTTCGACGGCCGCGCCGTCGAGCCGGCGCTGCTGCGGCTGCTCTTCGCGTGCGCGTTCTCGGCCCCGTCGAAATCCGACCTGCAACAGGCCGACGTGATCCACGTTGCCGACCGCGCCAAGGTGAAAGCCATTGCCGACAGCATTCCGGACATGCCGTGGATCGCCGACGCCCCCGTGTTCCTGGTGTTCCTCGCCAACAATCGGCGCATTCGCCAGATCGGCGGCTGGCGCGGCAAGCCGTTCGCCAACGATCACCTCGATCACTTCCTGAACGCAGCAGTCGATGCCGCGCTGGTGATGATGAGCTTCATCCGGGCGGCCGAGGCGGTCGGCCTCGGCGCGTGCCCCATCAGTCATGTGCGCAATCATCCGCACGATTTGAGCCGGCTGCTCGCCCTGCCCGACTGGGTATTCCCGGTGGCCGGCCTGTGCGTGGGCCACCCCGCCGAGCCCGGCCGCATCACGCCGCGCCTCCCGTTCGAGGTCACGGTGCACGTCGACTGCTTCGATGAGTCCGGCGTCAGGGAAAAAGTCGAGGCTTATGACCGGCGCCGTCATGCCCTGCTGCCGTATCGCAAGCAGCGCTATGCCGATCGCTACGCGAATGTCGATTTCTACGGGTGGTCGGAGGACAAGGCGCGTCAGTACTCGGTGCCGGAGCGGGCGGATTTCGGCGCTTTCATCCGCTCCAAGGGCTTCAATCTGGAGTAGAGCGCTATCAGCGCATGTTTGCGGGCGCCTCGCGCCGCCACAGATGGGCGCGCCAGCGCACGGCGATCAGCAGGGTAAAGGCGAGGCCGATGGCGCAATAGAGCGTCGCCGTCAGGGCAAAGCCGATGCCTGCGATCAGCGGGGCGGAGATCAGCAGCCCCGGCAGATTGCCGTAGATCGCGAGCATCCGTATTCCCATGACGCGGCCGCGATATTGCGCCTCGGAGTTCCGCAGGAGCATGGCCGACATCGGGATCAAGCCCAGGCTCTGCGAAATGCCGGCCACCATCAGGATCGCGATCCCCGCCGCGGGGTGAGGCGTGTGCGCGAACACGAGGAGCATCGCGTACCAGCCCGCGCCGAAGACCAGCCCCATGCGCGCCGGCCGCACGGTATGTCCGAACCGGCTCAACACCATCGCGCCGAGGAGCGCCCCGAACGACGCAGACGCGACCATGTAGCCGAGTGTCGTCTGGTCCGAGAAATAGACCTCTTTCGCTACATACGGCAGCAGCCCGGTGAACATCGGAAACGCCGTGAGGTTCAGGAGAAAAGCAAAGCACATCGCGCCCTGCAGGTGCGGCGTGTTCCAGACGTAGGCAAGCCCCTCCTTGAGGTCGCGCCAGGGTGAGGCGCTCGCCCCGGTGCGTGCCGCGTGGTGAGGCGGCCGCGAGCTCCCCGCCTTGAACGTCAACGCGACACTTACCGCATAGAAGCTCGCGACCACGAGGTACGCCGGTCCCATGCCGAGCGCGGCAACCAGCCCCGCTCCGGTGAGCGCGCCGGCGATGCGCGCGGAGTCCTGGGTCGTGCGCTGGATGCTCATGGCACCCACCAGGCGGTCTTGCGGCATGGTCTCCGCGACGAGCGCTGCGCGCATTCCGATGTCCGAGGGTCGCACCAGCCCGAACACCGCGGTGATGACGAGAACGATGGCCGGCGTGACCAGGCCGAGGAACGCCAGGGACATGAGTAGGGTAGCCAGGGTCGCGTACAGCCCGCGCATGCCGCAAAGCAGATTGCGGTGGCCGATGCGATCGCCCACGACACCAAACATCGGGGCAAGCAGGGTGCCGATGTACTGGAGCGACGCGAACACCGTGAGCATGAACACCGACTGGGTCTCGACCAGCACGTACCAGCCGAGGATCAGGGTTTCCATCTCAAACGCCCACGACGTCGCGAGATCGGCGGGCCACTGGAAGCGGAAGCTGCGGACGCGGAATGGGGCCAGCGCCTGGGCGCGCGAGGGAGCGCTCATATAAATGGGGCCAGGTTCGATTTTCTGGGCGCGGTCAGACTGCAGAAAATCGAACCTGGCCCCATTTATCACCGCATGCCAGGGAACATCCCCTTCATCGAGCGCATCATCTGGGCGATGCCGCCCTTCGAGGACATCATCTTCATCATTTTCTGCGCCTGCTCGAACTGGTTGAGCAGGCGATTCACTTCCTGCACGGTCACGCCGGCCCCGGCCGCGATGCGGCGCTTGCGCGAGGCCTTGATGAGCTCGGGCTGCGCGCGCTCCTGCGGTGTCATCGAGTTGATCATGCCCTCGAGGCGCCGGATCGCCTTGTCGTCCATCCCCGGCGCGCCCTGGGCAAGCTGCGCGAGATTGCCGGGAAGCTTGTCCGCAAGCGCCGCGAGCCCTCCCATCTTCTTCATCTGCGCGACCTGCTGCTTGAAATCCTCGAGATCGAAGTTCTTGCCCGATTTCACCTTCCGCGCGAGCTTCTCGGCCTGCGCGCGGTCCACGGTCTTCGTCACGTCCTCGATCAACGAGAGCACGTCCCCCATGCCGAGGATGCGCGAGGCCATGCGGTCGGGATGGAAGGGCTCCAAGGCGTCGAGCTTCTCGCCCACGCCTGCGAACTTGATCGGCCTGCCGGTCACTTCGCGCACCGACAACGCCGCGCCGCCGCGCGCGTCGCCGTCGAGCTTGGTCAGGATGACGCCGGTCAACGGCAGGGCGTCGGCGAACGCCCGCGCGGTGTTGACCGCATCCTGTCCCTGCATCGCGTCCACCACGAACAGCGTCTCGACCGGCTTCAGCGCCGCGTGCAGCGCGGCGATCTCGCGCATCATGGCCTCATCGATCCCAAGCCGCCCGGCGCTGTCCACGATCAACACGTCGGCGTAGTGCGTGCGCGCGTGGGCGAGCGCGCGCGACGCGATGTCGACCGGCTCTTCGCCCACCGCGGAGGGAAAGAAGCCGGCATCGACCTGCGCCGCGAGGGTCTTCAGCTGCTCGATCGCCGCCGGCCGATAGACGTCGCAGCTTGCGAGCAGCACCTTCTTCCGCAATTCCGTCTTCAGCCAGCGCGCAAGCTTGCCTGCCGTCGTGGTCTTGCCCGAGCCCTGCAGCCCCGCGAGCAGAATCACCGCGGGCGGCTGCGTGGCGAGGTTGAGCGCGTCGTTCCTCTCGCCCATCAAGGCGACCAGCTCGCGGTAGACGACGCCGACCGCGGCCTGCCCCGGCGTGAGGCTGCCGATCACCTCCGCGCCGAGCGCCTTGACGCGCACCCGCTCGATGAAGGTCTTCACCACCGGCAGCGCGACGTCCGCTTCCAGCAGCGCCACGCGCACCTCGCGCAGCGCGTCCTGGACGTTGGACTCGGTCAGCCGCGCCTCGCCGCGCAGCGTCTTGATCGCGCGCGCGAGCCGCTCGGTCAGATGGTCGAACATGGGGAAGGCTTGGTGTAGACTCGAAACGTGCCGGAGATTTTACCCTACGCCGTCAACGCCCTGCTCTACGGCGCGCTCGCGGTCTACGCCTGGCGCGTTCGCTGGAGTCCCGCAGCCGGCGTCCCGGACGGATCCCCATCCTCCGGCATGATCGAGCACTACGCCGTGCTCGTGCCGCTCGGCCTGCACTCCGTGCTCATCGCGCGCGCGATGTTCGCGCCCGACGGGCTGCATCTCGGCGTCGGCAACGCGGTATCGGCAATCCTCTGGCTGACGGTGCTGATCTATTGGGCCGGCAACCTCGTCTACCGGCTGGACGGCCTTCAGTCACTGGTGCTGCCGGTGGCCGCAATTGCTTCGCTGCTGCCGGCCGTGCTGCCTTCGGTCAAGCCCCTGCCCAATACCGAGCTCCTGGTATTCAAGGTGCACCTGCTGATTGCGATGTTCTCCTACAGCCTCTTCACGATTGCTTCGCTGCATGTCCTGCTCATGGCGCTGCTCGAGCGGCGCCTTCACGACGGGAGTCTCCCGCGGGCGCTGCAGGGACTGCCGCCGCTGCTGGCGATGGAAGCCCTGCTCTTCCGCATCATTTGGGCGGGCTTTGTCCTGCTGACGGCAACGCTCGCGACCGGGATGCTGTACTCCGAGGAGCTCTTCGGGCGCGCAGCGCGCTTCAATCACAAGACGGTATTCGGGGTGCTGTCGTGGATCATCTTCGCGGCGCTCCTCGGCGGCCGGCACGTCTACGGCTGGCGCGGGCGCGTCGCGGTACGCTGGACGCTCACCGGCTTTCTCATGCTGGTGCTCGCTTACGTCGGCAGCAAGTTCGTCCTCGAAGTGATACTCGGCCGAGCGTAGCCCGCCGGCGCCCCCGGAACCGGTGGCAGTCGTGATTCGACACGGTTATCGGCACTCACCGTTCATCGCCCATCATTCATCACCCGCGTCAGCGCGGATGGACAAGGTGTGACCATGGAAATGCTGATCCTCGCCTGCCTGATACTGCTGAATGGCGCCTTCGCCATGGCCGAGGTCGCGCTGCTCACCGCGCGCCGGCCTCGGCTGACGACCCTCGCCAAGCGCGGGGACACACTTGCGGCAGCAGCCGTGCAGCTCAGCGGCGAGCCGACGCGGTTTCTCTCCACCATCCAGATCGGGATTACCTCGATCGGCCTGCTGAACGGCATCTACGGCGAGGCGATATTCGCCGCCCCGGTCGCCGCGTGGCTGCAAACATACGGGGTGGAGGCCAAGACGAGCAGCGTGCTCGCGACCGCCATCGTCGTGATCTCCATCACCTACCTTTCCATCGTCGTCGGGGAGCTGGTTCCCAAGCGTCTGGGCCAGCACAATGCAGAGAACATCGCCAGGCTTGCCGCGTGGCCGATGCACTTCCTTGCGCGCATCTCCGCCCCGTTCGTGCACCTGTTGGCCCTGTCCACCGACGCGATCTTGAAGCCGCTGCTCAAGCTGCTGCGGATTGAGCCGCAGGAGCTGGGACCGCAGGCGCTCTCGGCCGAGGAGATCCGCACCATCGTGCTCGAGTCCTCCAACTTCCTGCCCAAGAAGCACGTTTCGATCCTGTTGAACCTGTTCGATCTTCAGACGATCACGGTGGATGACGTGATGGTCCCGCGCAACCATATCGAGGCAGTGGACATCAACGCGCCGCTCGATGTCCTCAGGCAGCAGATTGCCACCTCCCATCACCGCCGGCTCCTGGTGTACCGGGGCAGCCTGGACGACGTGGTAGGCACGCTGCGAGCCCGTGACGTGCTCAATCTGGTGCAGAACGAGGAGCTCACCAAGGACAAGCTGCGCGCGCTGATGCGCGAGCCATACTACGTGCCGGCGGGCACCCCGCTCTTCTCCCAGCTGCAGAACTTCCAGGAGCAGCAGGACCGTATGAGCCTGGTCGTGGACGAGTACGGCGAGCTGATGGGGCTGGTCACGCTGGAGGATATCCTCGAGGAGATGATCGGCGAATTCACCACCCAGTCGCCACTGCTGACCGGCGGCTTCGTGAAGCAGCCCGACGGCAGCTACCTTGTCGAGGGGGCGACCCTGCTGCGGGAGCTGAACCGCAAGCTCGGCTTCAACTTCCCGCTCGACGGGCCGAAAACCCTGAACGGCCTCATCCTCGAGCACCTGCAGTCGATGCCGGAGCCCAGCACCAGCGTCAAGATCTCCGGCCATCCGCTGGAGATCGTCCAGACCCAGGATCGGGTCGTGAAGGCGGTGCGGGTCATTCCGCCGGCCGCCGCGTAACGGAGCCCGCGTGGGGCCGTGTGGCAAACTGGGCTTTACAAAGCTTGGCAAGACGTGCATCATTTTGTGAACAGTTTCACCTAACCTGTTGGTTCATTAGGGTTATCGGGAGCCTTCCATGGCCACGGCAGCCGCAGCGGCAAGACGGGCAGACGTCAAGGAGTTCAACTTCACCTGGGTCGGCACGGACAAGGGCAACAAGACCGTGCGCGGCGAGATGCGCGCGAGCGGGGAAGCCCAGGTCAATGCCACGCTGCGTCGCCAGGGCATCCGCGTCGTCGAGATCAAGAAGCAGAAGACGCGCGGCGGGGGCCGGATCACGCAGAAGGACATCACGCTCTTCACCCGCCAGATGGCGACCATGATGAAGTCGGGCGTGCCGCTGCTGCAGGCGTTCGACATCGTGGGCAAGGGGCACAGCAACCCGGCGGTCGCCCGCCTGCTGCTGGAAGTCAAGACCGACGTCGAGACCGGGTCGAGCCTGAAGCAGGCGTTCGAGAAGCATCCGCTCTATTTCGACGCGCTCTACTGCAACCTGATCGGGGCAGGCGAGGCGGCCGGTATCCTCGATTCGCTGCTCGACCGGCTCGCGACCTACATGGAGAAGATCCTCGCCATCAAGAGCAAGATCAAGGCGGCGCTCTTCTACCCGATGGCCATCATCGTGGTCGCGATCGTCATCACGTCGATCATCATGATTTTCGTGATCCCCGCGTTCAAGCAGGTGTTCACGAATTTCGGCGCCGACCTGCCGGGCCCGACGCTGCTCGTCATGGCGATCTCCGATTTCTTCGTCGATTACTGGTACGCCATCTTCGGTGGGGTCGGAGCGGGCGTCTATGCCTTCTTCTGGACGTGGAAGCGCTCGGTAAAAATGCAGTACTTCATGGATCGCCTCCTGCTCAAAGTGCCCGTCTTCGGCCATCTCGTGCGCATATCGTGCATCGCGCGCTGGTCGCGCACGCTTTCCACGATGTTCGCGGCCGGCGTGCCGCTGGTCGAGGCGCTCGAATCGGTGGCCGGTGCCTCCGGCAACTACGAGTATTACGTCGCCACCAAGAAGATCCAGAGCGAGGTGTCCACGGGCTCGAGCCTGACCTCCGCGATGCAGGGCACCGACGTCTTCCCCAACATGGTCATCCAGATGGTGGCGATCGGCGAGGAAGCGGGCTCGCTTGACGCCATGCTGTCCAAGGTCGCCGACTTTTTTGAGGCGGAAGTGGACGACGCGGTCGAGGCGCTGTCGAGCCTGATGGAGCCCATGATCATGGTGGTGCTCGGCACGCTGATCGGCGGCATGGTCGTCGCCATGTACCTGCCCATATTCAAGATGGGCCAGGCCGTTTGACCGCTTCCTTCTACGCATATCCCGCCTCTCTAGTCATCGTCGCGGTGGTTGCCGGCCTGATCGTCGGCAGCTTTCTCAACGTCGTCATTCATCGACTGCCGAAGATGCTCGAGCGGCAATGGCGCGCCGAGTGCGCCGAGCTCGCCGGCACGCCGGCGCCGCCCGCCGAGCGCTACGACCTCGTGATGCCGCGTTCCGCCTGCCCCAAGTGCGGCCACAGAATTTCGGCGATCGAGAATATTCCGCTGGCAAGCTACCTCGCGCTGGGCGGCAAGTGCTCGCAATGCAAGGCGCCGATATCGCCGCGTTATCCCGCCGTCGAGGCGCTGTCGGGGGCGCTCGCCGGCTACATTGCGTGGCGCTACGGTCTCTCGGCCGCCATGCTGGGCGCCCTGCTGTTTGCGTGGGCGTTGATCGCCCTCACCTTCATCGACCTCGATACGTTCTACCTCCCAGACAGCATCACGCTGCCGCTCATCTGGACCGGACTGCTGTTCAATGTCGGCGGCACCTTTACCGACCTGCGTTCCGCGGTGATCGGCGCCGCCGCGGGATACCTTGCGCTGTGGGCCGTGTTCTGGGCGTTCAAGCTCGCGACCGGCAAGGACGGCATGGGCTACGGGGACTTCAAGCTGCTCGCCGCGATTGGCGCCTGGCTCGGCTGGAAGATGCTGCCGCTCACGGTTCTTGCGTCGTCCTTGGTCGGCGCGGTGATCGGGATCGGGCTGATTGCATTCGCGAAGCACGCGCGCGAGAAGCCGATCCCGTTTGGTCCCTACCTCGCGGTCGCCGGACTGATCGCGATGTTCTGGGGCGAGCCCATCAACAGGTATTACCTGAACCTCCTCTAGCATGCCGTTCTGCGTCGGCCTGACCGGCGGAATCGGCTCCGGCAAGTCGGCCGCTTCCGGCATCTTCGAGGCGCTCGGCGCAGCGGTGGTGGATACCGACGAGATCTCGCGCACGCTGACCGCGCCGGGAGGCGCAGCGATCGCCGCCATACGGGAAAAATTCGGCCCGGAGTCGATCGGCCCCGACGGCGGCCTCAACCGCGAGCGCATGCGGCTGCTGGTATTCCGGGACGCGGGGCTGCGCAAGCAACTCGAGTCAATCCTGCACCCGCAGATCCGCGCCCATGCGCGCGCTGCCATCGCCGCCGCCCGTGCGCCCTACGTGATCGTGGTGGTACCGCTTCTCCTCGAGACGGGAGCCTACAGGGAGCTCAGCGAGCGGGTGCTGGTGGTGGATTGCGACGAGGCGGATCAGGTGCGCCGTGTCACGGCGAGCCGAGGGCTCGCCCCCGAGGAAGTGCGCCGGATCATGGCGACGCAGCTGCCGCGCGCCGAGCGCCTGCGGCGCGCCGACGACGTGCTCCATAACGACAGCACCGTCGAAGCGCTGCGCAGCCAGGTCGAGGAGCTGCACGCCCGCTACTGCGCGCTCGCGCGCCGCGCGGGGCCTGCGGCCTCGGGAAGCACGCAATAAGCGCTTTATATTTTTCGGTTTTTGATGAATACTGGCCCTGCTTTCCGTCGCCAACCGGGCTTTGTCCACTCATCCTAAAGTGATCAGCTACGAGTACCCCCTGAGCGAGCGCGTGCGCACGCTGCTGCGCCTGGAGGATCTGTTCGAGCGCGTCGACTACTTCCTGCACAAGGGCGATGCGCACGAGCACCACGTGGCGCTCCTTTCGATCTTCGAGATCCTGGAGGTATCGGGGCGCGCCGATCTCAAGTCCGACCTGCTGCAGGAACTGGAGCGGCAGAAGCAGACGCTCGAGTCGCTGCGGGACAATCCCGAGGTATCCGGCGAAGCCCTCGACAACGTGCTGTGGCAGATCGACCAGGCGTCCGCGCGCCTGCTCAAGGTCTCGGGCAAGATCGGGCAGGAACTGCGCGAGAACGAGTGGCTGATGAGCATCCGCCAGCGCACCGGGATTCCCGGTGGCGTCTGCGAGTTCGACCTGCCTTCCTACCACTACTGGCTGCAGCAGGGGCCCGAGCAGCACCGCCACGACCTGCAGCAGTGGCTCGCGCCGTTTCTGCCGATGCGCGATGCGATCGCGATCGTGCTGCGGCTGCTGCGCGAGTCCGGCAAGACGACGTCGCAGATCGCCTACCAGGGCGTCTACCAGCAGATGATGGCGGGGCGCCTTTCGCAGATGCTGCGGATACGGTTGAAGCGCGAGTACCACTGCGTGCCGGAGATCAGCGCGAACAAGTACGCGCTCAACATCCGCTTCACAACCCAGGAAGGCATGCAGCGGCCCAAGGCAGCCGAGGCCGATGTCGAGTTCGAGCTTACGTTCTGCAATCTGTGATGTCTTCCGCGCGCGTTGTTCCCTGCCCCCGCTGCGGCAAGCCGGTCGAGTGGTCGGCAGCGAGCGCCTTTCGGCCGTTCTGCTCCGAGCGCTGCAAGCTGATCGATCTCGGCGCCTGGGCTGCCGAGCGCTACCGCGTGCCGGTGGTCGAGGACAGGGACCAGCCGGAAACCGCGCCTCCGGCAGAGCCGCGGGACAGCGGCTCTTCCTGATTTCGGGTCGATTCTCGAACGCGGGGCGGCGAAGGCTTAACTCGGCCGCAGCTCCGGCCACGCGCCGCGCATCATGCCGATGCCGTGCGCACCGTGGCGCCATGCCGTTTCCAGGTCGGTGGGCATGAGACCGCCCAGCGCATAGACCGGCAGCGAACAATCCTTGAGCAGCTCCGCGAACCTCGCCCAGCCGAGTCCGGCGGCACCGGGGTGAGAAGGTGTCGGAGCCACCGGCCCCAGCACCAAGAGATCCGCTCCTACTGCCTGCGCCCGCTCGATCTCGCCGGCGTCATGGCAGGATGCGCCGACGAGACCGCAATCGGGCCGCTGCCGGGCAGCCTTCAGCTGCGCCGCGGTGAGATGCACGCCGTCGGCGCCGAGATCGCGCGCAAGCTGCGCGTCGCCGTTCACCAGCACGCGTGCGCCATGGGCGTGTGCGAGCTCGATCACCCGGGCGGCAAAGTCCCGCAGCGCCTTTTCGCCGAGCGCCTTCTCCCGCACCTGAACGAGCTTGAGCCCCCGGGCAAGCGCCTGCTCGAGCCGCCGCAGCTGCTCGGTCACGCCCAGCTCCGAGGCGTGGGTGATCGCGTAGACCGGCGGCAATCTCAGCGCCCGCAGGATCGGCGCGTTGGCGGGCAGCAAAGGATCAACCGAAATCGCCTCGGGTGATTGCCACACGAAGCGCTGGCTCTCGCGCCCGTGCAGCGTTCCGGCCCATTTCAGGACCCGGAAAAAACGCAGCCTGACGGCCGCATGGGCGTAGTCATAGTCACGCGTGAGCCAGGGATAGGCGGTCTCGATCTCGATTCCGAGCTCTTCGTGCAGCTCGCGCGCGAGCGCCGGCAACGCCGCCTCGCCTGCCTCGATCTTGCCGCCGGGAAACTCCCAATAGCCGGCGTAGACCTTCCCTGCCGGGCGCTGCCCGAGCAGAAAGCTGCCGTCGGGGCGGGTGATCACCGCCGCGGCGACTTCGACTCTCGAGGATGAAGGGGGATGCGGGAAGGGCGAAGGGGTGGTGGCTGCGCCGGACCGGCTAGTCATCCTTATGCTTTCTTCCGTCCGCCTTCTGCAAGCTCATTTTCCCGGCCCAGTCGCGCGCGAACTGCCAGGCAACGCGTCCGCTGCGCGAGCCGCGCTGCAGGGCCCACTGCAGCGCCGCCCGCTGCGCCTCTGCGCTGCGGGCGCCGGGCGCATTGAAGTGCTCGAGCCATACTCCGACGATCTTCAGATAGTCGTCCTGGTCGAAGGGATAGAACGCCGCCCACAGGCCAAAGCGCTCCGATAGAGAGATCTTTTCCTCCGAGGTCTCGCTCGGATGGATCTCCTCGCCGACATGCTTGTAGTCGAGGTTCTCCTGCATGTACTCCGGCATCAGGTGGCGCCGGTTGGAGGTGGCGTAGATGACGCAGTTGTCCGTGGCGGCGGCGATCGAGCCGTCCAGCACCACCTTCAGCGCCTTGAATCCCGGCTCGCCGGCATCGAAGGAGAGATCGTCGCAGTAGAGGACGAACCGTTCCGGCCGCTCGCCGATGCGGTCGACGATGTCGGGCAGGTCGACGAGGTCGCGCTTGTCCACCTCGATCAGCCGCAGCCCGCGCGGCGCATACTTGTTGAGCAGCGCCTTGATGAGCGAGGACTTGCCGGTGCCGCGCGCGCCCGTGAGCAGCACGTTATTGGCCGGATAACCCTCCACGAACTGGCGGGTGTTGCGCTCGACCAGCTCCTTCTGGGCATCGATGCCCTGGAGATCGCGCAGCGCGATGCGGTGCACATGCCGCACCGGCTCGATTTGGGCGCGGCCGTTGTGCTTCCGCCACCGGAAAGCAATGGAAGCCACCCAATCGGTCGGCGGCGCCTCCCCCGGCAGCAGCTTCTCGAGGCGCGTGAGCAGCCCCTCGGCCTGCTTGATCAATCTGTCGGCGTTGGCCATCTCCGGATTCTAACTGCCAGGGGCGGGAAAGGGGATATTCAGGTCCGGTATTCGGCGTTGATCGTCACATAGTCGTGCGAGAGGTCGCAGGTCCATACTGTCGCGGCAGCCGTGCCGCGATTCAGCACGACCCGCACCGTGATCTCCGGCTGCTGCATGACGCGCGCCCCGTCGTCCTCGAGGTAGCCGGGGCTGCGCCCGCCGTTCTTTGCGACCAGGACATCACCAAGGTGGAGATCAACCTTGTCCACCGCGAGGTCGGGCACGCCGGCGTACCCGACCGCGGCAAGTATCCGGCCGAGATTGGGGTCCGACGCAAAGAACGCGGTCTTCACCAGCGGCGAGTGCGCGATCGCGTATGCCACCTTGCGGCACTCCTCCTCCTTGCGACCGCCTTCGACACGCACGGTAATGAACTTCGTCGCGCCTTCGCCGTCGCGTATGATGGCCTGCGCAAGCTCCGCGGCCACCGCCGTGACTCCCTCCAGCAAGGCCTCGTACGCCGGGCATTTCGTGTCGGCGATTTCCGCCATCTCGGCCCGGCCTGTCGCGACCAGCATGAATGCGTCGTTGGTAGAAGTGTCGCCATCCACCGTGATGCAGTTGAACGAGCGGTCCGCCGCGCGGGCGACCAGCGAGCGCGCAACCGGCAGGGCGAGGCGCGCGTCAGTGGCGACGAAGCTGAGGAGGGTGGCCATGTTGGGATGGATCATGCCGGCGCCCTTGGCGATGCCGGTGACGGTGACCTCCGTGCCGTCCACCATCACGCGGCGCGAGCCCGCCTTCGGCAGCGTGTCAGTCGTCATGATCGCCTGCGCCGCCGCCAGCCAGTTGTCCGCGCGCGCGCCAGCGAGGCAGGCGGGAAGGCCGGCCGCGATCCTCTCCATCGGCAGCGCCTCCATGATGACGCCGGTCGAAAACGGCAGCACCTGCGCCGCGGAACACCCCAGCAGCCGCGCGAGCTCATTGCAGGTCTGGCGCGCCGCGGCGATGCCTTCTTTGCCGGTGCCGGCATTGGCGCAGCCGGTGTTGACCAGCAGCGCCCGCACCGATGCCCCGGGATCGAGCATCGACAGATGCTGGCGCGCCACCGTCACCGGCGCGGCGCAGAAGCGGTTTTGCGTGAACACGCCCGCCACGCGTGCGCCGCTATCGAGCTTCATCACCAGGAGGTCCTTGCGGTTTGCCTTGCGGATCCCCGCCTCCGCCACTCCGAGGCTGACGCCGTTGACGGGCAGCAGGCGCTTCGGATCGGGCGGCTTCAGATTGACGGGCATAAATGCCGGCGCGCGCGTTGAACCGCGTGAATTATAGCGGGGAAACCGCGACGAACTGGACGCGTCGCGTTCTGCCGGTTACCAGTCACTGGTCACCGGCCACGGGTCACGCCGTTACGTCAGCCGTCCGTGGCAGTGCTTGTATTTCTTGCCCGACCCGCACGGGCAGGGATCGTTGCGCCCGACCTTCTCCGCGCCCCGCACGAAGGGTCGCGGCCGCTCCGCCACCGCGACATCGCCTTCCGCCTCTGCTTCGGCCGCGGCGCCCCCGCGATCCGCGAATTCGGAGTGCTGATACTGGACGTTTCTCGGCGCTTCGTGCTCTTCCGCGGAAGCCAGCTCCTCGGCGCTGCGGATCTGCACTGCCATCAGGATCTTCGTCACCTCGGTCTTGATGGACTCGAGCATGATGGAAAAGAGCTCGAACGCCTCGCGCTTGTATTCCTGCGTGGGGTTCTTCTGCGCATAGCCGCGCAGGTGGATGCCCTGGCGCAGGTGATCGAGCGCGGCGAGGTGCTCGCGCCAGTGCGTGTCGAGGCTCTGTAGCAGGATGGCGCGCTCATACTGGCGCATTGCCACGGGCTCGACTCCGGCAATCTTGTCCTCGTATTGCTTGCGCGCGGCGGCAACGATGCGGCCGCGCAACTCCTGTTCATCGAGCTCGGGCTCGTCCTTGATCCAGCGCGCCACCGGGAGCCGGAGCTGCAGCTCGGTCGCCAGCTTCTTCTCGAGCCCGGGGAGGTCCCATTGCTCCTCCATGCTGCCCGGCGGGACATGCTCGCCGATGATGCTGTTGACGACATCGGTGCGCATCGCATGCAGGGTCTCGGAAATATCGACCGATTCGAGCAGCTCGTTGCGCTGCTGGTAGATGACCTTCCTCTGGTCGTTCGCGACATCGTCGTATTCGAGCAGGTGCTTGCGAATGTCGAAGTTGCGCGATTCGACTTTGCGCTGGGCATTCTCGATCGAGCGCGTAACCCAGCGGTGCTCGATTGCCTCGCCCTCGGGCATCTTCAGGCGCTCCATGATCGCGGCCACCCGGTCCGAGGCGAAGATCCGGAGCAGCGGATCCTCGAGCGACAGGTAGAATCGGCTCGAGCCGGGGTCGCCCTGGCGTCCGGAGCGCCCGCGCAGCTGGTTGTCGATGCGGCGCGATTCGTGACGCTCGGTGCCCACGATGTGGAGCCCCCCCGCCGCGACCACCTGGTTGTGCAGTTTCTGCCACTCGATGCGGGCCACTTCGGCCTGTTTCCTGCGGCTCGCGTCGTCGAGGGCGGCGTCGGCCAGCAGCCGGTTGATCTCCGGCTCGGGATTGCCGCCGAGCACGATATCGGTGCCGCGGCCCGCCATGTTGGTGGCGATGGTGATCATCTTGGGCCGCCCGGCCTGGATCACGATCTCGGCCTCGCGCGCGTGCTGCTTCGCGTTCAGCACATTGTGCGGCAGCTTCTCCTTCTTGAGCATCTCGGACAGGAGCTCCGAATTCTCGATCGACGTGGTGCCGACCAGCGTGGGCTGGCCGCGCTCGTAGCAGTCCTGGATGTCGTTGATGATCGCGCGGTGCTTCTCGCGCGCCGTCCGGTAGACCTGGTCCATGCGGTCTTCGCGGATCATCTTCATGTGCGTGGGAATCACGACCGTCTCAAGGCCGTAGATCTGCTGGAACTCGTAGGCCTCGGTGTCCGCCGTGCCGGTCATGCCGGCGAGCTTGCCGTACATGCGGAAGTAATTCTGGAAGGTGATCGTCGCCAGCGTCTGGTTTTCCTTCTGAATCTCGACGCCCTCCTTCGCCTCGACTGCCTGGTGCAGGCCTTCCGACCAGCGCCGCCCCGGCATGAGCCGCCCGGTGAACTCGTCCACGATGATGATCTCGCCCCCCTGGACGACATACTGCTGGTCGCGATGAAACAAGTTATTCGCCCGCAGCGCGGCGTTCAAGTGATGCATCAAATGGATGTTGGCCGGGTCGTAGAGGCTCGTTCCGGCGGTGAGCAGACCGGCCTGGGTCAACACTTCCTCGGCGTGCTCGTGTCCCTGCTCGGACAGCAGCACCTGGTGCGCCTTTTCGTCCACCCAGTAGTCGCCGGGCGCGTCTTCCTTCTTCTGGCGCACGAGCTTGGGGACGACGCGGTTCATCCGGACATAGAGGTCGGTGGTGTCTTCGGCCTGCCCGGAGATGATGAGCGGCGTGCGCGCCTCGTCGATCAGGATCGAGTCCACCTCGTCGACGATCGCGTAATGCAGGCCGCGCTGCACGCGCTCCGTGACCTGATACACCATGTTGTCGCGCAGGTAGTCGAAGCCGAACTCGTTGTTGGTGCCGTAGGTGATATCGGAGCCGTAGGCGCGCCGCTTTGCTTCCTGGCGCGCCTCCGGCTCGAGATCGTGGAATGCCAGATTGACCCCGACGGTGAGGCCGAGGAACCGGTAGATCTTGCCCATCCAGTCGGCATCGCGGCTCGCCAGGTAATCGTTGACTGTCACGATGTGCACGCCCTCGCCGGCGAGCGAGTTGAGATAGGCGGGAAGGGTCGCGACCAGCGTCTTGCCTTCGCCGGTGCGCATCTCGGCGATCTTTCCGCTGTGGAGCGCAACGCCCCCGACGAGCTGCACGTCGAAATGGCGCATGTTGAGGGCGCGCTTGGCCGCTTCACGCACCACCGCGAACGCTTCCGGCAGCAGCTCTTCCAGGACGTCGCGCCGCGCCTTCTTGAGTTCGTCCGCCTTCCGCTGTGCCGAACCGGCATCGTCGCTGGCGGCATTGGGAATCCGCGCGAGCCGGTCGCGGACGCGGGCGCGGAATTCGTCGGTCTTGGCGCGCAGCTCCGCATCCGTCAGCTTTGCGATCTGCGGCTCAAGCGCGTTGATCGCGCGCACCTGCCGCCCGTACTGGCGGAGCAGCCGGTCGTTGCGGCTGCCGAAGATCTTCCTCAGTATCGTCTGGATCATCTAGCTAAACAAAAAGGGGTGGGGAAACGCCCCACCCCCTTTCCGAATCCCTGCCTCTCGAATCAGCCGGGCAACCGCAGGAACCGCGCCGGGTTTACCGGTGCCCCGTGCTGGCGCACCTCGAAATGAAGGTGGGTACCGGTCGCCCGCCCTGTCTTGCCGACTTCGCCGATCTTCGTGCCGCGCAACACCACATCTCCGACTTTCACCACCCGCTTCAAAGCATGTGCGTAGCGCGTGATCAGGCCATTGCCGTGATCGATCTCGATCATATTACCATACTGGGGGTGGGCCTCCGCGTAGACCACCACGCCGCCCGCCGCCGCCGTCACGGCTTCCCCCTCCGCGGCCATGAAGTCCATGCCCTCGTGAAACGCATTCCATCCCGTGAAGGGATCAATGCGCCACCCGAAGTTCGACGAGTACCATCCCGTCGACACCG
>DATBKZ010000055.1:0-19719 GCA_036555615.1 Burkholderiales bacterium | reverse complement strand
CCGATGACCGGTGTCCAGAAGCCGATCAGGCGAAACCCGTATTCCTTCCATTTGGGCACGGTGAAGCTGCCGAAACGGTCGAGGAGCGCCGGCAGCTTGCCGGCGGCGACGTCGTAGCGACGGAGCTCATAGAGCATGACCTACCTCACTTCGTCGGGTTAGAGTTTGACCTTCAGCAGCGTCGCCGCGGTCTCCCCGAGCATCGCTCGGCGCTCGGCATCGGTGAAGCCCGGCGTGTTGAGGATGTGATCTACGGATTTGTCCTGCCACGGAATCGGATGGTCGGTGCCGATGACGAGCTGGCTGGCCCCGACTTCCGCGGCCAGGTGGCGCAGCGCCTCCGAGGTGAAGACGAGCGTGTCGTAGTACATCTGGCGCAGGTATTCGGTCGGCCTCTTCTTGAGCTTCACGCCGGTGTCCATGTCCGGCGCGACGCGCAGGCAGTTGTCCGAGCGCGGCGCATAGGACGGGAGGTAGCCGCCGCCGTGCGCCGAGCAGATCTTGAGGCCCGGATAACGGTCGAGCGTGCCCTCGAAGATGAGGTGAGAGAGCGCGATGGTGGTATCGAGCGGGTTGCCGATCGTGTTTTCCAGCCAGCCGTTGCCGCGGAATCGCCTCTTGAGGTCCGGCGTGCTCTGCGGATGGATGAAGATCAGCACGCCCAGCTCCTCTGCCTTCGCCCAGAACGGGTGAAACTTCGGATCCGAGAACTCGTCCTGGCCGACGCTGGCGCCGACCGCGGCGCCGCGCAGCCCGAGCTTCTTCACGCCCTCCACGAGCTGCTGCACGGCCAGGTCCGGAAACTGCAGCGCCACCGACGCAAAGGCGACAAAGCGGTCGGGATAGGTTGCGCAGAACCCGGCGAGCTTTTCATTCTGGATCTTGACAACTTGCGCCGCGAGGTCGCGCTCCGCGCCATACCAGAACGGGTTGATGCTGATCGCCTCCATGTCGATGCCCTGCTCGTCCATCTCGCGGATGCGCCGCAGCCCCACCTCGCTGATCCCCGGCCCGCGTTTCTCGTTCGGGGCCGGCGACAATCCCATGAGCGCCAGGGCCTCCGGGATCACGCAGTGCGCGTGCACGTCGATCGTCTTCACGCGCTTCCCTCCCACCTTGACTTCCCGGCGGCGCGACGCGGTCTTCGCCCGCGCCTTCGCCGGCGCGGCTGCGCCTGTCTGCGCCCGTACTGGAGCGGCGCGAAGCAGCTCGCAACCGGTAAACATCATGCTGGGCATCGTGCCGGCGATACCGGTGCCCAACTGCGTATGTGCGTTCATGGTTCTCTCCCTGTCTCAACGGTGTGATGGATGACGAAAAACCGAAGTATAAGGTCGAACGGCGCTCGGTGAATCCCGGGCTTGCCCCGGCTCACGCGTGCACGCGGCGCCGGCGCAGCTCGCGCCCGATGAGGACGGCCCCCAGCGCGAGGCCGGCGATGTCGGTGACGATGGCGCCGCGGAACATGTCCGCCGGAATCAGCGTGAGCACCCCTGCGACGATGAAGAGGACGCGTGATCCCACCGCGACCGGAGCGTAGAAGAAGCCGACCACGCCGATCGTCCCGAGCCAGATCCCGAGCGCCGCCGTCAGGACTGCCCACGCGATCGTGAGGGGGTCTCCCTGCAACAGCAGGCTCGGCGAGAGCGCGAAGAGGAACGGCACGATGTACGCCGCCCAGCCGATACGCGTCGCCGTCCAGCCGGTCCTGTCCACGTCCGAGCCGGCGATATTGGCGGCCGCGAAAGCGGAAAGCGCGACTGGCGGCGTCACCATGGACATCACGCCGAAGTAGAGCAGGAACATGTGCGCTGCCATCGGCGTGATGCCGACCTTGACGAGCGCCGGCGCGATCAGCGTCGCCATGATGATGTAGACGCCGACCGTCGGCAGCCCCAGGCCGAGCACGATCGCGATCACCGCAGTCAGCGCAAGCATCAGCGGCAGGCTTTCTCCGGTCGCGGCAAGGAGCTGCAGCGTCATGCCGAAAGCGAGCCCGGTGATGTTGAGGATGCCGATGAACATGCCGGAGACGCCGCAGATCAGGATCAGGTCGACGACCGCGCCGCCGGTGGAAACGATCGCCTTGACGAGGTCCCGGACCGGCACGCGCTCGCCCTTGTAGCCGAAGGCGGTTGAAAGGACGATCAACGTCGCGGCGGCGAGCAGCGCGCAGTACTCGGCGCGCAGGTTGAGGTCGATGAGCGCGTAGACCAGGACCACGAAAGGCAGCGGGAAATACCAGCCTGCCTTCAGCACCGGCGCGAGCCGCGGCAGGCGCCCCGCGGGCTCGCCCCGGATGCCGCGCTTCGCGGCCTCGACGTCCACCTGGAAGAACAGCGCGAGGTAATAGAGAAACGCCGGGATGATGGCGGCGATCATCACCTCGGCGTACGGCACCCCCAGCACCTCGGCCATGAGAAAGGCCGCCGCGCCCATTACCGGCGGCATCAGCTGCCCGCCGGTCGAGCCCACCGCCTCGATCGCGGCGGCGATCTGCGCCGGGTAGCCCGAGCGCTTCATGAGGGGGATCGTGACCACGCCCACCGCCGTCACGTTCGCCACGGCGCTGCCCGAGATCATCCCGAAGAAGCCGGAGCCCACCACCGCGACCTTCGCCGAGCCGCCGCGGTAGCGCCCCATCCACGCGCGCGCGAGGTCGGTGAAGAACTCGGAGCCGCCGCAGCGTCCGAGAAGCTGGCCGAGCAGGATGAACGGCACCACGACGAGGATCCCGATCTGGAGCGTCGCGCCGAGGAGCGCGTTGGTGTCGAGATTGAGATACACCAGGAGCCGCGTGAACTCGACGGGGCGCGACTGGAATATCCCTGGCAGGTGGTGCCCGAACATGGCGTAGACGACGCCCGCGGCCGTGAAGGCGACGAGGGAGAGGCCCGCCATGCGGCGCGTGCCTTCCCATACCAGCAGGCACAGCGCCGCCGCCATCAGGATGCCGTCGAGCGGCCGCTCGGTAAGCTCGTTGGAGAGCTTCGGGTAGCGCCATGCGAGATACAGGCACAGCGCGAGGCCGCCGAAGCCGGCGGCGAGGTCCCACCACGCCGGCCGGGCGCGCGTGACGAGAAAGCAGATTGCGAGCGCGAACCCGAGAACCGCCAGCAGCAGCTGCTCGGTATAGAGGTTGAGACCGAAGAGCGAGCGCTGCAGGTCGAGCACCCAGCCGACCACGAGGGCGACCAGCAGCGCCTGGAGCGCGAACAGCGTGCGGGTGAAGGGCCGCGGGCCGGCGGGGCTCTCCCCGATGAATTCTTCAGACATCGAGCGACGTCACTTCGCCCCGATGCCTTTCTCCTTGTAGTACTTCACGGAGCCGGGGTGGAAGGTCGCCGGCATTGTCTTGTGCATGTTGTCCGGGTTGAATCCGTTGAACGCGCGCAGGCTCGCGACGAGCTTGGGCTTGTTTTCGTACATCGCCTTCGCGATCTTGTAGACGGTATCGTCCTTGACGTGCGCGCCGACCGCGACGAGATAGTCGTATGCCATGAGCTTGGTCGGGCCGTCGAGCCCCACGAACGCGGGCGATGGCTTCACCTCCGTCACATAGGCATACGGCATCAGCTTGCGCATTGCGGCAAGCGCCGCGGGATCGTCCGATACCGGCAGGTAGCGGATGCCGCCCACCGCCTTGTGCACCTCGGCGACCTTCGCCGCGCCGATCGCGAAGAAACCGCCGTCGATCTTGCCTTCCATGAAGTCGTCGGCGCCGCGGATCACGTTCGGCACCAGCACCGGGACGATGTCCTTGTTGCTGAGCCCGCCGGTGGCGAGGATCGCGCTTACGATCCGCTCCAGCGTGACCTGCGCGGTGAAGCCGTAGGGCACGCGCTTGCCCTTCAGGTCGGCGATCGTCCGGATCGGCGAGTCCTTGCGCACGAAGATGCTCGAATAGAGCGGGAAGATCACGCCCAGCACGCGCAGGTTCGCCTGCTTGCGGCCGGCATACGGCCCCTCCCCGTTCACGGCTTCCTGGATCTCGAGCACGTTGCACACCGTGAGATCGAGCTCGCCCGAGTTCACCAGGGGCAGCACCGCGCTCGAGCCGGAATACGGCTGGACGCGGCTCTGGATGTTTTCAGCCTCAGCCATGGCCTTGGCGATTGCCGAGCTCATGTTGTAGCCAATCGAGCCCTGCGGCGCGCTGCCGAAGCCGAGGACCTGCGCCTGCATGCCCGTTGCGAAGAGTGCCGCCGCGGCGAAAGCCAGGATGCGTGTCATGGACCCCTCCTTTGATTTGACGTTTTGGCCGGCCAATTTAGCAAACGCCCGGCCGGGGGGCAATTTCCCCCCCCCGCGCGAAGCGGCGTCAATTCCAGCCCATCGCGTCGTGCCAGGCGCGCCGCACCTCTTCGGGTTGCCCGGCGAGCCACGCGAACTCACGCTGCGCGGCACCACCCAGCACGCCATCACGGGCGAGGCGTGCCCGCTCCTCACGCGTCAAGCCGCGGGTGAACGCCTCGCGCCCGGCGACCGGCAGCGGCACGCATGCGTTCACGCCGGCAGCTCGGATCACGGCCTTGGGATCGCCGCCCGCCGCGATCCGCTCGAGGTCGGCGAGGAAGCGGCGCCGCATCATGATGATGCCGCGGTCGCTGCGCCCGAGATGCTCCTGCCCGCGATCGGCGATCGCGCCCTGGCCCGCCCACGCGAGGAAATCCTGGTTCATGAGGTGGGTTGTGATCCAACGGCCCTGCGTGTCCTTCACCAGGCTCGTCCAGTAGGGGATGCGCTTCTGCGCATAGGGCTCCCGCTCTGCGGGCACGCGCGAGAAGAACCAGCCGACCGATAATGTGTTGCCGTCGTCCCTCGGCACGCGCCACTCGAAGTGGTTGCCGGTGAACAGCGCGTTCGGCCACAGGCACACGCGCCCGACGGTCCACAGCGGATTGGTTTCGCCCTGGCCCTCGCGGATGCGCTTGTAGACGATGCCGTACTCGAACTCCTCGAACTCGAGGCGCAGGTGCCGCGGCGCGTACGGCCCGCCCTCTCCGCGCAGCCGAGCGCCCCAGTTGTCGTGCAGCCACTCGAAATGCACCGGGTCGGCGGAATTCTCCTGGGCCTGGAACCAGTTGCACGGCACCTCGCTGAACACGACCTGCACGAAGCCGTTCGTCCAGGTGAAGGGCTCCCAGTTGGGGACGAGCGGCGCCGGCTCCGGGCCGAGGTACGCCCACAGCAGGCCGGCCAGCGCCTCAACCTTGTAGGCCTTCAGCCGGATGCGCTCCTTGTAGCGCGAGGCGGGATCGGCCGTGTCTTCGTACGGCTGCTCGATGCAGCGGCCGGCGTGGTCGTAGCACCAGCCGTGATAGTGGCAGCGCAGCCCGTGTGCCTCGACAATGCCGCTCGCAAGGTCGGCGCGGCGGTGCGCGCAATGCCGGTCGATGAGGCCGTAGCGGCCGGCGCGATCGCGAAAGAGCGCGAGATCCTCGCCGAGCAGGCGCACCGGCTTCACGGGGTGATCCTCGAGCTCGGCGACCGCGGCGATCGGATGCCAGTAGCGGCGCAGGAGCTCCCCCATCGGCGTGCCCGCGCCAACCTGCGTCAGCGTTCGGTTGGTGGCCTCATCCATCACCGCTTCTGCAGCGCTTCCGGATTGACGACGTATTCCGTCCTGGGCGCGCCGTCGAGCACGGAGAGCAGGTTGCGCACGACGGTCACCGCCTTGCGGTCGAGCGACTCGCGCGAGTTGCCGGCCATGTGCGGGGCGACGATGACGTTCTTCAGCGTGAACAGCGGATTGTCGGTGAGCGGAGGCTCCGGCGAGAACACGTCTATGCCCGCGCCGGCGAGCCGTCCCGAGGCAAGCGCGGCGTAGAGCGCCGGCTCATCCACGATGCCGCCGCGCGCGGTGTTGATGAGGCGCGCCCCGGGCTTCATCTTGGCGATGCGGGCCGCATCGAACATGTTGGCCGTCTCCTTCGTCTTGGGGCAGTGGAGCGTGACGAAGTCCGCGCGCGGGAGCGCCGCGTCGAGGTCGGCGACCAGCCTGCAACCCGCCGCGCGCACCGCCTCCGCGGACACATAGGGGTCGTACACCTCCACCGTCATGTCCATGGCGAGGCAGCGCTTCGCGATGCGCGTGCCGATGCGCCCGAAGCCGACGATGAGTAGCGTCTTGTTCATGAGCTCGGTGGGAAGGAAGTTGTAGCGCTCCGACCAGCGGCCCTGCCGCGGCAGCCCGTCCATCATCGGGCCTTTGGAGAGCGCAAGCATCATGAACAGGGAATACTCCGCGACGGTCGGGGAATTGTCGGTCCCGCAGGTCATGAGCGGTATGCCGCGGCCGGACAGCGCCGCGACGTCCACCGCGTCGTAGCCCACGCCGATGCGGCCGACCGCGCGCAGGCGGGGCGCGGCCGCGATGTCCGCCGCGCTGAGCGGCGTCGAGGTGAGAGCGATGCCCTCTGCGTCGCTCAGCAACTTCCGGAACTCGGGATTGGGGACCGTGGGAGAAAACGGAACGGCATCCACGTCGGCGCGGCTCCTTGCAAGCTCCCAGCCGGTGCGCGCCATCGTGTCCGGCAGGAGCAGCTTCTTCTTGGTGGTCGTCATGGCGTTATATTCTAATACCATGGCGACCGCCACCTTCCGGTTCCACGGCGAGCTCGCGTATTTTCTTTCCCCCGAGCGGCGCGACGGCGCGTTTGCCCACGCCTGCGCGCGCGCTGCCACGATCAAGAACGCAATCGAGTCGCTCGGCGTGCCCCACACCGAGGCCGGGGCGCTCACGGTCAACGGGCAACCCGCGACGCTCAACCGCATCGTGCGCGACGCCGACGCGATCGAAATCTTCCCCGCGGCTTCGGCGCGCGCCGCGGCGGACGAGACACCTCTCTTTCTGGCCGATGCGCATCTCGGGGGGCTCGCGCGGCTGCTCCGCATGCTCGGCTTCGACACGCTATTCGAGAACGCCTACACCGACCGGGAAATTCTCGAGTGCCTCGCCCGCGACCGGCGGATCCTGCTCACGCGCGACCGTGAGCTGCTCAAGTGCCGCGACGTGCACCGCGGCTGCTACGTGCGCGCAAGAAAAGCCGAGGCACAGCTCGCCGAAGTTGCGGCGCGCTACGCGCTCGCGCGGCGCGCGCGGCCTTTCACGCTGTGCCTGCACTGCAACGTGCGCCTCGAGGCTGCCCCGCCGGACGAGGTCGCCCGGCAGGTACCGGCCCCGATCGCCTCGCGCTACACGAGCTTTGCGCGCTGCCCCGGCTGCAACCGCATATACTGGGAAGGCTCCCACTGGGAGCGCATGCGCACGATGCTCGGGCGGGCGCTCGATGCAGCCGCACTGCCTGTCACAGCGCCGCCACGGCCATAATGGAGAATGATTACGCCGGGACGATGGCGCGAATCATCGCGGATCGTGCGGCAGCGCCTGCGCGCACGCTTCGGCGTTCCGGCATGATGCTTGCTTACGCAGGAAGGCCATGGGCTATTCGCGCGGTTCCGTTCTGTGCCTCGCTTCCGGCGGCTTTCACCGCGTCGCCTACCTCGACTGGGGGCCCGCTGCGAGCGATCACGTCGTGCTGTGCGTGCACGGGCTTGCGCGCAACAGCCGCGACTTCGATTTCCTCGCCGCGGAGCTCGCGCGCGAGTGCAGGGTAATCTGCCCGGACGTGGTCGGGCGCGGCGACAGCGAGTGGCTCGCCGACAAGAGCGACTATCGCTTCTCCACCTACCTTGCTGATGCCGCGGTCCTGCTTGCGCGAGTCACCGCCCCGAGGCGGTCGGTGCTATCCCGCCTGTTCGGACGCTGGCCCGTATTCCGGCGCGAGGCGAAACGGATCGATTGGGTCGGCACTTCGATGGGGGGACTCATCGGGATGCTCCTCGCGGCGAAACCGGGATCGCCGATCCGGCGGCTCGTATTGAACGACGTTGGCCCGTTCGTGCCCTGGGGCTCGCTCTACCGGCTGAAAGGTTACGTGGGGGGCGGGCGCTCGTTTCCGTCGGTGGCCGCGGCCGAGTCTTGGGTGCGGGAGGTCTGCGCGCCGTTCGGGCGTCTGACGGACAGGCAATGGCGCCATCTCGCCCGGCACAGCGTAAATCGGGCCGGCAGGGACGACTACCGGCTGCGCTACGATCCGGCGATCGGCGCGGTGCTGAGCGGGCACACGGACCCGGAATTTCCGATTGGGCCTCACTTTCTCGCCGGCGTCGACCTGTGGAGCGTCTGGGCGCAAGTGCGCTGTCCGGTGCTGGTGCTGCGCGGCGCTGATTCCGACGTGCTGTCGCGCAACACGGTTGCCCGCATGCAGGCCGAAAGACCCGACTTGCAGGTGGTGGAGTTCGACGGCGTGGGTCACGCGCCGGCGCTGATGAACCGCGACCAGATCGCGGCCGTCACGCGGTTTCTGCTCGGCTGACGCCGCGATTCGCGTCAGGCCGCGGCAGCGAGCGCGGGCGCCCGGCTCTCTTCCATCTCGAGCGCGCTCAGGCGGTGCAGCGCCGCGCCGAAGACACACGCTGCTTCCGTGAGCGCAACGCGGGCCTGCTGGTCCAGCGGATGCGACATGTCGGCGAGTGACACGGCGAGCTGCGAGAAGCGCACCCGCACATCGTCGAGGCCGTCAAGCGGCAGGCGTGCAACGGGACCAGGCATGCAGTCCAGCTGACCGCAGTAGCGCAGCGCTTCGACATAGGACGTCAGCAGGAAGTAGATCTCGTGCTCGCTGTCCGCGTCGAGTATGACGTTCCCGAGGTTCATCGATTGCCTCCTATTGCGGCCGGCCCCTGGCTGTGTGCGCAGGGCGCTACCGGCGACCTTGAGGCTACTCCCGGGATGTGACAGGAAGATAACGCGGCGCCCCGACGGACTGCTCCATACCCCAGAATAATCATGCGCTTCGGCACCCGGCTTGCCAGCCCGGCGCGGCGGGAATAGATTGATTGCCCCACCGCGTCATCCAGGAGGAGAACAAGATGGCCACTACCCTCAATCTCAATGTCAACGGCAAGTCGCAGGACCTGCGCGTGGACGACCCGCAGATGCCCCTGCTCTACGCGCTGCGCGAGGACTTGGGGCTGCACGGCCCGCGCTACGGCTGCGGGCTTGCACAATGCGGCGCATGCACGGTGCACGTGGACGGAAAAGCGGTGCGCTCCTGTGTCTATCCGGTCAAGCAAGCCGCCGGCAAGAAGGTGGTGACGCTGGAAGGCCTCGGCAGGGGCCCGCGACTGCACCCCCTGCAGGAGGCGTTCATCCAGGAGCAGGCCGTTCAGTGCGGCTACTGCGCGAACGGCATGATGATGCAGGCCGCCGAGCTGCTCGCGAAGAACAAACGACCGAGCGAGTCGCAGATCCGTGAGGCGCTCGCCAACAACCTCTGCCGCTGCGGCACGCACCTGCGCATCGTCCGGGCGGTGAAGCGCGCTTCCGAAATGATGTCGGCCTAAGGAGGAGACGGTCATGTTGATGGAAAAATTTTCCCGACGCGATTTTCTCAAACGTTCCGGCGCGCTGGTCGTTACGTTCTCGCTTGCGCATCCGCTGGCGCAGGCCGCGGAGGCGGGCAAGTCCGCGCCCAAGACCGTTGCGCTCGACCAGGTCGACGGCTTCGTCGCCATCGATTCGAGGGGGCGCGTCACGGTCTATTCCGGCAAGGTGGACCTCGGCACCGGCATTTTCACCGCGCTCACGCAGATCGCGGCCGAGGAGCTCTACGTGCCGATGGAGCGGGTGTCGCTGGTCGAGGGCGACACGGCGCTCACTCCGGACCAGGGCAATACCTGGGGCAGCCTCTCGATCCAGATCGGGGGCATGCAGCTGCGCCAGGCGTGCGCGACCGCGCGCGAGGCGCTCATCGCCCAGGCGGCGGCGAAGCTCGGCGCGTCAAAGGGGGATCTGACGCTGAAGGACGGCGTGATCTCCGACCGCTCCGGCAAGCGCGTCACCTACGGACAGCTGGTTGGCGGCAGAAATTTCGAGACGAAGGTGGACGCCAAGGCGCCGCTGAAGCCTCCCTCGCAATACACGATCGTCGGACGGTCGGTGGACCGCCTCGACATCCCGGCCAAGGTCACCGGCAAGTTCACCTACATGCACGACTTCAGGCGCCGCGGCATGCTGCACGCGCGCATCGTGCGCCCGGCGGGGTTCAAGGCCGAGCTGCTGTCGCTCGACGATTCGGGCGCGAAGAAGATCCCCGGCTACGTCACGACGGTGCGCAAGGGCAACTTCGTCGCGGCGGTCGCGCGCAGCGAATGGGCCGCGATCCGGGGTGCCGGAGCGATCAAGGCGAGCTGGTCGAAATGGGAGGGCCTGCCCGAGAAGAGCCGGACCTGGGAGCACGTGCGCAACACCAAGGTGGTGAGGGACGAGTCGTTCCAGAAGGTCGGCGACACGGCAAAGGCCATGCCGACCGGCGCGAAGCGGCTCGCGGCGACCTACGACTTCGCCGTGCACACGCACGCGGGGATGGGGCCATCATGCGCCGTCGCCGAGTACCAGGGCGGAAAGCTTACGGTGTGGACCTCCTCGCAGGCGACCCACATGCTGCGCCGCCAGCTCGCGAAGATGCTCGACATGAAGGCGGACGACATCCGCTGTGTCTATATCGAGGGCTCGGGATGCTACGGCAGGAACGGGCACGAGGACGCGGCGGCGGAAGCGGCCCTGATCGCGAGGGACATTGGAAAGCCGGTGCGCCTGCAATGGAGCCGCGCGGACGAGCAGGCGTGGTCGCCCAAGGGGCCGCCGACGCTCCTCGAGAATCGCGCCGCGCTCGATGCCAGCGGCAACGTGCTGGCGTGGGAAATCACGGGCTACATGCCGAACCGGCCCAAGGGATTCGAGGTAACGTTGACCGCCGCCGAGCTCTCGGGGCTGCCCAAGGACACCGCGTTCCCGGGCAACATCTTTCAATCGCTCGCGGTCCCGTACACCTTCCCCAACATCCAGGCGACGGCGCGCTGGCTCGCCGAGACGCCGTTCAAGCCGTCGTGGATCCGCACGCCGGGCCGCATGCAGAACACCTACGCCAACGAGTGCTTCATGGACGAGTGCGCGGCGGCGGCGGGCGCCGACCCCGTCCAGTATCGGCTGCGGCAGTTGAAGGACGCGCGCGGCGCCGAGTGCATCGACCGCTGCGTGCGGATGGCGAACTGGACGCCGCGCGGCAAGACCCCGCGCGACAAGGGGGAGATGGCGCGCGGCCGCGGGTTTTCCTACATCAAGTACGAGCTGGTGCGCACCTACGTTGCGGTGGTCGCCGACGTGACCGTCAACCGCGGCACCGGACAGGTCAAGGTCGAGCGCTTCTATGTCGCGCACGACTGCGGCCAGATCATCAATCCTGATGGCCTGCGCAACCAGATCGACGGCAACGTGGTTCAGACCGTGAGCCGCACGCTGATCGAGGACCTGCAGTGGGACCGCTCGATGGTCACCAGCCTCGACTGGAAGAGCTATCCAATCCTCAGGTTCCCGGACGTGCCCGCGGTCTACATCGATCTCATCGACCGCCCGACCGAGCGGCCGTGGGGCGCGGGCGAGCCGACCGCTGCGGTGGTGCCCTCGGCAATCGCCAATGCGATCTACGACGCGGTAGGCGTGCGCGTGCGTTCGGTACCGTTCACACCCGAGAAGGTACTGGCAGCGCTGCGGTCAGCCTGACCCCGAGTCTCCTTCCCCCTCAGGGGGAAGGTTGGGATGGGGATGGTGTGCAGACGGGGCGGCTCAGGCCGCCCCTTTTTTTTCCGACATCGCGTGCGCGCGTCAGGGCAGCGCGCCGTCCTGGATCCATTGGCGAATCACATCTATGGTCACCTGCTGAAAATAGGGCCCGTTCAACGGCATGCGTTCGCCAAACGCCTGGTTGCCTTGGAGCTTGTGGATGAGGAAGCTGTCATCGGGGTTGCCGGGAATCACACGGACAACCATCCCGCCGTAGAAACTGGGGACATTGATCAGATTCGCGGCGCTCTGACCCGCTTCAAGGTTCAGTCCCAGCACGGCTCCCGGGCCGGAATGGCAGCCCGAAACCGCACAGGTGGGCGTGAATATGTTCGCCTGGATGGACGCAAGCGTAGGCTGCAGGCCCATCGGGGGAGGCGGCGCAGGCGGCGCGTCTTCGCCCCCGCCCCCGCACGCGGCAACCGCCAGCGTGAGCGCCACGCTCGCTGAACAAAAGAAGAGAAACCGCAGGGTGGTCACGGCAATGCCGGCCTGGTCCTACGGCAGGAAGCTCGCGTAGCGCGGGCTGAAGTTGACGATGTTGGGAAGGACGAGCGACATGTTGGCGTCGCTCACGCCGAGCCAGCGCGCGAAAGTCGCCGCGTACTGGTCGACCGCAAGTTGCGGGACCGTGTTGCCCTGGCCGATGTCGACGGGATTGCCGTTCGCGAAGAACGTCGTCGGGGGGAACGTTCCGTATACGTTGCCGCCTTGGACTGCCCCGCCGAGCACGAAGTGATGGGAGCCCCAGCCGTGGTCGGAGCCGTCGCCGTTCGAGGTGAGCGTGCGGCCGAAATCCGAAGCGGTGAAGAGCGTCACGTCGTTCTGCACGTTCAGCTGCACCAGCCAAGAGTAGAACGCGTCGACCGCCGCGTTGACTCTCGCCAGCTGCTGGGCATGCTGGGTGAGGAGGACGTCGTGGTTGTCGAAGCCGCCGATGCTCACCAGGAAGACCTGGCGGCTCGACCCGAGCGCGGTGCGCGCGGCGATGATGCGGGCGACGACGTTGAGCTGGGAGGCGAGACTGTTGTTGGCGGGGATCGCCGGCGACAGCGAGGACGCCGGCGGAAGCGCCGCGGAGAGCTGCTGGTTCGCCGCGATCGAGCGGCCCGTGACCACGCGCAACTCGTTCTCGAAGAGGTTCGGACTCGTGCCGGTGACGAGGCTCTGGTAGGCGGCCGGTGCGCTCGTCGAACCGAACAGCGACGAGGCGGGCGGTATGGCCGTGATGGCGACCGGCCCGCTCGAACTAACCTGGTACTGCAGAGCGTCTTCTCCCGACAGGAACACGGCGTTGCCGCCGGCAGAAATGCAGGTGAACAGGGAGTTCCCGTTCTGGCCCATAAGCAGGTCGCCGATCTTGCCACCCCAGCCGACCTTCGCGCCCTCCCCGATGGGCTGGTGTGCCTGCCACACCGACACCTGGTCGTTGTGCGAGAAGAGCTTGGGGGGCAAGGGCACTGAGCGCGCCTGATACTGCGCCCGCGTTGTCGGCACGACGAGCGGCCCCACGTTGGCGACCACCGCGAGCCTGCCTGCGTCCCAGTGGGACTTGAACGCGGTCAGTGCGGGATGGAACGCGAACTCGCGCCCGCCCTGCGACGTGACCGGGCCGGTCGCGTTGGCAGCGAGCGCCGCATCACGCAGGATCGCGATCGTGTTCCTGGACGCGAGGTACTGATCGTAGGACGGCTGGTCGTACGGAATGAACGTATTGGTGTGGTCGTTGCCGCCATAGAAGAACAGGCAGACGATCGCCTTGTAGCCGGAGACCGTCTGCGCCGAGGCCGCACTGATCGCGGACAGATTGAGAGCGAAAGGACTGGCCGCGCCCGCAATCGACATGAGCGAGCACGTCTTGAGAAACCGCCGGCGGGATGCGCGCATGGAGTTCCTCCCAAGCTATTTCTGGACGACGTAATCGGGTGACGACAGCGCAAAGAACACCGCAAGCCGCGCGCGGTTCAGGCGCGCCGTCGCCTCGTTGGAGCCCGGGTACGGTACCGAGTTGACCGCGGTGACGATGAGATTTCTCGTCCCCGCGCTCATCGACCCGGCGGTGAGAAGGAGGCTCACGCGATCGACCAGGAGATTGGCGTCGTGGGCGAGCGCGATCTCGGCGGCATAGTTGGGCTGAACATCGCGCGGAGAATTGGACCCGACGCCGTTCTGCACGATGCTGCGCATGAAGTTCGAATAACCGACCACCGAGACCTCGTTGACGATCTGCAGCTCCGGCGCCACCAGGCCCGCCGCCGCTATCGGGGTGTTGGGCGGCACGTAGCCCGGCCGGTAGAAATTGAACACCGTCGGGGAGCGCATCGGCGATTGGCCGAGCGAGGTCGCCGGATTGTCGGTCGTGCCGATCAGGAAATTGCCCGACGCGCTCCGCGCGTTGAAGGCGCGCATCCATTGGGCGAGCGTGAGAACGGGCTCGCGCGTCTTGCCGGGGTTGCTCGTCGGCACGGTACGCGCCTCGGTGTCGAGCAGGATCGCCGCAACCGTCGCTTTCAGGTCGCCGCGCTGGCCGCTGCCCACGGTGTAAGCGCCCGACTGGTAGCGCCCGGTATTGAACGCCTGGGCAACGCGTCCCACGTACGCCGGCGAGGGGTTGCTCGTCACCAGGCGCTGGATCAGCTGCCGCCCGAGGAACGGGCCGACGTTGGGATGGCTCGCGATCACGTCGAGCGCGCGATTGAGGTCGCCCAAGGGGTCGGAGTTGGTGCTCGCCGGAATGGTCGTGCCGAGGAAGCTCTTTTCCGATGTCGAGTGGAACTGAGGAAAGGGCTGCATGGGCAGCACTTCCCGGTTCGGAGACTGCGTCCCGCTGCCGTTGAAGCAACTGGTGGACGTGCTGGAGCAACCCGCCCAGGAAAACCCGGTGAACACGCGCGACAGGCCGACGATGTCGTTGGGGCCGTAGGTCTCGATCGGCTGCCCGCTGCCGTCGAGCACGAGCGTGCCATCCGGGTTCAACTGATAGAGGCCGATCGAGAACAGCTGCATCACCTCCCGCGCATAGTTCTGGTCGGGCACGCGGTTCGTCGCCGGATCCTCCTTGCGGTTGCGCAGATGCGAGAGGTAGAGCCCCATCATCGGGTGCAGCGTCACGTCCTGGAGGAGCTGGCGATAGTTGCCGAAGGCGTTGCGGGTGAGCATGTCCAGGTACGAAGCCACGCCGCGCCGGTAGTTCTGGAGGTTCGCGTCCTGCAGCGAGATGACGAAGATCTGCGACAACGCGAAGGCGACGCGTCGCCGCAACTGGTCCTGGCCGATCGCTGCTTCCCGCCAGAAGGTATGCATCACGTGCTCGTCGCTTAGACTGGTCGAGCCTTGGGTATTGAGGTAGCCCTCGTGGGTGCGCGGGCTTGGCATGCGGAACTGGTCTTCGAGGATCGCGCTGTAGCCGTACTGCCGCGCCTTGGCGATCTGGGCGTCGTTCGCTCCGAACGACGCCTGATTCAGGAAGCGCACGGCCTCGTTCGCGTCCGGCAGGGGGTAGGCCGACGCCGGGACGGGGTCCGCCTGTGCCGCAGAAGTCTCGCCGCCCCCGCTACAGCCGCCAATAAAACCGCCGAGGGCCGCGGCGGCGAGCGCGGCGCAGAGCACTCGAAAGGAATCATGCATCGTCCTGGCTTCCATCATGGGTGGTCTCCCATTTCTTGGACGCGGTCTCATTTTCATCGCGTCGAAACTCGTACGCGTAGCGACTAAGTCACGCGCCTGCGAAGCACAAGTGTCGGGTCCGGGCGACAAATCCGGCGTCCAGGCAGGCGCGACAAACAGGATTTAACGGATGTGGTTGGACTTGCGTGTACAGCCGCGCGTGTGCCGCGCGAAGTTCAGCAGCACTCCTGGTGGCGGCGCTTCATGACGCCGAGCACATCGTCGGGCTCGCGCTTCCACCAGTTCTTCGCCGAGAATATTTCCACCTCGTGGAATCCGCGGTAGCCCGCGGCCTCCATCCACGAGCGGATCAGCGGCAGATCGATCACGCCATCGCCCATCATGCCGCGGTCGAGAAGGAGATCGGTCGTCGGCACCAGCCAGTCGCAGATGTGGAAGGCGAGCAGGCGCTTGTCGCCCGCGCGCTCGATGCCGGCCTTCAGCTGGGGGTCCCACCACACATGGTAGACGTCCACCGCGACGCCGAGCGCGCCGCCCTTTCCGGGGTCCAGCTGGTCGCACAGGTCGAGCGCCTGCGCGAGCGTATTGACGCAGGCGCGGTCGGCGCAATACATGGGATGCAGCGGCTCGATCGCGAGCGGCACGCCCGCTCCGCGCGCGTGGTCGAGGATTTCGCCGATCCCGTCGCGCACCATCTCGCGCGCGCCCGCAAGATCCTTGGAACGCTGCGGCAGGCTGCCGGCGACGAGCACCACGCAGCGCGCGCCGAGCGTTGCCGCCTCCTCGATCGCGCGCAGGTTGTCATCGAGCGCCGCCTGGCGCCCCTTGCGGTCCGCGGCCGGAAACATGCCCCCGCGGCACAGCCCGGTGACGGTGAGGCCGTGGTCGCGGATCAGCTTCGCCGCATCCTTCGCGCCCAGCTCGGCGAGCTTGTCGCGCCACGGCGAGATGCCGCGGATGCCGTGCCGCGCGCAGCCCTGGATCATCTCGCGCAAGTTCCACTTCTCCCGCACCGTTGCCGTGTTGAGCGAAAGCAGCCCGGGATCGGGAGGCGGGATCTTCATCGAGGGATGAGGGCGGAGGGATGAGGAATTCAGAAAAGCGCCGTCAGCGCGGCACTCAGGTGATTCCGCGGGTGGCGAGGAATTGCCGCATGCGATGGCAGGCAAGCTCCGGATCGGCGAGGAGTCCCGCCGCGTCGGCGAGGCGAAAGAGCTCCGCCAGGTGCAGGAGGTGACGCGCGCTCTCCTGGCCGCCCACCATCACGAAGTGATCCTGGTGGCCGTTCAGCCACGCGAGGAACACGACGCCGGTCTTGTAGAAGCGCGTCGGCGCCCGGAAGATGTGGCGCGAAAGCGGCACGGTCGGCGCGAGGATGTCGTGGTAGCCGGCGCGGTCGTTCGCGGCGAGCGCGCTCAATGCAGCGGAGGCCGCCGGCGCAATCGCGTCGAAGATGCCGAGCAGCGCGTCCGAGTACCCCTCCCTGTCGCCCTCGATCAGCTCGGCGAAATTGAAGTCGTCTCCGGTATACATGCGCACGCCCTTGGGAAGCCTGCGCCGCATGGCGATCTCCTTGTCCCTGGCGAGGAGGGAGACCTTGATGCCGTCCACCTTTGCCGCATTTCTCCGGATTACGTCGAGGCACACTTCCATCGCACGATCGTGGTCCGCGTGACCCCAATAACCTTCGAGCGCGGGATCGAACATCTCGCCCAGCCAGTGAATGATCACCGGCTCCCGCACCTGCGCGAGCACGCGGTCGTAAACCGTTGCGTAGTCGTCGGGCGAGCGGGCGCAGGCAGCGAGCGCGCGGCTCGCCATCAGAACGACGCGGCCGCCCAGCTTCTCGACCGCCGCGCACTGCTCTTCGTACGCCGCGATCACGCGCTCGATCGACGCATTCGGGTCCGGCGCCAGATGGTCCGTGCCGGCGCCGCAGCCCACGGCCGCGCCGGGTACCCCCCGCGCCGCTTCGAGCGTCCTGCGGATCAGCTCGAGCGATGAGGGCCAATCCATCCCCATGCCGCGCTGCGCCGTGTCCATCGCCTCCGCCACACCCAGGCCCCACGACCAGAGGTGGCAGCGGAACGCGACGGTGGCGTCCCAGTCCACCGCGGCCTCGAGCCACGGTTCCTTCTGCGACCAGGGGTCGGCCACCACATGCGCCGCGGCGTATGCGATGCGCGTGAACGGCCGCGACGGTTTCTCGAACCGCCGCGGCTCGCGCACCCGATAGGCCTCGAGGTCGCGGTCCGCGACCGGCAGCCGGATGGTCTCAAGGGCGTCGCGTTTCATGCTCGCAGTGCGGGCACGGGAAGCCACCTGCGCTGGCGCCAGCTCTTCAAGCCCAGCTCGGCAAGCTGCACGCCCTTCGCGCCCTCGAGCAGGCCCCAGCGGAAGGGACCCTCGCCCGCGACGTGTCTCAAGTAGAGCTCCCACTGCGCCTTGAAGGCATTGTCCCACCCCGCCTCGTCGGGGACTTCCTTCCAGCCTTGGAAAAAATCGATCGGCTGCGGGATGTCCGGGTTCCACACCGGCTTCGGCGTCTCCTCGAGGGACTGCGTGAAGCAGCGGCGCAATCCCGCCACCGCCGAGCCCTTCGTCCCGTCCACCTGCAGCGTGAGCAGGTCATCGCGCCGCACGCGCACCGTCCACGCGCTGTTGAAATGCGCGATGACGCCGCCCGCGAGCTCGAAAGTCGCATAGGCCGCGTCGTCGGCCGTCGCCCGGTACTTTCTGCCGTTCTCGTCCCAGCGATACGGGATGTGCGTCGCCCCGCGGCACGACACTGCCTTGACGCCCCCGAACAGGTTGTCGAGCACGTAGCGCCAGTGGCACAGCATGTCGAGGATGATCCCGCCGCCGTCTTCGCGCCGGTAATTCCACGAGGGACGCTGCGCCGGCTGCCGGTCGCCCTCGAACACCCAGTAGCCGAACTCGCCGCGCACCGACAGGATGCGGCCGAAGACGCCCGATTCACGCAGCCTCCGAAGCTTGAGCAGGCCCGGCAGCCAAAGCTTGTCCTGCACGACGCCGTGCTTCACGCGCGCTTTCTTCGCCGCGCGATAGAGGCTCATCGCCGCGGCGAGCGTCGTCGCGACGGGCTTTTCGCAATAGACGTGTTTGCCGGCCGCGATCGCCCGCTTGAGCAGCCGCGGGCGCAGCTGCGTCGAGGCGGCGTCGAAGAACAGCGTGTCGGACTTGCTCTCGAGCGCTGTGGCGAGATCCGTGGTCCAGCGCTCGATGCCGTGCGTCCGGGCAAGGCTTTCGAGCTTGCCGGCGTTACGGCCGACGAGGATGGGATCGGGCATGAGCCTGGTGCCGTCCTTCAACGCCACGCCGCCCTGCTTGCGGATCTCGGCAATCGAACGCGCGAGGTGCTGGTTTGCGCCCATGCGCCCGGTGACCCCGTGCATGATGATCCCGATGCGCTTTTCGGACATGGCGGAATGGCGGGAGGCAGTTCCCGCGGTCTGCAAAGCAGGCGGGGTGCCGGCTGCTACCTGCCGGAGCGCGCCTTGTCGAGCTCGCGGCGCGCCTTCTCGACGTCCTCTTCGAGCTTGCGCTGGCGTTCGAAATAGGCCTCGCTCAGGCGGGAGGCGCCGGCGGCGGTGCCGACGCGCTCGCCCGGGAGCGGCTCCTTGCCGGCGGCCCGCGCGGCCTCGGCGTTCTTCAAAGCCTGCTCGGCGGACCGCACCAGCCCCCCCCCGCCCTCGCGCTGCAGCCGCGCCCGCTCGAGCTCTTTCAGCGTGTCCTGCTCGCGCTGTGTCGTGCCCCCAATGCCGCGCTTGGAGATGTCCGGCCGGGTCTCTTCCACCTTGAGGGCATCCGGATCCGGCTTGTCGCCATAGACAACGCGCCCGTCCGGCATGGTGGACTTGTAGAGCACCTGCGACGCGGCCGGTGAAAGCAGAAGCGCGGCGAGCAGAAGGCACCCCAATGTCATCAGGCGATTCATCACCAGCCATTATAGCTGGGCGCCGTCCGTGCCAAGGGGCACGTGCGGTTAGAATGGCGCTTTTCTGCCTCCCGATGTCCGCAATGCCCCCCGGCGCGATCGTCATCCGCGGCGCGCGCCAGAACAACCTCAAGAACCTCTCGCTCGAGCTGCCGCTCGCCGAGCTCATCGTCGTGACCGGCGTATCGGGCTCGGGCAAGTCCTCGCTGGTGTTTGACACGCTCTACGCCGAGGGACAGCGGCGCTACGTCGAGACGTTCTCGCCCTACGCCCGCCAGTTCCTCGACCGCATGGACAAGCCGCAGGTCGACGCGATCGAAGGCATTCCGCCGGCAATCGCCATCGACCAGGTGAACCCCGTGCGCACGTCGCGCTCGACCGTGGGCACCATGACGGAGCTGAACGATCACCTGAAGCTGCTTTTCGCGCGCGCCGCGAGCCTCTA
>DATBKZ010000054.1:0-88175 GCA_036555615.1 Burkholderiales bacterium | reverse complement strand
GCGGCCCGAGGAAGTGGCCGCCCTGATCCGGAAGGCGCTCGAGCACATTCCCGCCGAGCGGCTCGTCATCTGCTCCGACTGCGGCATGGGGCGCGAGGGCATGAGCCGCCGCCACGCCCGCTACAAGATGGTGTCGCTCGTCCTCGGCACGAACATGGTGCGCAAGGGCCTCGGCCTGCCGGAAGCGCAGTGCCTGGCCGCCGACCGGCGCTACTCGCTCGTTACCTAACCGCCGAGCGGCTTGATCTCCGCGACGGAGGAGTAGTACTCCCAGGCGCGCCCCACCGCGGCGACATTGGGCCCGGTCTGGCCCGCCGTCAGCTCCGCCTCCTCGCGGGTGAAGGTGCGGATGCGCTTCGCATCCCTGCCCGCCGCCGCCAGCATGCGCATCTGGAGGCCGGCGCTTTCCTCGAGGAAGCACGCTGCGACGGTGGCTGCGCGAACGTCCGCGAGCGCCGTGGTGATGCCGTGGCCGCGCATCATGACGGCGAGCCCCCGACCCAAGCTCCGGGCGACGAGATCGCCCAGCTCGCGCGAGCGGATGAGGCCGATGCGCTCGTATTCGGGCACGCCATCGGCGAAGACGCCGCCCTGGTTATGCACGACGCGGTGCGGCTCCCCGATCTGCGTCAACGCGATGCAGGCGAGCGGGTGGGCGTGCACGACGCCGCTCACGTCGGGGCGCGCGGCGTAGATGCGCGCGTGGATCCAGAACTCGCTGTTGGGCGTGCCATTGCCGGACAGGATCTTGCCGTCGGTGTCGATCACCAGCAGATTGTTCTCGTCGGCAAGCCCCGGGCTGCGCCGGGTGGAAATATAAAACCTGTTCGTTCCCGGAATCCGCGCGCTCGCGTGGCCGAACGCATTCGACAGCCCGAAGCGCTCGATAATGCGGTTGGCGAGCGCGACATCGTGCCGCAGGGTTTTTTCGTCGCTCACGATCATGCCTCCTGGTGGTGCATCGGATGTCGGATATTACAGGCGCGACTCCTGGTAATCGAGGTCTTCCTCGAGATGGTGCAGGACGTCGTCGCTGATCCGGTTCTCGCGCCAGATGCGGATCAATTCCTGCCGCTCCGCCCGGATCGCCGCACTGCGCAGCCGCTTCGCAATGTCGGCGCCGCCGGTGATGATGTGGCCGCCCGGCGGGGCAATCCTCACCTTCTCCGCGAACTCGGCGCGAATGCGCTCGGCCAGCTCGGGCGCAGTGCCTTCCTTCGCGGCCAATTCGTTGATGGCGGCAATGGCAGCTCTTCCCAGCGCAAAGCGCGCATGCTGCGCTTCCTCATGCTCGCTCCAGTCCGTGCCCACGCCGAGCGAACGGATCAGCGGTCCCAGCGACAACCCCTGGATCACGAGCGTCACCGCAATTACCACGAAGGTGAGAAATATGATGAGATCGCGGCCGGGAAACGGCGCGCCCCCCTCGAGCGCGAAGGGCAGCGCCAGCGCGGCCGCTAGCGACACGATGCCGCGCATCCCGCACCAGCTCATGATGAAGAGCTCCCGCTCGGAAAGTGCGGAATCGCGCTCGCGGCGCCCTGCGCCCACCAGCCGTGGCAGGTAGCTCGCGGGGTAGATCCACGCGAAGCGCACGGCAATCGCGACCACGCTCACGAGCGTCCCGTAGAAGACCAGCTCCTTCGCGGAGTAGCCGGCGAGCCTTTCCACGATCCCGGAGAGCTGGAGGCCGATCAGGATGAAGACCAGGCTGTTCAGCAGGAAGACGAGGAGGTTCCACACCGAACGCGCGATGATGCGCATCTCGGCCGAGACGATCTCGGGGGCATAGCGTCCGCGCACGAGCCCGGCGGCGACCACGGCCAGCACACCCGACACGAGCAGCGTCTCGGCGAGGATGTAGGTGATGTACGGCACCGCCAGCGTCATGAGGACCTCGATGAAGACGTCGCCGAGATGGCGGTGGATGATAATGAAGATCCGCCCCAGCACGACGCCGACGATCACGCCGCCGACGGCCACGCCGACGAACTCGATGCTCGCGTCGAGCAGCGAGAACGCCCCGGTCATGACCGCGGCCACGGCGAACTTGTAGAGCACGAGCCCGGAGGCGTCGTTCACCAGGCTCTCGCCCTCGAGGATCGTCACCACGCGGCGGGGAACGTTGAGCCGGCTGAGGATCGCCGTCGCCGCCACCGCATCCGGCGGCGACACGATGGCCCCGAGCACGAAGGCGGCCGCCCAGGGAATCTCCGGCACCACCAACTTCAGCGCTCCGCCCACCGCAAGCGTGGTGGCAATGACGAGACCGACGGCAAGCAGGCCGATGGGGCGGATGTTCGCCCTGAAATCGCGCCATGACGTGAGCAGCGCCGCCTGGTACAGGATGGGCGGCAGCACCAGCACCAGGATGAACTGCGGGTCGAACGGAAACTGCGGCAGCTCCGGCAGGGCGCCGAGCGCTAACCCGCCGATCACGAGCGCGATGGGATAGGGAAAATTGAGGCGCCGGGCGACCCAACCGAGCGCAACCGAGCACAGCAGCAGGAACAGGACGACTTCCAGCAGGTCCATGGCGTTCTTCTTATGAACGCGTCATTATGACTGAGCGGGCGGCGCCGGAGAAACCCTCGCGCGGACGCAGGCCAGCGCCGGAAACGAAGTGGAACCTGCGCCGCGCTTCGGTGTCGATTGTTCTAATATTCATGCCTCATCCCTCATCCCTCGCATGAAAGTCCTAGTCACCGGCTTCGATCCGTTTGGCGGCGAGACGGTCAATGCCTCGCTCGAGGCCGTGCGGCGCCTGCCGGCGCGCCTCGGCACGCTCGCTATCGAAACCACCGAGTTGCCGACATCCTACGGCCGTTCCCTGCTTGCGCTGGAGGCAGCCATCGCGCGCGCGAGGCCCGAAATCGTGCTGTGCGTCGGGCAGGCGGGCGAACGCGCCGCGCTGTGCATCGAGCGGGTGGCGGTGAACGTCCAGGACGCGCGCATCCCCGATAACGATGGCGCGCGGCCCGAGGGTGCGCCTGTTGTTGCGGGCGGGCCGGCGGCTTATCTCTCGACGCTTCCAGTTCGGGAGGCTGTCGCCGCGCTGCACGCTGAGGCGCTCCCCGCGGAGCTGTCCATGAGTGCCGGCACCTTCGTGTGCAATCACGTCTTCTACGGCCTCATGCACCTCGCCGCGGCGCGCCGCCACGCCTTTCGCGGCGGCTTCCTGCACGTCCCCTGCCTGCCGCAGCAAGCCCGAGGCAACACGCCGTCGATGGCGCCGGAGCACATCGCCCGCGGCATCGCGGTGGTGCTGGAAGCCTCCGCGCGCGGGGCAGAGTGAAGGAAACGGGGACGATTGCGCGGCTGGTTCGCGGAGGGGCGCCGTGCTTTGTATACTGTGGCGATGCGGGATTACTGGCTGAGCAAGCTCTTTTTTGACCTGCAGAGCCCGGCGCTCGCGGAGGAGTATCGCGGCCGACGCGCTGCGGTCCTGGACCGCTACCCCCTCAAGCCCGAGGTCCGGGCGGCGGTCGAGTCCGACGACGTCGCGTACCTCGCCGCGCGGGTCAATCCGTATCTCCTGAGGTTTTACTTTCTGATGGCGGGCATGCCGGAGGATGAGTTCCTGCGCAGGATCCGCGCGACCGCGACGCCGCCCGCGGCGAAGGCTGCCCATGGCTGATCTGACCGGCGTCTATGCGGCGAGCCACGGTCCGATGATCGTGCGCAACTGGGAAAAGCTTGCATCCGGCGAAAGGGAGGGCCTCACCTCGGCGTTTTCCGAGCTCGGCCGGCGCATCCGCGCGGGACGCCCCGACGCGCTCATCGTGATCTCGCCGGACCACTGGGTGAATTTCTTCATCGATAACCTGCCGGCCATCTGCGTCGGCGTGGGCGAGACCCACGAGGGGCCGCCCGAGCCGTGGCTGAAGGCCTTCCCGCATCGCAGCCTCCCCGGGCACCCGGCGCTTGCCGGGCACATCGTGCGGGAAGCGCTCGAGCACGGCTTCGAGCCGTCCGTTTCATACCGGCTCGCGCTCGATCACGGATTCTGCATTCCGCTGTGGAAGGCCGGGCTCGAGCCGCTCCCCGCGATCGTCCCGGTGGTGTTCAACGATCTCGAGCCGCCGTATCCGTCGGTCACGCGCTGCTTCGACTGGGGTGCGATGCTGGCGGACGCGATTGCGAGCTATTCCGGGAAGCTTCGCGTGTCGATCCTTGCCACCGGCGGACTGAGCCACTCGATCGGCGAGCCGGACATGGGCCGGATCGACGAGGCTTTCGACCGCGACTGCATCCGCTGCTTCGAGCGCGGCGACCCGCCCGCGCTGTTCGGCTTTCTCAGGCAGCGCCTGCCGGGCGCGGGCAACGGCGCCTCCGAAGTTCGCAACTGGGTCGCGGCCCACGGCGCCGCGCGCGGACGCGGCTTCGAGCTGATCCGCTACGACCCCATTCCCAACGTCTACGTCGGCTGCGGCTTCGCCGCCTGGAATATCAACGCCGCGCGTTCCTGATCGCCCGCCAGATGCGGGCGGGCGTGCAGGGCAGGTCGAGATGGCTGACGCCAAGCGGATGCAGGGCATCGAGCACCGCGAGCGCAAGCGCCGGCAGTGCGCCCGTGGTCCCCGCTTCGCCGGCTCCTTTCACGCCCAGGGGATTGTTCGGAGACGGCACCGAGTGATCGTAGAGCCGGATGTCGGGCGCGATTCCCGCACGCGGCATGTAGTAGTCGAGGAAGCTTCCCGTAAGGAGCTGCCCGGAGGCGTCGTAGACGCAATGCTCGCCCGTCACCTGCCCCATGCCCTGGATGATGCCGCCGTGGAGCTGCCCTTCGAGCAGCACGTGATTCAAGATCCGCCCGCAATCGTCGACCGCCGTGTAGTGCAGGATGGCGAGCGCCCCGGTGTCCGGATCGATCTCGACTTCCGCCACGTGCGCGCCGCCGGGAAAAGAGCGGGGCGTCGCGATCGACCCCATCGCATCGAGCGGGTGCGGTGAGGAGCCGGCATATTTTTTGACGATGGTTTCGAGCTTCACCGCGAGGTCGGTGCCCTTGACGCGGTAGCGGCCGCGCTCGAACTCGATGTCGCCCGGCGCGACCTCGAGCTCGTTCGCCGCGAGGTCCAGGCCCTTGCGGATGACTTCGCGCGCGGCGATCGCCAACGCGCCTCCGTGCGACATCATCGAGCGCGAACCGATGGTGCCCGCTCCCACGAGCGTCGGGCCTTCCGGATCGCTCGCGCGCAGGATGACCTTGTCCGCGTCCAGCCCTAGGATTTCCGCGACGATCTCCGGAAACACCGTCTCGTGCCCCTGCCCCGAGGGTCCCGCGAGCGTGTAGAGGAATGCATTGCCCGAGTCGCCGAACTTGATGAAGGCCTCCTCCTTGGGCGCGACGCTCGCGCCCGCGGGCTCGATGAACATGGCGCAGGCGATGCCGCGCAGCTTCCCGCGCCGGACGGCTTCTGCCCGGCGCGCTTCAAATGCGCTCCAGCGCGAATGCTCGAGCGCCCGCTCGAGCTGCCCGGGTGGATCGCCACTGTCGTAATCGACCGTCGCGGCCTTGTACGGAAACGCGGACTTCGGGATGAGATTGCGCCGGCGCAGCTCGATGCGGTCGATCCCGGTTTCGCGCGCGGCCGCCTCCACCAGGCGCTCGACGAGATAGGAGACGTTGGGGCGCGCGGCTCCGCGGTAGGCGGTGGTTGGCGTGGTGTTGGTCAGCACCAGGCGGTGACGTCCGTACACCACGGGAATGCGGTAGGCGTTGACCGCGTGCGTGACCGGCGTGACGGTATTGATCACCGGCCCGGGCTGGGACAGGTACGCGCCCGAGTTGACGAGCCAGTCGAAGCGCACCGCGAGGAAATTCCCGTCACGGTCGAGCGCCAGCTCGCCGGTCATATCGGCCGCGCGCGCGTGGTAGTCGCTCATGAACGTTTCCGCGCGTGTCGACACCCACTTGACCGGCCGCCCAAGCTTCTTCGCGGCAAGCAGGCAGGCCAGGTACTCCACGTACGCATCCGATCGGATGCCGAAGCCGCCGCCGACGTCCTGGGCGTGGACGCGGAAGCGCTGCGCCGGGAGTCCCGTAATGCCGGTGAGGCCGCCAAGCGTCAGCGACATGCCCTGGGTGGGCGAATACAGGTCGTAGATATCCGTGGCCGCGTCGTACGCGGCGAGGCAGGCCTTCGGCTCCATCGGGTTGCCCACCAGCCGCGTGCAGTCGAGCGTGAGGCGCGTGACGTGCGCGGCGCGCGTAAACGCATCGTTCGCTTTCGCCTCGTCTCCGTACTCGTAATCGAACGCGACATTTCCGGGGATGTCCGCGTGCAACTGCGGCGCGCCGCCAGCGAGCGCGGCCTCCGCCTTCACCACCGCCGGCAGGTCGCGGTACTCGACCTCGATCGCCTCCACGGCATCCTGGGCCGCTGCGGCGGTTTCCGCCACGACCAGCGCGATTTCCTGGCCCACGAAGCGCACGCGCCCCACCGCGAGGACGTCGCGGTGCGGGACCTTGATCGCCGCGCCGCCGCGCCCGGGCCACTTGACCATGGCGGGCGCGGTCTTGAATCCAGCCTCCGTCGTGTCCCGGCCCGTGAGCACCGCGGCAACACCCGGCCGGGCCAGGGCGCGACTGACGTCAAGGAAGACGATCTCGGCATGCGCGCGGTCGGAGCGCAGAAAACACGCGTGGAGCTGGCGTGGCAGGTTCCAGTCGCTGCTGTAACGGCCCTGCCCCGTCACGAGCCTTGCGTCCTCACGCCGTCCCTTGAATGCGCCGCTCATCCCGTCACCCGCCTGTCCCGTGCACCGTCGACGGGTCACCCGTCGATGATGCCCAGCTCCTTTCTCAGATCCGCGATCGCCTGCTCGGGCGTGCGCGTGCGCCACTTCGTGCGCGCCCCGATCGGCTGGTTCTCCACCTCGGGCCTGACCTTCAGCCACGTGAATACCGGGCCAGGCTCCGAGAGCACGCGCTCGATGTTGATGGAGAAAGTCTCCAGGTTATCGAACCGGTGCACGCGCGGGTAACCGCACGCACGGGCGATCGCGTCGTAGGCGATCGTCGCCGCATTGGGGACGGGCTGGCCGCCGGTCGTCGCATAGCACTCGTTGTCGAGCATGAAGTGATAGAAATTCCGCGGCTTCTGCTCCGCGATGGTCGCGAGGATCCCCATCCCCATCTGGACGTCGCCATCGGAATCGAACAGCACGATTCTTTCCCGCGGCAGCGCCAGGGCAAGGCCCATGGCGAAGGATGCGTGGCCGCCCATCGCCGGGTCGCCGAGGGGCAGGTCGCGGCTCGGCTGGTCGCTTATCTTCACCCAATGCCGGCCGCCGCGCCCGGGCACGACGATGGCCTCACCGCGGTGGCGGCTGAAGACCCTGAGCATCTCCGCGGTGTCCATCATCGGTTGAATCCGTGGTATTCGTCCGCCACCAGCACCGCGACCGGCCGCTTCGCCTTCTCCGCCTCCTCGAACGCGTCCGAGATGCGCGGCGCATCGGCATCGCCTTCGACCTGGTAGGTGCGGACGCCGAACGCGTCGAGGAAGCGCTCGGTGTAGGTTGCCGCGGTGTCGGAACTGACGCCGGTGCGCGTGTAGCCGCGGTAGCCGACCATGAGCACGACCGGGATGTTGAGACCGAGGGCCCAGCCGCGCAACGAATCGCCGGATTCCATCAGGCCGGTGTTCTGGATCAATATCAACGGCTTCTTGCCGCCCGCCGCGATCCCGGCGGCCGCCGAAAACGCGAGTCCTTCGCGGTTGACCCCCACCAGCGTGAGCGACGGCTCGGCCTTCATCAGGAGGTAGAGCCAGTTGGTCTCGCTGTCGGGGAGCCACACTACGTGCGTGACGCCATTGCGCTTCATTTCGGCCATCACGGTCTCCGGACTCAGACCGGACTTCTGCGTTTGGCTCACGATGTGGACCCCCGGGACGCGTGGAAGAGAAGGCATTCTACCGAGCCCCGGAAATGAAGAATGCCGTTTCATGTCATGCTTCGGCTTGCCGCCCCGTGGAACCGGCGGAGGAATCTTTCGGTGCGGCGTGCATCTGAGTCTTTGTAGCGTTTCACTGGAGGATCACATGAAGCCCGAATCGATAATTTCGCCCCGCATGACGTTGCTGGCCCTCCTCGCGATCGTGCTCTCCGGTTGCGGCAAGGAGGCGCCGCCCAAGCCGACAGTCCAGGCGGTCCCCGTGCCGGCCGCGCCGGCCCAGCAGGAAGCAGCGAAAGCCGAGGCGGAGAAAATGGCGGCCCAGGCCGCCCGCGCCGCAGCCGACAAGGAGCTGGCCGGACGGGTCAAGACCGCCCTCCTCGCCGAGCGCAGCATCAACGCCCACGGCATCGATGTCGTCGCGAAAGACGGCGCGGTGACGCTCTACGGCACCGCGGAAACCCGCATGCGGCGGGAAATGGCTGAAAAAGTCGCCTCCCGGATCGAGGGCGTCAGGTCGGTCGAGAACAAGCTCGCAATCGTCGCCGGCTCCTGAAGCCGGTTCCTGACGGCATGAGTCGGCCCGCGCCCGCCGTCGAGACCACCATCGCCGGCAGCCTGCCCAAGCCCACCTGGCTCGCCAAGCCGCAGGTGCTGTGGGCGCCGTGGCAGCTCGCCGGCGAGCCGTTGGCCGAAGGCAAGCGCGATGCGGTGCGCTCCGCGATCAAGATGCAGGAGGCGGCCGGCATCGACATCGTGACCGACGGCGAGCAGTCGCGCATGCATTTCGTGCACGGATTCCTGCGCGGCATCGAGGGCGTCGACTTTGCCCGCATGAAGCGCATCGGCATCCGCGCCGACCGCTACCAGGCGGATTGCCCGACCGTCACCGGCCCGGTGCGTCGGCCGCGCCCGGTGCACGTCGACGAGGTGCGCTTTGCCCGTGCCAGCACCGAGCGCAAGCTCAAGTTCACGTTGCCGGGCCCCATGACGATGGTCGACACGCTCGCCGACGAGCATTACCGGGACCGCGCGGCGCTCGGGCTCGCCCTCGCCGAGCTTCTCAACGCGGAGGCGCTGGAGCTCGCGGGGCTCGGCGTGGACGTGATCCAGTTCGACGAGCCCGCGTTCAATGTCTACATGGACGAGGTGCGCGACTGGGGCATCACCGCGCTCGAGCGCGCGGCGGCGGAGCTCAAGTGCGCGACCGCCGTGCACATCTGCTACGGCTACGGGATCCTCGCGAACGTCGAATGGAAAAAGACGCTGGGCGGCGCGTGGCGGCAATACGAATCCACGTTCCCGCTGCTCGCGAAAAGCGCAATCCGCCAGGTTTCCCTCGAATGCGCCAACTCGCGCGTGCCGATGGCGCTGATCAAGCTGCTCGAGGGCAAGGACGTCCTGGTCGGCGCCATCGATGTCGCAACCGCCGCCGTCGAGACCCCGGAGCAGGTCGCGGCGACGCTGCGCGCGGCGCTCCGCTACGTCAAGCCCGAGCGCCTCTACGGCTGCACCAACTGCGGCATGGCGCCGATGGCGCGGCCGGTCGCGGAGGCGAAGCTGCGCGCGCTTGCCGCCGGCGCCGCCATCGTCCGCCGTGAGCTGAGTAGAAAGTAGGGTCAGGTCAGAATTTCGTCCGAATTTCGATACCACCAACCGATGCCACTGATCGAAATTCGGACCTGACCCTATTTTCCGTTTTCCGCAACTTTCTCGCGCTACCGCTGCAGTCCCTTCAGGGGATCTTCCTCGAGGCGGTGCATGCTGTCGTCCACCTGCTCGACCTGGGCCTCGCGCGCCTCCCTGCGCAGCTGCTCCGGGAGCATGGTGGTGATTGCCGGGAAGGCGATGATCAGCGTAATCGCGATGCATTGCAGGAGCATGAACTCGAACATGCCCTTGTAGATCGTCGCGAGCGACCACTCTTTCACCACCTGCCGCAGGTAATAGGCCGACATCGCCACCGGCGGCGACAAAAAAGCCGTCTGCAGCGTCAACGCCACCAGGGCGCCAAACCAGATCATGACGAAATCGGGAGGAATGCCGAGGGCCGCGCCGATCGCCGGCCGCAGCGCCTCCATCACCGGATAGAAGATCGGCAGGAACACGAGGACGATCGCGGGCCACTCGAACGGCCAGCCGAGCAGAAAGATGAGCAGGACTACGACGAAGAGCATCGCCACCGGCGGCAGCGGCAGCGCGAGCATGGTCTCCGTCAGCCAGCCCGCCGTGCCGAGGCGCGAAAAGACCGCTCCGAAGATGTTCGACGTCACCGCCAGCAGCAGCACCATGCTGGAAGTCGCGGTCGTTGCCAGCACGGCCCGCTTGAGGCTCGCGTAGTCCAGCTTGCCGTAGGCTGCGGCGAGCGCCAACGCCCCGAGCGCCCCGATCCCGGCGGCCTCGGTGGGCGTTGCCAGTCCCGCGAGGATCGAGCCCAGCGCGGCCGCGATCAGGCCGACGAGCGGCACGACGCCGAGCAGCACCTCCCTCAGGATCACGGGGACGCTGTGGATGCGCTCTCCCGCGGGCACCGGCGGGCCGAGCGCCGGATTCAAGAACGCGCGGCCGAGCAAATACACCAGGTAGAGCCCTGCAAGCAGCAGCCCCGGGCCGAACGCCGCGGCATACAGATCTGCGACCGAGACGCCGAGCACCGGCCCCATCACGATCAGCATCACCGACGGGGGAATCAATATGCCGAGCGTGCCGCCGGCAGTGATGCACCCCGCGGCCAGCCGTCCGTCATAGCCGGTCTTTACCATGATCGGCGAGGCCATGATGCCGAGCACGGTCACCGCCGCGCCGACGATGCCGGTCGCCATGGCGAAGATCGTCGCAGTCAGGATCACCACCGCGAAGAGCGAGCCCCGGATCGGGGCGAGCAGCAGGCGCAATGCCCGGAACAGCCGCTCCATCAGGCCCGCCTGCTCGGTGACGTAGCCCATGAGTATGAAGAGCGGCACCGCGGCGAGCAGCTCCTCCTTCATCAGGCCGATGGTCTGGAAATAGGCGAGGTCGAACACCGTGCGCCCCAGCCCGAGATAGCCGAAGACGAGCGCGAGGAAGAGCAGCGTGAACGAGATCGGGAAGCCGATGAAGATCGCGAACATCATCACGACCAGCATCGCGAGCCCGATCACGGACTGGTCGCTCATATCGCGCTGTGCTCCTTGTGCTCGAGCTCCCTGCCGGTGCGCGCCGCGTAGAGGCTCTTGATGGTCTCGGAGACGCCCTGCACCATGAGGAGGAGGCAGGTCGCGGGCACCACCAGCTTGAAGGGCCACAGCAGCGGCCGCCACGGCGTCTGCTCGGAGGTCTCGCCGATCCGGAAGGCATACCACCACTCGCCGCCGCTCACCGCCAGGAACAGCGCGAGCGCCGGAAAGAAGAACACCAGGTATGCGATGGAGTCGATCACGCCGCGCGTGCGGATCGACCATTTCTCGAAGAAGAAATCGGTGCGGATGTGGGCGCCCTTGTGCAGCGCGTAGGCGGCGCCGAGCATGAAGATCGCGGCATAGAGCATGTAGGTCATGTCGAATGACCAGATGGTGGGCGCGTTGAAGGCGTAGCGCGCGACCACCTCCCAGGCGACGACCGCGACCAGCGGCACGTTGAGCCACGCGACGAGCGTGCCGGTGAAATCCGTGAACCGGTCGATCGCCCGGACGACGCGGACGTGGAGCGGAGCCATGAACATCAAAGAAGAAGGCAAAAGTCAGAAGGCAGACCCGCGTAGCGCGGATCTGGGCCCGGTCAACCTTCTGCCTTCTGCCTTCTGACTTACTTCTTGGCAGCCCGCTTCTCCGGCCAGTAGTAATTGGCCGCGAAGGAGTACGGCGGGAACATGAAGCGCTTGGCGGGCACCACTTTCGCGGCGTAGGCGCGCTGCGAGTCGAGCACCTTCTTGAAGAACGGGTTCTTCGCGGACTCCTCTGCCGCGATCTCGTCCCACGCCTTGAGGAAAGCGACGAGGATATCGGGTGGCGTGCGCAGGATCTGCGTGCCGTGCTTCGTCCGCATCTCATCGATCGCGTCCGCGTTCTGCTTCTGCCATTTCGCCCACCAGCGCAGGAACGTCTCGGACGTGGCCGAGCGTATGGCTTCCTGCTGCTGCGCCGTGAGCCCCTTCCACACGTCGGCATTGATGATCAGCTCGCCGGTGATGGTGGGCTCGTGCATGCCCGGGGTGTAGTGGTACTTCCACACCTGCGGCAGCCCCAGGCGCAGGTCCTCGACCCCGCCCACCCACTCGGCGCAGTCGATGACGCCGCGCTGGGCGGAGGGCACGATCTCGCCGCCCGGCATGTTGACCGTCTGCATCCCCATCTTCTGGAAGATCTCGGCGACGATGCCGGTCTGGCGGCACTTCATGCCCTTGAAGTCGGCGAGGTTCTTGATCGGCCGCTTGAACCAGCCGAACGCCTGCGGGCCGGAAGGCAGTATCGGGAAGGCGACGACGTTGAGCTTCAGCTCCTTCTGGTAGAACTCCCACCACATGTCGAGCCCGCCGCCTTCATAGAGCCAGCCGATGAAGTCGAGGTGGTCCATTCCGAACGGGCCCGCGGGCGTGGCCGCAAACAGCGTGGCGGCCTTGTTCTTGCCGACCCAGTAGTAGGAAACCGAGTGCGCCCCGTCGATCACCTTCTTCGAGGTGGCGTCGAGCACCTCGAACGCCGGCACCACCTGCCCGGCGGCGAGCGCGTCGATCTTGAGGCTTCCGCCCGTGAGCTTGTCCACGCGCTCGGCGAAGAAGCGGAAGTTGTCCTGCAACGTCAGGCCAGCGGGCCATGACGACTGCATCTTGAGCGTCCTCGGACCCGCCGCCGGCGCCGCGGGCGCCGCCGCAGTGGCGGCAGGCTTGGAGGGCGGCTCCCTGCCGCATCCGGAAAAGGTCAACGCGAGCGCCGTCAGCGCGACGGCTGTCGTCAGGGCAGCACGCATGGGTTTCCTCCTCCCTGTTTCGGGGAACGACGCGAAAGGCGAATCGATGTTAGGAGCCCCGCCCGGACCTGTCAATGAACCGCGCCTGCGCACAAGCCCGCGCCGCTGCGGTAGCATCGGGAAGGCGAGTGACACGTGACGGGTGACGAGAACCCATCTCAAGAAAATCCACGGAGCAGTATCAGCGTGCATCCGGGATATGCGGCACAGCGCGGGTCCTGTCAGAACGGTCGGGGCCCGCCCCGCGGCCTGCGCGCTACGCTCAGGATGAATAGTCGGAGGCGAAGGGCGACCGACCGGATTCTTGAGATAGGTTCGAGTGACGGGAAGAACCATCGAACCCGTTCTCTGCAAGCCGTGACCGATTCAATGGGATGAAGGAGACTGAACGATGGCCTCTCACAACAAGACCGCGCTCGTGACCGGCGCGGGCACCGGCGTCGGGCGCGCGGTCGCGCTCGCGCTGCTCAAGGACGGCTACCGCGTCGCGCTGGCGGGGCGGCGCAAGCCGCTGCTGGAGGAGACCGCCGCCGTGGCCGGGGCGGCGGCGAAGAACGCGCTCATCGTCCCCACTGACGTCGGCAAGCCGGACCAGGTCCAGACGCTGTTCGCGAGGATCCGGGAGAGCTTCGGGCGTCTCGACGTGCTGTTCAACAACGCCGGCGGCAACGCGCCTGGCGTGCCGTTCGAGGACCTGCCGTTCGAGAAATGGCAGTCGGTGGTGGACGTCAACCTGACCGGCATGTTCTTGTGCGCGCAGGCGGCCTTCCGCATGATGAAGGACCAGTCTCCGCGCGGCGGGCGCATCGTCAACAACGGCTCGATCTCGGCGCACACGCCGCGCCCGGGTTCCGCCCCGTACACCGCGACCAAGCACGGGGTGACCGGCCTCACCAAGACCATCGCGCTCGACGGGCGCAACTACGACATCGCGTGCGGGCAAGTGGACATCGGCAACGCGGTGAGCCCGATGACCGAGCGCATGGCGCAGGGCGTCATGCAGGCGAACGGGACCCGGGCGCCCGAGCCGCGCATGGACCCGGTGCACGTCGGCAATGCGGTGGTGTTCATGGCGAGCCTGCCGCTCGACGCGAATGTCCTCACCATGACCATCATGGCGACCAAGATGCCATTCGTCGGGCGCGGCTGACCCCGCCCAGCGCTTCGGCTTCCGGACCCGCGGCGGGCATCGGGCGCCGGCCGCTTGATCTGCATCAACAATCGCCGCGGCCGAAGGCGCACACTGGCGGTCGGGCCGGTTGCTGCGGCCCCTTCCAGGAGGACGGACCATGAAGCGAGACGACGTATCCACTCGTGCAGCGGGTGACCGCCATCCGCGCGGGATGGAGCTGCTGCGCGATCCCCTGCTCAACAAGGGCACCGCCTTTACCGAGCGCGAGCGTGATGCCCTCGGGTTGCGCGGCCTGCTGCCCCCCCACGTACTCTCCCAGGACGAGCAGGCGACCCGGGTCCTCGAGCACCTGCGCCAGCAACGCGACGACCTCGACAAGTACGTCGCGCTCGCCGCGCTGCACGATCGCAACGAGTCGCTGTTCTTCCGCGTCGTGTGCGACAACATCGACGAGATGCAGCCCCTCATCTACACGCCCACGGTTGGGCTCGCCTGCCAGAAGTTCGGGCATATCTTCCAGCGTCCGCGCGGGCTCTTCATCGGCACCAACGACCGCGGGCGCATCGCCCAGCTCCTGAAGAACTGGCCGCGCCGCGCGGGCATCATTGTCGTCTCCGACGGCGAGCGCATACTGGGGCTGGGCGACCTCGGCGCGAACGGGATGGGGATCCCGATCGGCAAGCTCTCGCTCTACACCGCGTGCGCGGGCGTGCACCCCGCCCTGTGCCTGCCGGTCATACTCGATGTCGGCACCAACAACACGGAGCTGCTCGACGATCCGTTCTACATCGGGCTGCGGCAGCGCCGCTTGCGCGGCCCCGCCTACGACGAGCTGGTCGAGGAATTCATCACCGCCGCGCAGGAGGCGTTCCCCGGCGTGCTGATCCAGTTCGAGGACTTCGCCAACCAAAACGCCTTCCGATTGCTCAACGAGTACCGCGGCCGCATCTGCACCTTCAACGACGATATCCAGGGCACGGCGGCCGTCGCGCTCGCCGGCATACTGTCGGCGCTGCGCATTACCCGCGGCAAGCTCACCGACCAGAAGCTGCTGTTCCTCGGCGCGGGCGAGGCGGCGATCGGCATTTCCGATCTCGTGGTCTCGGCCATGGTCGCGCAGGGCCTCTCCGTCGCGGATGCGCGCGCGCGGCTCGGCATGGTGGACTCCCGCGGGCTGGTGGTGGCGAGCCGCACCGATCTCTCGGAGGAAAAGCGAAAGTACGCGCTCGACCACGCGCCGGTCGGCGACTTCCTGGGCGCGATCAAGGCGCTCCGCCCGACCGCCATCATCGGCGTTGCCGCCGTGGGAGGAACCTTCACCGCGGAAGTGCTGGGCGAGATGGCGAAGATCAACGAGCGCCCGATCGTTTTCGCCCTGTCCAATCCCACCTCGAAATCAGAGTGCACGGCGGCGGAGGCCTATCGCCACACCGGCGGCCGCGCGCTCTTCGCCTGCGGCAGTCCGTTCGATCCGGTGCGGACGGATGCCGGCACCTTCGTGCCGCGGCAGGGAAACAATTCCTATATTTTCCCTGGCGTGGGGCTGGGCGCGATCGCGAGCCGGGCGCGCCGGGTCACCGACGAGATGTTCATGGCCGCCGCGCACACGCTCGCGCACGATGTCACCGAGTCCGACCTGGCGCAGGGCAGCCTCTATCCGGCGCTGCCGCGCATCCGCGAAGTCTCGGCGCACATCGGGGAAGCGGTGGCCCGGGTTGCGTACAAGAACGGGCATTCCACCGAGCGCGAGCCGGCGGACATCGCCGCGTACGTCGCCTCGCAGATGTACGACCCGCACTACCACAGTTACGTCTGAAGTATTGCCCATCGCGAGTCACGGAGCTCGTCCATGCCATTCGCCACGGTGCGCGGCGTCGCCCTGCACTACGAAGTGCTCGGCCAACAGGGCCCCTGGCTGGCGCTCTCGCCCGGCGGGCGGCGCGCGATCGAGGGCGTGGAATCGCTCGGCAGGCGTTGCGCCGCGGCGGGCTATCGCGTCCTGCTTCACGACCGGCGCAACTGCGGCGCGTCCGAGGTCTCGATCGAAAGCGAGGAGTCCGAGTACGCGATGTGGGCCGACGACCTGCACGAGCTGCTCCGCCAGCGCAATGCGCTCCCCGCGTGGGTCGGCGGCAGCTCTTCGGGCTGCCGGCTCGCGCTGCTCTTCGCGCTGCGTCATCCTGGCGCCGCCCGCGGCCTGCTGCTGTGGCGCGTCACCGGGGGCCTCGCCGCGGCGAAGCGCCTCGCGCACCGCTACTACGGTCAGTACCTCCCGATCGCGCAGCAGGGCGGCATGGCGGCCGTGTGCGCAACCGAGGAGTTTGCCGAGCGCATCCGCGAGCGGCCCGAGAACCGCGAGCGGCTGATGCGGATGGACCCGGCGCGCTTCATCGAGGTGATGTCCCGCTGGAACCGCATGTTCCTCGATGACGCCGAAAAGCCCGTGATCGGCGCGACCGCGGCGGAGCTCGCTCGAATCACCGCCCCGGCCTGCATCGTCCCCGGCAACGATCTCTCCCACCTGCGCAGCGCAGCGGAGAACCTCGGCCGCCTGATGCCGGCGGCCGAGGTCCATCCTCTCATCACCAAGCACTACGATCTCGACGTCGCGCCGCGCGAGGAGTGGGACGCCCGCGAAGCGGACCTCGCCGCGATCTTTCTCGATTTCATGAAGCGCGTCGGGGCGCGGACGCCGGCGTACGCCAAGTGACGCGCCGGCGTTACCGCAAACCCATCTCAAGAAATATCCACGCGGCAGTATGAGCATGCATCGGAGCTATCCGGCACAGCGCGGGTCCACCCGCGGGCCGGGTGGCAGGGCGGTTGGGATCTGGTTCCGGATTTCCGGTACTGGTACTGGCTCTATTAGGGAGTTGTCCTGATCAATTGACCAGGTGGGCGGGGAAATCCGGAGAAGATCACGACCGCTCTGACGGGCCCCGGCCCGCAGCATACGCGCCGCGCTCAGGACGAACAGTCCGAGGCGAAGGGCGAACGACCGGGGTTTTGAGGTGGTTCGCGTCATTTCGCGGACTTGAACTGCGCCGCAAGCGGGGCCTCGAACTTTCCGTCGATCAGGATATAGAGCATGCGCACCGGCTTGCCGGAGCGGTTGCTCCAGGCGTGATTGGTGCCGCGCTGGATCACCACGTCGCCGGCCCTGAGCACGACATCGGTGTCGTCGAGCAGCAGCGTGATCTCGCCTTCCAGCACCACGGCGTAGTCGACCGACTCGGTGCGGTGCATGAACGGGTGGCGCCCGCCCTGCGCGAACGTCGAGGCCTGCGGATTCCCGCCCTCCTTGAAGAACTCGCGCGCCTGCTCCGGGGTGAGGCTCCGGAACGACACCGGCTCCGGCGGAATCTCGCTGATGCGGATCTTGGTGCCCATGGGCGGGACGAAATCGCGGGGGCCGAGCGTCGGGTCGGGCTCCTCGCGCGCGATCGGCACCGGCATGGCGGTCGTCTTCCACACGTCGGTCGACTGGTGGCCGGGGCGGTTGGGATGGGTCCGGATCGAGGTGCAGGGACCGTCCGACAGGACGATCGCCTTGCCGTTTCCGTCGTGTCCAGTGACAACGCGTCGTATGAAATCTGCTGGCATGGTCTCCTCTTCGTCAGTCACGCCGCCGGCGCGGTCATTCGGGCTCGATGCCGGCCACGCGCGCCGCCTCGGCGAAGCGCCGGATCGCCTCGGCGAGGAATGCGCGGAATTCGGCCCCCGTGCTGCCGACCGGGATCAGTCCCAGCTTCGCGAACCGCCCCCGCACCTCGGGCGTCGCGAGTGCCGCGCGCACCTCGCGCTCCAGCCGCGCGAGGCGGTCGCGCGGTGTCTTCGCCGGCGCGAGCAGGCCGTGCCAGCTGCCGTCGATGCCCGTCGGCGGCACCCCGGCCTCCGCGAGCGTGGGCACGTCGGGCAGAAAACCGGCGCGCTGCGCGTGGTCGTAGGCGAGCGCGCGGATCTTTCCCGAGCGGATCGCCGGCAGGCCGAGCGTCGGCGTCACGAACATGACCTGCACCTCCCCCGCCATCAGAGCACCGATCGCCGCACCCGCGCCCTTGTACGGCACGTGGGTCATGTTCATGCCGGCGCGGGCGCTGAAGACCGCCGTCACGAGATGCCCCACGTTGCCGACCCCGTTCGAGGCGTAGGCAATGCGGCTGCCCGGCTTCGCCGCAAGCGCGACCAGCTCCTTCACGCTGCGCGCCGGCACCGAGGCATTGACGGCCAGGATGTAGCCCTGCGACGAGCAGAGGTGCGACACCGGCGCGAAGTCGCGCACGGGATCGAACGGCAGCGTGCGCCGCACGCTGGGGTTGAGCGCGAAGGAGGAGGACGTGACCAGCAGCGTGTGGCCGTCAGGGGCCGCCTGCGCAACGAGGTCGGCGCCGATGATGCCGCTCGCGCCCGGCCGGTTGTCCACCACGAAGTTTTGCCCCATCCGGGCGGAAAGCTCGTGCGCGACGATGCGCGCGGTGGTGTCGGGGCCGCCCGCGCCGAATCCGACGATGATCCGCACCGGCCGCGCGGGATAGTCCTGCGCCGCCCATGCGCCAGCGGCGCAGAACCCGGCAAGCCACGTGGTCAGGAGAAAAAATGGGGTCAGGTTCGAATTTCTGACTTCACGGGCCGGAGCCCCCGCAGAAATTCGAACCTGACCCCATTTTTCCCTGTCGCGGGTCACTGGAGCTTCATGCCGATGCTCTTGATGAGGGGAGCGAGCTCGGCGTATTCGTCGCCCAGGCGCTTTTCGAAGCTTGCGGGCGGGCCTCCCCCCGGCTCGGCGCCCTGCTTGACGAATCTCTGGCGCGTGGCCGGCTCGTTCAGCACGCTCACGGTATCGGCGTTGATGCGCGTGACCAGCCGCTTCGGCAGTCCCCGCGGCCCGACGATCCCGAACCACGACTCCGAGCGGTATTGCGGGAATCCCGCTTCGGCGCTCGTCGGCACATCGGGCAGCGCCGGCGCCCGCTTGGGCGAGCCGACCGCGAGCGCGCGCAGCGTTCCGGAGCTGATCATGCCCACGATCGCCGGCAAGGGATACACGTAGAAGTGGATCGTGCCGGCAATCAGCGCGCTGCGGCTGTCCGCGCCGATGCGGAACGGCACGTGCACCACGTCGATCCCCGCCTTCGATACCAGCAGCGCTCCCGCGAGATGCGAGGAGCTGCCGACCCCGGCCGAGCCGTAATTGAGCGCGCCGGGCTTGGCCTTCGCCAGCGCGATCAGCTCGGGGATCGTGCGCGCCTCGATGCCCTTCCCGATCACGATCACGTTGGGGTTCGAGCCGACGAAGACGACGGACGTGAAGTCCTTGACCGGGTCGTACGGCTTCTTTTCCCGCAGCAGCGCATTCGACAGATGCGGCTGCCCGATCATGGCAAGCGTGTAGCCGTCGGGGGCGGCCTGGCGCGTCAGGTCGCTGCCGATCAGCCCGCCCGCTCCCGGCCGGTTGTCGATGACGACCTGCTGTCCCCACACTTCGCTCAGACGCTGGCCGACGATGCGTCCGAGCGCATCGCTCGCGGAGGTCGCCGTGAACGGCACGATGAGCCGTATCGGCTTCGTCGGCCATTTGTCCTGTCCCGCGGCCGGGCTTCCCAATCCCGTCAGTGCCGCGGCAAGGATGATGGAAACGATGCGGCGCGATGTCTTCATGGCGCTCCCCCCTTGACCGTGTATGTTACTTCATCACTCCAGGTCCCGTACCGCAGGTGGGCCGGCGCCGCTCCGGAGGGGATGACACGGGGCCCGTGAGAGTTACAATCACGTCTCGGCCCTAGACGGCGGGCTTACCGGGCAACCATGAGTCCCAAGACCCTGGATATCCTGTGCAGCCCGCAGGAACACGCGCCGCTCGAGATCGTTTCCGAGTCCGTGAACGGCGACGCCGCGCAGTATCTCTTCAACGGCAAACACGGTCTCAGGTTTCCGATCCGCGAAGGCATCCCGGTCTTCGTCGAGCCGCACCAGATCACCGGCATCAACACCCGGTTTCGCGGGATCTACGACCGCTGGGCCCCCTTCTACGACCTGCTGAGCCGCGTCGGGCTTTACATCCTCGGCATCTCGGAGGTCGAGCTGCGCAAGGCGTTCATCGCGAGCCTCGAGATCAGATCAGGCGACCGCGTGCTCTCGACCTCGGTCGGCACCGGGTCCGACCTGCCGTTCCTGCCGCCGGGCTGCGAATACTACGGGCTCGATCTTTCGCCGGAGATGCTGGCAATCTGCGAGCGCAAGGTGCGCCGGCTGGGCGCGCCCGCCGAGCTCTTCCTCGGGCTCGCCGAGCACCTGCCGTTCAAGCCCGAAACGTTCGATGTCGTCTACCAGATGGGGGGAATCAACTTCTTTACCGACCAGGAGCGCGCCATCCGCGAGATGGTCCGGGTGGCGAAGAAGGGCTCGAAGATCGTGATCATGGACGAGACCGAGAAGGTCGCGCGCATGCTGGAGCGCGTCCCCGGCATCCGCGCCTGGTTCCGCCATCATCGCCGGCCGATCGTGCCGCCGACGAAATTGATCCCGGCAGGCATGGAGCAGCTGGAGTATCGCGAGCTCTACGGCGGCAAGGCGTGGTACATCGGATTTCGCAAGCCGCAGTGAGCAGGGAGCCGGATCGAAAACGCGGTTCGATCACTCCGCGGCGCCGGCGCAATGATGTCCCTTGATCTGTTCCTGTCCGCGCTCGCCCTGGTTGCCTGCCTCGCGTGCGGACTGGTTGCAGGCGTGTTCTTCGCCTTCTCGGCGTTCGTGATGAAGGCGCTCGCCCGGATCGCGCCCTCCGAAGGCATCGCGGCGATGCAATCCATCAACGTGGTCGTGCTGAACGTCTGGTTCCTGTCGCTCTTCCTCGGCACCGCCGCAATATGCGTCGTTGCGCTCGTCGTTTCGCTGCTGCGTTGGAGCGAGTCCGGCATGGCCTGGATGCTCGCAGGCGGCCTGCTCTACCTTGCCGGCACCGTTCTGGTCACGATCGCATGCAACGTGCCCAGGAACGAGGCGTTGGCGAAGATTGCGCCCTCGGAGCCCGCGGCCGCGAATTCTTGGACGGGCTATGTCGCCGGTTGGACTGCCTGGAACCACGTCCGGACCGCGGCCGCGCTCGCTGCGGCGGCGTGCTTCGGCGCGGTCCTCGCACGCTAAGCCGACGGGCGCGAAGGACTCAGCTTCCGCGTTCCCTGAGCATCGTTCCGAGCCCATAAAGCATGCCTGCCCAGCGGCCCTCGATGCCGCTCGCCTGCTCCAGCGGGGTCCTTTCCTCGACCAGGGTCAGCTCGCATCCTCTGCCCTGCGGGACGATTTCAACGCGTACGCGAACTTTCCGCTCCGATAACGTAAACACGAGGCGGCGCGGACGCGCAATCACCACATATTCGCCCGCGTGCACGAGGTCGCATCCCGCACCGCGTTCGACGAACTGAAAAGCCCCGCCCGGGCGCGCGTCGATGCGCACGCGCGAAATCGGGCGCGCGGCCGTCGCGAACAGCCACCTGCCCGCCGTCTTCCGGTCCAGCCAGGCGTCGAAAACACGCTCGGGCGTAGCGCTGTAGCGCTGCGTGACGCGAACCTTCATGCTTTCCCGCGGCGCCGCTCGCTATCACGGATCATCCCCGCCAGGTCGGCGGCAGGACGGATCTCGAATGGGCCCATGCGCACTCCCGGGTGCTTCGACATCAGCTGGATGGCGTGGTTGAGATCGCGTGCTTCCAGGATGAGGATGCCGCCGAGCTGCTCCTTGGTTTCGGCGTACGGGCCGTCCGTGACGGATACCTTGCCGTCGCGGAAACGCAAGGTCACGGCGCTGCCCGGGGGCTGGAGCGCTTCCCCGCCGGTGAAGTGGCCGCCCCTGCGCAGCACGTTGTCGTAGCTGAAGCAGCCGTCCACGAGCGCGCTGCGCTCGCTTTCGGGCATGTTCTCCAGCTTGCCCGGCTCGATGTATCCGAGGCACACGTATTTCATCGTCTCTCCCAAAAAGGCGCCAGAAAAGGTATCAGAAAAGGTGTCAGGAACCTTTTCTCAGTACTCGAGCGCGCGCACCTCGACTGCGCCGCCAAAAGGAAGTGTCGGGAAGCGCTTCGCGATCGCAACCGCCTCGTCGCGGTCCCTGCATTCGACCAGGTGATAGCCGCCGAGCTGCTCCTTGGTTTCGGCGAACGGCCCGTCGCTCACGACCGGCTTGCCGTTTCGGCTGCGAACGGTCGCGGCCGCTGCCGTGGCCTGAAGCTTCCCGGTGGCCAGGTGCTGGCCGCTCCGGTCGAGGCTCTCCAGCAGCGCGCCGTAGTCCCGCATGATTGCATCGCGCTGCGGTTCCGGAATGGCATTCCATTGCTTCTCGTTGAAGCAGCACAGAAACAGGTATTTCATGGTGAACCTCCTCGCCCGGTCAGCCGTCGACCAGGACCTTGAAGCCGCCGTAGATCATGCGCCTGGCGTCGAACGGCATGTCCTTGATATCGCCCATGCCGGTGATGCGCGGGTCCTTCATCACCTTCGCGTTGACGCGGTCGCGGTGCACGCGCGACTTGAACACGATATACGAGAAGAAAACCGTCTCCCCGCGCTTCAACTTGACGCTGCGGGGGAACGACGTCCACTTCCCGATCTTGACGTCGTCGGCCACGCACTCGCGAAACTCGAGAGCGCCGTGGTCGCGCCAGACCTTTCCCGCCTTCTGCGCCATGCGGCGATAGGCTTCGATCTTCCGTTTCGGTACGGGAAGCACGAACCCGTCTACGTAGCGTGCCATGCGTGGTCTCCTATGAATGTCAGCCCCCAGAAAGCGCCTGGACGATGATGACCTCGTCCGTCCCATTGAGCGGCTGCGCCAGGTCGCGCGCCTGCTCGCCGTTCACGAAGATGCGGATGTGACGGCGGATGCGGTCCTGCTCGTCGATCATGCGAAAGCGAATCCCCGGGTACTGGCGCTCGAGGTCCATGAGCAACGCAGCGAGCGTCGCGCCGCTCGCCTCGGTCTCTCCGCGCTCGGTGTAGGAGCGCAGCGCGCTGGGGACCATGACCTTCATCCCGCCGCCGTCACGTCTACAGCTGCGCCGCCTCGACCGCGTAGATCTCCGGCAGATGCCGCGCGATTGGCGCCCAGCGCCTGCCCTCCTCGCGCCCCATCCACAGCTCGCCGCCGCTGTTGCCGACGTAGAGTGCGAGGGGATCGAACGCATCCGCCGCCATGCACTGGCGCTTCACCGTCCACCATGCCTGGCTCCTGGGCAGTCCCGCGTCGAGCCGCTGCCAGGTCTTGCCGGCGTTGCGCGTGACGTAGGCCGCGGGCCTGCCGCCGGGGCTGGTGCGCGGCCACACCTGTGTGCCGTCCATCGGAAACACCCACGCGGTGTCCGGATCGCGCGGATGCACCACCAGCGGGAAGCCGATGTCGCCGATCTCCTGCGGCATGCTCCGGCCAATGCGCACCCAGGTGTCGGAAGGGCGATCCAGGCGGTAGATGCCGCAGTGGTTCTGCTGATAGAGGCGGTCCGGTTCCGTCGGGCACATCCGGATGCAGTGCGGATCGTGAAAGGTGGGCTTGGCCGGGTCGAAGCCGAAGCCTTCCACGACGTCCAATCCCTTGATGAGCGTCTTCCAGGTGCGGCCCCCGTCGGTGGATTCGTGCACGCCGCCGCCCGACATCGCGATGTAAAGGTGCCGGGCGTCGCGCGGATCGACGACGATCGAGTGCAGCTTCGGCCCGTCGGGCGTGCCGTCCTGCACGGTTCCCATCCACTCGCGGAATTGCGGATCGTCATTGATGATCGAGAACGGCTCCCACGCGACGCCGCCGTCCGTCGATCGGAACAAGCCTTGGGGCGAGGTGCCCGCGTACCACACGTCGCGGTCCTGCACGCGACCCGGTGCGAGCCAGAAGGTGTGGTCCACCGAGCGGCCGGTGCCGTCCGCGGCCTTTGCGAACGCGGGTGGCCGCGCGGCTTCCTTCCAGCTCTTCCCTAGGTCGGTTGAGCGGAAGATCGTCGGCCCGAGATGGCCAGTCTTCGCCGCGGCGAGGAGCGTCCTGCCGTCGCGCGGGTCGAGCACGAGGTGGCTCACGTTGTGGCCGAGGAAATGTGGGCCGTCCGCGCGCCAGGTCTTGCGCGCTCCGTCGCTGTGATAGAGCCACGCGCCCTTGCGCGTCGCGACCAGCACCAGCGCGCGGCGCGCGCGTGACTTCGCGCCTGACTTGCGGATTGCTGCTCCTCTTGACGTGCGTGTCATCGTTCGTCCCTTTCGGATCCGCGTTCATCCGCGTGTGTGTGAATTTTCGGCCGCGCGCGCGGCCGCCTTCCCCCCGGAAAGCCCGAGGACCTCGAGCGTGCGCGCGTCCTCCGCGACCGGCCGGATCTCGACGCAGCCGATCCAGGCGCCCGGAATCCGCGCCGCCACGCCGATCGCCTCGTCGAGATCCCGCGCCTCGATGAGAAAGTAGCCGCCGAGCTGCTCCTTGGTCTCGACCCACGGGCCGTCGGTGACCGCAACCTTGCCCTTGCGCACGCGGATCGTGGTCGCGCTATCGGGCGGCAGCAGACGATTGCATCCGAGGTAGTGGCCGCTCGCCCGGATGTCCGCGATGAATGTGCGGTACTCCTCGAAATGGCGCGCGGCATCGGCCTCGGTCATCTGCTCCATCACCTTCTCGGCGCATATCAGGCACAAGTACTTCATCGTTTCCTCCCCTCCCGCTCAGCCGCCCATTCTCTTCATGGCCTGCTGCATCTCCTCCACACTGACGTCGCGAAGGTGCGTGCCGACCGACCAGCAATGGCCGAACGGATCCTCGAGCTTGCCGTAGCGATCGCCCCAGAACTGGTCCGCGACCGGCATCGTGATCTTGGCGCCCGCCGCGACTGCGCGCTTGACGAACGCGTCGACGTTTTCAACGTAGAGGTGGATCGTGACCGGCGAGCCCTTGAGGGACTTCGGACCCAACGCGCCCCACTCGGGCATTTCGTCGACCAGCATCACGGGCGAGCCCTCGATGCGGATCATCGCGTGCATGAGCCTTCCATCGGGGCCCGGCAGCCGCCCTTCCTCCACGGCGTTGAACGCCTTCCTGTAAAACTCGATGGCACTGGCCGCGCCGGCGCAAACCAGGTGCGGCGTGACGGTGTGCATTCCGTCGGGAACCGGCTTTACCCTGGACATGTTGTGCTCTCCTCGTGTCGATTACGTGAATGATCCGGGCCCGCTACCTTTCCGCAATCACCTTGAGACTGGCAAGGCCGGACTCGAAGTCCTTGCCGACCATCTTGTCCATGTCGATGAAGACGTGGATCACTTTCGCAATGAACGGCGCCGGTCCCTGCATGGCCCAGGTGACGCGGGTCGCGCCGCCTTTGGGGACAAGCGTGAACTCGACTGTGTTCTCCGCCCTGAATGGCTCGACCATGGAGAGCTTCATCGTGACTTTCGAGGGCGGCGACGACTCCAGAATCTCGACACTGCCCTTGCCCACGTCCTTGTTCCCTTCGAAAGCATACCCCGCGCCGCGACCGCTGGCGGGCCCGCTGTAGCGACCCTTCAGGTTCGGATCCTTTTTCTCGTATGGGTTCCAGGTATTGAAGGCGCGAAGGTCGTTGATGAGCGGAAAGATTTTTTCCGGCGGGGCCTGGATGCTGGCGCGGCGCTCGACGCGGAAGAAATCGGGCTTGTTCGCGGCGAGCAGGAGCACGGCGGCGACCGCGATGGCGATGATGATTCCGGTGATCTTGAGCATGGTTCCTCTCCTTCTTCAGCGCCGTGAATGCTGCCCATCGAGCGCGATACCGATGGTCATGACGGGACCCTTCGGCCTCCCGCTGGCCTTCGCGGACTCGCCTCTGCAGCGGTTGACGCTCACGATTCCGGAATTCCTGAAGATCGACACGTAGAACCTCGCGGCTGCTTCCGCCTGATGGTCGAACCATAGGAAAGGAGTGATCTTCTGCATGATCGCGCTCTTTCTCCGGGTGACAGGCGCGGCTATTTCGTTCCGCCCATGCCCATTTCGCGAAAGCGATCGATGGCCTCGACCGGGCCGAAATCCTCGAGCTCGTACAGCTGGCGCACCTCGATCTCGCACGTCTTGCCCTTCCCCCCCGGATTGGGGAAGCGCTTCGTCCATTCGAGCGCTTCCTGCCGCGATCTCGCCTCGATGAGCGTGTAGCCAGCCACCAGTTCCTTGGTCTCGGCAAAGGGCCCGTCGACTACGGTGACTTTGTCCCCGGAATACCTGATCCGCCAGCCCTTCGAACTCGGCTGGAGGCCGGACCCGTCGAGCAGCATCCCGGCCTGCTTCAACTCCTCGTGGTAGGTCGCCATGTCGGCGAAGAGCTGTTCCTTGTCCGGCGGGAATAACCCGGCCTCGGACTCCCGGGTGGCTTTCACGATGATCATGAACCGCATGTTCGAACTCCTTGTTTCCACGACAAAAGTTTATCCAGGCTGCTGTATCGTTCGGCTTCGTGTACCGCTTAGTCGTTTGGGAGGCCGTGATTTCGACAACGCGCCCCTCAGGTGTCTGCCAGCTCAGCAAGCCTGCGTTCGAGAAAGCGCCGCTCCGGCTCCTGGCGGGTGAGGGAAAGCGCCCGCTCGTAGGAAGTCCTCGCCTCCGCCGTCCTGCCGAGCCGGCGGCACAGGTCCGCGCGCGCCGCGTGCGCGAGGCGGTAGTCCGCAAGCTCCCCGCGTGCCAGGATCGCGTCAATCAACTGGAGACCGGCTGCAGGTCCATCGCGCATCGCCACTGCCACCGCGCGGTTGAGCTCCACCACGGGCGAGGGCTCAAGGCGCGCCAACAGGTCATAGAGCGCGACGATCTGCGCCCAATCGGTCGCTGCCGCGTTGGGCGCCCCGGCGTGCACCGCCGATATTGCCGCCTGAAGCGTGTACGGACCAAAGCGGCGCGACGCGATTGCCCGCTCAACCAAGGCCCTGCCCTCCGCGATCATTTCGCGGTTCCAGAGCGAGCGGTCCTGGTCCTCCAGCAGGATCAGGTCACCCCTGGCCGAAGCGCGGGCGGCGCGGCGCGACTCGTGCAGCAGCATCAGGGCGAGCAGCCCCACCGCCTCGGGCTCGGGCAGCAAGTCGACGAGCAGCCGCGCAAGCCGGATCGCCTCGCCTGACAGATCGTGGCGCGTGAGCGTTGCGCCCGCCGATGCGGCATAGCCCTCGTTGAAAACCAGGTAGATCACGCGCAGGACGTTCTCCAGCCGCTCGGGCAGCTCCGCTGGCGAGGGGACGCGATAGGGAATCTTCGCGTCGCGGATTTTCGATTTCGCGCGCACGATGCGCTGGGCAAGGGTTGGCGCGGCGGTAAGAAACGCGTGCGCGATCTCCTCGGTCGTAAGCCCGCACACTTCCCGCAGCGTGAGCGCCACCTGCGCGTCAGACGGCAGGGCCGGGTGGCAGCAGGTGAAGATCAGCCGCAGCCGGTCGTCCGCGATCTCATCGGCCGCCCACGACGCGGGATCGTCGGTCGCGGCGATCTCCTCGTGGTCCTCCTCGAGCGGATCGAAGCGCGCGCTGCGGCGAATTCCGTCGATCGCCTTGAAGCGCCCCGTCGATACCAGCCACGCGCGCGGATTGGCGGGTATGCCCTCGCGCGGCCACTGCTCGAGCGCCGCCCGGAATGCCTCGTGCAGCGCCTCCTCGGCGAGGTCGAAATCGCCCAGCAGGCGGACCAGCGTGGCAAAGACGCGGCGCGCTTCCGACCGGTAGACGGCTCCCACCGCTTCGCGCACCCCTCCGGCAATGTCTTCGTTCATCCGCGGCACGAATACTTGTCGACGCGACTCGCTCCGGGCACTATTGTCGCACCACCCTCCCCCCGGCCCTTTCCGAATCATGGACACCAACCTTCCGTCTACGTCACCCCTTGCCCATCGCGTGAAGCGGCTCGGGCACCTCGATCTGCCGGGCAGCGGTCAGGTCGTGGTTCAAGACCACTATGCATTTCTCGGGCACATGGAGGCCCCGCACGGTACCACGATCGTCGACGTGTCGGACCCGAGGCAACCGCGCGTTGTCGCCGGGATCCCGCTCGAACGGCCGGACGAGCACAGCCACAAGGTGCGCGCGGTGGGCGACGTCATGTACACAAACGTGGAGCGCCCGGGCCGGCGGCTCGCGGCCAAGGCCGCGCGGCTGGCGGCAACGCGCGCGGACCTCGAAAAGTCACTCGGGCGCGCCCCAACCCCGGCCGAGGTCGCGGCCAGTCTCGGAGTCAAGGAATCGGATCTCCCCAAGCTCGAGGAGCTCGCCCGCACCGGGTTTCCCCGCGCCGGCTTCCGGGTCTGGGACATATCGGACATCGCGAAGCCGCGGTTGATTACCCACGTCAAGACCGGCGGCGTGGGCGTGCACCGCTTCGACGTCGATGAGCGCTACGCCTACATCTCCACCGGGATAGACGGCTACGGCGGCAACATCCTGGTCAATTTCGACGTGAGCGCTCCCGCACGCCCGCGGGAAGTGTCGCGCTGGTGGCTGCCCGGCCAGCACATCGCGGGCGGCGAGACGCCGGAAGCTCCCTCCGAAATCTGGCACCTCCACCACGCGATGCGCTGCGGCAACGAACTCTGGGCGGGCTGCTTCAACGCGGGGCTGCGTGTGATCGACGTGTCCGACATCGCGCGCCCGCGGACAGTCGGCGCCTACAATTACCATCCGCCGATCGGCGATCCCACCCACACGGTGTTGCGCGTCCCGCGCAAGATCGCCGGGCGCGACGTCGCGATCGCGATGGACGAGGCGCACGGCCGCCATCACGGCCAGATACCCGCCGGCATGTGGCTGTTCGATGTGAGCGATCTCCAGCGCATCCAGCCGATCGGCCACTTCCAGGTAAGCGAGCTCGACACGCCGTGGGCGCGCAAAGGCGGCCGCTTCGGCGCGCACCAGTTCCAGGAGCACGTCGAAGGCACGCTCGTCTATTGCGCGTGGTTTTCCGGGGGGCTGCGGGTCGTCGATATCCGCGATCCGGCGTCTCCCCAGGAGGTCGCCTGGTTCATCCCGGAGCCGCGCGGCGGCTATGCCACCCCGCAGACCAACGACGTGGAAATCGACGCGCGCGGCCTGGTCTACATCGTCGACCGCAACTGCGGCTTCGACATCCTCGAGATCGAGCGCTGACAACGTTGCACTTGGCGGGCCGACCCGCCGGCAACAAGAAGGAAAAGAATGATGACTGCCGCGAATAACCTGCCGGACGTCCTGGAAACGAACGAAGCGGAGCGTGTTGCGACCGGGTTTATTTTCACCGAAGGCCCGCTCTGGCATCCCGACGGCTACTGGTACTTCGTGGACCTCCGCCGCAACAACCTGCACCGGATCCGGCCCGGGCAACCACCCGAGGTCGTCCGCAAGACCGAGGGCGGCAACGGCACGACGTTCGACCTGAAAGGCAACCTGATCCTGTGCGAAGGCGACGGGCAGAAGGTCACCCGCACCGGGCCGGACGGCAAGGTCGAGACGGTGGCGGAGCGCTACCAGGGCGGGCGCTTCAACCGCCCCAATGATGTCGCCTGCCGCTCCGATGGCAGCCTCTACTTCACCGACCCGGACAAGCGGGTGCCCTATGCCCGGCGCGAGCAACCGGGCCCGGCCGGCATCGACAATCTCTGGGATGGCGCGCGCGTCTATCGCGTCATGCCCGACGGCGGCCTCAGCGTGCTCGCGCACTGCGAGTATCCGAACGGGCTCGGGTTCTCCCCGGATGAGCGGACGCTCTACGTCGCGAATACGCGCTCATCGAAATACGTCCACGCGATCGAGCTCGACGCGGCCGGAAACATGACGCGGCGCCGCATTTTCGCGGACCTAAACGAGGGCACGGAGCCCGGGGCGCCCGACGGTTTGAAAGTGGACAGCCTCGGTCGCGTCTACTGCACGGGGCCCGGAGGCATCTGGGTCTTCACGCCGGACGGGCGGCGCGCCGGCATCATCCGCTTTCCCGAGCAGGCGGTGAACTTCGCGTTCGGGGGCCCGGACCTGAAAACGCTCCTCTGCTGCGCGTACACCTCGCTCTACACTCTGCGCGTCAAGGCGCCGGGAAACCCGCACCCGTGGTATCGGCTACGAAAGTGACGCGCGATCGCCCCTGCGCCACGCGGCCGGCGTCGTGCCGAGCGCGCGCTTGAACGCGCGGTTGAACGCAGCTTCGGAATCGTAGCCGCTGTCCGCCGCGATGCGCGCGAGGCTCGATTTCTCGCTGCGCAGCCGCTGCGCCGCGATGGTGAGCCGCCAGCGCGTGAGGTACTGCATCGGCGGCTGGCCGATGAAATCGGTGAATCGCTGCGAGAGCGACGAGCGCGACAGGCCGACGGCAGCGGCGAGTTCCTCCACCGTCCAGTTTCTCTCCGGGCGCTCGTGCATCAGCGCGAGCGCGCGGCCCACAAACCGGTCGCGCAGGGCGGCTAGCCACCCGGTCTGCTGCTCCGGCAGCAGCTCGATGTAGCGGCGCAGGGCTTCCACGAACAACAGCTCCGAGAGCTTCGCGAGGACTGTCTCCCCTCCGGGACGCGGCGCGGTGGTTTCCCGGGTTCCCGCCTGCAGCAGGCTCGTCAGCCACGCGGTCGTAGGTCCCTTGTCCAGCGGCACACGCAGGATCCGCGGCAGGGTTTCGAGCATGGGCCTGGACAGCCGCTGGTCGCAGCGCAGAAAGCCGCAGACAAACCGCGTCTTCTCGCCCCCGCCGCCATGCACGATGCGCGCGAGCTCCCCGCTCGCCCCGGTTCGCACAAGGGTCTCGGCAGGCGTGGGAGCCAGGCGCAAGTCGCTGCCGAGCAAATGCGTGTCGTCGCGTGGCAGCATGACCACATCGCCCGCCGCGAATTCCAGAGTCGGCCCTCCCGAAGCGAGCCGCGCCTTGCAGCGTCCCTCGGTAAGCACATGAAAAAAAATGATGTTCCGCCCGCCCGACACCTCCGGAGCATCGGGTAGGCCGGACTGGGTCACAACGCACCAGGGCGCGGTGAATTCAGCGTCGAGAAACACCGCTCCGGCCAAGCGCAGCACGCGCAGCGCGTCGGAAAGGGCGTCCATCCCGGAATTATCGGCAACTCCGGAGTCCCGCGCAAAAACGCCGGACTCCTGATCAACACCGCCCCGCGATGCGCCCTGATACTTCAGCTCATCAAACGGAGCTGCGGGACGTGCATGAATGACCGCTCCGTTCCCAACCGTCAACTGACCACAAGGAGAACGAAGCATGACCACTCTTGCTGTATCCGCGCCGTCACACCACAAGCACGCCGTCCCTGCCGCGCCGGACTACGCGGCAATCAAGCAGCGCCAGCAGGCCACGTGGGCCAGCGGCGACTTCGCGGTCGTCGGCACAACGCTGCAGATCGTCGGCGAGTCGCTGGCGGAGGCGGCTGACGTGCGCGCCGGCGAGCGAGTGCTCGACGTCGCGGCGGGCAACGGCAATGCCACCCTGGCTGCCGCCCGCCGCTTCGCGCAGGTGACCTCCACCGACTACGTGCCGCACCTGCTTGAGAAAGGCGCCGCGCGGGCCACTGCCGAGGGACTGGATGTCGAGTTCCGGGTCGCGGACGCCGAGAGCCTGCCGTTCGACGGCGGATCCTTCGACGTGGTGCTATCCACGTTCGGCGCGATGTTCACCCCCGACCACACGCGGCCCGCACGCGAGATGCTGCGCGTGGTGCGCTCAGGCGGCCGCATCGGGCTCGCCAACTGGACCCCCGAAGGCTTTATCGGGCAGTTGTTCAAGGTCATCGGTAACTACATTCCGGCGCCAGCGGGCCTGAAATCGCCCGCGCTGTGGGGCACCGAGGCGCACATCGCGGAGCTGTTTGGCGCCCTGGCCTCCGACATTCGCGCCCAACGCAGGAATTTCAACTTCCGCTATCGCTCAGCAGCGCACTGGCTGCAGATCTTCCGCGACTACTACGGGCCAACGCACAAGGCGTTCGCGGCGCTCGACCCGGCGCGGCAGGCAGCGCTCGCCGATGACATTACGGCTTTGCTCAACCGGCTCAATTCCGCGGGACCCTCTTCGCTGGTGGTGCCGGGCGAGTATCTGGAAGTCGTAATCACCAAACGTTGAGGCCCGTCATGGCAATGCGTTCAACCCGGGACGTGATCGACAGCCACCTGAAATGCTTTGGCGTTCGTGACCTCGACGGCATCCTGTCTGACTATGCACCGGATGCCGTCCTGTTCACGCCGCAGGGCCCACTCAGGGGCGTCGACGCGATCAGGCCGTTGTTCCAGGCGATGCTCGCAGAGTTCGGAAAGCCGGGAGCAGCGTTCAGCCTGAAGCACCTGTCGGTCGAGGGCGATTACGGTTACATTCTGGGGGCAGCGGAGACCGCCGACAATGCGGACGAAGTGGTCACAGATACATTTGTCGTGCGCAACGGGCGGATTGCGGTACAGTCGTTCGCCGGCCATATCAGGCCCAAGAACGCGGCCCATTCGGGCACAAGCAGCCGTTCAAGCCCGCGCTAGCGGGGAGGCTTCTTCCTTCGCCAGGCCTGCTGGGCCTTGAGGATATTGCGCCGCCAGGCGCGGCGCTGCCTCGGCGTCGGCTTCGCGCTCTCGGGAATGTTGGCGCGCGGTGCCGCCCGGAAACGGTCGCCTCTGACGCGCACTGGCGCCGAGCCGAGGCTGCGCAGGAGCTTCCGAGCTTCCGCGGTGTCGGCGACAAGCGTCTCGCCACGAACGTGCGCGTGGGACTTTTCGACCAGCCATTTAACCGTGTCCCAGGTACCGCTGCTGCGCTGCCCGGCGACGCGCTCGACGCCACCCCGGCCGCCGACGTCCTGCACCCGGAAGCGCACGAACTGCGCGTTCGGCCGGAGCTGAATATGAAAGAACCGCCCCTTCCCCGACGCGCCGGGCTTCGCCCGCCGCTTCACGATCCGCATGATCTATCCTTTCCCGCGGCGGACGCCGCTCACGCCGCGGAAAATCCCACGCTCTGCGCCAGCACGATGCGCTGCTCGCGGCGCAGTCCCATGGCGGGCGCGAGCTTCCTCCGGTCGACCAAGCCGCGCACCACCACAGCCAGATTCATCGCGGCGCAAAACAGATAGACGTTTTGCGCGATCACCGCGGCATCCGTGGCCGCGAAGAACGTGCGGTCGGTTTCGCTCGCGTCTTTCATCCGCGAGAAATCGGCGACGTACACCAGATTGAGCGGCGCCGTTCCCACGAAATCCTGGACCCCCGTCAGCGGCCGCAGATCTCCGGAAACGGCGAGGTTCAGCGCGTGCGCTTGGGCGTCGTAGCGATACAGTGCGTCGGCGAGCGCCGCGTAGACATCGATCTCCTGCCAGTTGTGGGCCGAGGGCGCGGTGCGTCCTCCGCTGGCGGACCGGTTGATCCCGAAGGCGGCCCACAGGAGGGTCGACAGCAGCTCCTGCGGAAGCGGACGCGCCGAAAACGCCCGGGTGCTCTTGCGCAATTTCAGTGCCTGGAGCAGCTCCCCGCCACCGGCGGTCTGGGGCGGAGGAAGCTTGATGACGCGGGTTTCCTGCGCGAAAGCTGTGGCGGACATGAGCAATACCCCCAGAAATTGACGGCGGTCGAGCACGGGACGATGCTCCAGCGCGACTCCAGCCAGCGCACAGAGGATAGACGCCCGGGGAATTCATGCATTGATCTGGCGCAAGGAATCCCCGGATGGGCCGCTCGCGCGAGCCTGGAAGATAGAATGCGGGTCGCTGGCCATCACCTGGAGGAACCCATGGACCCCAACTTCGCAGCACTGGATCAAATAAAAAGCACGGCCATCGACCTCGGAATGAGGTTCGGCCCGAAACTGCTGGTCGCCATTCTGGTCATGGTCGCCGGCTATCTCGTTGCGCGCTGGACCGCCGGGGTGGTCGGGCGCATGCTCCAGCGGCTCGAGCTCGAGCCCCCGGTGCGCCAGCTCCTGCTGAGTATCACGCGGGTGCTGGTGCTGGTTCTGTTCGCCATCATGGCGCTGCAGAACCTGGGCGTGGAGCTGCTCCCGCTCGTCGCGGGATTGGGCGTGGCGGGCGCGGGAATCGCGCTGGCCATGCAGGGCGTCCTCGGCAACCTGGCCGCCGGCCTGACGATCATCCTGACGCGGCCGTTTCGCGTCGGCGAGTTCATCTCCATCGTCAAGGAAGAGGGCGAGGTGACGGAAATCAGCCTCTTCAGCACGACGCTCGCCCACCCGGACCTTTCGCGGGTCGTGATCCCCAATCGCAGGATCGTGGGCGAGATCCTCCACAACTTCGGGCGGATCCGGCAGGTGCAGGTCGAGGTGCGTGTCGCCTACGACGCCGATCTGGATCGGGCGCTCGCAACCCTCCGCGAGCTGTTGCAGAGCAACCCGCGGGTATTGAAGGACCCGGCGCCGCTGACACGGGTGATTCAGCTCGCCGATTCCTTTGTCATCATCGGCGTCTACCCGTGGGTCAAGGTGCCGGACTTTGGTACGGCCAGCGGCGAGATCGGCCAGGCCGTCGTCGAGGCGTTCCGCGCGCGCGGCATCGTGATTCCGCCGCAGCGGCGCGACGTGCGAATGCTGGGAGCCGCCGCGCCGGGCGAGCTGCGCCCGGCGTAGGCGAGCGGCAGGCGCGCGATCCCGCTCAGCCCGCAGTCAGCGGTGTCAGCGTGATCTCGACCCGCCGGTTGGCGGCGCGGCCCTGCTCGTTCGCGTTGCTCGCGATCGGGTACTCCTCGCCGCCGGCCGCTGTCATGATGCGCCCCTGCGCGACGCCGCGGCTCACGAGATAGCCGGCCACCGAGGACGCGCGGCGCTGCGAGAGCTGCCGGTTGTACTCCGCCGTGCCGGTGCTGTCGGTGTGGCCGGCGACCTCGATGATGGTCTTGTCGTATTTCTTCGCCACCAGCGCAACGCCGTCAAGCACCTTGTAGAACTGCGCGTTGAGATCGGCGCTGTCGGTGCGGAACGTGACGTTGCCGGGCATGTTGAGAATGACGTCGTCGCCCTTGCGCGTGACGGTCACGCCGCTGTCGCGCATCACCCGCCGCAGCTCGTCTTCCTGCTTGTCCATGTAGGCGCCGACCGCGCCGCCCGCGAGCGCGCCGACGCCAGCGCCGATGAGAGCACGCTTGCGGCGCTCCTTGGAGTCATCGCCGGAGATCATTCCGATTGCCGCACCCGCGCCCGCGCCGATCAACGCGCCATAGGTCGCGCTCGTCGTCTTGGTCTCGCCCGTGTAGGGGTCGGTGGTCTGGCAGCCGGCCGCCACGCCGACGGCGAGCGTGACCGCAAAGGCGGTCTTCACTGCACGATTTTGCATGAACATGACTGGCCTCCTCGATAACCCGGACGCCCATTATAAGAACAGGAACGCGGATGATAGAGGCCCTTTGCCTCAATTGGCGGCCCCGGGATTTGATCCAGGACAAACCGGGCGCTCCCGTACGCCTCTATAGTGGACCGAACCACGTGTTGGCCAAGGAGCCGCCATGAGATACGAAGACCCCGCCTGCGCATACTGTCCGCCGACGGTCAAGGCCTGCCGCCAGGGTGAAGAGGCGGAGCGCGGCCCCGGGTTCTGCCCCACCCGCGTCGACCCCGAAACCCAGGCTCACGCGCTTGCGCGCTACGACGACCCGGAGATCCGCAAGATTTCGCGGGAATCGGCGCTGGTGGAATCAGAAGGCTACTGCAAGTGGACGCGGGTCGAGGAGATCGTGCAGTTCGCCAAGCGCATGGGCTACCGCAGGATCGGCATCGCGAACTGCATCAGCTTCGTCGACCACGCTTACGTCCTGAGCGGCATACTCGAGAGCCACGGCTTCGAGGTGGTATCGGCCGCGTGCAAGACCGGAAGCATCCCCAAAGAAGACCTGGGCATCGCCGACAGCGAGAAGGTCCGCCCGGGGCAGTTCGAGGCGCTGTGCAACCCGGTATGCCAGGCCGAGCTCTTGAACGAGCACGGCTGCGAGTTCAACATCGTGCTGGGCCTGTGCATCGGCCACGACAGCCTGTTCTTCCGGCACGCGAAGGGGCTCACGACGGTCCTTGTCGCGAAGGATCGCGTCCTCGGCCACAACCCGGTCGCCGCGCTGCAGCTCGCCGACACCTACTATAGCCGCGTGTGGGGGCCCCTCAAGCCGGCTGAGCCGCGGAAACTGCCGGTGCCCGGGCGCCGCAGCGCGACGAAGTAAATCAGTCGGCCTTCATCCGCCGCTCCCGGATCAGGACCGCATATTTCTTGAGCTCGGATTCCATCGTGGCCGCCGCCTGCTCCGGCGTGCTGCCGACGACCTCGAGCCCTTCGCCCTGGAAGCGCCGGATCGACTCGGGAAACGTCATGGCCTTGCGGAAGTGCTCGTTCAACGTCAGGATGACCTCGCGCGGCGTGCCCTTCGGCGCAGCCAGCACGAACCACGCGACAAATTCGTAGCCGGGCAAGGCTTCGGCAATCGGCGGAACCCCGGGCAGCGCGGCGACGGGCTTCCGGCTTGTTACCCCGAGCGCGCGCAGGCGCCCCGACTGCACGAATTGCACCGCACCCGCAACGCCCGAAAACGCGACGCCCACCTCGCCGCTGATCGCCGCGACCAGCGCGGGACCCCCGCCTTTGAACTGCACGGCCTGGATGTCGACCTTCCCCAGCAGATTGAACAGCTCCCCCGCGATGTGTGGATTGGTGCCGGTGCCCGCGGCGGCGTAATTGAGCGCTCCCGGGCGCGATTTCGCGAGCTGCAGCAGCTCGCGCACCGACCGGGCCGGCACCGACGGATGCACGCTCAGGAACGAGGGCGTGGTCGAGAGGATCGATATCCAGTCGAAGTCCCTGAGCACGTTGTACGGGACCTTGCTGTACATGAGCGTGTTCGTCACCATCGGGGTGGTATTGATGATGAGCGAGTAGCCGTCCGGCTTCTCCCGCGCCGCTGCGGCCGTGCCGATGATGCCGGAAGCCCCGGCGCGATTGTCCACCACGACCTGCTGGCCGATCGACCTGGCGACCGCGGGCGCGAGGATCCGCGCATTCACGTCCACCGTGCCTCCCGGCGGAAACGGCGAGATGAGCCTGATCGGTCGCTCGGGATATTTCTCCGTCTGCGCCAGCGCCGCCGGCATGCCGGCCGCAATCAAAGCACACGACAAGACCGTCAATCCAATTCGTTTCATGGCTCTCGCCTCCCTGAATTTCTGCGGATGTCATCGGGAACATAGTGGACGCGCGACATGCCCGTCAACTTGCGGCGTGATACGCTCCGCACTCCGGTCTCCTGCAAGAGAGGCGTATATATGCCATCCGCACCCCAACGCGCCACACCGGCCGCATCGCCGCGCGTCACGCGGCTGAAAACCCTGCTCGGCGACTACCCGACCACGCGGGCACTGCGGCGGGGAGAGTTGAGCTCACCCCGCGTCGCCTTCGATTTCGCCGACGTCCCGCAGGTTGCCAGCGCGTTCAAGCGCACGGTGCGCAACCTCGAGTTCGACGTCTCCGAGCTCGCGATCGTGACCTACCTCATGGCCAAGGCGCACGGTAAGCCCTACGTGCTGCTGCCGGCGGTCGTGCTCGGGCGCTTCCAGCATCCGTTCCTCGTGTACAACTCGGCGCGCGGCGAATTACGCCCGCAGGACTTGAACGGCCGCCGCGTCGGCATCCGCTCCTACTCGGTGACGACGAGCATGTGGCTGCGCGGCATACTCGCCAACGATTACGGGGTCGATATCGACTCCGTGCGCTGGGTGACGTTCGAGGAGCCGCACGTGGCGGAGTTCAAGGATCCGCCCTCGGTCGAGCGCGCCCCCGAGGGCCGCGACCTGATGAAGATGCTGCTCGACGGCGAGGTGGACGCGGCGGTGCTGCGCGACCCCACGCTGCCGGACCCGCGCCTGAAGCGCCTCATTGCCGACCCAGACCAGGCGGCCCGCAACTGGCACGCAAAGAACCGCGCGATCCAGATCAACCACATGGTGGTGGTGAGGGATTCGCTGTCGAAATCCGATCCGGACGCGGTACGCGAAGTCTACCGGCTGCTGCGCGAAGCGAAGGGCCGCGCCCCCGCGCCCGCCGCGAGCGAGCTCGACATGACCCCGATCGGACTGGAGCCGAACCGGCGCAACCTCGAGGTCGCGATTGACTACGTCTACCAGCAGCAGCTGATCCCGAAGCGTTTCAAGGTGGACGAGCTCTTCGACGCCGTCACGCGGAAGCTGGACTGACTTCGGTGACGAGCAACGTCCCGGGCCATGTCGTGCCCAATTCCTCCGGAACCGCGCGGCCGGGAACGGCGGCTCCGGCAAACGCGGCCGACTGCCACATGCACATCTACGACGCGCGCGCGCCGCAGCTCGCCTCGCGATCGCCCGTCGCCAACGCCGGCGTGCCGGAGTACCGGCTGCTGCAGAAGCGCATCGGGACGACGCGCGTCGTGGTCGTGCAGCCGCGCAACCACGCGACGGACAACCAGGTCACGCTCGACGCAGTGGCGCAGCTCGGGGCGGGCGCGCGCGGCATCGCGGTGCTGCACCCGACGGTCAGCGATGCCGAGCTGAAGCGGCTCGACGCCGGCGGCATCCGCGGCATCCGGTTCTCGCTCGGCGACCCGGCCACCGCGGTCGTCACGATCGACATGGTGGAGCCGCTCGCGCGGCGCATCGCTCCTCTCGGCTGGCACGTGCAGCTGCACCTGCCGGGCGACATGATCGCGGAGAACGCGGAGCTCCTGCGGCGCCTGCCCATCCCGATCGTGATCGACCACATGGGGCGGCTCCCCCCGGCGGCCGGGCTTGCCCATCCGGCGTACAAGATCATCCTCAGCCTGATCGAGAAGGGCCGGACCTGGATCAAGCTCGCGGGCGCCTACTTCAACTCGCAAATCGGCCCGCCGAGCTATGCGGACTCAGCAAGAATCGCGCAGGCTTTCGTGAGAGCGGCGCCGGAGCGCCTGGTGTGGGGCAGCGACTGGCCGCACCCGAGCGAGAAGGAAAAGCCCGACGATGCGCGCTTGTTCGATCTCCTTGCCGAATGGGCGGTGGACGAGAAAACGCGCAATCGCATCCTCGTCACCAACCCGGAAACGCTCTACGGTTTCAGCGCCCGGTAGAGGAACGGCAGGCTGACGTCCATCCGGTAGTCGATGTCGGAGTGGTTGTCGTCGAATTCCTCGTAGGTGTGGCGGATGCCGGCTGCCGCAAGGCGCTGCGACAGGATGCGCGTGCCGAAGTGGATATGAAACTGGTCGCGCCAGCCGCAGTCGATGTAGATGCCGCGTAGCGACTTCAAGCTCGCCCGATACTTCGCGACGAGATGAACCGGGTCGTGCCGGTGCCATTGTTTCCAGCGCTCCCAGAGCGCCTCCCCCGTCTCGAGGTTCACCGGCACGCGGAAGCCGAGCGGCGCCCTCGGGTCCGGGTCGTAGGTCGCCGCCATGCACAGGTTCATGATGCACAGGCTCTCCGCGTTCGAGACCTTCTCCTTCTTCCACACATGCTGGAGAAAGCGCTTGATGCGGCCATCGTCGCGCCCCTGCGCGAGTCCCCGCCGCCCCGCCTCCCGGCGCGCGTCGTAGCGGCCGGCCCTGCGCTTGGGCGAGCGGTGCTTGGCGAGCTCGTTCAGCGTGTTCGGCCAGTCGGTCCAGTAGCAGAAATCGAAATAGGCGTCACCCGAGTGATCCGCGACCGCGCCCCAGTAGCGGGCGTATTTCATGCCGTGCATGATCGCGCCGTAGCCCCCGGATGATTTTCCGAAGCAGCCGCGGTGCTCGCGGCGCGCGAGCGTGCGGAACTGGCGGTCCACGAACGGGACAAGCTCCCGCGTGAGGTAATCCGCGTAGTTGCCAATCGCAGGAGAGTTCACGTACTGGTTGCCGCCGTATGCGGTGAAGCAGTCCGGGAAGACAATGATGACCGGCCCCATCCTGCCCTCGCGGATGAGGCGCGCCGCGCGTTCCGGGACGTTGTCGCCGAACGGCTTCCAGTTGAGGTGCGAGAGGCCCGATCCCGTGAATCCCACCAGATCGTAGAGCACGGGGAAGCGGCGCTTGTCGCTCGCGTCATACTGCGGCGGCAGCCACACACCGAGGCTGCGCTCGTGCGGGTCGCCGAGGGGGTTGTCCTTGAGGATCTGCGAGGTGTGACCCAGCACGATCAACCTGCCGGCGGGGCCTTTGGGGCGTTTGAGTGTCATGTGTTATGGAGTGAAGGGGGACGGGTGACGGGTTAAAGATAGCGCAAAAAGCTTCATAATCGCGAAATGCGTGAAGCCCACCAGGACGCGGTCGCCCGCGTCAGCGAGGAGCGCCTGTGGCGCCGCCACATGGAAATGGCGCAAATCGGCGCGATTCCCGGCAACGGCGTCAACCGCGCCGCGTTGTCGAAAGAGGACATCGCCGCGCGCAAGGTGCTGATCGGCTGGGCCCGTGAGCGCAACTTCCAGGTCGCGGTGGACGCCATCGGCAACCTGTTCGTGCGCCGCCCGGGTAGCGACGCCGCCGCCGCCCCGGTGATGACCGGCAGCCACATGGACAGCCAGCCCCGGGGCGGACGCTTCGACGGGATCTACGGCGTGCTCGCCGCGCTGGAGGCGCTGCAAGCGATGGACGAGGCGGACGTGAAGACCAGGCGCCCGATCGAGCTCGTCGCCTGGACCAACGAGGAAGGCGCACGCTTCCAGCCATGTACGATGGGATCGGCGGTCTACACCGGTGCGCGCAAGCTGGAGGAATTTCTCGAGGTCCGGGACAACGAAGGCGTCGCGCTAAGGGATGCGCTCTGGGAGACGCTTACCGCCACACCCGGCCTCGCGCGGCGGCCCATCAACGCGCGCGCCACCGCCTACATCGAAGCGCATATCGAGCAAGGGCCGCTGCTGGAAAGCGCCCGCAAGACGATCGGCGTCGTCACCGGCATCCAGGGCCTGCGCTGGTTCAACATCGAGGTCTTCGGCAAGACCGACCATGCCGGCACCACGCCGCTCGCGCTGCGGCAGGACGCGCTGCGCAGTGCCATCCACATCATTCAAGCACTTCAGGAATTGACGCGCGACGCGACCGACACCGTGCGCTTTACCGTCGGGCGCATGCTGGTGACCCCGAACTCGCCTAATTCGGTGGCGAGCCATGTGCTCTTTTCCGTCGACATCCGGCATCCGGACCCGGCAACCATCGACCGTCTCGGCAACGCCGTGGTGCCCGCGGCAACGAAAGCCGCGGCGCCCTGCGCCGTCAAGGTCACGCCCACGCTGCACGACGACCCGTGCGTGTTCGACCCGAACGTCGTGGGTGCGATCGAGCGTGCCTCAAACGAGCTCGGGGTCCCCAGCATGCGTCTCACCTCGGGAGCGAGCCACGACGCGATGTACATGGCGCGCATCTGCCCCACCGCGATGATCTTCGTGCCATGCGAGAAGGGGGTGTCCCACAACGAGGCGGAGAACGCAAAGCCCGCCGACCTCGCCGCCGGCGCGCGCGTGCTCACCGCCGCGCTGCTCGAGCTCGCGAACAAGTAGCGGCCGGCCGCGGCGCCGGAACGTTTGATCTGCAATCAAAGGGGAGAGAAGTGGCCTACGACCTCATCGTGCGAAACGCGCGGCTGGCGGATGGCAATGCAGCGCGCGCAACTGTCGACATTGCCGTCGCGGATGGACGCATCGCCGCCGTCGCGCCCGGAATCTCCGGCGCGCGCGATGTCGTCGATGCCGCCGGGCGTTTCGTGTCCCCGGGCCTCGTGGAGAGCCACTTCCACCTCGACAAGTCGCGGATCGTGGACCGATGCGCGCCGCAGAAGGATCGCCGCGCGACCGACCACATGGCGCGCACTTCCGCGATCAAGCACACCTTCACGGCCGAGGACATCCACGCGCGCGCGAGCCGGACGCTCGAGCAGTGCGTGCTGAACGGGGTTGCCCACATGCGGACCCACGTCGAGGTCGACCCGAACGTGGGTCTGCACGGCTTTCATGCCATCGAGCGCCTGGCGCGCGATTACGCCTGGGCGATCGATGTTCAGCTCTGCGTCTTCCTCCAGGAGGGGTGGACCAATGTGCCGGGCGCCGAGGCGAACGTCGTGGCGGCGCTCAAGCGCGGCGTGCGTGTGGTAGGCGGCGCGCCGCGCTACGACACCGACGGCCCCGGCCAGATCCGCCGCATCTTCGCGCTCGCGAAGGAATTCGACGTCGACGTGGATATCCATCTCGACGGCGGTTACACGACCCACGACATGGACATCTGGCAGGTATGCGACCTCACGGACGCGATTGGCTGGGGCGGGCGCGTCGCGATCGGTCACGGCAACAAGTACTCCTGCCTGCCCCCGGCCGAGCTGGCTGCACTCGGCAAGCGGCTCGCCGCGTCAGGAGTCGCCGTGGCGGTGCTCCCGGCGACCGACATGTTCACCAGCGGGCGCCACCTCGAGCACAGCGTCATCCGCGGCGTCGCCGACGCCAACGCGCTCATCGCCGAAGGGGCGAACTGCTCCATTTCGACCAACAACGTGTTGAATGCCTTCACGCCCTACGGCGACTGCTCGCTGGTGCGGATCGCGAACCTCTACGCCAACGTCGTGCAGCGCTCGAGGCCGGAGGAGCTCGCCGAGTGCTTCGCGATGGTGTCGAGCCGCCCGGCGCAGATCGTACGCCGGAGCGACTACGGCATCGCGGTCGGCAACCCCGCCGATCTTGTCGTGTGGAACGCGGCCTCGCCGTCCGACGTGATCGCCACCGTGGCGCAACCGCTGACGGGCTTCAAGCGCGGCCGGCGCGTATTCACGCACGAGATGCCGACGCTGCACCGGCCTTGAGCGCCGAACGTTTCAACTTGATGAACGAAGCGTGAACAACTCGCAGCGCTGATCGTTGCTGGTGCGGCCGCTTCGGAAGCGGTGCGCGCGTTGCGCGAAGCTGGTGCGTCGCCGGATGGCGACGCGTGAATCTATTTCGCGTTTAGCGATACTTAATATCGCGTGTCAACGCGACGCTCGCGGCCTATCATCTCGCGAGGCATTTTGCGAAAGGATTGGCTGACATGATGATCATGCGTTCCCGCTATCCGACGCGCGCGGAGATCGACGCCCTCATCGAAGCTGCGCGCCGCGAGCGCGCGGAAGCCCTCGCCCGCATGTTCCGCGGCGCAGTGCGCGGACTCGTCACGCTGATCGCGCGCGGCACACCGGCAGCGACCCGCGCGCGAGCGCGCAAGCGCACGCTGCCGTCCAATACCGCTTTCGAAAAGGAGCGCCCCATGGCCGAATCGTACTGGAAGACCGCCGCCGCCTCCTTGCCGCCGCACGTGCAGGAGCGCTACGCGAGCTTGTTCGAGGCTGCCGAGCAATACGAGCCGGTGATCGATTTCATCGTGACGGCGCGCGGCCGCGCATACCGCGCGCTGGCGCGCACGTGCCGTGGCCTGGCCGACGCGCTTCGCAATGCGGCGCGGGCACTCGATGCGGCGGCGTGGCGACTGACGCTTACGCGCTGATCTTCTGCCGCTGGCCGGTCTCGGAGGCGCGCACGATGGCATCCAGCATCCGGTGGCGGCGCACGGCGTGGTCGAAATCGGGCTCGACGCCCTCGCCCGCGCGGATCGCTTTCGAGAAATTGACCCACATCTGGCCGACGTCGTAGGCGCGGCCCTCCTTGCGCACGGCTTCCGGCACCCATTTGAGCCGCTCGGGCACGGGCAACTCCTGCAGCGCCTTGTCGTCCTTGTGGCCACCCATGATCTTGCGGCTCGCCTCCTGCCCGGCTTCCCCGCCGCCGATCATCATGAGCGTGCCGTCCTTCCCATAGATCTCGAAGCGGTAGCCGCTGCCGAGATAGGGCTGGACGCCCACATTCGCGCTGATCACCGCGCCGTTTTCGAGCCGGCCCTGGATCATGATGTTGTCGGGCGCGCTGGTGTCGACGTATTTCTTCGTGTCGGTCTCGAACCACTGCTTGGCCTGGGTGCTGACGACCGCCGAGACCTCCGTCAACTCGCCCACGACCATGCACACGGCGTCGATGGCATGACCGAAGGTGATGGTGAGGGGATTTGCGCCGAGCCTTGCATCGCGCTGCCACGTGCGGTCAGAGGTGCGCGTCAGCACGCCGCTGTTCTGCATCGTCATGTTGACCGACAGCATCTCGCCCACGTAGCTGTCCCGGATGAGCTCCCGCATGTAGAGGTACGCGGGGGAGGCGCGCCGCTGCAGACCGACCATCGTGAGCAGCTTCTTCTTGCGGGCGAGCGCCGCCAGCTCCTCCGCCTCCTTCGTGTTCGCCCCGAGCGGCCACTCGCAGTAGACATGCTTGCCCGCATCGAGGGCGGCTTTCGTGAGCGCGAGGTGCGCCGGCACGCGCACGGCGACGAGCGCCGCTTCCACTTGCGGATCCGCGCTCATCGCCTTGACGTCGCTGTACGCGTGCCTCACGCCGTACTTGTCGGCGGCCGCCTGCGCCGTGTCCGCATGCGCCGTGCAAACCGCGTAGAGCTCGGTCTCCGGCAATTGCGTGAGCGCCGGCACATGCGCCCACGGGCCCCAGCGCCCGCCTGCTCCGATCAAGCCAACCCGCAATCGACTGGATGATGCCATGCGTCCCCTTTCTATTTCTTCATTTCGATGAATTCGAGCTGGACCCCATCCGGCCCCTCGAAGAAGCACACGCGCCGGCCGCCGGAGACAACCGTCTTCTCGAGAATCCGGATGCCCTGGGCCTCGAGCTTCTTGATGAGCGCGTCGAGCTGGTCGGTGTCGATGGCGATATGCTCCATCCCGTACTTCTGCTCGCGCGTCTGGTCCTCGAGAAAGCCCGAGACGTTGAGGTGCAGCCCGAGCAGATCGAGGCGGTAGCCGCCGCCCGGGTTCTTGTTTAGGATCTTCGCGCCGAACGTGTCGACGTAGAACTTCGCCGTCTTGTCCGGATCCTTGGTCTTCAGATGCAAATGGTTGAGCTTGAGCGTCATGGGCGCATCCTCCCCTGTCTGCGGAAGTGACGGGATCATACAACGAAGACGGAAGGAGTAGGCTCGACTCCCCCGTCCTCGCCGGAACGTCGTGCCGGGAATAGGGTCGAGTCCCCTGCCCGGTTGGAACCGGATTGGCTACTCACACACAGATTGCGCCATTGGCAGAGCCGCTTCGAGCGGAAGCTCGACGTCCTTCGCTGCTGATCGCAGCGTGCAGACTTGCAAACTTCCCCTGCGTCCTTCATCCTTCCAGCGATTGATCACTCGTCACCCGTCCTGACATGCCGCTCAAGTACCCCCTGGTGCACGTCGACGACATCCGGCCCGAGAACATGAAGCAGGGCGAAGGCTGGGCGATCTCCGAGTTCCGGCTGCCGATCTCGGGGCGAAACGGCAGCTCGACTACCCTCTTTCACTCGATCTTCCGGCCCGGCTCCACTCACGCAAAGCACTTGCACCGCAATTGCGACGAGATCGCCGTATACCTGAAGGGCCATGGGGCCGTCGGGCTCGGTGACGAACGCAGCGTGGTGCGCGCCGGACACTGCCGCCTCATGCCCAGGGGCATGGAGCACTTCTTCTATAACGAGACGGAAGACGAGGGAGCGCTCGTCGTCGGCTTCTACGTCGGCGCGAAGAGCGTCGAGGACACGGGCTACGAATTCCGCGGCGCAGTGACCCCTGCAGACCTCAAGTCGCCGCGCCGGGAAAAGTTCACCGATGGCATCCTCGTCCACATCGACGACGTGAAGCCCGCGCGCATGGACGCAAGAGAAGGCTGGAGCATCACGGACTTCCGCATGCCCATCGGCCGCCACAACGGCAGCCCGACCACGCTGTTCTGGGCGAAGTTCATGCCCGGCGCCGTGCACAAGAGGCACCGCCACGAGAACTGCGAGGAAGTCTATTACGTGATCCGCGGCCACGGCCTTGCGGGCGCTGGCCCCGACCGCGCCGAGGTGCGCGGCGGTCACGTCCATTACATCCCTCGCGGCGTCGAGCACTTCCTGCACAATCTGAGCCCGACCGAGCCGCTGGAAGTCATCGGCATCTACGCCGGCGCGGGCAGCGTCGAGGAAACCGGCTACGTCTTCACGGGGGATGTGACAGCGGCGGACCTCAAAGCCCGCACAGCGTGATTCGACGACCGGCGCGCGTAGCGGCAGACGTTCGTGGCGGCTAGCCCTTCGCTTCGCGCATCACGCGCACCTTCTTCGCCGGCGCACGGTCCCAGCAGCGCTTGAGCCACGCATCGAGGTGCGGCCACTTACCGAGGTCCAGCGAGAGCGCCCGGTAGAGCGCCGCGGCGACGTTGAGGTCGCCCACCGAGAATGCGGGCCCGGCGAGCCACTGCGACCGCGAGAGCGCGGTCTCGAGCACGCCGAACGCAGGCTCGATTTCCTTCCACGCTTCCGCGGCGATCGCCGGCTTGCGCTCGGCTTCCGGCAGGTCGCGGGTGTGCCTGCAGTAGTTCACGATCTGGCGGTCGAGGCGGTCGGTTTCCCACAGGCTCCACTGGATGGCCCGCGCCTCGTTTTTCGGGTCGGCGGGATAGAGCGGACTCTTGTGCTTCTTGGCCAGGTAGAGATTAATCGCCATCGACTCCGAGAGGATGAACCCGTCGTCGTCAATCGTCGGCACGCGCCCATTGGGGTTCAGGGCCAGGTATTCCGGCGTGCGCGTCTCCGGCGCGCGCGGAAGCCAGTCCTTGTGATCGAAGGTGAGCCCGAGCTCCCCCGCCATCCACAGGACGCGGATGGCGCGGGACCGGACCGAGCCGTACAAGCGAAGCATGTCTTATCCTCCCGGTTGATTCGGAAGCAGGAGTCTACGCGAACTCGGCGTCCGTATGACGCGCCGCGCTCAGTTGCCGGAGCGCGTTCGGGCCAGCGTCGTATCGACCATGCCGAAAAACCGCTGATAGAGCACCGGGCTCGTGATGAGCACGGCGTGTCTCCCGCCGTACCCGCCGACGTACCCCCGATAAAAAGTGGCTCTGGTTTCGTGAACGCGCGCCCCGCCGCCGACGCCTCGCGTCGCCAGCACGACGCCGAAGCTATCGGCAAACCCCTTGGAGAGTTCCGGGTGGAGCCCCATCGTAATGCCGGCAAGGAGACTCAGGCGGCCGACGTCGGCGAGCATGTCCGCGTCGGACCGGGGCTTGTCGCCGGTTACCACGCCGAGCCGCGCTTCCGATGCCGTAATGCGAAAGCCAAGATCCTGCAATACGCTGACGCAGGCCGCGAGCAATTCGGCCTCGCTCACTTCACTGAACCGTCGCGTCTGTAACGCCCGGTTGGCCGCCGCTTCCGGCCCGACCTGCATCAACTGCGCCAGCTTTGGCTCGGTGGCACACCCGTGCGCGAAGAGCAGCAGCACCACCAGCGCGAGAAGCCGCAGCAAGCCGGACGCGTGGGCGATGCCACCCCCCGGCAAGCGGAAAACCCGGCCAACACGGCGCACGGCTCAATCGACCTCGTGCCCGCTCATGAACAGAGTCCTGCCGAGCGCCACGAAGAAGCTCTGGTAAACCTCCGGGTCCTCAACTGCGCGCCGGTTGAACTCCGCGTTGAGCCGCACCAGCATCTGCTTCTCCCCGCGCGGACGCACCGTCACCGTCAGCATCAAGTTGCTTCCGAGGAGCGTGTCCCTGGGCAGCAGAAGCTTCCGCGCCGTCACCAACCCCAGCGCAGCATCGGCCGCCTCGATCATGAACTCGAGGTCCTGCAGCGTGGCGACCACGCCTCTCAGCACCATCAGCCGGTCGGTAGTGTCGTAGGCGCGCGACTGGATGCTGCGCAGCTTCAACTGGCTTTCGGGACTCGACAGGACCCCGCTCTCGGGGGACGACGCACACGATGACAGCGCGGGTATGCAGGCGAGCGCCGCCAGGATGAGGATGGCGCTGTTTCGGTTCACAGTCTGTGTGCCTCCAGAAAGATCGCCTTGGACAGAAGCTCGAAGAATCCCTCGTACAGCCTCGGGTCACGGAAGCCGCCAGCCTCGACGACCAGGGGCTGGCGCAGGAACCGGTGGAATGTCACCCGCACTTCGTAGGCGTCGCTGCTGCCCCGGACAGGGCGTGTCGTCAGCAATACCCTGATTGTTTGCTCCTCTCTCATGTCGCCGGTCGGCGGTGCATGCCCGGATGCCGCAGTGAGCAGGATCATGAGGACGATCACGGCGGCCCTCTGTTCGGGCGCTTTCGCATCTCGGTCCTTGACGCCGGTCGCCATTCCAATCTCGGCATCGGCAACCGTGATCGTGAATCCGAGGTCCTGCAGCACGCCAACGGATGCAGCCAGCAGCTTCTCCTCGCTGATGCCCTCGAAGCGCCGCGCCTGCAGCTCCCGGTCCGCCGCCAGCTCCGGCCGCGGCTGCACCTCCTTCTTCCCGGTGCCCGGGGCGCACGCCACCGCGCTCACAGCCAGCACCACCGCGGCAGCAAGCAGCGACGGAGCGCGGAGGTCCACACGGCGCTTCATCGCCGCCCCCGTCAGAACTGGCTGGCGTGGTAGGCGAAGTCCCGGACGCGCGAGTCCTTGTCGAATTTGATGATGACCGTGAGGGTGCGCTGTGTCGTGCTGCGCGCGCCGGCGTCGCCGCCGACACCGCCCAGCGCACCGCCGCTTCCGCCGAAAACCAGCGCCAGGACGCCGGCGCGGCTCTCCGAATGCACTGTCGTGGTGGATACCCGGTCATAGACCCAGACCTCGCGGCGCTCCTCGTCCGTGCTGACGATGTTCGGAGTACCGAGCACCTGAACCACCTCCGCCCCGGTCATGCCCACGCGGATCTCGCGCTGGACCTTGCCGACCGTCAGGCGGTCGGTTCCCTCGCCCTCGACCGCGGCACGATGCTCCGGGGCCGTCATGCAACCCGCCAATATCATGGGCAGCAGTGCGAGCCACAAGCGCTTGTTCATGGATGACTCCTTCAGCGGTTGCCCGCCAGGGGACACTTCGACTGGAACAGTCTCTCGCGCACGCACCTCAGCCGTCTTGACCCAGATCAAGCCAGTAGCGCGCAGGGGGGAGGCAGACATCTGCCGGTCAGGTAAATGGGGCCGGTGTAAGATTTGCGCCATGCCGAACATCACCATGCTCGACATCGAGGAGCTGAGGAAGACCAAGCTCCGGCCCTATATCGACAAGTGCCTCCAGCACCGCGCGCCCGACCCGGGCTTCCACGCGATGATGGGCCACAACGTCGACCTGTGCGAGGCGATGTTCGTCGCCTGGGACACCATCTTCAATACCGGCCGCGTCAGCCACACGTTGAAGGAGATTATCCGGGTGCAGCTCTCCCGCATGGCCTCCTGCGTCTACTGAGGAAACGTCCGGTCCGCTTCGGCGAGGCGGCAGGGATTGACCGAAGGCGACATCGACGAGGGCATCGCCGACTACGCGACGAGCCCGCGCTTCACCGAGGCCGAGAAGCTCGCGTTGCGTTACAGCGAGCTGATGGCGCTCAACCCGGCGAGAATCGACGCCGCGTTCTACGACGGGCTGCGCCGGCACTATTCCGAGGAGGAGATTGTCGAGCTCGGTACCTTTATCGGCTTCAACATCGGCTATCACACCTTCTTCGGGACGCTCAGGTTCTACCCGATGTTCGCGCCCGACGGGCGCCTGGTCAGCCAGGAGGAGTCGGCGCGCATCTACGGCACGGTGCCTGCGTCGTTGGCCGCCGCGACGAAGTGACAGGTCTTTCATCATCCCTCATCCCTTAGATCGGACGATGCCGCACATCGAGCCGCTGAAGCCTGAGGCAATCCGCGACCCCGAGCTGCGCGAACTGATCGGGCGCTGTGAGTCACTGGGCGTGCCCGACGCACTCTTTCCGCTTATCCTCGCGCGCGTGCCGGCGTACGCGAAGGCGCTGCTCCGCGCCCTGCTCGAATCGCACATCGCGGGCAATGTGGACCACCGTCTCAAGGAGATCATCCGCGTGCAGCTCGCGCGCACGGCGGGCGACCCCTATTTCGCCGGCCTGCGCTCGGCGCGCGCGCGCGCGGCCGGGCTCGACGAGAAAACGATCGAGGCCGGGACGGGCAAGTTCGAGAGCGACCAGCGCTTCTCCCCCGCGGAAAAATGGGCGCTGCGCTACGCGCGCGAGATGTACCTCAATCCAGAGAAAATTGACGGCGTGTTCTACGCGGAAGGCAAGATGCACTTCACCGAGGCGCAAATCATGGAGCTGGGCGCCTTCATCGCCTTCCATTACGGCATGCAGGCGTTTACCCGCACTCTGGGAGTGCGGCCATTACCAAGAAAAGGAGGATTGCCATGAAAAGAGTCGTCGCCCTGCTGGCGCTCGCGCTGCTCGGTTCCGGGATCGAGTGCGCCGTTGCGCAGAAGTATCCGATCCGGCCCATCCGGCTGGTGGTCGCCTCCTCTCCCGGCGGCGCGAGCGACATTCTCGCGCGCCTGCTCGCCCAGAAGCTGGGCGACGAGCTCGGGCAGCAGGTCGTGGTCGACAACCGCGGCGGCGCGAGCGGCGTCATCGGCACCGGCATCGTCGCGAAAGCGACTCCCGACGGCTACACGCTGCTCATCATCCAGCCCTCGCTCACCATCAACCCGAGCATGATCAAGAAAATGCCCTACGACGCCGTGCGCGATTTCGCGCCAGTGTCGCTTGTGGTGGACGCCTTCCAGATCATGACGGTGAACCCCTCGGTCCCGGCGAGGAGCGTGAAGGACCTGATTGCGCTCGCCAAGACAAAGCCGGGCGAGCTCACCTTCGGCTCGCCGGGCATCGGCACCAGCCCGCACATGACGGCGGAGCTGTTCAAGCAGTCGGCCGGGGTGGACATGCCGCAGGTGATCTTCAAGGGCTCCGGGATGGCCTTCATCAGCCTCATCTCCGGCGAAATCACCGCCGCGGTTTCCACCGCGTTGTCCGCCATGCCCCACGTCAAGTCCGGCCGGCTCCGCGCACTCGGCGTCACGGCCCCGAAACGGCTGCAGGTCCTGCCCGACGTCGCGACCTTCGGGGAGTCCGGCCTGCCGGGTTTCGTGATCTCGCAGTGGTTCGGCATCCTCGCGCCCGCCGGCACGCCGCGCCCGGTCATCAACCGCCTGTATCAGGCCCTCACGCGCGGCGCGAGCAGCCCGGAGGTGGTGAGCCGGCTCGCTGATCAGGGCGTGGAGGTGGTTAACCGCAAGCCGGAGGAGTTCGCGAGCCTCATCCGGCGCGAGATCGCGCAGTGGAACAAGGTGGTCAAGGCCGCCGGCATCAAGCCACGGTGAGCGCCGCAATCAGTCCACGCTGCCGAAGCGGCCTTGCCCGGGGAGCACGGGCCGCGCCGGGGCCGCTTGGAAGCTGCTCGCCTTGGGCTCGTCGCCCCCGAGCCGGTGCTCCAGGCAAAGTAACGCGCCATACGCCAGGAGCCCCACCGATATCCCCGTCCCCACGTCCCACATCAGGTTCACCGCCATCGTCAGATCCATCTTGACCCCCTCCAGTTGGCTTCCCGGGCGGCGGATATCGCCAGCCCGACGGAGCCCATATTGAAGGAGCGCGCGCGGCAGGGCGTCGTCACCTGACGCAGGGAAATTGCGTCATATGCACAGATGTCTCCTCCGGGCCGCCTTCCGGAGGGGAGCTACCAGTCCTGGGGAAGCTTCTTGAGAATGCGGATCTGCTTGGCGTCCATCGCGACATAGCCGCCCGCCGTGAGGTCGCGCAGGATGCGACTTACCATCTCGCGGGAGCCTCCTATGCGCGCGGCGATATCGTGCTGGGTCAAGCGCTCGGGCACCAGTCGGCCACCGTCACGCTCGACGGCGTTCTCTTCCACGAATCTGACAAACCGGCCATAGACGTCCCTGAGCGCCAGATCCCGCACCCTGCCGGTGAGCGACCGTACCTTTCCGATCAGCTTCCGGATCAAGTCGCGGGCGAACAGCGGGTTCGCCGCGAGCAGTCCCTCGACGTCGCCGTGCGAAATCACGAAGAGCCGGCATGGCTCCAGCGTCATGACCGATGCCGCGCGCGCGCCGCCGTCGAGCGACAGCTCGCCGAAGTAGTCGCCCGCCTCGATGACGTTGACCACCACCTCCCGGCCGTCGTCACCCGCGACGAACACCTTGACGCGTCCCGAGAGCAGAACGTAGAGCGAGTCGGTCTCGTCGCCCTCGTTCACCAAAATGGCGTGCTTGGGAAACGTCCGCGCCGCGCTGCGCGGCGCCAGGGCGCGCAGCGCGGCCTCGTCCAGATGAGCGAATGGACTGGCCCCGCGCGGCATGGACTGGGCGCGCCTCGACTGTGACTCGGGGTCATCAGTCTGCCACGCCCGCGGCCGCCTGCAAAGGAGGCGCTGGGCGAGGCCACGCTTTCCGGCGATTACGTCACCGCGTCACTTCGCCTTCAGCTCCCCGGTGGCGATGGGGTCGCGATGTTCCTCGAACGCGCGGTCGAGCGCCGACCAGTCTTCGGGCGTGAGCAGTTTTTCCGCGAGCGGAAACAGCTGCTCTTCCTCCTTGCGCATGTGCTCGTAATAGGCGCGCGCGAAATCCTCTACCGCCCGAGCAAACGCGGGCAGCCCCGCGTCGCCCGTTGCTTCCAGGCGCGCGTAGCTCGTCCTGAGGCCGTGCAGCGCCCGGTCGCCCTCGGCATGCTCGCGCTCGAGTCCGGCGATCAGCGTTTCCGCCTGGTCGCTGCGACGCAGCAAGGGAGCGAACAGGTACTCGTCCTCCTTGGGATGGTGGATGAGATTGGCGAAATTCTCGAGGTAGTTGACCATTGCGCCGAATACCGCGGAATTGATTTTCGGGACGCGCCCCTCCCGCGCCAGCCGGCGAAGATTTTCCAGCACGACGGCGATCGAGCGGTGCTCGTTCCGGATGATATCGAGCGCTCTGGACATGGCATTCCTTTGCTCCGGATGGCCCGGCGAGCTATCTTCCGCCGAGGCCGCGCGGGCGGGCTTGATGTCGATCAAAGTTTCTCGATTCTCGCCCCCGTTTCATGGGGTATCGGTATTGGCCTTGCAGCTCCGGCGTTCCTCCTTCATCCTTTCGCCTTCACTGTTCGGGAGGACACCGGTATGGCGAAGGGCTACTGGATCAACATGTTCCGCTCCATCAAGGACCCCGCGAAAGTCGAGGCCTACCGCAAGCTCGCCGCGCCCGTGATGCAGGCATCGGGCGCGAAATTCCTGGTGCGCGGAGATCCCACAAAAGTCTACGAGGCGGGCGCCATGCAGCGCGTGGTGGTGATCGAGTTTGAGAGCGTGGAGAAGGCGATGTCCGTGCACGACAGCCCCGGCTACCAGGCGGCGCTGAAAGCGCTCGGGGACGGAGCCGTGCGGGACCTGCGCATCGTCGCTGGAGTGGAGTGACCCTTGCGCGCCGGGGCGGGGCCCGCGCCCGGTAGCCGGATTTCGGCGGGTCAAGAAAAGCCAGCAGTCAAATGCGTCCTGCGTTATAATGCGTAATCAGATGGCCCGGACCCGCCGGGCTCTTTTTTTTTACAGCAGCAACGTCCGGATGCAATGTCGACAGGCAAGAGGATGTCAACCATGAACATCGCAAGACCGACACGCAAGATTGAATGGACCAGCGACCGGATCTCCGCCCTGACGACGACCGAGATACAGCAGTTGCGCGCCAACGCGGAACGGCTCAACGACCCTGAAATCAGGGAGCGATGCGACGCCGTGCTGAGCGAGCGGCGAAAGGCCGCCAACGCCAAGTCCAGGGCCCTCCGGGCGGAAAAGAAGTCACTCGAGACTGGACCCGCCGCATGAGTGATCCTGTCGCAGGGCGCGCGCGGTTCATGGTCGGGAAGTACGAGGTGATCGCGGAGCCCATCCCGTATTCGAGGCAGATGCTCCGCTACACCGTGCACGTCGGCAAGACGCGCATCGGCACGCTGGTGAGCGTCCCCTCGGAGTCCGACTGCCGGTTCCTGGAAAAACCGCCGGCTGTCCCCCCACTCAAGGTTTTCTACGTCACGAGCAGGCCCGGCCGCCCGAAGAAGAACAGCGCCAAGCCCCCCGTCGTGCTCGAGCGTCACCAGCCCGGCTTCCGCGAAGAGATTCCCTCCGACGTGTCGCTCGACGGGATCGGGAAACCCGGCGAGCGCTAGAGAAGAAACCGGGCCTGCGCCCGGCTTTTTCGACGCGAGGCGGAGCGTTCACGGCCGCCTCGGGGCGCGGCTCTCGCGGCGAATGCTGTAGTAGGTGCCGGAAAATATCACCGCCGCCCCGAGCAGCGTTGTGAGCTCGAGCGGCTCGCCGTAGAGCGCCACGCCGACCACGGCGATCAACGGCAACCGCAGAAAATCGATCGGAACGACGAGCGCCGCGTCCGCGGCGCGCAGGGCCCGCGTCAGGCAGAAATGCGCGGCGAGCCCGCTCGCGCCGACCGCGATGATCCACGGCAGCTCGGCCAGCCCGGGGTTGACCCAGCCCGGAAGCGCCGGAAGCAGGCCGAGCGGAACCTGGATCGCCGACATGTAGAACAGCACCGCGAACGCGGTGTCGTGCCCCGCGAGGCGCTTGGTCGCAATCATGGTCGCGGCATAGGCAAACGATCCCCCGAGCATCACGAACGCGGCTGGCGGTACCTGCGCGAAGCCCGGCTTCAGGATGATGAGTATGCCGGCTACGCCCAGGGCAAGCATGACGGCCCGGCCGCGGTCCAGCCGCTCGCCCAGGATCAGCACGGCGAGCACGGCGGTCCATACCGGCATCGTGAACTCGATCGCGAAAACAGTCGCGAGCGGCAGCATCCCGATCGCATACACCCACGCGAACTGGCCGCCGTAGTGGAAGACGTTGCGCGCGAGATGCACGCCGAAGTGGCGAGTGCGCAGCGCCCGCATGCCGAACCACGGCAGCACCGCCAGCACCATGAGGAGCGAGACCAGGCTGCGCAGAAAGACGATCTCGAAGCTGCCCAGCGTGCGCAGCAGCTCGCGCACGGCAACCGCCATGAGCATGAACGACAGCAACGCGCCTCCCATCCACAAGGCGCCGCGCACAGCCGAGGGCAAACCGTCCCGCGTCATTCTGTCACCGCGCCTCCCGATCCCCCTGCCCCTTTGACAACGGGGGGTGCGAAGCCGGGAGGTTCATCAGGGGTAGTTGGTGTCGGTTACGTGCCACCGGAACGGAGCCCGCATTGCGGTGGCGCCGGCAGGGGTTTGGCGCGATACTTTATCAAGAGTCCAATCTGCCCTGCTTCCCTGCCCCGTGACAGCGCGTCCCCAAGTTGCACGAACGCTCGCTCTTAGCCTGGCGATTCTTCTGCACCTGTGCGATGCGTCGGCGCAGAGCTACCCGGTCAAGCCGGTTCGGCTCATCGTGGCAAGCTCGGCGGGCAGCAATCCCGATGTCCTCGCCCGCATCGTCGCGGCAGGCCTCGCGCAGGTGCTCGGCCAGCAGATCGTCGTCGAGAATCGCGCCGGCGCCGGCGGGAACATCGGTGCCGAGGTGGCGGCCAGGGCCCCGGCGGACGGCTACGTTCTGTTCATGATCCACACCAACCACCCGATCAATACCGCGCTCTATCCCAAGCTTGGCTACGACATATTCACCGACTTTGCCCCGATCACGCAGCTTGCGGTGTCTGCGTTCGTGCTGGTCGTGCACCCGTCCCTGCCCGCCCGGTCCGTGCGGGAGCTGGTGAGCCTGGCGCGGGCGCGTCCCGGCGCGATCGGCTTTTCCTCCGCCGGCACCGGCAGCGGCACGCATCTCGCGGCGGAGCATTTCAACAGCATGGTGAGAATCAAGATGCTGCATGTCGCCTACAAGGGCGGCGGCCCCGCCCTGACCGCGATCGCCTCCGGCGAAACCGCGGTGTATTTCACTCCCATCTCGACCGGGATGCCGCACATTTCCGGCAAGCGGCTCAGGCCGCTCGGTGTGACGACGGCAACGCGGCTGCGCGAGCTGTCCGAGGTGCCAGCGATCGCCGAGACCGTCCCCGGATACGAGTTCGCGAGCTGGGCCGGCCTGATGGCGCCCGCCAAGGCGCCGAAAACCGTCGTCGATACCGTGCACAAGGCGGCGGTCGCTGCGTTGAAGATTCCCGAAACCGCGAAGCGCCTCGGCGACGCCGGTTTCGTCAGCATCGGCAATCGGCCCGAGGATCTCGCAGCCCACATGAGGCGCGAGGTGGACAAGTTCGCCAAGCTCGTTCGCCAGATCGGATTGCGCCCGGAGTAGCGGGCGCGGTGCGCGCCGCGCCTCGTCACCGGCCTCCGGCAGCCGCAAGCCACGTGAACTGGCGCTTCATCGCGTTCACTCGCGCGAGATAGTTCCTCACGTCATGGTCGCCACAGCGCGTGGCGGCCGCGAGCTGGAAGCCCCGCCGCGCGTAGGCGTCTGCCGTTCCCGGCCCGCACAAGTGAATGACGGAGGCGAGATCCTGTTGCTGCTGGAGCGTCGCCTCGGCCACGCGCTGGCGCGCGAGCGTCCGCGCGACGCTGCGGTCGAGGAACGCGGAAGTCATCTCAATGGCGTGGCTGGGAATGACGCGGGTGTAGAGGCCGTTGAACCAGCACGACCTCCAGTGGCTCCACGGGCCGTCCTCCACGACGACGTGATGGTGAATGCAGAAGCGCCGCGCATCGCGGAACGCCGCGTTCGTGATCTGATACATCCCGACTGCGCTCGAGGCGGGCTGGTACATCTCGAATGGATTCCAGGTGAGCCGCCAGCGCCAGTAGGTCCGCGCCACCGGGTTGCCCGAGCCTTCGACCTGGGCGAGCGCCGCCAGCAGCTCCGGCGTCATGACAGCGGTGGAATGCGCGCGAAAGAGCGTCCCGTACTGCCGCCACGTCTCGGCCGGCGTCTTGTGCAGCGCGCCGCTCACCGGGAAGAACATCTCGGCGGGCTTGCGGATCACCTGGTAGAGCCAGTTGAGCGCCAGCACGAGCACCAGCACGGCAGCCGTCCCCGCGACGAACCGCACCGGCAGCGGCGCGGCCCACAGCTCCCGGAGCACCCGCCGGCCCGAGCGTGAGAGCGGCTGGACGAATGCCAGCCGGACACGGCGCGCTCGCGCCTTGCGGGAACCGGCCGCGCCCGCGCGCCTCACCGATACCGGTCGGCGGCTTCGAGCGCTGCGCGGGCGCCTGCCGCGTCTCCGCGCGCCTCGCGTGATTGCGCGATCAGGCGCCAGTTCTCCGCACGCAGCCGGCTGTCCTGGCCGGCCCACGAGTTGGAGCGCGCCGCAACGCTCTCGGCTTGCGCGTAGTCGCCTTGCTGCAGGCGCACGCGCGCAAGCTCCTGCCACAGGCGCGGATTGCGCGGCTCGATGCGAAGCGCGCGCTCGAGGGAGGCCGCCGCGTGCGTGAGCCGTCCGGCGGCCATGTCCGCGCGCGCACTCGCCACGAGGCTCGCCACGGCCGCGCTCGCGCTGATCGTCGACGGAGCTGGCGCAGGCGACGGCATGGAATCCGACACGGGCGCCCGCTGCTCTACGGCAGCGCAGCCGCCGAGGATCGCCGCCACTGCAAGGAGGTATCTCATCGCCCGAAGAGGCGCTCGAACCAGCTCTTCGCCTGCTGCTTCACCTCTTCGACCGCGACGCCCAGCGCCGAGGCACAGGGCGCGCGCTCTACCGGCGCCGAGCCGTGCGCGAACGGCAGCTCCAGCGCGCCGGGACAGAGCGCGTCGGCGCGCAGCCCGCTTTGCGGGTCGATCAGCACGAGCTCGATGCCATCCGGCCGGGGCGGCGCCAGCGGCAGCGGATCGAGCGCCGCCATCAGCTCGCCCCACAGAGGCAGCGCCGCAGCCGCGCCCGAAAGATTCGCCGCGCGGTTGTCATCGTAGCCGAGCCACACGACGGCGAGCCGGTCGCCGGTGAAGCCCGCGAACCACGCGTCGCGCTGCTCGTCCGTCGTTCCGGTCTTTCCCGCGACGGCGGCTTCCGGCGGCAGCCAGTTCTTGAGCGCCTCGGCCGTGCCCTCGCTCACGACGCCCTGCATCGCGGCGGTAAGCAGGTACGTCGGCTCGGGCGCGAGCGCCTGCTCCACCTTGAGGGGATAGGGCTGCAGCGGCCGGCCATCCTGCGTCGTCACCTCGCGGATCGCGCGCAGCGGCGCGCGGAATCCCGCGCTCGCGATCGTCTGGTACATCTGCGCGACCTCGAGCGGCGAGAGCTCGACCGCGCCGAGAAGCGTCGCCGCGTACGGCTTCAGCTCGCGCTCGATGCCGAGACGCTTCACGGTGGCGAGCACGCGGTCGATGCCGATGTCGGTGCCCAGCCGCGCGGTCGCGGCGTTGTAGGAGAGCGCCAGCGCCGTGCGCAGCTGCACCGGCCCGTGGAAAGTCTTGTCGAAGTTCTGCGGCTGCCAGTCCGGCGCGCCCCGGCTCTTCCAGACGAAGGGCGTGTCCTCGATCGGCGTGACCAGGGTATAGCGCGAGGGATCGGCCAGCGCCGTGAGGTAGATCACCGGCTTCAGGAGCGAGCCCACGGGGCGCCCCGCATCGAGCGCGCGGTTGAAGCCGCGGAAGCGCACGTCGCGTCCGCCGACCAGCGCCTGCACTTCGCCGGTCTGGACGTCGGTGACCACGATCGCGCCTTCGAGGCCGGGCGGGCCGAAGCGCTTCTCCTTGTCGTACTGCGCAAGCTTGCGCTCGAGCACGCGCTCCGCGACGGCCTGCACGCGGGGATCAAGCGTGGTGAACACCCGCAAGCCCTCCGAGCGCAGGTCGGCCTCGTCGTAGTCCCGCCGCAGCTGCCGGTGCACGAGCTCGAGAAATGCCGGGTGTGGCGAGGTGCCGAGCGCGCCCTTCGGATTCACTCCGAGGCCCGCGGCCCGCGCGACCGCATACTGCTCCTTCGTGGCGTAGCCCAGGTCCCGGGTCTCGCGCAGGACCATGTTGCGCCGCTCGAGCACGCGCTGGGGGTGGCGGTAGGGGTCGTAATAGCCCGGGCCCTTCAACATGGCGACGAGCAGCGCGCTCTCCGCGAGCGTCAGGTGCTGGACCGTCTTGCCGAAGTAGTGAAGCGAGGCGAGCCCGACGCCGTGGATGGCGCGGTCGCGGTCCTGGCCGAGATAGATCTCGTTGAGATAGGTCTCGAGGATCTCGTCCTTGTCATAGTGCAGCTCGAGCAGCACCGCCATGAGAAGCTCGGTCACCTTGCGCCGCAACGTGCGCTCGGGGCTCAGGAAGAAATTCTTCACCAGCTGCTGCGTCACCGTGCTGCCCCCCTGCAGCCCCTTTCCGCGGACGAAGCTCACGGCTGCGCGCGCGATGCCGCGCGGATCAAACCCGCCGTGCGAGTAGAAGTTGCGGTCCTCCGTCGCGAGCAGCGCCTGCACCAGATGCCTGGGCACCTCGCCGAGCCGCACGAGCACGCGATCCTCATTGTTCGCGGGGTAGATGCCGCCGATCGCCAGGGGCTCCAGGCGCAGGAGGGGCAGGTTCCGGCCTTCCGCGTCGCGCAGCGACGCCACTGCGCCGTTTTCGAACGCCACGCGGACGCGCGTCGCAGGCTGCGGCCCGTCCCAGAACACAAACGGCCGCAGCGCGATCTCCAGTCCGTCGCCGTCGCGGATGAACCACCCCGACTCGCCCTCGCGCCGCGCCTCGTGGTAGCCGGCCCGCCGCAGCTCCTCCACGATGCTCGCCTGCGGGATGCGCAGCCCGGCGTGCAGCTCCAGCGGGCGGGCATAGATGCGCGCGGGCAGCGCAAAGCGCCGGCCCTCGAATTCGCTGCGCACGCGGAGGTCGAGGTATAGCGTGACGGCCGCCGCGAACAGTGCGATTCCGAGCGCGGCATAGCGGACATAGCGCCCGAACTTCCCGAGGCGCGGCACCCTGCGCCGGAGATTCCTGAATAGGGACATCGAATGAATTCTACTTCGTTGCGGTGCGCGGGCGACCGGTTCCCGCCGCGCGACGCCTCGCTGGCACGCATGTGTCGCCCCCTGGCGACGCAAGTGCGCGCAGGGTGAAGGAAACCGACGACGGGAGCCGGGAGTCGAAAGATTGGAGACGCGCATGGCCGAATCGATCGAACCCGTACGTTCCGCGCTTCGTGAGGTGTCCCGCGAGCTGCTTGCGCGCCGCAACGTACTCGCCACGGGCGCGGGGTACAAGGTCACCGGTGGCAAGCGCACGCCGTTGCCGTGCGTGGTGTGCTCGGTCGCGAGGAAGCTGCCGGTCTCGGCGCTTGCGGCGGCGGACCGGGTTCCCGACACGATTCGAGGTGTCGCCACGGACGTGGTCGAGACCGGGATCATCCGCGCGCTGCAGCCTCCAACGGGGCGGTTCCGGCCGGCGCCCGGGGGTGTGAGCATCGGCCACCGCGACATCACCGCTGGCACCCTCGGATGCCTCGTCAGGAAGGGCGGCAACACCTTCATCCTGTCCAACAACCACGTGCTCGCGAACAGCAACGAGGCCGCGGCCGGAGACCCGATCCTGCAGCCGGGCCCGCACGACGGGGGCACGATCGCCAACGATCACATCGCCAGCCTGGAGGCGTTCGTTCCGATCTCGTTTGTCGCGCCCGAGCCGCCGAGCGAATGCGGATTCGCCCGGGCGGTAAGCGCGGTCCTGAACGCCGGCTGCGGCCTGATCGGCAGCCGGACCCGCTACCGCGTCGTCTCGATACAGCAGACGCCGAACCTCGTCGATGCGGCGATCGCTCGGCCGCTCGCCGCGGGTGCCGTGACCGACGAGATCCTCGGCATCGGCCGGATACAGGGCTTGGTTCAGGGCACGCTCGGCATGCGTCTCCAGAAGAGCGGGCGCACCACCGGACTTACGACCGGCGAGATCCTGCAGGTGGACGTCACCGTCAACGTGCAGTACGGAGCCGGGCGCATCGCCCAGTTCACCGATCAGCTCCTGGCAGGTGCGATGAGCCAGGGCGGGGACAGCGGATCGGCAGTGCTCGACGAGCAGAAGCGGCTGACCGGGCTGCTGTTTGCGGGCAGCGACAATACCACTATCATTAACCGCATCGAGCACGTTTTCGCGGCGCTCGGGGTCACCCTGTGAAGCGGCTCTTCGCGCTCGCGCTGGCGTTCGCCGCCGTCACCGCATTCGGAAGAGGCGAGATGCCGCCGACCATCCAGGAAGTCAAAGCCAGGCACGAGGCGCGCCTCATGGCCCAGCCCGGCGTCGTCGCGGTCGGCATCGGCCGCGACGCGGACGGCAGGCAGGCGATCATCGTGAGCCTGGACCGCGAGCGGCCGGAAGTGCGCGCAAACACGCCCCAGGAGCTCGAAGGCTACGCGGTACGTGTCCACGTGATCGGCCCGGTGCGGGCGGAATAGCCGCGGCATCCTGCGCCGCCGCTGGACTGTCAGGAGTCACCAGTCACGAGGCACTCACCGTCCGCTGTGCCCTGGGATGCGGCGGCCGGCTCAGGGCATCGGGCGCCTCGACCGGGCGGTGGCCCTCCACCTGCGCAGCGTAGAGGACGCGCCGGCTCGTCGCGTCAAATGCGTCGCGCCGGTGAAGCGCCGCGCGGTTGTCCCACACCACCACGTCGCCCGTGGACCACTTGTGCTCGTACCAGAACCGCGGTTGCGTGGCGTGCGCCCACAGCCGGTCGAGCAGCGCTTCCGATTCCTCTAGCGGGAGACCATTCACGTAGGCGCCATGACGCCGGCCGAGGAAGAGCATGTTGTGCCCCGTCTCGGGATGCGTCGAGATGACGGGATGGCTCGGCCCGGGCACCGCGCGGATGTCCATGTCGAGGGACATGCCGGGGCGGACCTTCATCGCTGTGTCCACGATGTCCGCCTGCTTGATGGTCATCCCGGACACGCGGTGCTTCAAGTCGTCAGGCAACGCGTCATACGCGGCGAAGCAGTTCAGGAAGAACGTGTTGCCGCCCTCCTCGCGCGCGGGCACTTCCATCGCGACCAGCATCCGCGCCGCGGTCGGCCGCTCCTTGAACGAGAAATCCGCATGCCACACGACTTCACTGTCGCCGAGGATGCCGATTGCCTCGCCGCGCTCGCGCACGTTGGAGACGACCGTCACCTCGGGCGGAAGGTTGAGCAGGCGCATGCCGGCTCGCTCCTCGAGCTTGCGCTTGTGAAGATTGGACGAGGTCACCGGCGTGCCGAAACGCCGCACCAGGTTGACGAGATCCCCGGCGGTGAGGCTCTGGCCCCGGAAGACCAGCACGACGTGGTGCAGCCACGCCACATGCAGCGCCTGGAACGCCGCGTCATCGAGCATCCTCAGGTCGAGGCCGCGCACCTCCGCGCCCAGCGCGGCGTCCACCGGCACGAGCTCGAACCGTGCTCCCTGCGCTCCGGCTACCCGCGTGCGTGGGCTTGCGCTCGTCATGCGAGCGTCACCTCGAGCGCGCCGCATTTCTCGACCTCGGTGACGACCTTGTCGCCGGCCTTGAGCCAGACCTGCTTCCCGGGCGGATAGCCCAGGATCACGCCCTGCGGCGTCCCGGTGTAGATGATGTCGCCGGGGAGAAGCGTCATGTGGCGTGAGCAATAGCTCACGATCTGCGCGCAATTGAAGATCATGTCGGAGGTGTTCGAGTCCTGGCGCTTCTCGCCGTTCACGTACGTGGTGATCCTGAGATTCTGCGGTTCCGCGATCTGGTCCGCAGTGACGATCCAGGGGCCGAGCGGCGCGAACCCGTCGCAGGTCTTGCCGAGCATGAGCTGGCTCGTGACCCGCATCAGGTCGCGCGCCGAGAAATCGTTCCCGGTGGCGTAACCGAAGACGTGCGACAGCGCCTTGTCCTCCGGCACGTCGCGCGACTTGCGGCCGATGACGAGCACCAGTTCCACCTCGTAGTCGAACTGCGAGGACACCTTCGTCGGCAACGGGATTCTGCCGCGATGCCCGACGAGGGTGTTGTGGTACTTGCTGAATAGAATTGGAACCGGCGGAATCGGGTTGCCCGTCTCCTGCGCGTGCCGGCGGTAGTTGAGCCCGACGCAGATGATCTTGCCCGGGCGCGGAACGGCGGGAGCGAATCGCGCGCGTGATTCCGGAATGAGCACGCTCCTGCCGCGCTTATCGACCAGCGCCTTTTCCGCGAGCTTCAGGAGCGGCGCGCAGTCGGCCCCTTCGATCACGGCGTGAATGTCCGTCGGCGACTGGATGTGGAACAACGCGGACGCCCTGGCCACGTCCAGGATGCCCCGCTCCGTCCTGAGGCCAAGCGCGCCGCCGCCGCGCCCGGCGAGCGTGCAGAAGGTCATGTTGCGTGCGCGCATCGCTCGCCTCCGATCACGCCGCCCTGGCGAAGGCCTCTTGCACCTGCTTCTCGTAGGCGATCACCCGCTGCACGCTGGGGCGCTCATGCATGCGCTCGAAGTGCGCCATGCAGTTCCCGAACCCCGAGAGGTCGAGCTTGAACGAGACGGCGCGGCGGAAGCACCAGAAGAAGTAGGCGTCGCACGCGGTGAAGTGCCCGAAGAACCACTCGCGGCCGGCGAGGATGTCGTCCATGACCTTCATGTCCTCGAACAGAAGCTTGTTGGCGACCCGCTTGACGCTTTCCTCCGAGCCCGGGAGGTCGCAGTAGTTCTGGGGACGCGCGTTGGGCGTGAGATGCGGATGGATGCCCGAGCCGCAGAAGCCCATGAGCGAGATCGCCTTGATTTCCTCCTTCGGGTCCGCCGGCAGCAGCTTCGCCGCGGGAAACTGGCGGTGAATCCAGATCTGGATGGCGATGTTCTCCGTCAACGGCTCGCCGTCGATGACGAGAACGGGCACCTTGTGCTTGGGATTCAGCCGCAGGAATTCCGGCTTGCGGTTGTCGCCGTTGCGCGTGTTGATGGGACGCACGTCAAACTCGGCGCCCGCCTCGGTGAGCGTCACGAACGGCACCAGCGCGCAGGTCAGCGGGGCGTAGTACAGCATCAGCTTCATCGGGGGAGCTCCTCGGCTGGCGGTATGGGACCGTGAGATTCTAGCAGCCCCCTGCGGCCCTCATCCTTCATCCCTCAGCCTTCACGCCTCATCCCTTCGCCAGCGGCGGCAGCGGCGGCTTCACGCCCTCCGGCAATGGCGTGCGGTCCACGTTGAGCGCCATCGACACCAGTCCGTAGAACCCGTTCACGGCGATCAAATCCACGACGCCGCGCTCGCCGAAGCGGTCGCGCGCGGCCCTGAATGTGGCATCGTTCACCCCCTGCGTCTCGTGCAGCTCGCGGGAGAAGTCGTAGACGAGTCGCTCGTCCGCATCCATCTTCGCCGGCCGCCGCCCCTGCGCGATGTCCTCGCCGATCGCGGGATCGAGCCCCGCCTCCAGCGCGAGGCGGTGATGCGCGTGCCACTCGTACTGGCAGCTCCAGTGGCGCGCCGTCACGATGACCGCAAGCTCGTTCAGCTTCGTCGGCAGCGAGCTCTTGAAGCGGATCTCCGCGCCCAGGCTCTGGATGATGTTGCCGACGTCCGGGCTGCGCAGCCAGACGTTGAACGGCCCGCCAAGCGGCCCCGGCCGGGCGGCCGACGAGTTCTTCACCGCGGCGCGCGGTCCCGAGCGGATCGCATCGGCGACTTTCTTCTGCTCCGGCGTCAACTGTTCAGGTGGAATCAGCTTGAAGCGCCGCGGGTCCGATTTTTCGGAGGACTTTGGTGTTGAAGGATTCATCGACTCCCTTCCCAGGCAATTGTCTATACTCGCGTATCGGGCCGTAGGGGCTCCACGGCGGCGAACGGGCGCCATAGTGTCGCATGGGTAGTGAAGGTTTTCATGCCGCAGTGCAGGCCTGGCTGACGGCTTCGCCGGTCCTCGCGGCGCTGACGCTGAGCGTGCTGGCCGGCATCGTGCTGACCGGGGTCGGCACGCTCTCGGTGCTGGCGTTCGGGCAGCTCGCCGAGAAGCGCAGCGCCGCGCTTCTGAGCTTCGCCGCCGGGGTCATGCTCGCGGCGAGCATCTTCTCGCTGCTCCTGCCCGGGCTCGAGCTCGCGGAGACGACCTCGGGCTCGAAACCGGCAGCGGGACTTGCAATGGGGCTCGCGGTCGCGGCCGGCGCCGCCGTGCTGTGGGCGATCCACCGCTATGTCCCGCACGAGCACTTCATCAAAGGCTGCGAGGGCGAGGGCTGCGACCGGTTGCGGCGCGTGTGGCTGTTCGTGCTCGCAATCACCATCCACAACCTGCCGGAAGGCATGGCGACCGGCGTCGCCGCCGCCTCGGGCGACGTGCGCAGCGCCCTCGGCGTCGCGCTCGGAATCGGGTTGCAGAACGCCCCCGAGGGCCTGGCGGTCGCCGCAGCATTGCTCTCGCAGAACTATTCGCGCGGTACCGCGATCGCGGTCGGCGTGCTGAGCGGCGTGGTCGAGCCGGTCGGCGCGGTGCTCGGTGCCGGCGCCATCGCGCTCGCGAGCGGCATCCTGCCGTGGGGGCTCGGTTTTTCCGCCGGTGCGATGCTCTACGTGATTAGCGAGGAGATCATCCCCGAGACGCACCGCGTCGGCCGCGAAGGCATGGCGACAGCAATGCTCTTCACGGGGTTTCTCGGGATGATGTACCTCGATTTCACCCTCGGCTGACACAGCTTAGTGGGGTCGGACCAGTACAACCTCCTGTTCTCAATCAACAAGCCGATCAATTATCGGCCCTAAGGGGCCTTAGAACGCCATTTCCGCAGGCAAATTCGCGGCGCTGGAGAAACCTTTAGAAGGTCCGGCGCAGGAAACCCGGAAGCTGAAATCGCCAGTTTCGATATCAAGAATGACGTTCTATGATTCGATTGCAGACTTTTCTCATTGGAATATCGTGACGGAGCGGATACTTGTGCTGGTCCGACCCGGATCGACACTTGTGCTGGTCCGACCCGGATCGACACGCGGCGGCTACCCGCCAGCGCACGCTGACAGCAGGCGCCCGGCGTGAAGGCGATGGTGCTGCACGGCGGGCGGGATCTGCGCCGGGAAACCGTCCCGGATCCCGCGCCGGCGCCCAACGAGGCGGTGGTCGAGGTCCGCGCGTGCTCGATCTGCGGCTCGGACCTGCACGCCTACCATGGCAAGCACCCGCGGCTCACCTTCCCGCGCGTGCTCGGCCACGAGTTCGCCGGCGAGATCGTCGCGCTCGGGAGCGCGGTAAAGGGCTTCCGCGCCGGGGATCGCGTCTGCTGCGACATCGATTTCGCTTGCGGTCAGTGCGGACCCTGCCGCGAGGGCCGCGGCAATATCTGCGAACGGCTGCAGACGATGGGCTTCGACCGTGACGGGGCGTACGCCGAGTACGCGGCGGTGCCCGACTTCAACCTGCACCGGCTGCCCGGGAACGTCAGCTACGACCAGGCCTCCGCCGTCCAGGTGCTGGGCATCAGCTATCACGCCGTCGCCGACCGCGTGAAGCCGCGGCCTGGAGAGCGCGTTGCGGTGATCGGCGCGGGGCCGATCGGTCTCGGCGCCGCGCTCATCGCGCGCTCGATGGGCGCCGAAGTGACGATACTCGACCTGCTCGACTACCGCCTCGCGCTCGCGCGCCGTCTCGGCATCCCGCACACCATGAATCCCGATGCCGGCGAGCTGGGCGCCCACGCGCTGGCCGCAACCGGCGGGCTAGGCTTCGACAAGGTGGTCGAGTGCGTCGGCGGCTTCCAGGAGCGCACCGTGGCGGACGCCGCCGCCATGGTGAAGCGCGGCGGGCAGATTACCGTCGTGGGAACGTTTCCCGAGAACCGGGCAACGATCCCGATCGCATATCTCAAGGACCGCGAGATCGACCTCAACTTCTCGCGCGGCAATTTCCGGGCGTTTCCCGCCTGCCTCGATCTGATCGCGAGCGGTCGCGTGGATCCGGACCGCTACATCAGCCATCGCTTCCCGCTCGAGCAGGCCGAAGACGCGTTGAGGCTGCTCGAAGCGCGCACCGTGGAAGCGCACAAGATCGTGCTTCACCCCCGGGCCAAAGCCCGGGCCTGACCGGAGGAGATGACCATGAAGAGACCGATATGGCTTCGTGCCGCGCTGCTCATCGCGATCGCTGCCGGGGCGCTGCCGGCGTGGGCGCAGCAGAAATACCCCGCGCGCCCGATCCGCGTGCTCATCCCGTTCCCGGCGGCCGGAGCCGCGGACACCATCGGACGCACCATCGCCGAGCCGCTCGCCGCGCAGCTCGGCCAGACGATCGTCATCGACAACCGCCCGGGCGCGGCCGGGCGTCTGGCGACCGATCTCCTCGCCAAGGCCGAGCCCGACGGCTACACGCTGCTGGTCGGCGGCGTGGGCCCGCTTGCGATCAGTCCCTGGCTCTACAAGAGGCTGCCGTACGACGCGGAGCGGGATTTTCTGCCGATCACGCGCGCGGCCGAGATCATCAACGTGATGGTGGTCAATCCCGCGAGCGGGGTGCGCAGCCCGAGGCAGTTCATGGAGGTAACGAAGCAGCGCGCGGGCGAGACCCGCTTCGGCAGCTCCGGGCCCGGCCAGCTCGACCATCTCGCCGGAGTCCAGTTTCAGCGGCTCGCCGGCGTGCGCATGACGCACGTGCCCTACAAGGGGGGCGGCCCGGCGCTGATCGACCTCGTGTCGGGCGATCTCCAGGTCATGTTCTCGACCTACGTTGTGGCCGTGCCGCACCTGAACTCGGGAAAGCTGCGGGCGCTCGCAGTCACCACGGCGCACCGCCAGCCGCTGCTGCCCGATCTGCCACCGATCGCGGAGACGCTCCCCGGCTTCGACATCAGCAACTGGAACGGCATCTTCGCGCCGGCCAGGACGCCGGCGCGGATCGCCGACCGTCTGTTCACCGAGATCAACAAGGCGATGCTGGCGCCGGGAGTGAGGAAGCGCCAGAACTACGCCGGCATCGAGCCGGGTGGCAGCCCCTCGCGCGAGTCCTTCGCAAAATTCCTGCGCGAGGACCGGGCGCGCTGGGGCAAGTTCATCCGCGACGCGGGCATCGTGCTCGAATAGCGCCCCAAGCTGGCGACGCGTGGCCGGCGTCCGGCCGTCCCACCCACGCGACCGGCGATGGTTGACCGCCACCCCGCTCCCAGGCTGCGCCCTCGGGAACATTTTCCGCCGCGCGGCTGTTAACGCCGATTGAGGCCGAGGAGGTCGCCGAGGGGCGGAGCCGGTTGGGTTCTTCGCTTCGACGCGTGACAGCGCCGAAAACCAGATTTTCCGACCATTTTCTCGACAGGAGGATGTAAATGAAAACCCGCACGATCGGCATTTCCCTCGTTGGCTGCGCGGCCCTCGCGCTCGGCGCCTGCGCCGACATGCAGCCGGGATCGAACTCGATGAGCTTTTTCGTCACCAGCGTCGGCTCGGGCAAGGGAGCCGACCTCGGTGGCCTCGCCGGCGCCGACGGACACTGCCAGTCGCTTGCCCAGGCGGCGGGCGCGGGCGGAAAGACCTGGCGCGCCTATCTCAGCACGCAGGCAACGGGAGGGTTGGCCGACCCGAAAGCGATCCATGCGCGCGACCGCATCGGTGCCGGCCCCTGGTACAACGCCAAGGGCGTCATGATCGCGAGGAACATCGAGGAGCTGCACTCGGCCCGCAACAACGTGACCAAGGAAACGGCAGTGGACGAGCGGGGGCGAATGGTCAACGGCCGCACCGAGAAGCCGAACAAGCACGACATCCTGACCGGCTCGCGGCCGGACGGCACGGCCTTTCCGCCCTCTCCTCCGTTTGGAGACATGACGTGCGGCAACTGGACGAAGAGCGGTGCCGACGGCGCGGTCATGGTCGGTCATCACGACCGCTCGGGTCCCGTGACCCACGCGTGGGCGACCTCCTGGAACTCCGCGCACCCCTCGCGCGGAGGCTGCACGCAGAAGGCGCTGCAGGGCACCGGTGGCGACGGATTCTTCTACTGCTTCGCCATCAATTGATCGAAGCCCGGGGGGGACAACCGAGGAGGCTGTCCCCGGCTCCCCTCCTTCGATCCCCTCCTGCCGGAGGAGGGGTGACTGAAAAGCAAGCGGGGTGGTGGGAGGGTTACGGGATATCGAGCAGCGTCGCGAGGTTCTTCCAGAGGATCTTCTCCTTCTCCTCCGGCGTGAGCGACTTCAAGCCCTGCACCCACGCGACCGGCGACGGACGCCACAGCACGAACGGCCAGTCGCTGCCGAGCACTACCCGGTCGACGCCCACCCGGTCGATCAGGAAGCGCAGCGCCTCCTCGCTCGGGACCACGGTGTCGTAGTAGAGCCGCTTCTGGTAGGCGCCCGGCGGCTGCGGCGTGCTGCGCGTCGCCGGCCGCTCGTGCCAGTTGCGGTCGAGCCGCCCCATTGCGAAGCACGCGGGCCCGCCGCCGTGCGCGATGCAGACCTTGAGATCCGGGCACTTTTCCAGCACGCCGCCGCAGATCAGCACCCCGATCACGATCGCGTCGTCGAGGATCACGCCGAGGCTGTTGGAGAGCCCGTGGCGCTTGATCCGCTGCATGAGAAAGTTGTTCTGCGGCTGCGGATGGTAGAACAGCACCGCCCCCATCTGCTCGGCGGTCTTGAAGAAGGGAAGGAACTTGGGCTCGTCCCACTGCTCGCCGTTCACCTGCGTGTCGAGGGAGGCGCCCTTCAGCCCCAGCTTCGTCACCGCGCGCTCGAGCTCGCCGATCGCGGACTTCACGTCCTGCACGGGCAGCGTGGCAAGCCCCGCCAGGCGCCCGGCGTTTCCCCGGACCGTCGCGCCGATCTCGTCGTTCACTTCGCGTGCGAGCGCGAGTCCCTGGGCCGCCTCCAAGTGATAGCCGACGAACGGCGTGTGGATGGAGAGCACCTGCACGTCCACTTTCTGCGCGTCCATGTCCTTCAGGCGTTCCTCCACCGTGTAGCGCAGCTTGGGCGAGGTGAAGGCCGTGCGCATGCCGCCTCCGACCATTCCCCCCATGCCCTCGCCCGGCTCGTGGCGAAAGCCGTGCCAGTCTTTCTTGGCGTCGATCGCCTTCCACAGTGATTCGGGAACGACGTGGGCATGGATGTCTATAGTTCTCATGAGCTATCTTCTCCCCTTCGTTGGCCGAGGCTCTGGGAGACTATCATGCGCTCCGGATCGGGATCGGAATGAATCACCGTCTTCTCGGGACATCGGTGCTCCTCGCCTGTCTCGCCGTTGCCGGGTGCAGCGGCGGAGGCGGAGGTGGAGGCGGAGGCGGAGGCGGTGGACCGGGGCCGCCCGTACCGCCGTCGCCCCCGGTGACGGCGCCGCGCTTTGCCTACGTCGCCAACGGCCAGGAGAGTTCGCTCTCGGTCTATGTCGTGGACGCCGCCAGCGGGCAGCTGCGGCACCGCGGCTATGTCCCCGGCATCCCGGGAGCCGCGTCGGTCGCGATGGACGCCGACGGGCGGTTCCTGTTCGCGGCAAGCAACGTCAATCCGGGCACGATCGCGGCCTATACGATCAACCCCACGAGCGGGGCGCTGACCGCCGTTGCGGGCAGTCCGTTCGCCACCGGCGGAAATTCTCCGGTTTCCGTGGACGTCGACGCGGACGGGCGCGTTGCCTACGCGGTGAATCAGCTTTCCAATACGATTTCCGGCTACACGATCAACGCGGCCACCGGAGTCCTGACACCGGCGCCGGGGAGCCCGTCCATGACCGGCGCCAATCCGCTTTCCGTGACGGTGGATCCGGCCGGACGCTTCGTCTACGTGGCGGCAAACAACGGCCCCGTCCAGACCCTCTCGGCGTACTCCATAGACATCAGCACCGGCAATCTGACCGAACTGCCAAACAGCCCGTTCGCCGCGGCGCCCGGTCTCCAGTCGGCGTGGGTCGAGCCGGGTGGGCGGTTCCTCCTGGCGGCAAATGCCGCCCCCTCGAACAGCGTTTCCGTGTTCCGGATCGACGCGGCCACCGGGGCGCTGATGGAGGTCGGGGGAAGCCCGTTCCCGGCCGGCAGCGGCGCAAGCAGTGTCGCAGTGGACGAGAACGGGAAATTCGCATTCGCGACGAACGAACTGTCGGGGACGGTTTCCGCGTACACGATCGACGCGGCGAGCGGGGTGCTGATGCCGGTGGCGGGGAGCCCGTACCCGGCGGGCAGCAGCCCACGCGCCGTTACCGTGGATCCGAGCGGCCAGTTCGTCTACGTGACGAATGTCGGCTCGAACGACGTCTCCCTGTACCGGCTGAACAGCGCGACTGGCGCGCTTACGCCGCTGGCGATTTCCGCAACCGTCAGCACGCAATCGCTTCCGAGATCCATCGCCGTGAGCAAGGGAACGGCGCCGGTCGTCTTCCGACCCGCATTCGCCTATGCGGCGAACAGCGCGGGCAACTCGGTTTCCGCGTATACGATCAACGCGTCCACGGGCGCTCTGGCGCCGGCGGGCAACAGCCTCACGGAGAACACGCCGCTATCGGTCGCCGCCGATCCGACGGGACGATTCGTCTACGTCGCGAACGCCAATTCCAGCAACATCTCGGGTTACGCAATCGACCCCGGCACCGGTGCCCTCGCGCCGTTGATGGGGAGCCCGTTCGCCGGCCCGGCCGCCGGGGCCGGGCCGCAGTCCATTGCGGTCGACCCGGGCGGCAGGTTCGTCTACACGGCGAACATCGGCTCGAACAACGTCTCAGCCTACGCGATCGACCCGAGCACCGGGGCCCTCAATAGTCTCGCTACCCCCTATGCCGCGGGAAGCCAACCCGTGTCCGTGGCGGTGGACCCGAGCGGGCGGTTCGTGTACGTCGCAAATTTTCAGGGAAACAGCGTTTCGGCCTACCGGATCGACACGAGCCGGAACGTAACCGGGGGCACCCTTACGTCGATAGGCGCCGCAGTCGCGACCGGCCAGTCTCCGCAGTCGGTGACGGTGGACCCGAACGGGCGCTTCGCTTACGTGACGCACGTCGCCGGCGGCGCTGGCGTATCGGCGTATTCGATCCACCCCGCCACGGGCGCCTTGACCCTCCTGGCCGGCAGCCCATTCGCCACGGGATCGACACCCTGGTCGGTGACGGTCGATCCGAGCGGACGGTTTGCCTATGTGGCGAACAGCGGTTCCAACAGCATCTCCGCCTACGCGATCACCGCCGCCACCGGTGCGCTGACGGCAGTGCCCGGGAGCCCATTCCTCGCAGGCCTGCAACCGCGGTCGGTCACCGTGGACATCAGCGGAAGGTTCGCCTACGCCGTCAATTCCGGCCTCAACAACAACAGCATTTCCGCCTATGCCCTCGACGCGACCACCGGGGCCCTCATGCCGATCGCGGGGGGTCCGTTCGCCGCCGGCCTCACCCCAACGAGCATCGTCGCCACCGGCGTACTGGAGTGACGCGGGATGGGCGGGCGTAGCGCCCGCTGCAATCGGGCTTGCCCAATTGTGGCAGCCGGTCTTTGGCGCCATACTTCAGGTCGTATCGATTCCCGTCCCGATTCTCCGAAAGGCGCTCCGCGATGATTTCCCTCGACGTGAACGGCAGGAAGACGCAGGTGGACGTCGACCCCGGCACCCCCCTCCTGTGGGTGCTGCGCGACCATCTCAACCTGACCGGCACCAAGTACGGCTGCGGACTGGCGCTGTGCGGCGCCTGCACCGTCCACCTCGACGGCGCAGCCATTCGCTCGTGCACGACGCCGGTGAGCGCCGCAGGCGGCAAGGCGATCACGACGATCGAGGGCATCGGCGCGGGCGGCATCGGCAAGGCGGTGCAGGCCGCCTGGATTGCGCTCGACGTCCCGCAGTGCGGCTACTGCCAGTCGGGGCAGATCATGTCCGCGGTGGCCCTCCTCGCGGCGAATAAGAATCCGAGCGATGCGGACATCGACGCCGCGATGACCGGCATCGTCTGCCGCTGCGGCACCTACAACGCGATCCGCGCCGCCATCAAGCGCGCGGCCAAGGCGCTTGCCTAGGAGGGCGCATGGAGACATTCGACATCGTCAACTTGTGCCGGCGCGATTTCCTCAAGGCCAGCGCGGGCCTCACGCTCGGCATCGCGGCGCCCGCAGCGTTCGCCCAGGCCGGCCCGGGTCGGGCGGGCGGCAAGGCCGTCGCCCGCGGCACGTTCGAGCCGAACGCCTTCATCCGCATCGGCGCCGACAACCGGGTGACCGTCGTCGTCAAGCACCTGGAGATGGGCCAGGGCACCTATACGGGGCTGCCCACGCTCGTCGCCGAGGAGCTCGACGCCGACTGGGGCCAGATCCGCGTCGAGGGAGCACCCGCTGATGCCAGCCGTTACAACAATCTCTTCTGGGGACCGTCGCAGGGCACGGGCGGCAGCACCGCGATCGCGAATTCCTGGGAGCAATTGCGCACGGCCGGTGCCACGGCGCGCGCGATGCTCGTCGCCGCCGCCGCGCAGCGCTGGCGCGTGCCACCCGCCACGATCACGGTGAGCCGCGGCACGGTGATGCACAAGGCCTCGGGGCGCAAGGCAAGCTTCGGGCAGCTCGCCGCGGACGCGGCGAAGCAGCTGGTGCCGGGAAACATCAAGCTCAAGGACCCGAAGAATTTCGTCTATGTCGGCAGACGCGTGCCGCGCACGGACAGCATCGCGAAATCCACCGGCACCGCGACCTTCACGCAGGACGTGAAGCTTCCCGGCATGCTCACCGCGGTCGTCGCGCATCCGCCGCGCTTCGGCGCCAAGGTGAAATCCTTCAGCGCGGCAGCCGCAAAGGCAGTGAAAGGCGTCACCGACGTCGTGGCGATCCCGCAGGGCGTGGCCGTGCTGGCGCCCGACTTCTGGACGGCCAAGTCAGGCCGCGACGCTCTCGTCGTCGAATGGGACCAGACGGCCGCCTTCAGGCTTGGCTCGGCCCAGATCATGGCCGAGTACCGGAAGCTCGCGGCCACGCTGGGGCTCTCCGCGCGCAGGGAAGGCGATATCACCGGCGCGCTTGCCGGCGCTGCGAAGGTCGTGGAGGCCGCGTACGAGTTTCCCTATCTCGCGCACGCGGCGATGGAGCCGATGAACTGCGTGGTGCGGCTCGGCCCGAAGTCCTGCGAGGTGTGGAACGGCGAGCAGTTCCAGACCGTGGATCAGGCGGCCATCGCGCGCGTGGTGGGGCTGAAGCCCGAGCAGGTGAGCCTCAACATGCTCTACGCCGGCGGCAGCTTCGGCCGCCGCGCCAATCCCCACTCCGATTACCTGCTCGAGGCGGCGGAGATCGCCAAGGCGATCAAGGGGCGCGCGCCGGTGAAGCTTGTGTGGACGCGCGAGGACGACATGCAGGCGGGCTATTACCGCCCCATGAATTATCACGTGCTCAAGGCGGGGCTCGACGCGCAGGGCCGGATCGCCGCCTGGCATCACCGCATCGTCGGGCAATCCATCCTCACCGGCACCGCGTTCGAGAGCGCGCTGGTCAAGGGCGGCATCGACGTCACCTCGGTCGAAGGCGCGAGCACCCTCCCCTACGCCATCCCCAATCTGAGCGTCGAGCTGCATTCGCCGAAGATCGGCGTCCCGGTCCAGTGGTGGCGCTCCGTGGGCTCGAGCCACACCGCTTTTTCCACCGAGACCTTCCTCGATGAGCTCGCCGCGGCAAGCGGCAAGGACCCGTACGAGTTTCGCCGCTCGCTGCTCGCCAAGCACCCGCGCCACAGGGGGGTGCTGGAGCTCGCCGCGCAGAAGTCCGGCTGGGGCAAGCCGCTCGCGCAGGCGACGGGCGCGCGGCGCGGCCGTGGCATTGCCGTACATGAGTCGTTCAATACGTTCGTCGCGCAGGTCGCCGAGGTATCGGTGTGGGACGGGCGGCTGCAGATCGACCGCGTGGTGTGCGCTGTCGACTGCGGCGTGGCGGTGAACCCGTCGGTGATCCGCGCGCAGATGGAAAGCGGCATCGCCTTCGGGCTGACGGCAGCGCTGCACGGCGCGATCACGCTCAAGGACGGCATCGTCGAGCAGTCGAATTTCCACGACTATGCGCCGCTGCGCATCAACGAGATGCCGCATGTCGAGGTGCACATCGTGGCATCGAGCGCGAAGCCGACCGGCGTGGGCGAGCCTGGCGTCCCGCCCATCGCGCCCGCGGTGGCGAACGCCATCTTTTCCGCCACCGCGAAGCGGATGCGATCGCTGCCGATCAAGCTCTAGCGACTACGACAGCGTTCGCCGGCCATCGGCCCCACTTACCGCCCCGCCGTGGCCGGCTCGGGCAGGGGAATGCGCTTCGCATTGGCCGCCAGCCAGCGCTCGAAGGTCTGCAGCGCGGGGTTGAGTGAACGCGAAAACTCCACGCTGCGCGCCGCGCGGAACTCCGCGTTGAAATCCCGATTGAATTGGAACATGTTCCCGAGATCATCTGCGCCGGGGAAACCAAGGGCGCGGTAGGTCGCGGGCGCCATCGCGTCATGAACGACGGGCGTGCCCAGGGCGCGCGTGAGCGCGGCCGCCATCTCTTTCCCGTCGAGGTGCTCGCCCGCGATGCCGACGGTCCTCCCGATGAACTCGGCCCCGCGCTTGAAGATGCCGTAGGCGCACTTGCCGATGTCCTCGGCGGCGATCCCGGGAAGCTTCTTGTCGTCCATGGGCAGGGTGAACGCGAGCTTGCCGTCGGCGCCGGGCTTCGGGCCCATCCCGAAGTGAATCAGGTTGTCCCAGTAGAACGAGGTCAGGAGAAAAGTGGTCGGAACACCCGCCTCGGTGAACAGGCGATCGGCCTCGCCCTTCGCATCGAAATGCGGCACCTTGTAGCGCTTCTGAAGCGTCGGCAGGCGCTCATCTGTGAGCGGCACCCAGCGGCGGGTATCCTCGAGCGTGGACCAGATGACGTGCTTGACCCCGGCGCGGCGGGCGGCCTGCGCCATGTTGCGCGCCTGCTCCTTTTCCCGTTCCGGCGAGAAGTGGTCCCAGAAGAACGTGACGCAGAAGGCGCCGTGGGCGCCCGCGAACGCGCGCTCCAGGCTCTTCGCGTCGTCGACATCGGCGGCGACGACCTCGGCGCCGAGCTTCGCCAGCGCGTTCGCCTTGTCCGAATTGACGTCTCTCGTGATCGCGCGCACTGCGAAGCCGCCGCGCGGGTCGGCGAGGATGGCGCGGACGAGTCCGCCGCCCTGCGCGCCGGTCGCGCCCAGTACGGCGATGATTTTCCTAGCAGCAGTCATGGTGAGTCTCCTCTCAGGTTGAGTATGAGCATGCAACGGAGCGGCACTTTATTGATTGCCGCTTGCAAAATAAACACGGCTGGAGCAAATTGATTGTTTACAGATTATGAACAATCCCCATGGACTACTATTTCTGCATGCGCGCCTTCGCCCGCGTCGTGGAGCACGGCTCGTTCGCCCGCGCCGCAGACAGCCTCGAGATCTCCCGGCCCACCGCCACGACTGCCGTCGCGCAGCTCGAGAAGCGGCTCGGCGCGCGGCTGTTGCACCGCACGACGCGCCGGCTCCGCCTCACCGATGACGGCCGCACCTTCTACGAGCGCTGCGTGCGCATCCTGGGCGACATCGCCGAAACCGAGGACCTCCTTTCCAGCGCCCGTACCTCTCCGCGCGGGTTGCTGCGGGTCAGCACTCCGCATTCGTTCGTGCACCTCATCTTTTTCTCCACGCTGCCGCGCTTTCTCGCGCGCTACCCGGACCTGACCGTCGAGGTGGCGCTGACCGATCGCGCGGTGAACCTGGTCGAGGAAGGCATCGACTGCGCGGTGCGCGGCGTCGAGATTCCCGGCGATTCGACGCTCGTTGCGCGCCAGGTTACCAGCGTGCGCCTGGTGACGTGCGCCTCGCCCGATTATCTGGCGGCCCGCGGCACGCCGCAGAGCGTGGCCGATCTCGAGCGCCACAACTGCGTGCGCTTCATTTCGCCCTCGACCGGCCGCACCGTCGACTGGCGCTTCCAGAAAGGCGAGGAGCGCATTGCCTTCACTCCGCGCGGCAATCTCGGCGTGACCTCGCTCGAGGCCGCCGCCGCGGCCGCCCTGAACGGCATCGGCATCGCGCAGGTGCCCGACGCGCTCGTGATCCTGCCGCAATGGGCCGGCGGCCTGCGGCCGATTCTCCGGGACTGGGTCGCGCTCGCGCCCCCGCTCAAGGTGGTCTATCCCAGCAACCGCTACCTGACGGCGAAAGTCCGGGCGTTCGCCGATTTCGTTTCCGAGATCTTTCCGGAGACGGGCTGGGAGCCCGAAATCAACGCCCGCTCCGGTGCGCGCAGCACGCCGGCGCCGAAGACGCGCCGGCCCACGCGGCGGGAATGAGAATCGCCGGCGTGCCGATCGTCCTCATCGAGAATTTTCGCGCGGTCTTCTACGCGCCGTTCTACGCGGCCTGCGCGCTCGGCGCATACCAGGAAGAGGGGCTCGAGGTCGAGCTGAAGCCCGCCGCAGGCGCCGGTTCAGCCGCGCCGTCAAATAAATCCCGGGCCAGCGCGATATGATCCGGGTTACACGGCCCGGCGACATCAGTGCGCACATTGAATCGCGGCCGAAAGTAATCGTGCCAGGAGGTCGAGTGTGAAGCGGACTATAATGTTCGGGCGGTATCCCACCCCCAAGCCAATAGCCGAGGAGAAAAACCGATGACCCGGGCTCCGATCGCGCATCTTGGCACCCGATCGTTTATCACGGCGCGCCAGCGATTGCTGGGTGCCGTTGCCGCAGTGGCCCTTCTTCCTGCGGTGTTCCCGGCCGGGGCCGCCGATAATCCGTCCTTCCCGTCCAAGCCAATCCGCGTGATCGTGGGCTTCGCGCCCGGCGGCTCCGCCGACATCACCGCGCGCACCGTCGGGCAGAAAATGTCTGAAATACTCGGACAATCGGTGGTGGTGGACAATCGCAGCGGAGCGTCTGGAATCATCGGCAGCGAACTGGCGGCGCGGGCCGCGCCCGACGGTTACACGCTGCTGGAGGCGACCATGACGACCCACGGCATCGGGCCCAATCTCTATCAGAAGCTGCCGTACGATCCCATCAAGAGCTTCGAGCCAATCGCATTGATGGTAAGCATCCCGCTGGTCATGTTTGTCCATGTGTCGGTGCCTGGAACCACCCTCAAGGACGTCGTTACGTTGCTCAAGGCCAGCCCCGGCAAGTACCGCTACGCCACCGCCGGAAACGGCAGTCCCCCTCACCTCGCCGCCGAACTGTTCAAGCTCAAGGCGGGTGTTGACCTGCTGCACGTGCCCTATAAGGGCACGGGGGCGGCGGTGCCTGAGGTGGTCGCCGGACAAGTTCATTTCATGATTGACGGCCCGCCGCCATTCCTCGGCCACGTGAAGGCAGGCAGGCTGCGGGCGCTCGCCGCCGCGAACGCGAAGCGGCTTGCACAGTTGCCCGACGTGCCCACGTTCGCCGAGCAGGGCTACCAAGGCATGGAAGCGGGCCTGTGGTACGGCATGCTTGCGCCCAAAAGCACGCCGCGGGACATCATCAGCCGCTTGAATGCAGCAATCAACAAGGCGCTGCGGCAGCCGGACCTGCGCGAGCGCTTCGCGGCGTCCTCAGTCGAGATCATCGGAGGGACTCCGAAGGAGTTCGGCTTACACATTGGGAGCGAAATCAAACGCTGGGGTGAAGTCGCGCGTGCGGCCCGGATCCGAATCGAATGAAAGACAGATTCCAGACACTCCAACAACTGGAGCACGTGGCGGATTGACGGAGGGGGTACCATGAAATCGGAGCGATATCCCGCCATGGCGGTTCGTGCGCTGGCAGGCGCGGCGGCTGCGGCCGCACTTCTGTCTGTCGCCGGGATCGATGACGCGTCGGCGCAAAGGTGGCCGGGAAAGACAGTGCGCATCGTCACGCCGTTCGGTCCCGGGGGCGGCACCGACATTTTCGCCCGCCTGCTGGCGCAACAGCTCTCCCAAACGTTGGGCCAGCAATTCATCGTCGAAAACCGCCCGGGCGCCGGCTCCACGCTGGGCACCGAGCATGTTGCCCGGTCGCCGGCCGACGGCTACACGTTCCTCATGACTTCGGCTTCCTTCTCCTTCAGCCCCGGCCTCTACCCGAAGCTCCGCTACGATTCGATCAAGGACTTCGCGCGCGTCTCGCAGGTCGTGCAGGTGCCGCACGTCATCGTCGTGATTCCGTCCTTTCCCGCGAGGGACCTGAACGACTTCGTCAGGCTCGCGCGGGCAAGGCCGGGCGAGGTGCTCTATGCATCCGCCGGCGCCGGCAGCGCGATGCATCTTGCCGGCGCGCTGTTCGGGATCGTCACCAAGACCCGGCTCACGCATGTGCCGTACAAGGGCGGCGGCGCGACGGCGGTGGCCGTGATGGGCGGCGAGGCCACGACGGCGTTCAATACGATCGAAACCGTGCTGTCGCTCATCCGCGCCGGCCGGCTGCGGGCGCTCGCGGTTTCGACGCGCGAACGCGCGTCGGCGCTGCCCGGCGTGCCGACCGCGATCGAGGCGGGATTCAAGGACTACGAGGCGATCGGCTGGTTCGGCGTGATGGCGCCATCCGGCACGCCACCCGCGATCGTCGAGCGGTTGAGCGCCGAAACCGCCAAGGCGATGGCGACGCCAGTCATCCGTGAGCGCACGCTGGAGCAGGGCGCGACCCCGGTCGGCAGCACGGCGGCCCAGTTCGAGCAATTCGTCCGTAACGAGGTCGCCAAGTGGACCCGCATCATTCGGGAGGCCGGCATCAAGCTCGAATGAGGCGGGGGCGCCGGGATGGGGCGGCAGATCGAGCAACTGGCGCGGTTCGCCGCGGAGACACGGTGGGAGGACATTCCCGGGCCCGTGCAGCGGCATGCCAAGCTGGTGTTTCTCGATACGCTCGGCGTGATTCTCGCGGGGTCCGAGCGGCCCGAGGTGCGGCAGCTGCGGGCGCGGCTGTTGCCCTCCGCGGGCAGCGGCGCCACTGTGCTGGCGCGGGGCTGGATCGCGAGCGAGCCGCGCACTGCCGCGCTGCTCAACGGCATTGCCGGTCGCGCGATCGAACTGTGCGAAGGCCTGCGTCTGGTCACCGGCCAGCCGGCGGTCCAGATTCTGCCCGGCGCGCTGGCGGTGGCCGAGTCCGCATCGGGCAGCGGCCGCGAAATGATGGCCGCTTTCGTTCTCGGTTACGATGTCGCCGGCCGTCTGTGCTCCGCCTTCACGCCGCGCCCGCTGGCGCATCAGAACGGCCAGGCTACACTGGTGGGCGCCGCCGCCGCGGGAGCGCGCATGCGCTGCCTGGACGCGGCCGGGGTGAGCCTCGCCATGCGCATCGCCGCGACACTCGTGCTGACCCCGAGCTACACCAGCGCCGTAGCGGGGGCGACGGCGCTCAATGTCGCTGGGGGAATGAGCGGGCTCGCCTGCGCGCTCGCCCCCGAGCTCGCCTGCGCCGGATTCGAGGCGCAGGGGGACGCCATCGAGGAAGCGCTCGCGAATCTCGTGGGGGACGGGTTCAGGCCCGACAGTTTGCTCGATGAGCTTGGAACCCGCTGGGAGATCACGCTTAACTATTTCCGCCAGTACGCGTGCTGCAATCCCATCCATCCCGCCCTGGATTGCCTGCGCGAGGCTCTCGACGCGCTGCGCCCCCGGCCCGAGGACATCGAGCGCATCGACGTCGCCACCTATCGTTTCGCATCGTTCATGCGCAGCCCGGATCCGCCCAATTATTTCGCATCGAAGTATTCGCTGCCCCACGCGGCGGCGGTTATGGTAGTGAAAGGTAATGCCGGTTACACAGCGCTCGATGACGCCGCCTTGCGCGACCCTTCCGTGGCCGCGCTGCGTCATCGCGTGCACGTGAGGGAGGATCCGGCGATGAGCGCCGTCGCCCCGCGCCTGCGGCCCGCGCGCGTGACCCTCGCCCTGAAGGACGGCCGGCAAAGCACGCACGCGCGCGAGAGTCACCGCGGTGACTTCCAGCAGCCCTTCGCGGAGTCGGAGATTCGCGAGAAATTCCGGGAGCTCGCGGCGGTCGTGCTCACCCCGGAAGGCGTAGCCCGGATCGAAGAGCTTGCGGAGCGCTGCGAGCGCTGGCAGAGCGTGCGCGAACTGACCAACTCCCTGCGCCGCTACGGTCGATCCTGAGGCGGAACCGTTGCACTGACGCCGGCTATCCTCTGACAAAAGGAGCACACGCATGCTCGATCTCATCATACGCGGCGGTCTCGCGGTCACCCCGGAGGGCGCGGGCCCCCGGGATATCGCGATCGCCGGCGAGCGCATCGCCGCGGTAGCCGCGCCCGAGGCGCTGAAGGACGTGCCCGCCGCGCGGACGATCGACGCCGGCGGCAAGCTCGTCTTTCCCGGCGGCATCGACCCGCACATCCATTGCGACTGGCAGGTGCAGCCGGGCAAGGACGGCGGCCCGCCGCTGCTGAGCGCCGGTTCGGCGCAGGTGAGCCGGGCGGCGCTCTTCGGCGGCACGACCACGCTCGTTGATTTCGCCTTCTGGAATCAGGGCGAGACGCTGGAGCAGGCAATCGCGCGCCGCGACCGCCAGTGGCGCGGGCAGTGCCATTGCGACTACGCGTTTCACGTGACGCTGCTCGGCAAGATTCCGCCCACCATCGTGAACGAGTTGCCGGAAGCGATGCAGGCGGGCTTCCCCACGGTGAAAATCTTCACGACGAACATCCGGCCGTCCGTCACCGGCAGGAAAGTCGGGTACGGCGACATCTGGGAAATCTTCAAGGTGCTCGCGCGGCACGGCGGGCTGGCAGCGATCCATGCCGAGGAGGACGATCTCGTGATGCACATGTACGAGAAGCTCATCGCGGAAGGACGGGTCGGCTTCGAGAACATGCCCGAAGTGCACAGCGCGCTGTCCGAGGATCTCGCGTTCCGGCACATCATCCGGCTGGCGGAAAACGTCGAAGGCACCGCGCTCTACATGATGCATGTGAGCGCGGGCACCGGCGTCGCGGCGATCCGCGAATCGCGCGCGCGGGGCTACCCGATCTACGGCGAGACGCTGCATCAGTACATGCTCTACAACGCCTCCGATTACCGGCGCCCCAACGGACAGATCTATCACACCTATCCCTCGCTCAAGACCGAGGCGGACCAGCAGGCGCTGTGGCGGGGCACGGTGGACGGCGAGATCAGCACGGTCGCGACCGACGGAATCTGCACGCCCCTGTGCACGAAAATCCACGGCAAGCGCATCGACGACACCACGGGGGGCAGCGCCGGCGTCGAGCCGCGGCTTTCCGTGATGTACAGCGAAATGGTGGTGAAGCGCGGCTATTCGCTGGAGGCGTTCGTGGATCACGTCTCGACCAACGCCGCGCGCCTCATGGGGCTGCACCCGCGCAAGGGCGTGATCGCGGCGGGCAGCGACGCCGATCTCGTCATCTTCGATCCCGCCGTCCGGGGCAAGGTGCGCGTGGAAGATCTGCACGAGACCGATTACAGCCCGTGGGAGGGCCACGACATCGCGGGATGGCCGGAGACCACGATACTGCGTGGCAAGATCATGGTCCACAAGGGCGAGTTTCTGGGCGGCGCGCGCGGGACCAGCATCCCGCGCAAGATCGCCGACGCGATCCGCTCGCGCCCCGCCTGCTGAGTATGCGCGTCGTCCTGATCGAGAACTTCCGCGCGCTGTTCTACGCGCCGTTCTACGCAGCCTGTGCGCTCGGCGCGTACGAGGAAGAGGGGCTCGAGGTCGAGCTGAAGCCCGCCGCGGTGCTCGGCAAGGCCCTGCAGGCGGTCAGCGCCGGCGCGGGCCACGTCTCGTGGGGCGGGCCGCTTCGGATCCTGGCCGCCCTCGACCAGGATCCGAAGTGCGGCTACGTCGCCTTTTGCGAGGTCGTGGGACGCGATCCCTTCTTCCTCATCGGGCGCACTCCGAACCCCGGCTTCACGCCCGCTCAGCTTCCCCGCTGGGCCCTCGCGGTGGTCACCGAGGTGCCGACACCGTGGATCTGCCTGCAACACGATCTCCGGCGCGCCGGGATCGACCCCTCTTCAGTGAAACTCGCGCCCGGGCGCACCATGGCGGAGAACGCCGCCGCGCTGCGCGCGGGGCAAGTGGACCTGATCCAGGTATTCCAGCCCTACGCGCAGGCGCTGATGGAGGAAGGCGTGGGGCGTGTGTGGTACGCGGCCGCGAGCCGCGGACCGACGGCATACACCTCGCTCAACACCACGCGCGCCTTCATCGAGCGGGAGCCGGACACCGTCCTGCGCATGACGCGCGCCATGTACCGCACCCTCAAGTGGATCGCGGCGCGCGACGGACGCGCGCTGGCGGAAGCCATCGCCGGTTATTTTTCCGACGTGCCGGCGGCGCGGCTCGCCGCCTGCTGCGAACGCTACCGGACGCTCGCGCTCTGGAACCGCTCGCCGGTGCTGCAGCGCGAGGGACTGGAGTGGCTGCGCGATGCCATGCTCGGCGCCGGGGCAATCCGCACCCGCTTTGCCTACGAGGACTGCGTGGACATGCGGTTCGCCGAACAGGTCCTGCGCGAGGACCCGCCGCCCCTCACACGCAGCCCGTAGCCTCGGAATCTGAAGCGAAGGTGCCGGCCAGACGCGCGAAATACCGCGCCGTCATGTTCGATCTCCTGACCGCGCTGCTCGACTCATGGAGCGTGTGGGATGCCGCGGCCGGCAGCGCCGAGCTCGGGCGGCGGTGGCGCATGGCGTATCTGCGCAAGAACTACCAGACGGGAAGCTATCGGCCGTACGAAGCGATCGTCGCCGAGGCCGCCGTGGAGGCGGGACTCGCGTCCCGCACGACTGCCCGCTTGATCGCGCTCTGGCAGGACATCCGGCCGTGGCCCGACGTAAAGCCCGTGCTCGAGGAAATTCGCGCCCGCATGCCGATCGCTGTCGTGACCAACTGTTCGGAGCAGCTTGGCCAGATCGCCGCCCGGGCGACCGGCGTCGCGTTCAGCAGCGTGGTGACCGCTGAACGCGCCGGTTGCTACAAGCCCGATCCCCGCGCCTACGGCCTTGCGCTCCAGGAGCTGGGCGTCAAGGCCGGGGATTGCCTCATGGTCGCGGGATCGCCCTTCGATCTCTTCGGGGCGAAGTCACTGGGCATGGACGCCTATTGGCACAATCGCGTCGGCCTTCCCGCGCTTCCCGGCGTGCCCAAACCCCTCGTCGAAAGCCGGTCGTTGCGTCCGCTGCCCGATCTTGTCTTCGGCTAGACAGGTTCTCGGAAACGCGGCTCCGCACCTCCACTCGGCACCCCGAGTAACCGTGCAACGACCTCGCCGGTACACATTGTGGAATCCGGCCGAAGGAGCCTATGATTGTTGTTGGCCTGCCTGCAGCGACCACAAGAACGACGGGGGACTGGTCACCACCCCCGAACCGCAAGTCACGGGAGCCGTTGCAGGCGCGCCCCATGAGAGGAGGCGAGAATGACGTTCTTCGTTCGCGCGTTCCATCCTGTTTTCCCCTGGTTGCTCCTGTTGTCATCGCTGATCGTTTTGGTCGTCGGCATGCCGGCGCGGGCCGCCGGACCGGAGTTTCCGACCCGGCCATTGCGCTACATCGTGCCCTTCCCGCCGGGCGGCTCGACCGACATCATGGCGCGCATCGTGGCCGCCGGGCTTTCCGAAAGGTTCGGCCACAGCGTCGTCACCGACAACCGCGGCGGGGCGGGGGGAACCGTAGGCGCCGAGATCGCGGCCCGCGCGACACCGGACGGCTACACGCTTTTCGCGTGTAATATCGCGTCGCTCGCGGTGAGCCCCGCGCGCTACCGCAAGCTGGGCTACGACCCCGTTGCCGATTTTGCGCCGATCGGCTTCATCGGCAGCACACCCAACGCCATCGTCGTGCATCCCGCGCTCCAGGCGAATACGATCGCCGAGTTCATCGCCCTCGCGAAATCGCGGCCCGGCAAGCTCAACTACGGCTCGCCCGGCGTCGGGACCTCGCCGCAGCTGATGATGGAGATGTTCAAGACCGCGGCTCGCATCGATGTCGTCCACGTTGCGTTCAAGGGCGCGGGGCCGGCGCTCGCAGCCCTGATGGGAGAACAGGTTCACGCGATGGTTTCCACCGTGCCGTCGTTCCTCGCGGCGACCCGTGCCGGCAGAATCCGGATGCTCGGCGTCACGTCGCTCACGCGCGTCCCCGATCTGCCCGATGTCCCCACCATCGCCGAGTCCGGCATGGCCGGATTCGAAGTCATCTCCTGGCAGGGACTGTGCACCCCCGCAGGGGTGCCGAAGGCACGCCTCGCCCGGCTTCGCGCCGCCCTCGCCGAAGTGCTCGCGCTTCCGGACACGCGCAAGCGTCTTGCGGAACAGGGTATCCAGCCGAGCAAGCTGAATACCGAGCAGTTTGCGGAGTTCATCCGGTCCGAGCGGGCCAAGTATGCCAAGGTCGTGAGGGACGTCGGCATCATCCCGGAATGAATCCTGCGCCCTCCGGAAGGGGAGGAATGTTCCGCGAGAGGCCGAAATCTCGGGGATGAAAATTTCGGTCGTCGTTCCCGCGTTCAACGAGGAGCGATTGCTGCCCGCCTCGCTCCGCAGCATCCAAGCGGCCATGGAGGCGTTCGCCCGGCGTGGGTGGGCGTCCGAGCTCATCGTGTGCGACAACAACTCCACCGACCGCACGGCGGCGATCGCCCGGGAGGCGGGCGCGCGCGTCGTCTTCGAGCCGGTGAACCAGATCAGTCGCGCGCGCAATGCCGGCGCCGCCGCGGCCGGCGGGGACTGGATCATCTTCGTGGATGCCGATTCCTACCCCTCGGCGGAGCTTTTTTCCGACGCCGCGGACGCCATCGGCTCCGCGCGCTGCATCGGCGGGGGCAGCACGGTCACCTACGCGGACACGCATCCGGGCGCCGCCCTGGCGGTCGGAATGTGGAATGCGCTGAGCCGGATCACCCGATGGGCCGCCGGGTCCTTCATCTTCTGCGAAGCGGCGGCCTTCCGCGAGGCGGGCGGCTTCAGCGAGGAGCTCTACGCGAGCGAAGAGGTCGACCTCTCCCGGCGCCTGAAGCGCATCGCGCGGCGCGACCGCCGAACGATGGTGATCCTGCACCGCCATCCCCTGCTCACGAGCGATCGCAAGCTGCGGCTCTACGGCTGGGGCCGGCTGTCCTGGTTCGTGTTGAAGACCATCGTGTCGGGAGGCAAGACGCTGCGCAGCCGGAAAGACTGTTACGCGTGGTACGACGGCCAACGATAGGCCGGCCTCCGCTCATCACGTCTCTTGATGCTAGACTCGGCTCGCGGCTTCGACTGGAAATCACGATATGGAACTCGGGCTGAAAGGCCGCAAGGCTTTCATCACCGGCACGAGCCGCGGCATCGGGCTGGTGATCGCAAAGGTTTTTGCCGCCGAGGGCGTGCATCTCGCGCTGTTCGGGCGTGACCGGGAGCGCTGCGAAGCGCTCGCCGCCGAGCTACGCGCGCGCTACTCGGGCCAGAAGGCGCTCGCGGTATGGCATGATTTTCACCGGCCCGAATCCATCAAGCCCGCGGTAGAGAAGGCGGCTGCCGCGCTCGGCGGCGTGGACATCCTGGTCAATTGCGCCGGCGGCGCCTACCGCGGTCGGCTCACCGAAATTCCAGACGACGAATGGGAGCGCTATTTCCGGGTCAAGCCGCTGGGGCTCGTCCGGATGACGCGCGAGACGCTGCCGTACCTCATGCAGTCCGACCAGGGCCGCGTCATCCATCTCTCCGGCACGCGCGGGCGCGAGCCCGAGGCGCACTCGATGATGTCCGGGCCAATCAATCTGGGGACCTTAAGCCTGACCAAGGCCATGGCGAACGAGTTCGGCCCCTTCGGCATCACCGTCAACGCGATTGCCCCCGGCTCGACCGCCACGCGGCGCTGGACCGAGCTCGTGGGGATCACCGCGCGCGAGCGCGACATGTCGGCCGCAGACGCCGAGAAGTACCTGCTGCGCGAGGTGCCCCTCGGCAAGGTCATCACACCCGAGGCGATCGCCGACCTTGCGGTATTTCTCGCGTCTGCGCGCGCCTCGCTCATCAGCGGCACCGCGATCAATGTGGACGGCGGCAGGACGCGGGGCATCTGACGAACGACAGGGATGAGGGCTGAGGGATGAAGGATGAGGGAAGAATCGTGAAGCACATTGTTATGGTCTGCATTCTCACTTCTGCCATCTGCCTTGACGCAGGCCTCGTGCATGCGCAGAGCTACCCCGTCAAGCCGCTGCGGATCATCGTCCCGCTCGCGCCCGGTGGCGGCAACGACACGACGGCGCGCCTGATCGGCGCCCGGCTCGCGGCGAGCCTGGGCCAGCCGGTGGTCGTCGAGAACCGCCCGGGAGCAGCCGGCGTCATCGCCTCCGAGATCGTCGTCAAGGCGCCGGCAGACGGCTACACCCTGTTTCTCGTGAGTACCTCTTTCACGTCAGCGCCCGCACTCGTGCGCAAGCTGCCGTTCGACCCGATCAAGGATTTCGCGCCGGTGACGCGCCTCGCGGTGGTGCCGGGCGCATTGATCGTGCATGCGTCGCTGCCGGTGCGGTCCGTCATGGAGTTCATTGCGCTGGCGCGAGCGCGGCCACGAGACATCACCTTTGGCTCCGCGGGCATCGGCAGTGGTTCCCACCTCGGCGGGGAGCTGTTCAGGATCCACGCCGGCGTCGATCTCCTGCATGTCCCCTACAAGGGCAGCGCGCTCGTCACGATCGCGCTCCTTTCCGGCGAGGTCATCTGTGCGTTCACCAACCCGATTTCATCGCTGCCGCACGTGAGAGCGGGGCGCATTCGCAACCTTGGCATGGGCAGCGCCGAGCGCTGGCCGCTGCTGCCGGAATATCCGACGATCGCCGAATCGGGCGTGAAAGGCTTCGAGCACGTCATCTGGAACGGCATGTCGGTCCGGACCGGAACGCCACCCGCAATCGTGGAACGCCTGCACGCCGAGCTCGTCAAGGCCGCTGCGCTGCCCGAGGTCGTCAAGCACATGGCGGCGGACGGCTCGCGCCCCATGACGCAGAGCCCGGCTGATTTCGGAGTGTTCATCCGCGGAGAGATTGCGAAGTGGGTGCGGGTGGCGGAAGCTGCCGGCCTCCAGCGTTAGTACTGCGGTAAACTGACCGCCCGCCACTCGTCACTATTCACTCGTAACGGAGGAAGCATGACAACCAAGTACATGCTGTGCAGCTTCAAGACCTGCCCCTGGGTCCAGCGCGCCGCGATCGTGCTGCGCGCGAAGAAAATCGAGTACGACATCAACTACATCGACCGCGACAACCGGCCGGAGTGGTTTCTCAAGGTTTCGCCGCACTCCAAGGTGCCGGTGCTGGTCATCGACGGCAAGGAGTCGCTGTTCGAGTCGAATGCGATTGCCGAGTACCTGGACGAGACCGTCCCGCCCCGGCTGCATCCCGAGGATCCGCTCGCGCGGGCGCGCAATCGCGCGTGGACCGACTACGTGCCGGACTTTGCCGAGGCGATATCGGCCACGGCCTACTCGAATACCGAGGAAGAGTTCGCCAAGAACGCGGCCGCGATCGCCAAGCCCTTCGGCAAGCTCGAGGATGCGCTCTCCAAACGCGGCAACAATGGCCCCTACTTCAACGGCCCGAAGTTCTCGCTGGTGGATGCGGCCTATGCGCCGTTCCTGCAGCGCTATACCTTCATGGACCGCCTGAA
>DATBKZ010000053.1:0-36533 GCA_036555615.1 Burkholderiales bacterium | reverse complement strand
CTTCCACCGCGGCTTGCGCTTCTGCACGAACGCCGCGATGCCTTCCTTCCCGTCCTCGGTCTTCACATTGTCCACCATCGCGGCCGTGGCAACCCGGTAGGCCTGGTCCAGATTGTCGCTGATCTGCTCGTAGAAGATCTTTTTGCCCGCAGCGACGACGGCGCGCGACTTGGTCATGATCGCGCGGGCCAGGGACTGCACCTCGGCGTCGAGGCGATCCGCCGGCACCACGCGGTTGACGAGGCCCCAGGCGAGGGCGGTCGCGGCGTCGATCGGCTCTCCGGTCAGCAGCATTTCCAGGGCACGCTTGCGGGCGATATTGCGCGCGAGCGGCACACCCGGGGTCGAGCAGAAAATTCCGTAGCTCACACCCGAGGTCGCGAAGCGGGCATCCGCCGCCGCGACCGCGAGATCGCACTGGGCAACGAGCTGGCAGCCGGCCGCAAAGGCGTGACCGTGCACGCGCGCAATGACCGGCTGCGGCAGCCGCGTAAGATCGACCATGAGACGCCGGCAGTGCTCGAACGCCTCTTCCGCGAGCTGCGGGTCTGCGTGCTCGTGAAATTCCTTGAGATCGTGTCCCGCGCAGAACGCCTTGCCCGCGCCGGCGATGACGACGACCCGGATGGATGCGTCGCGCGCAAGGTCGTGCACTGCGGACTGCAGCGCGCCGAGCAGCGCGGAGGACAGCGCGTTGTACTGCTCGGGACGGTTAAGCGTGAGCGTCGCGACCCCGCCTGCGTCCTCGCGCAGCAGCACGTCGGGCTCGGTGCCCGCGGCGGCAAGATGGATGGCTGTCATGGTCCGCAAACCCCTGTTGGGACGGCCGGGTGCCGTGGCCACCATGCGGCTCGACCGGAGCGTAATCATAACGCTGGCCGCGCGGGCGCGGTTCCATCCACAAGCCAATCGGAGCCGGCGAACGGAAAAAGCGGCCCGCGGGCCGCTTTTTCCGGGCGGAGCGCCCTCAGAGCCGCCGCGTTCGCGCCCGCCTCAATCGGCAACCGCCGCCAGCAGCAGGCCCAGCAGCGCCGTCAGCGCGGCCGGAATGCCGTAGCGCTCGTACTTCGACACGGCATCGCCCGCAATCAGCTCGAGCGGCACCGGCGTCAGCTCGAGCACGCGGTTGGTCACCGAGTTCTCGACCCACCGCGTGAGCGAGTTCTTGCGCGCGGTGCCCATGACGATCTGGTCGCAGCGCAGGCGGCGGGCGGTATCGGCGATGCACTTGGCCTTTTCTCCCACCTCGGCGTGCACCGAGTAGGGGATGCCGTGGGCATCCAGCATCTGCCTGACCGGCTTCAATGCCTTCTCGGCCTGGTCGCGATGGTGGTCCTGGCGGTCCTTGCTGCTCGAAAACCCCGCGATATGCTTGCTGAACGGCGGCTGGATATTCAGCAGATGGATCTCCATCGCCGTATTGCCCAGGAACTGCCGGACGACGTGCCGCACCGCGACCTCGCTGTTACGGGAGCCATCGACGGGCAGGAGCACTTTCACCATGGCGTTTCCTCCCGCGCTCTGGAGTGAACCCGAAGACTGGGTCGCGCGCTGCCGTGAGAGACCTGCGGCGGGCGCCGGGGGTTGCGCGGCCTGCCCTTCGTCCGGCCGCACCATTGCCCTGCTGCGGAAATAGACCTTGAGCAGCTCCATGGCGATCGGGGAGGCGAAGAAGAAGGGAAACATGAACAGCCAGTCGTCCACCGTCAGCGGCACCGTGTCGAAGAACGGCTGCAGGAAGGGCACGTACACCACCGCCAGCACCAGCACGAAGGAGGCGAGCACCGCCCAGTTCATCCACTTGTTGGAGAAGACTCCGATGGAGAACACGCTGTGGTACTCGGAGCGCGCGGTGAAGGCCCGGACGAGCTCGGAGGTGCACAGCGTGACGAAGGCGATCGTCTGCGCCGCCTCGAGCTGGCCGGGATAGCGCTGCAGCCCGAACACGAACGCCAGCAGGATGGCGACGGCGTCGACCACGGCGATGACGCCGATGCCGATCGCCATGTCGCGGTTGATGACCGGCTCCCGGGGCGGGCGCGGCTTGTGCTTCATGATGTCCGGGTCGCCCTTCTCCATGCCGAGGGCGAGAGCAGGCGCGCCGTCGCTCACGAGATTCAGCCACAGCAGGTGCACGGGCCGCAGCGGGATCGGCAGGCCGAACAGCATCGAGCCGAAGATGATCAGGATCTCGCCGGCGTTGCAGGCGAGCAGGAAGTAGACGAATTTTCGGATATTGGAGTAGATGATCCGCCCCTGCTCGATCGCGGAGACGATGCTCGCGAAATTGTCGTCGGTGAGGACCATGTCCGCCGTCTGCTTGGAGACATCGGTCCCGGTAATGCCCATGGCGACACCGATGTTCGCCCGCTTGAGGGCCGGGGCATCGTTCACGCCATCGCCGGTCATCGCCACGACATGGTCGCGCGCCTTGAAGGCGTCGACGATCCGCGTCTTGTGCTGGGGCGAGACCCGGCAGCACACCTGGAGCTTCTCGGCGCGCGCCGCCAGGTCCTCGTCGGTGAGCTTCTCGATCTCCGGCCCGGTCAGCACCAGCCCGCCCGGGGTAAGGATGCCGATTTCCTTCGCGATGGCCTCGGCCGTTTCCTTGTGATCGCCGGTGACCATGACGCTCTTCAGCCCGGCGCCGTTCGCCACCCTGACCGCCTCCACGACCTCCGGCCGCGCCGGGTCGATCATGCCCAGCAGCCCGACGAAGGCGAGGTCCGTTTCGACGGTCTCGGGGGTGCAGGTTTCGGGAACGCTCGGGAGCGCGCGATAGGCGACGCCGAGCACCCGCAACGCATTGCTTGCCAGATCGCGGTTCTGGTCGAGGATCTCCTTGCGCTTGGCGTCGGTCAGTGGAACGGTCTTTCCCGCCTCCTGCAGTTCGCTGCAGAGCTCGAGCAGAACATCGGGCGCGCCTTTGACGAAGGCGATGTGCTGCGGGTAGCTCAAGTTCGAGGCGAGGGCCTGGACGAGCGCGGCGTTGGGGCTGTGGATCGTGGTCATGCGCTTGCGGTCGGAGTCGAACGGAATCTCCTGGACGCGGGGCATCGCCTTCTCCAGCCCCGCGCGCTCGAGCCCGGATTTCGTGGCGACGACGACCATCGCGCCTTCCGTGGGGTCGCCGATGATCCGCCAGGACTGCCGGCCCGACTCGTCCGCGCGCTCGGCGAGCTTGGCATCGTTGCACAGCAGCGCACCGTGCAGCAGCACCGCGCCATCCGCGTCGGTGCGCGGATCGAAGGGCTTGCCGTCCACCGAGAACTGCCCGGTGGGGTGGTAACCTTCGCCGGTCACCCGGAACCGCCTGCCGCCGACCCAGCCCTGGACCACGGTCATCTCGTTCTGCGTCAGCGTCCCGGTCTTGTCGGAGCAGATGACCGTCGCGCAGCCGAGCGTTTCCACCGCGGGCAGCTTCCGGATCAGGGCGTGCCGCTTCACCATCTGCTGCATGCCCAGCGCGAGACAGATGGTCACGATCGCCGGCAGGCCCTCCGGGACAGCCGCGATGGCGAGGCTCACGGCGGTCATGAAGAGGTTGATGATGTCCTTCTGCTCGCCCTGCAGGTAGTTGAGGAAGCCGATCGTGAAGATGTCCGTCAGCTTCGTGTCGCGCAGCAGCCCGTAGATGAAGACGAAGGCGCAGATGCCGATGCAGATCGTGCCCAGGACCTTGCCGAGATGCTGCAGCTTCTGCTGCAAGGGGGTGGCCTCGTCCTCGTAGGACTGGATCATCTCCGCGATGAGCCCGATCTGGGTGTTCATCCCGGTGCCGGTTACGATGCCCTTGCCACGGCCGTAGGTCACCATCGTGCTCATGAATGCGGAGTTCTTGCGGTCGCCGAGCGGGATGTCCTTCTCCAGCACCGACGCGGCGTTCTTCTCGACGGGCACGGATTCTCCCGTGAGCGAGGCTTCCTCGACCTTGAGATTGACGCTCGTCATGAGCCGCATGTCGGCGGGCACATAGTTGCCGGCCTCGAGCAGGACGACATCCCCGGGGACGAGCTCGCGCCCCGGGATCGTCGTCTCCACGCCGTCGCGGATGACCTGGGCGTTGGGTGCCGACATCTTCTTCAGCGCCGCAAGGGCCTGCTCCGCCTTCGACTCCTGGATCACGCCGACCACGGCGTTCAGCACGACGATCACCATGATGGCGATGGAATCGACCCACTCGCCGAGCGCAAGGGCGATCAGTGCCGCGACGATCAGGATGATGACGAGGTAGTTGTTGAACTGGGCCCACAGCAGCGCGAGAAAGCCCGGCCGCGGCTTCTCCCGCAGCTCGTTGGCGCCGAGTTTGTGGAGGCGCTCCTCCGCTTCGCGTGCAGTCAGACCCCGCTCGGTGTGAGTCTGAAAGGCGCTGACGACGCTTTCGATCGACTGATTATGGGTGTCCCGCTGCTCCATGGAAGCCTCCTGGGTTGCCTCTTCGGGAGCACTATGGAGCGGGGCGAATGGAAAGAAAATTTGAACCTTCAGATGGCTGAGATTACGAATTACAAAGGCAAAACGTGCTTGGGAATGGATGACATTACTTTTTATAATGAATCGAGAGCTTGATCGGGGAAAAGTGATGTGGTATCAATAGCGCGCGACCTGGCGAAAGCTGGGCGCCCCTCAAGAGGGGAGTAGCTTCGGCAGCCCATGGCTGCTACGACGCGATCGTCACTTCGGGCTTTGCCCCGGTCGCGCCGGCATCGAAGACGGTGCAAGCGAGACCTTTGCCGAACAGGTGAAGGTCTGTTTTGACAGGCGGCCTTCACTGCGAGGTGAAGGCCGCTGTGCATTTGGGCACAGCGGTCATGGCAACGGACAGAAGGAGTCAGCGCCATGCCGCATCCGGATATCCGGCGTTTTCTGAAGCACGGGATACTGCCGCAACTGCGCGTCTTCGAGGCCAGCGCGCGCCTCGGAAATTTCACCCGCGCCGCGCAGGAGCTTCACATGGCCCAGCCCACGGCTTCGGTGCAGATCAAGAAGCTGAGCGAAACAGTCGGGCTTCCGCTGTTCGAGCAGGTCGGCAAGCGCATCTACCTCACGGAAGCGGGCAAGCGGGTCTACGCGGGCTGCGGTGACGTCTTTCGCGCCCTCTCGCGGCTCGAGGAGGCGCTGAGCGAGATGCGCGGCCTCGCGTCCGGGCAGCTGCGGCTGGCGGTGACCTCGACGGCGAAGTACTTCGCCCCCCGGCTGCTCGGCGCGTTCATCCAGCGCTTTCCCGGGATCGAGGCGTCGCTGCAGGTCCATAACCGCAGCACGCTGATCGAGCGGCTGGCCACCAACGCGGATGACCTGTACCTGTTCGCTGATCCCCCCGTCGAGCAGGAGGTGGTGGTGCAGGCCATCCTGTCCGATCCGATGGTGGTTCTCGCGCGCGCGGACCATCCACTGGCGGGGGCGACGAACATCGCGTTTGCGCGCTTCGCGGACGAGCCGTTCCTGATGCGCGAGCCCGGGTCGGGAACCCGCATGCTTGCGCTGAAGCTGTTCCAGGAGCATGGCCTGGTCCCGAAGATACGGATGGAGCTCTCCACCGACGAAGCGATCCGCGAGGCGATACTGGCCGGGCTCGGCGTCTCCATTCTGTCGCGCTACAGTCTGGGGCTGGAACCCGAACAGTCGAAGCTGGTCTGCCTGGACGTGCAGGGATTCCCACGCGAGCGCCACTGGCATTTCATCTACCCGGTGGGCAAGCAGCTCTCCGTGGTAGCGCGCGCGTTCATGGACTTCGCGCGCGCCGAGGCAAAGATCCTGGTTCGCGACGCGCTCGAGCAGCCCCGGCGCTGAGACTGTCCGGGGCGCGGAACGGGGTTGCGAATTCGGAGAACTAGTTGAGTGCCGCCTGCTTGCGGCCTGCGAGGAACTTGGCGACGTGCTCCAGCAGGTCCGATTCCTGGTAGGGCTTGCCCAGGAACGCGTTGGCGCCGAGCTGTGCTGCCTGGCTGCGGTGCTTATCGGCCGTGCGCGACGAGATGATGATGATCGGGATATGCTGAGTGTGCGGTTCGCGCCGCACGATGCGCGTGAGGTCGAAACCGTCCATCCGCGGCATCTCGATGTCCACGAGCATCACATCGGGGAGCATCTCCCGCATCTGCTCGAGGGCGTCCACGCCGTCCTTCGCTGTAACCACCCGGTAGCCTTCCCGCTCGAGCAGCCTGCTCGTAACATTGCGCACGGTGAGAGAGTCGTCGACCACCATGATTACCGGACCGGCGGGCGTCGCGAGGACTGCTTCGGCCCCGGTTGCCCGGGCGAGGGCGGAGCGCGCCGCGCGATGCGCAAGCTGCACGGGATTGACGATGAGCGCGATGTTTCCGTCGGCGAGCACCGTGGCTCCGGCGATGCCCGGCACGCGAGCTAGCTGCGGGCCGATTTTCTTGACGACGATTTCCTGGTTGCCAATGAGCTCGTCCACGTGAAGAGCGACGCGTTGCGCGCCGCTGCGCAGGAGCAGGACGGAATTGTAAGTCTGGACCTTGCTGCGTTCGTTGACGCCGAGCAGGACCTGGAGCGCGTGGAGGGGAAGGGTGCGGTTTTGCGACTTCACCGTCCGTGTTTCGTAGAGGCGAGCCATTTCGTCGGCCTTGAGGCGCAGCACCTGCTCGACCATGGCCGAGGAGATGGCGAGAACGGTGCCGCCTGCGCGCACGATGACCGCCTGTGTTACGGCGACCGTGAGCGGAAGATAGATCGTGAATGTCGTTCCCTTGCCGCGCACCGTTTCGACGTCAATGCGCCCGCCGAGGGAGGCAATCTCGCTGCGGACGACGTCCATCCCGACACCGCGGCCGGACAGCTCCGTCACTTCCTCCGCCGTGGAAAGGCCCGCGAAAATGAGCTGAACGAGCTCGATTTCGGCGGGGCGCTGGTCGGGCCGCAGAATGCCTCGATCGAGTGCCTTGCGGTGCAGCAGCTCGAGATCCAGTCCGGCGCCGTCGTCGCTCATCGTCAGCGCAATCTCATTGCTTTCCTGCCGCAGGGTAATCGCTATGCGTCCGGTCTCAGGCTTTCCGGACAAGACGCGTGCGGCGGGAGCCTCGAGGCCGTGCGCCAACGCGTTGCGCAGCATATGCTCGAGCGGCGCGCCGACCCGCTCCAGTACGCCGCGGTCGACCTCGACCTGGCTGCCCTCGATCTCGAGTTCGGCCTTCTTGCCCAGGTCGCGCGCCACCTGGCGCACGATACGGTACAGCCGCTCGTTCAGCGTCGAGAAGGGCACCGCGCGCATGCGCATGAGTGCCTGCTGCACGTCGCGGCTGATGCGCGCCTGCTGCAGCAGGGCGGAGTCGGTCTCGCCGAGGTTCTTGAGCAGGGCCTGCTGGATGGAGATCGCGTCATGCAGGCTTTCGCCCATCAGCCGCGTGAGCTCCTGCATGCGAGTGTACCGGTCGAATTCGAGGGGATCGAAATCGCGATTGCGCTCGTTGAGCATCGAAGCCCGGGACTGCAACTGGCTGTCCGCCTGGATCTCGACTTCGCGCAGCTGGCCGCGCAGGCGGTTGATGCTCTCGCTCAACTCGCCCAGGGACTGCTTCGCCGTCCGCAACTCGGCCTCAACGCGGGAGCGCGCAATGCTGACCTCGCCGGAGGCATTGATCAGGTGATCAAGGGTGTCGGCGTTAATGCGCAGCAACGCGGCCGGGCTCGGCAGCGGCGCCTCGGCGCGTGGTGCCGCGCTGGTTGAAGAATCATCCCCCGCGGGCTCGCCGGCTTCGGCAGGCGGGACCGTCCCGACAGCTTGGCTCTTCTGCAAGCGCTCGAGACCCAGGCTCAGCCGGTCCATCTTGGATTCCAGGCTCTCGAACAGACCGGTCGGCAGCCCATCGGCCTGGATGGCCGCATCGATCTCGCTTTCCAGGAGGTGCGTGAGCTCACCGAGCCGGATCGCGCCGGCCATCCGTGCGCTGCCCTTGAGCGTATGCAAAGCGCGCCTCAGGGACTGCGAGATCCTGTGGTCGTCAGGACTTGCTTTCCACTCTCGCAGGTCGGTGCCGATCTGCGGCAGAAGCTCCCGCGCTTCCTCGAGGAAAATGGGGAGAAGTTGTTCGTCGATGTCGTCCCGGAATTTGCGCGGGTCCTCGTCCACGGGGACCCGAGCGGTCTCGGCGCCCGGCTCGACAGGAGCGGACGTCGCAGGGCCGGCCGGCGCGCCTGGCGCTGATGCCGGCTGCGCGAGGCGAACGGTCTGATTCCGGAGCCGGGCGATCGTCTCCTGCAGGATGCGCAGGGCATCATCCGGGGGCGCGGGCGCATGGCCCTGCGCAACCGCCTTGATCATGTCCTGCAGCAACTCGATTGCGACCCGCACCGCTTCCACGTCGCGCTCGCCGGACACGCGCCGCGCGAACGGCGTCCAGTGCTCGACGGCGCCAGCCAGGTCGGCGATGGCGGAAAATCCAGCGGTACGGGAACTGCTCGCGAGCGTGTGCGCCGCGCGCAGCAACTCGTGCGATGCATCCGCCTCGGCAGAATTGCACCATTCATCGAACTCGGTCTGGAGCGTCGCGACGTGCTGTGTGGCTTCCCTGAGGTAGACCTCAAAAAAGCCGCGTGCCAGTCGCGTCGTGCCGATCGTCACTTCCTGGAATTCCTCTGCCGGCTCGGCGGGAGCATCCGCCGGAGCTACCGGTGCGGCAGCAAATGTGGCGGCCTCGACCGGCGCCGCCGTTGCGGCTTCGGCGACTGCCTCGTCCTCGGTTAACAGTTGATGCGCGAGAGTCGTGATGCGCTCGGCATCGACCGCCGGAGGCTTGCCGCTCTGCAGTTCTGTGATCCAGGCGGAGAAAGTTGCACTGGCGACCGCAATCAACTCGATCAGCCCGGGCGTTGCCGGGCGCCGCTGCTCCAGGTACCGGTTCACGGCCTGCTCGACCCGCCACGCGACCTCTCCGAAATCCGCCAGCCCCACCATGCGGCCGCTGCCTTTCAGCGTGTGGAAGCCGCGCCGAATTGTGGTGAGCACCTCGCGGTTGTGAGGCTGCGCGCGGCACCGCGGCAGTGCCGTGTCGATGCCGGCGAGCACCTCGCCCGCTTCATCGAGGAAGATTGCGAGCAGATCCCGGTCGACAGCGGGCTCGGACGTCGCGGCAGATGGGGCTGACTCGGACTCGGGCGCCTTCGCTGCAGCGCTTTCCGCCATTGCCGGGACCGACTCGATGCCCGGTGCTGCCAGCGGCACGACGACGGTGCGCGCGCCGGTGGTCGACGTCGTGTGGATGGTTGCCTCATCATCGGCGATCCGGGTGGTTGGCGCGCCGCGCTTCGAAAAACGGCTGAAGAAAAGCTTGATCGATTGCTCGAGGGGATCCCCCCCATGCACGCAAGGCTCGAGGTAGAACTCCAGCGTGCTCAACCCTTCGGCGATCCAATCGAGATTCCGGGCGGTCCGGGCATGATCGGCCGTGGCACATTCCGTGATCATGGCGTCGCAAGCGGACAGAATTTCCGCCGCGCGCTCCAAACGCAGAACCGCGAGTGCGCCGTGAATCTGCCTGAGATGCGGTTTCAGGGCCGGCAGCGCGTCGCGCTTGACCGAGTCGCGCGCAAATGCGTCGAGCACCTTCTCGACGTGCCGGAGGTTGGCGAAGATTTCCCTGGCGACCTGCGCGCGCAGCTGTATGGCGCCGATGCGCCGGCTCAGGTCCACGCGCAATCCGGCCGGCGGCTCTCCGGTGGAGTTGCCCTTGGCGGCATCGAGCAGCCAGCCGCCCATGATCCTGATCTGCTCTTCAAGATAGGCGGGCGGGCTGGTGAAGCTGTCGAGAATGCTCTCGACGAACAGGAACGCGGACGCCATTTCCAGGACCATGAGCTGGGTTTGCCTGGGATACGGGTCGGGCAAACGCGCCGCGACGAGCGCAATGACATCGAGAAGCCTGACCAGTTGCGGGCTGCCGAGCTCACCGGCTTTGGCCTTGTATGAGGCGAGAAGCTCGCGGAACTGCATTGCGCTCTTCGGCTCTCCCGAGACGTAGTGCAGCCAGGCGCTCTTAAGGATTTCGAGCCGGGAGCGGGCGTCGCTCAGCGCGGGCTGCAGCCAGTCCATGTCGAACGTCATCAAGCCCGCCATGTCGGGCTCCGGGAAGAGGGAGTCGAGCTGGTAGAGCTGGCGGACGCTCTTCATCCGGGGAGTGACCGCCTTGCACCTGCCGATTGCGTACAGGATGTCGCGCAGCAGCAATTCGCCTTGGGATTCCGATCCCAGGGCGAGGTCGCGCAGCTGGAAGTCGATCTTGTTGCAGAGCCCGTTGGCGTTGGCGAGCCAATCGGCCTCCGGTGCTCGAGACAAGCCGTCGATCACGCCAGTCGCGGCCCACCACAGGGCGCGAGGCTCCGGCAATTGGGCGGACACCTGATGCAGCGTGTCGAGCGCCTGCCGCATATCCCCGAGGCCGTCGGGCTGCTTGCGCAACCACGCGAGCAGTCCGCGCTGAAAACGGGTGCGCTGCGTTTGCAGAAACGGCCCGAGCTCCTCCTTGGACAGGGTTTTCGCGTCGGGATGGGGCGGCGCCTGCAGGTCGAGCTCGGGAAAAAAGAGCTCCCGTTCGGAGGCGTCGCGCCGTCCCTGCAGGGTGGCCAGATCACGGTAGGCTGGAAACAGCCGCAGGGGCGCATTCGCCTGGCCCTGCGCCAGATCGTCAACGAATTCGTTGAGCTCGTGTACCGCCCGGTCGATAACGCCCAGCGCCGACTTGCTCGGCCGCCCCTCGTTCAGCTTTCCGAAGCTGCCCTCGATCGTTTCGCAGAATCGAGTCGCACCGGCCAGCCCGACTATGCGCAGCGCGCCACTCACCTGGTGCAGCTGGCCCGGGCAGCCGAGCAGCACGGCAGCGTCCTCCGGCGCGGCCAAAAACCGGGCGATGCTGTCCCGGACGGCCTTCAGCGCGCTGTCGACCTCGCTCTTGATCCAGGACAGCAGCGTGAGAGGAATGCCGGCCATGACGTGTATCAGGCGACCTTGAAGCCCGCCACCGACTGCTTCAACCCGTCAGCAAGCGCCGTCAGCGTTGACGCCGCCGCCGCCGTCTTCTTGGTGCCTTCCGAAGTGAGCTGCGTGATGGCGAGAATTCCCTTCATGCTGGCGGCAACCTTGGTGGCGGAATTGGCTTGCTCCTGGGTCGCGTTCGAGATCGCACCGATGAGCTCCGCGAGCCGGTTCGAGACCTGCTCGATCTCGCGCAGGGCCCGATCCGCCTCGTCCGCGGTCTTCGTGCCCTCGACCACCCCCTGCGTGCTGCGCTCCATCGCCTCCACCGTTTCCTGCGTGTCGCGTTGAATGCTCTTCACGATGGCGCTGATATGCTTGGTTGCCTGAGCCGAGCGCTCCGCCAGCCGTTGCACCTCTTCCGCCACGACGGTGAAACCCCGTCCCGCCTCGCCGGCGGAGGCCGCCTGGATCGCCGCATTCAGCGCGAGCACGTTCGTCTGCTCGGTAATGTCAGAAATCAGCTGGACGATCTCGCTGATCTCCTGCGAGCTTTCGCCGAGGCGCTTGATGCGCTTGGAGGTTGCCTGGATCTGCTCGCGGATGTCGTTCATGCCGTGGATGGCGTGCTGCACCGCTTGCGCGCCCTTTTCCGCTGCGCGCAATGAGGACTGGGCCACCGCGGCGGAATCGTGGGCGCGCTTCGAAACATCGCCCATCGACTGCGCCATCTGCAGCACCGATTGGCCGGTGTCCTGGATTTCCGTGGCCTGCTTTTGCGTCGCGCTTTGGAGCTGCGCGGTGATCGCCTGTGCCGACTGCGTGGCCGAATTGACCTTCGAGGCCGCATCGTTGATGCCTTTCACCAGGCGCAGCATCTCGCCGACCGCGTAGTTGATGGAATCGGCGATCGCACCGGTAATGTCCTCTGTGACCTTGGCGCGCACCGTCAGATCGCCGTCCGCCAAGCTGCTGATCTCGTTCAGCAAGCGCAGAATGGCGTCCTGATTGGCGCGGTTCTGGCGGTCGCTTTCCGCGGCGCGTCGAATGCTGTCGTCCAGGTATGCCTTGCCGAGAAGGAACAGGCCAGCGAGCGCAAGCAGTGCGCTGAGCACCGCGCCCCAGACGAAATAGCGCTGGGTCTGTGTTCCCTCCTGATAGGCGGCAGCGAGCTCCACGGGGGACTTGAGCAAGCCTTCGCTCGCGCCAAAGATATCGCGGCTGGCCTGCTTGGCTCGGGCGAGCGCCTGCATATTGTCCAGTATGGCCTGCACGCTCGCGGCAAATGGCACGAACAGTTTTTCCAGCTCGCGCGCGTGGCCCTTGACCCGCTCGTCCGAAATCGGAGTTATCCCGTCGATAGTGCCTTCGCCCACCATTGCCTTCAGCACGGCCAGGTAGCGGCGCGTGTTGTTGCCCAGCTGCAGCGCGACCTGGGGATTGGGGCTGTCGGTGGAGAGCAGCCGGACCGCATTGACGAAGTCGAAATTCCTCGCGTCGGCAAAAAGCTGATTTGTAAAGGTGGTAACACCGTATCCCTCGCGCGCGTCGCGGGCGCTGACCATCAGTGCGAGCGCCTGCAGCGAAAGTTGAGGCGCGGCTCTCGCGATCGTCTCCTCGCGCTTGCGCAACTCGATCAGGTTCTGGTCCTGTGCAAGGATGAGCGCGATATTCTTCTGCACCGGTCCCCATTGCTGGTTGAGGTCCTGGAGCATAGGCTGGATCGCCGCGGGCGAGGGGTTCACGGTCAGGCCGTGCTTGGTGCCGCCCTGCATGAGCAGCTGCAGGTTTGCGACGAACTGATCCCTGCTCTGCGCGAGCTGGGCGAAGGCGGGCGCGCTGCCCTGCACGGCTTGCTGGGCGCTGTTCGCGATGCGCTGGGAAAGCATCTGCATCTCGGTCGCCGTCGACAGGTACTGGGCGTTTTGCCCGGACTCGCGAGCGTAGAAGACGACGCTTGCGGCACTGACAGCCAGGAAGAAGATCACCAGTCCGATGAGGAACGGAACCCGCCTGCTCACGGACCCGCGCCGGGATTGCGGCGCTCCGCTCGCAGCGGGTCTCGCTGGCGTCGCGGCGGGCTGGCTCGCGGCACGCGGCTGTGCCCGCGCGCGCTCCGTTGCGGTCGCGGGCTTGGGGCCGCCCGCCGGTGTCGCCTTGATTACGCTTGCGCTGGTAGCCATATGCTATCCCTCATTGATGTGATTGCCGCTCACGACGCGATGCCCAGAAATTCGGGATGCTGGACGAGCTTCGTCATGTCGAGCTCTTTCCAGCTTCCGCCTTCCGGATCTACTAATTCAGCCTTGACCCATGCCTTGCTGGCGTTGCCAAGGGGATGCACCCGCAGCTGCGCCGGATTGCGCAGTCCGAGCGACCGGTCGACCAGCAACGCTGCTCCGGTGCAGTAGCGCTCGCTGATCAGGACCAATCGCGACTGATCCGTGATCGTGGTCTCCGGGCCGCCGAGGAAGGCGGAGAAGTCCACGACGCAGTACAGGTTCCCGCGAATATTGGCCATTCCCTTGAACCACGGACGCGTGAGCGGGACCGGCGTGATCCGGGGAACCGGCAGCATCTCGCCGGCATCGGCGAGGTCGACCATCCAGTTATCGGTGCCGACCTGCATCGCGAGCTTCGACGTCGAGCGGGTTTCCCGCCCGCCGCGCAGCCGCTCCGCCAGCTCGCGCTGGTAGTCCCGCAGTGAGGTTCTCTCAGCCATTACCCGAGCGCCGCAATCTTTGCCAGCAAGTCGGCCTGGCTTACCGGCTTCACGATGTAGTCCCGTGCTCCCTGCCGCATGCCCCACACCCGGTCAGTCTCCTGGCTCTTGGTCGTGCAGATGATCACGGGAATATGCTTGGTGGCGGCGTCGCGGCTCAGCTCGCGCGTCGCCTGGTAACCGTTCTGTCCCGGCAGCACGATATCCATCAGCACGAGGTCCGGTTGCAGTTGCCTTGCCTTGGCGACTGCCTCCTCTCCGGATTCGGCGGTGGAAACGTGGTATCCCTTATTGACCAGTATGTCGGCCAGATACTTCTGGTCGGTCGGTGAATCTTCGACAATCAGGATGCTTCGTATGGGCATGTGACGACGCCTTTCAGATGGGATCAGGGGGTAACGGGGGAGGGCTTGAGATACTCGTTTACTGCTCCGATCAGCCCTTCCCTGGTAAACGGCTTGGTGAGGTAGCGGTCGGAGCCGGCAAGCCGGCCGCGTGCGCGGTCGAACACGCCGTCCTTGCTCGACAACATGATGACCGGGGTCGATCTCAGGAGCGGGTGCTGCTTGATCAGCGCGCAGGTCTGGTAGCCGTCGAGCCTCGGCATCATGATGTCGACGAAGATGACCTTCGGCTGGTGGTCGCTGATCTTTGCGAGTGCGTCGAAGCCGTCTTCGGCCAGGATCACCTCGAATCCGGCCTGCCTCAGGAATATCTCCGCACTGCGCCGGATGGTGTTGCTGTCATCGATGACCAGGACCTTGACGGGTCCCGGCGGTGACTCACTCACTGACTTCGCCTCCCACGTGTGCGATCCGGCTGTCGTCATGGTCGACCAGGTGGCACCCCCGGGTTCCGCCGATTGACCCGACGTTGTCTTATGGGCGGCCAAGCTCAGCCGCCATTGTGCGTCGCGGCCGCGCGCCCTTTGCAGGCAGTTGGCCCCGAAACTCGTTGCAGCTTAGCACCTTAGAAATGGTTATTAATGTGAAATGTTACCCATTTCTCGAAAAAACGAACCTGTGGATGGTCCCGCTCGCCGCTCCGTGTCTGTACTTCTTCTTCTTGGCAGGACACGACTTCCCTCAACCGGCCCTGCCAGGCAATCCAATCCTTTTGCCAGGGTTATCCCGCCCCCGGTGCTTGCCATTGAGGGAGAACGAATTTGGGCGAGTTCCATCGTCTGCTCCGAAACTCCCGCGGGCAGCCTGCAGGGCGGGGGCGGGACAGCCGGCAGGGTGGCATGAGCCGCGTGCTAGCATTGCCCCCGGAGAAAACTGGGGAGCTGGACCGATGAAGCTCTACATGACGGACACCTCGGGCAACGCGTATAAGGTCCGGCTGCTGCTGTCCATGCTGAACGTGCCCTACGAGAAAGCGTTGATCGACGCGCGGGGCGGAGAGCACAAGAAGGAGCCATATCTGAAGATCAATCCGCGCGGGCAGGTGCCGGCGCTGGATGACGAGGGCCGGGTGTACTGGGGCTCGACCGCCTGCCTGATCTATGTCGCGCGCAAGCACGGCGGGGACAAGTGGCTGCCGACCGATCCTGCCGGGATGGCGGAAGTCGCTCAGTGGCTGGAGCTGGCGCAGAACGAGCTGCACTACGGATTGCAGTGGGCGCGCGGCAACAAGTCGGGCATCCGGAAGATCGGCAACTACGAGGAGTATCGCGGCTACGGGGAGGCGGGCCTGAAGCTGCTCGAGGGCCGGCTCAAGGGGAACCAGTGGCTTGCGCTCGGCCGGCCGACGATCGCCGATGTCGCGTGCTTCCCGTACGTCTCGGTCGCGCCCGAAGGCGGCTTCAGGCTCGAGGATTATCCCGGCGTCACGGCGTGGACCAGGCGCTTCGAGGCGCTGCCTGGCTGGATCAAACGCGTCTAGGGGTCAGGTTCGAATTTCTGACCCCAAACGTCGGATCGCCAGCAGAAATTCGAACCTGACCCCATTCTTCTATGCCGGATTTCCGCTACGGGCACGCGGGCGCGCAGGACTGGAAGGAGGCCGCGGAAGCCTGCATTACCCAGATCGGCCGGGGCCCGGCGAGCCTCGGATTCCTGTACGTGACGGATCTGCTCGCCGACCACCTGGGCGATATTCTCGCGCTCTTCAAGGGCCGGACCGGCATACCACACTGGGTAGGCACGGTCGGCATCGGGGTCTGCGCCACCGGCCGCGAGTATCTCGACGAGCCGGCGATTGCCGCGATGGTTGGCGACTTCGAGCCCGATTCCTTCCGCGTGTTCTCGGGCGTGGCGAGCGCGGCCGATGTCGACAATGCCACCCTCAAGTGCGGGGGAGCCGCCCCGAATTTCGCCATCGTGCATGCTGACCCGTTCAACCGGCACATCGCCGAGCTCGTGGGCCGCCTGGCCGGGAAGGTGGAGAGCGGATTTCTCGTGGGCGGGCTCACCAGCTCGCGCCGGCAGAATCTGCAGGTTGCGGACGGCGTGGTGGAAGGAGGCTTGTCCGGCGTATCGTTCGCCGACAGCGTCACCGTCGCGACCCGGCTGACGCAGGGCTGCTCGCCGCTCGGTCCCAAGCACGCGGTCACCGCCAGCCAGCACAACGTCATCATTCAGCTCGATGGGCGCGCCGCGCTCGACGTGTTCAAGGAGGACATCGGCGAGTCCTTCGCGCGCGACCTCAACCGCGTCGGCGGCCAGATCTTTGCCGGGCTGCCGATCGCGGGCAGCGACACCGGAGACTATCTGGTGCGCAACCTGGTGGGGATCGATCCCGCCAACCGCCTGATCGCGATCGGGGAGCTGCTGCAGCCGGGCGCGAGCGTGATGTTCTGCCGGCGCGACACCAAGACGGCGCGGGAGGACATGTCGCGCATGCTGGAGAGCATCCGCAAGGGCATGTATGCGCAGCCGCGCGGCGGTGTTTATTACTCCTGCATCGGGCGCGGCGCGAGCCTGTTCGGGCCCGCCTCCGACGAGCTCAAGATGATCCGCGACGCGCTCGGCGAGTTTCCCCTCGTCGGCTTCTTCTGCAACGGCGAGATCTCGCACAACCGGCTCTACGGCTACACCGGGGTGCTGACGCTGTTCATATGACGCTTGCCGACCGCATCCTCGCGGTGCTGCCGCTCACGTGGCTCGATGCGACCGCGCTCGGCCTCTTCATCGCGTTATGGATCGGCTATCAGTGGTACGCGGATTACGGCGGGGCGGCGCGCCCGCGGCTCGGGCGGGAGATGGACCGGTTCGTGCGCGGCTGGATCGAGCGCATGGTCGAGCGCGACAACCGCATGGTGGACGTCAACGTGCTGCGCAACCTCATGCGCAGCTCGCAGTTCTTCGCTTCCACCACGATGCTGATCCTTGGCGCGCTGGTCGCGCTCATGGGGTATGCGGAGCAGGCAGCCACCGTGGTGGCGGAGCTCCCGTTCGGGCAGCAGGTGTCGCAGCGGCTGTGGGAGCTGAAGATCCTGGTGCTGCTTCTCATCTTCGTCTACGCGTTCTTCAAGTTCTCGTGGTCGCTCCGGCAGTTCGGATTCTCCTCGATCCTGGTCGGCGCCGCGCACAAGCCGCCGGGAGACCTTTCGGCGTACGCCGCGGACATCGACCGGATCGCCGTCATCCTTTCGTTTGCCAACCGCAATTTCAACCAGGGGCTGCGCGCCTACTACTTCGGGGTCGCGGCGCTGACCTGGTTCCTGCACCCGATGCTGATGATCGCGGTGACGCTCGGCGTGCTGTACGTGCTGCACCAGCGCGAGTTCCGCTCGCGCACGCTCGACGTGCTGGCCAGAGGGGGCTAGTACGGATCAGGCGGCGCGCTTGAGCACGCCGGCGGCGCGGGCCTTCGCGGGAAGCCCCGTCGCCTCGAGATCGGCCCGCATCTCCTCCTTCGCTTCACGGGTCATCTCGGCGCAGGGCACGCGCACCGGGCCGCCGACCATGCCGATGCATTCCATCCAGAACTTCTGCTCGGCGATTGCCATGCGCCCGCCGCTGCCGTAGCCGGGGATCCACTTCGCCTGCACCGAACGCAGCGGGTTGAGGCTCCGGCAAGTCTCGATGGCGCGGTTCATGTCGCCGGCCAGCGCTGCGCGGGTGTAGTCGTTCACCGGCAGGTAACCCGGCACCTGGTAGAGATGAGGCGAGTGGTTGAGCAGCCAGCGGTCGCCGCACACGGCGAGGTTGTAGAGGAAGGGGGCTTCGTCCGCGACGCTCACCTCGACGTCCCTGCCGATCGCGTCGCGTAGCGCGGTGGTGGGCTGCGGCTTGCTGATGCCCTGCTTGAACCCGCAGATATTGGGCAGCGCCGCGAGGCGCTTGGCGAGCCGCGGTGATATGGGATAGGTGACCTCGGTGTTGAACAGCACGATGCCGATGTCCACGCGATCGCACACCAGCTTGTAGTAGTCGAAGACGGCGTCATCGCCGCGGGCCGCGACATAAGGCGTCAGGATGATCACGAAGTCGATCCCCACGGACTGCGCGTGCTGCGCCAGGATCACCGCTTCGTGCGGGTTCTGGTGGTGGCAGCCTGCGATTAGAGGGATGCGGCCCCTGGCGACCTCGACGTTGATCTCGGCGACGCGCATGCGCTCCTCGTTGGTCATCGCCCAGAACTCGCCCACGTTTCCAATGCAGTAGTGGCCCTCGAGGTTGAGCTTCGAGATGCAATGCTCGAGGTTCGCCGCGTTCCCGGCCTCGTCGAGCCGGCCGTCCGCGGTGAAGCTCGTGGGCAGCGCGGTCCACACGCCCTTCAGGACCGACTTGGCGTATTCCTTGGCCTCGTGCTTGCGGTATTTCATGGAGCCCTCCGCGCGATCTGCAGGTTCACGCTGCAACCAAGGATAGCAAATCTGGCGAACGACGCTTCCTAGAGCAGTCGCTGCAGGAAGACGACGTCGAGCCAGCGGCCGAATTTGCGGCCGACTTCCCGGAAATGGGCGACCCGCGAGAATCCCGATGCCTCGAGCAGCGCGATGACCGCCGCCGACTCGCTGCAGCAGCCGCCGACGAGCGTGTGGTGGCCGAGCGCGCGGGCGCGCGCGGTCAGATCGGCGAGAAGGGCGCGGCCGATCCCGCGTCGATGCATCTCGTGGTAGACGTATATGGAAAACTCGACGGTATGCCGGTACGCCGGGCGGCTTCGGAACACCTCCAGCGATCCCCAGCCGGCGACCGCGCCGTTGGCCAGCGCGACGATCACCGGGTGCACCGGCGACCGGTTCTCGAGCCAGGCCAGGCGCTGCTCGAGCGTCAGCGGCTCGGTGAGAAAGGTCGCCGTGGAATTGACGACGTAATGGTTCTGGATGGCATTGATGGCCGCGGCATCACCTCGGTCTGCGAGGCGAATCGAGCAGGCACTCACGCCCTCAACCGGCGCCGGCGCGCGCGACGGCCGGTGCATTGCGGCGCCGCAGGATCCAGTAGCCCACGAACAGGGCGATCGGGATGCAGGCGAGCCACGCAAGCTGACGGTCGGGATGCAGCAGCACCACCAGCGCGACCGCTGCCATCACGAGCCTCAGCGGAACGTCGACCTCGCGGCGGTCGGAGAACCGCGCCTGGATGCTGAAGGTGATGCCTATCGTTGCGGCCGTGATCATCAGCATCGCGCCGAGCTGCGCAAGTCCGGGCTCCAGCACCAGCTCGGGCCGGGTGAACACCCCGGCCATCAGGACGAACAGGGAGAAGCAGATCGTGATGGCGCGGAACAACGTCTGCAGAAATGGCGCCTCCGCGATCTTGGAGGTGATCGCGGCCGAAACCGAGGTGGGCGGCGTCACTTCGCCCCAGACCGCGAGGAAAAACGCGAAGAAGTGCACCACCCAGGGGTCGACCCCGACCTTGATCATCGGGGGCGCAATGACCAGCGCGGTGATGATGTAGGTTGGCGCCGGCGGCAGCCCGGTTCCGAGCAGCGCGCCGAAGAAGAAGGCGACAAGCGCCATGGCGGCGAGGTTGATCCCGGCCATGTGGATGAGGATCCCGCCGATCTTCGTCGGCACCCCCGTGATGACGAGCGCGCCCGTCATGATCGAGAGCGTCGCGAGAAGAAGCGTCAGGTCGGCGGTCATGCTGGCAAAGTAGTCGATGAAGCGTCCGAGCGGAGCGGCAACGGCGCGCCACGTCCAGCCCTGCGACCGCGCGACGATCACCAGGTGGGCGAGCACGAGGGCGCTGCCGACGGCGACGAAGACGTAGAGCGCGGCGAACATGGGCGCGAGGTGCAGCACGGCCATCACGCCGATCAGGCCGCCGACGACGAACACAAATGCGGAGATGTTCGCCCAGTCGGCCGCGGCCAGCGGTTGCGCCACGGCGACGTTGAGGCGTGTGCGATAGCGCGACGAGAGCAGGTAGACGGAGACGCTGACGCCGATGTAGTAGATGATCGCCGGCGCGTAGCCGCGGGCGACGACGTCGAAGTAGCTGCGGCCCAGGAACTCGGCCATCAGGAAGGCGGCGATGCCCATGACCGGCGGCATGAGCTGTCCGCCGAGCGAGGACGCCGTCTCGATCGCGCCCGCCACCACCCGCGGCATGCCGGCGCCGATCATGGCGGGAATGGTTGCCGAGCCCACGGTGATGGCGTTGGCGGCGCCGCTGCCGCTTACGGTGCCGACGGCCATCGAGCCGATGACGGCCGACTGCGGCAGGGCGTGCGGGGAGCGCACGGCGATCTGCTTCGATCCCTTCAGGATCGATTCCACGCAGCCGAAGGCGCGCAGCGCCGCCAGGACGAGAATGAAGGATCCGATGAGGGTCAGCGCGAGCTGCGGCAGGTTGGAGAAGATGCCGGTCGCCATTTCCACGCTCATCGCGCTGGCGATGCGTTCCCAGCTCAATCCGGGATGGTAGAACATGCCCGAGACCACGTTGCCGTATACGGCATAGAGGATGAGCAGGACGTTGAGGATGAACAGCACCGGGTGGCGTATGCGCGTATATTCCAGGATGAGGAGCGCCATCACCGCGCCCATCGCGAGATCGGTCGCGCTCCAGATTCCGGCGCGGACCGTGCCGATCGCTTCGTATTCGACGTGCATGTAGACGGCCACCGCGATCGAGGCCGCGATGTACGCGACGGCAATGAAAATCCGTACCGCAACCGGAAGGCGCGGATAGAACTCGTTTTGACGAAGCGCCTCCAGCGTGTACAGGATGAACGTCACCGGGACCAGCGTGATGGCGAGCAGAGTCGGTCCGCCCTCGCTCGTCCAGTAGTAGACGAAGAGATAGGCGAAGAAGAAGACGGCCGTCAGGTAGTAGGCCCACTCGATGACGGGGTGTGGCCGGTACGCAGATGCGCCAGGAGCGTCCATCGTCGGAGTCGAATACGAAAAAAAGGGGTGGGCGCACGCCCACCCCCGTGATTCAGATCGCCACCAGGCCTTTCTTATTTCTTAGCGACGCGGGCATCCCACTTTGCGTCCCACACGCCCTTCTCGCGCATGTACTTCGCCAGACCGGGGTGGATCGGTACCAGGTTCACCGACGACGCCACTCCCAGGCGCTGGAAGCCGGGCATGTCCTTGACGAGCTGCGCGTAACCCGCGTCGGACTTGGCCAGCTCCGCGGCGTTTTTCTCGATCAGCGTGAGCATCTTGTAAACGTCATTCTCGGGTATCTCGAGCCCGACGTGGAAGCCGTAATAGAACGGCAGGAGAACCACCTTGTCGGCGTGGACGTTCCGCTTGAAGGCATCCGGCTTCAACTCGGTGACGGCGAATCCGGCCTGCTTCAGCTTGGCGAGCTCGGCTGCGCTTGGGTTGAGCGCAGCCCAGTCGGCGGCCAGAGAGGCCTCGGTGATCCAGGGCGGAGCCGTGGCCTCGCCGTTGGTGTAGATGATGAACCCTTCGATCCCGCCGGACTGAAGCAGCGAACCGGCCGCGGAGAGGTCAACCTGGCGGTATTGGTGCTTCACACCGAGCGCGCTATACGCCCGCTCGAGATGGGCGCGCACGTCCCATGGCAGGGGCCCCGTGTAGATAGGCTTCCCGGCGAGATCGGCCCAGCCCTTGAACTTGCTGCGGTCGCGGGAATGGACGGCGGTGCCGACCTCCACGGTGTAGGTCCAGAAGCTCTGCACCGGCTGGCGCTTCATGCTGGCCTTGAAGCCCTTGAAGCGGAGGACGTCGTTGGCGAGCTCGTAGAAGGCGATGTCGGCGCCGTAGTAGCCGTCGAACTGGCCTGTCGCATAACCTTTCACGGTGATGATCGCCCCGGGCGTCGGCTGCACCGTGATCCGGTATTCCGGCATCTCGCGGTTCAGCATCTCGGCCAAGACGACCAGTGCCTTGTGGCCAGCGGATCCCGGGGCAGAGGTGGCCCAGCGGATGTCCTTCTGCGACCACGCGGCACTGCCCCAGGCCGCCATCAAGCCCGCGACCAGTAACAGAATCGTACGTTTGAACATGGCTGAGCCCTCCTGTGTGGATTTTGGGGGGTTCTGACGCCCCCCGACGAGGCCATTGTATTACAACAGCGGCTCGAGTCTAGCCACCGCCCGCGCCGCTCAAAAAGACGAACCCGGCTGCTGCAGGAATTCCAGCTCCTCGGGGGTGGAAGCGCGCCCGAGAACCTTGTTGCGATGGGGAAACCGGCCGAAGCGCTCGATGATGTCGCGATGGTGGCCGGCGTAATCCGCAAAGCTGGCGTACTCCTTGCGCCAGGCCGGCGCAACCTCGCCGGCGAGACGCTGGAACGAGCGGGTGCTCAGCCGCTGCAGCTTGACATCCTCGGCGTGCTCGAATGGGAGGTAGAAGAAGGCGCGCTGCGCGGGAATCAACTCGCGGTCCATGCGCTGCTCGACGCCGGCGACGGCCAGGCGTTGGGCCGCGGGATCCTGCGCGAAGGCGGCCGCGGTTCCGCGGTGAATGTGCCGGGAGAACTGATCGAGCACGATGATCAATGCAATCCGGCTGCGCGGCGTCGCGGCCCATTCGTGCTCCAGCTCGCCGCGGCCCGCGCGCCGGTGCAGCTTGCCGAAGCGCTTGCGGATCTCGGCATCGTACTGGCGCCCGGCGCTGAACCACATCCTCTGCCTGGCGCGGTCGAGCGCCCCGTCCGGCGCGCACGAACCGAACCAGAAGTCGAGCACGTGCTCAAATTCGCTCATGAATCCTGAAATCTTGATGCGATAGACACGACAGAATAATACGACGGCGTTGTCATGATGCCGCAGAAGTCATCGAGCGGCAGTCGTCCGCTTCCATACACGTCGACGAGTCTCGAATGTGCAGGTGACCCCAGGGGGGCAAGATTCGGGAAGCCGAGCCTGGTCCCCATCGTGCCTGTTGTTCGATGCGCAGCCGGGTCCTGGTCTGAGCGGACTGTCTCCATGAGGCGAACTGGATTTCCTCGATGAATCATTCCGCTGCGCGGCGCAAAGCAGGAACGACGTCGCGCATCGGCGACATTTCTCCCCTTGCTGTGCCCCGTGCGTGCCGGTTAAGCCACTGATTTCGCGCAATTCGTCACACCTGGCACGGACTTCGCTCCTCGGGTCACCGCCACAATGCGAGCGGCACGGCCCTGCGGGCGGCAATCGACATGAAGGAAGTGTTATGACCGAACGTCATCGTACTCCGACATCCGAGGAGATTTACGCGATCGAGCAGGCCGCAAGGCAGTTGCGGGCCGAAACCATTGCGCGGTTGCTGGGCGCAGCCGCCCGCCAACTTGGAGCGCTTGCCGTGCGCGGCGCCCCCGCGCTTGCCGGCAGGGCGCGACGCACCGCCACGGTAATGCGCCGTGGTGCCTAGCACCGAAGACATGACAAGGAGTGAGACCATGACCACATCGTTCTGGAGGGATGCCGCCAACTCGTTGCCGCCCGAGATCCGGCATCGCTATGCGGCGGATTTCGAGGCGGCGGAGCGCATCGAGCAGGCGCTTGATCTCGCTATCGAGACGTGGGTTTCTGTCAGGCGCGTGCTCGGCAGGTGCTTCGAAAGGTTGGCGGCCGGACTGCGCAAGACGGCGAAGATGCTCGACGCCGCGGCACGGCGCCTGTCCCCCACGCACTAGGCGGCTTCGACGCCACAGTCTCGCCGCTCGCGATCCATCCGCAGCGCTCGACTCTCCTCCAGCTTCGGCGTCGCGGGCGGCGGGTCTTGCACAGTGCGTTCCCGGGCGCGGACCCGCGAATTGCAGACCTGGCTTGCATGAAGGAATGTCCATGTCCACCATCACCTCGAGCGGCCTTATCATCGATGAGCTCATCGTCGGTTCAGGCGCGACCGCCGCCGCCGGCCAGAACGTCAAGGTGCACTACACCGGCTGGCTTGCCGACGGGACCAAGTTCGATTCGACCAAGGACCGTAACGACCCGCTGATCTTTCCCCTGGGGGCGGGCCGCGTCATCAAGGGCTGGGACGAAGGCCTGCAGGGCATGAAGGTCGGCGGCAGGCGCAAGCTCACCGTCCCGCCAACGCTCGCCTACGGCATGCGCGGCGCCGGTGGAGTCGTTCCACCGAATGCGACGCTGGTGTTCGAGATGGAGCTGCTCGGCATCGGCGAGCAGGCTGGTGACACCTGGTCAAGAAATCAGGGTCAGGGCTGCCGCTGATCCTCAGGACTTGCGCTTCAGCAGCGCGTCCAGATTTGCAAACGGCCGGTGGGTGGCCTGCGACGCCTTTCCGCCATCGGCCTGCTCCCCGCCGCGTCCGGTACTGTCGAGGTAGCGCCGGTGCTCGGCCTCGTGGCAGTAGGTGCACAGCAGCTCCCAGTTGCTGCCGTCGGGCGGATTATTGTCGTGATTGCCGTCGCGGTGATGGACTTCGAGCAGCTTCAGATTGGCATGCGTGAACTGCCGCGCGCAGCGGCCGCACACCCAGGGATAGAGCTTGAGCGCCTGCTCGCGGTAGCCCTTCTCGCGGTCGGCCTGCGCGCGCCGGGCCTGCGCGACGATGCGGTCGAGCCGCCCGGCATCAGGGGATGATCTTCTGGTTGGCACGATTCCTGTCCCCAAACGCAACCATATTATTCCAAAAAAAAGCCCCGCCACTGCGGCAGGGCTTCCTTGGGCTGAGTTCCGACTATTGGCAGCCGGCCGTGCACCTGCCGCTGCCGTCGAACGACATCGTCCTGCCGCTGACTGCGGGGTGCGCCGGAATGCCGACCCGCTTCATGAATTGATCGGTCTTGCTCCCCGGCACGACCTTGCCGCCCTTGGTCGCAATCTCGTTGACGTGGGTCGCGATGACGGCGTTGGGCTTCACCAGTTCGGCAATGACGAAGGCCGATTCGTGAGGGCCGGTAGTAAATGGGGTGCCGCCGATGTTCATTACTGCCAGATTTGCCTTGTAGTAGCGCCGCACGGTGATGTCCTGCTCGGCCGTGATCCCGGTGTCTCCCGACAGGTAAGCCACGAGACCGTTGGTGAACTGCAGGACGTAGCCGACCGGCGGGCCGACGTCCGCGTTCAAGCCATGCGCCCGCAGCATGTCGCTCAAAGGCTTGTCGAGAAATTCCGGGGGTACGCCGTTGGTGTGGGTGGCGGGAACGGTCGCGACGCTGACGCCGCCGACCTTCGCCAGGGCGCCGAAACGCACGAGCTGAACTTGCTTGGGGTCGCCCCCCGCGGCCTTGACCTTTGCAGCGAGGAACGTGTGCATGTCGCTGCCGGCGAGGATCCGGGCTTTCTTGCCGGCGGCGATCATCGTCGTCGTCGAGTTCGGCGTCACGTTGACCGAGAAGCTTGGGTTGCCGCAGGTGCCCGCGTTGGCCGCCGGCTGATGCGCAGGGCCCAAATGGTCCCCGTGAACATGGGAAAGCAGCACGGCATCGATCTTGCCCAGCCGCGGGTCGTTCGGGCCGCGCACGGTGAATCCGGCGTCGTAGAGGATCCGCGTGCCATCAGGATCCTCGAACACCATTGCGCGGTCCCTTGGACACAACTCGCCGTCGTGGCTGCCCAGGGACGTGATTTTCACCACGCCCGTGCCGGCCGACTGGGTCATGGGGCCGGCGCACCCGGCGCACAGCGCGGCGGCTCCCAGAAATACGCCAACTCTCTTCATTGCATTCTCCTCCGTTCGATGTTGATCACAGCGAAGTCACGGCATGTTACGGTCGTTCCATCGCTCTCACTTCACCACCTTGACCTCCGTCGTCACCGAATTTGCGATGAAGCACTCCCGGTGCGCCTTGTCGTGCATCCAGTCCAGGTCCGCCGCGGTCGGCTGCTTTTCCCCGCTGTACACGATTCGCGGATGCAGCTCCACGCGCGTCATGGCCAGCTTGCCGTGAGCGTTCTTCTCGAGGTGACCCACCGCGGCGTCCTCGTAGCTCTCGACCACGAAGCCTTTGTTTGCCGCGAGCGCAAGAAAGGTCAGCATGTGGCAGCTCGACAGCGCAGCGACCAGCGCCGCCTCGGGATCGACGCGATTCGGATTCCCGAAATAGGCGGGCGCCGCGGACGCCAGGATCTCGTTCCCGTTTGCGATCCAGATGTGGTCACGGCTGTAGGTCTTGTAGGTGAAGTCCTTCCCGCCGCGGGACCACTTGATGGACGCTTTGTGCTCGGACATACAGGTTCAGAACCCGACGGCCTGGCCATCCGTGCGGCGCTCGGACGCGGCCAGGTAGCCGTCCTCCATGCGATAGATCAGCTGCGCGCGGCCGAAGTCGGTGCTCCAGCGGTCGGCTTGAACGACGTTGTGGCCGCGCGACCTCAGGTCGTCGATGACGGCAGCGGAAACGCCGTGCTCGACATTGACGACGTCGAGGCGCTCGCTCACGCGCCAGCGCGGCGCATCGGACGCCGCCTGCGGATTCTGGCGGTAATCCGCAAAACGGACCATCACCTGGGCGTGTCCCTGCGCCTGCATCGAGCCGCCCATCACGCCGTAGCTCATGACGGGCTTGCCATTGCGCGTGACAAAGGCCGGGATGATGGTATGGAAGGGGCGCTTGCGGGGGGCGACGATGTTGGCGTGGCCTGGCCGCAGCACGAAGCCGTAGCCGCGGTTCTGCAGGCTGATGCCGTCCACCACGATGCCCGAGCCGAATCCCTGGTAATTCGACTGGATGAAGGACACCATCATGCCGGAGGCGTCCGCGGCCGTGAGGTAAACCGTGCCGCCCCGGCCGGGCACGCCGTGCCGCGGTGCCGATGCCTTCTTCCGGTCGATCAGGCGCGAGCGGCTCCTCAGGTATTCCTTGTCGAGCAGCCCGGCGTTCGTGACGCGCATGGTGGCGGGATCCGATACGTACTCGTAGACATCGGCGAACGCGAGCTTCATCGCCTCGATCTGCAGGTGCAGGCTGTCGGCGGAATCCACGGGAATCGCGGCGAGATCGAATCCCTCGAGGATCCCGAGCGCGATCTGCGCGGCAATTCCCTGGGTATTGGGCGGAATCTCGTGCAGCGTGTAGCCGCGATAGTCGTGGGGGAGGGGCTCAACCCAGTCCGCGGCATGCGCGGCAAGATCATCGACGGTCATCGCGCCGCCGTGCTGGCGGGAATGCTCCGCCATGCTCTGGGCCACGTCGCCTTTGTAGAAGGCTTCGCCGCGGGTTTCCGCGATGCGCCGGAGCGTCTTCGCGTGAGCGGGCGCGATGAACTTCTCGCCCGCTTCCGGCGCCCGTCCGCGCGGCATGAAATGCTCCGCGAAACCCGGGACGTCCTTGAGAAGCGGAACCTGGTTTGCCCACAGCCGGGAGATGGTCGGTGAGACCAGGTAGCCGTCTGCCGCGTAACGGATGGCGGGCTCGAACAGGTCTGCGAACGGCAGCTTCCCGAAGCGCGTCGAAAGGGTAACCCATGCGGATACCGCGCCGGGCACGGTAACGGCGTCCCAGCCACGGGTCGGCATTGCCGTGTATCCCTTGAATCGTTCGGGGGTCCACGCCGCGGGTGAGCGGCCCGAGGCATTGAGGCCGTGGAGCTTCTTCCCGTCCCACAGGATGCAGAACGCATCCGAACCGATCCCGTTGCTGGTCGGCTCCACGACCGTCAGCGTGATCGCCGCCGCGAGCGCCGCGTCTACGGCGTTGCCGCCCTTCTGCATCATGGCGAGGCCCGCCTGCGCGGCGAGCGGCTGCGACGTCGCCACGACATTACGCGCCAGCACGGGCATGCGCTGCGACGGATACGGAAACTCCCAGTCAAAAGTTTTCATGGCTATTGCGGCTCGATGCCGGCTTCCTTGGCCACCTTGCGCCATTTCGCGATTTCGGTCCTGGTGGCCGTCGCGTGCTCCTCGGGCGTGCTCCCAAGTGGCTCGGCGCCGCGATCTACCAGGATCTTGTTGTTTTGCGGGTCCCTGATAGCGGCCACCAGCGCACCGTTGAGTTTCTCGACGATCGGGCGCGGCATATTCGCTGGCCCGACGAACCCGAACAGGCTCTGCACGACGAAGCCCGGCAGGCCGGACTCCACCATGGTCGGCACGTTCTTGGCCGACACCGCGCGCTTCGCGCCCGATTGCGCGATGAGACGCAGCCTGCCGGCCTGCACGTAGCCGACGAGGAGCGGCATGCTGGCGAACTGCATCTGCACGTATCCCGCCATGAGGTCGATGACGGCCGGCCCCGCGCCCTTGTAGGGCACGTGCACCAGCTTGATCTTGGCCGCAGAATTCAGCATTTCGCCAGCCAGGTGCCCGATGGTGCCCGGGCCGGATGTCGAATAGAAGATCTCGCCCGGGCGCTTTTTTGCCAGCGCAATCAGCTCCTGCACGCTGCTCGCGGGCAGCGTCGGGTGCACCACCAGGCCGGAGGGTACGTCCACGATGAGGCCCAGGCCGGTGAAGTCCCGCACGGTGTCGTACGGGATCTTCTTCATCAGTGACGGATTGATCATGAAGCTCGCGGCGACGAGCCCGGTCGTGTAGCCGTCGGGCGCACTCCTCGCGATCAGCTCGCCCCCGATGGTTGCGCCGGCGCCCGGGCGGTACTCCATGACGAACTGCTGGCCGATCGCCGCGCTCATCGTCGGCTGGAGCAGCCGGAAAAAGATGTCGCTATTGCCCCCAGGCGAGGCCGGATTGATGACGCGGATCGGCTTCGTGGGAAAGGCCTGAGCGAGCACGGCGCCGCTGTGCAGGGCGGAGCAGGTCGCGACGGCGCAACAGACCAACCGCACCGGTTCGAGCATGGGTGCCTCCTTGATGAACACTTGTCGGGTTCCGCCTGCTTTCCCGTCGGGTGGCGCGCTGGCGCTGCAGGCGCGACGGTCGCCCGGGATTATAGCAGCCGCCTTCTCACGATCTGCACGGATTGTGGATACAATGCCTGATCGGCATTCCGCCGCGTACGAGGGCTCCCGCATGGCTACCGGCCGCACCACCATCATGGGCACCCGGCACGTCATATCCGCCGGGCACTACCTCGCCGCGCATGCCGGGTTTCAGATCCTGGAGGCGGGCGGCAATGCGATCGATGCCGGGGTTGCCGCCGGCATCGCGATCGGCGTGCTGCAGACCGACAAGGTCAACTTCGGCGGCGTGGCGCCCCAGCTCATCTACACCGCGAAGAGCAGGGAGGTGCATTGCATCGACGGCCTGGGCGTCTGGCCGCACGCGATCACTCCGGATTACTTCATCCGCAGGCACGGCGGCAAGATACCAAAGGGCGTCGAGCGCTGCGTGGTGCCGGCCGCGCCGGATGCATGGCTCACCGCGCTCGAATCCTTTGGCACCATGGGCTTCGGGGAGGTCGCCGCCAGCGCCATCCGCTTCGCGCGCGAGGGCTTTCCGATGCATCCGATGATGTCGGATTTCATCAAGGAGAACCAGGTGACCTTTCGGGGGTGGCCGGCAAGCCGCAAGGTGTTCCTGCCGAAGGGCCGCCCGCCGGAAGTGGGCGAGGTCTTCGTGCAGCCCGATCTCGGCCGCACCCTGCAGTACATGGCGGACGAGGAGAAGAAGGTCGCGCGCCGGCGCGGCCGCAAGGCCGGGCTCGGTGCGGCGCGCACCGCGTTCTACAAGGGCGACATCGCGCGCGTCGTGACGAAATTCATCGAGAAGGAAGGCGGGCCGATGCGCTACGAGGACTTCGCGGGATTCCGCGTGAAGTTCGAGCCCACGGTGCGCTCGCGCTTCGACGGCATCGAGCTCCACGCCTGCGGGCCGTGGTCCCAGGGCCCCGTGCTGCCCATGGCATTGAACATCCTCAAGGGCTTCGACCTGAAGGCGATGGGGCACAACTCGCCGGCCTACATTCACGTCGTGACCGAGGCGATGAAGCTCGCGTACGCCGATCGCCATCATCATTTCGGCGATCCGCGCTTCGTCAAGGTGCCGATCGCGGGGCTGGTGTCCGATCGCTACGCCGCGCATCGCCGCTCTCTCATCAGCCTGGAGAAGGCCTGGCCGGAAATGCCGCCGGCGGGAGATCCGGACACGCTGGCGCAATTGAGTCACCGCTGCGTGCCCGTGCCGGAGCGCGAGGATGCGCCGGGGCCCGGCGACACCTCCTATGTCTGCGCGTTCGACCGGCACGGCAACGCCTTCTCGTGCACGCCCAGCGACGGATCCGACAAGACGCCCATCGTTCCCGGGGTCGGAATCCTCTGTTCCGGCCGCGGCACGCAATCGTGGGCGGACCCTTCGCATCCGTCGTCGGTCGCACCCGGCAAGCGGCCGCGCCTGACGCCCAATCCCGCGCTGGCGTTCAAGAACGGGCGCGTCTACATGCCGTTCGGCACGCCGGGCGGCGACGTGCAGTGCCAGGCCATGCTGCAGGTTTTTCTCAATATCAACGTATTCGGCATGGCGCCCCAGGCCGCGGTCGAGGCGCCGCGATTCGCCGGCTACAGTTTCCCCGGCTCGTTCGAGCCCCATCCCTATTACCCGGGGCGGCTCCATCTGGAGGCGAGCCTGGCGAAGGAGGCCGGAGACGATCTCAGGGAGCTGGGGCACAAGGTCTACGAGTGGGGGGACATGACCTGGCTCGCGGGAGCGGTGTGCACCATCGTCGCCGACCACGAGAACGGCGTCCTGCACGGCGGGGCGGATCCGCGCCGGCCGGCGTATGTGCTGGGATGGTGACCCGTGACCAGTGACCGGTGAGCGGAACCTTCTGCCCGGGCTGGTGATTGCGGCGTCGGTCTGGCTCGCACCGGCGGCATTCGCCGCCACCATCGCGGTGGATGTGGGCCACTTCCTGGAAAAGCCTGGTGTCATCAGCGCGCGCGGCGTGACCGAGTTCGAGTACAACCTGCAGCTTGCGCTGGAAGTCGCCGACAGCCTGCGGCGCGCCGGCCACAGGACGCTCCTCATCGGCGACGACGGACTGGCGGAGAATCTGGGTAGTCGCGCGCCGCGCGCGGCCGGAATGGATCTCTTCATCTCGATCCACCACGACTCCGTGCAGCCGCGCTTTCTTGTGAGCTGGGAGATCGAGGGGGAAACGCTGCTATACAGCGACCACTACTCGGGCTTCTCGCTGTTCGTGTCGCGGCTGAACGCCCATACGGAAGCAAGCGTGAAATGCGCATCCGCGATCGGCATGGAACTGCGGGGCGCAGGCTTCGCGCCTTCACGCTATCACGCCGATCCGATCGTCGGCGAGAACCGGCCGTTTGCCGACGAGGCGAACGGCGTGCATTATTTCGACAACCTGGCGGTGCTGAAGACGGCGCACATCCCCGCTCTCCTGTTCGAGGCGGGCGTCATCGTCAACCGCGAGGAGGAGCTGCGCATGCGCGATCCCGCGGTGCGGAAGCGGATCGTCGATTCGCTCGTCGCGGGAATCGGCGCCTGCCTGCAGTGAAGCAGGGATGAGGGCGGAGGGTCGAGGGATGAGGGAAAGAGTCGGCACTCACGATGCAGCAGGCGGAAGCAGCGGGTTCGAGCGTAACGGCACTGTGTGTTTCAAGAGCGCCCTGTTTGGTCTGCTCGTGTTCTCATCCCTCGTCCCTCGTCCTTCATCCCTCGCGTGGGGAGCGCAGGCTACGTCCACATACCCCGAGCGGCCCATCCGGCTGATCGTGGGTTTCCCGCCGGGAGGCGCTGCCGACATACTGGGACGCCACGCCGCCCAGCAGTTGACCGAGTCACTCGGCCAGCAGGTGGTCGTGGACAATCGCGGGGGCGCGGGCGGGCTCATCGCTACCGAGATTGCCGCACGCGCAAGCCCCGGCGGCTACACGCTGTTGTTCACATCGCTTCCGCACGTCATCAATCCGCACCTCTACCGCAAGGTGTCATATGACGCGCTGCGGGATTTCGATCCGGTGGTGCAGTTCGTGATCGTGCCGCTGATGATGGCATCCCATCCCGGCCTGCCGGTGAAATCGGTAAAGGAGTTGATTGCGCATGCGAAAGCCACGCAGGGCCAGCTCAACTACGGATCGGGAGGTAGCGGCTCCTCGAGCCATCTTGCCATGGAGCTGTTCAAGACCATGGCCGGAATCGAGCTGACGCACGTCCCCTACAAGGGCGTCGGCCCCATGATCACCGATCTGCTGGCGGGGCACGTGCGGCTCACGATCTCGAGCGCCGTTCCGCTCTCGCCACAGGTCAAGGCCGGCCGGCTGCGCGGGCTCGCAGTCACCAGCCCGGAGCGTTCGCCTTCCTTTCCCGACCTTCCGTCGATCGCCGAGACCGTGCCCGGCTACGAGGTCGTCAACTGGTTCGGCATCCTGGCGCCGGCGGGCACGTCGCGCGCGGTGGTGATGCGACTCAACCAGGCAATGAACGCCGCGCTGGCCTCGCCCGCGTTGCGGCAGCGTCTGGCGGCGCAGGGCGCAGATGTCGTCGGCGGCGCTCCGGAGGACTTCGGAGAGGTGATCCGGGCCGATTTCGCCAAGTGGGGGAAGGTCGTCAAGGCGTCCGGCGCCAGAGTGGATTGAAAATCAGGGATGAGGGCGGAGGGATGAGGGCGGAGGGGAAGACGCGACAGGCGGAGCGTGAACCACAGAAGTCAAATGCAATCCGTCATGCGCGCAGCGCTGCAGCCACTGCGGTGTTGTATCTCAGCTCATCCCTCATCCCCCATCCCTCATCCCTCGCGTGGGCGGCGCATCCCTTCATCACCGACGACACCGGCACCCAGGGCAAGGGCAACTGGCAGCTCGAGCTGCAGGGAGATTTTGTTCGCGGCGAGCGCACTTCGAGCACCGGCGCCGTCCAGCAGAGCAGCAAGGTCGATGCGTTCACTTCCGTGCTGTCGTTCGGGATACTCGAAAACCTCGACATCCAGGCCGGCCTGACGCTCCAGCGCCAGCGCACGACCGAGAACGGGGCCGTCACCGCGGAATCGAGCGGGCTGGCGGACTCTGCAATCGAGCTCAAGTGGCGCTTCTACGATGCCGACAACTTCAGCCTGGCGCTCAAGCCGGGCGTGGCGCTGCCAACCGGCGATGAAGACGAGGGCCTTGGCACGGGCCGGGCGTCGTGGGGCGTCACCCTCATCGGCACCTATGAAGCCGAGCCATGGACATTGCTCGCCAATGTCGCCTACACGCGCGCGCGATACAAGCTGCCTCAGGACGCCGCGGACAACCGCAGCAACATCTGGAGAGTCTCTGGCGGTGTCGCATACTCAGTCAGCGGCGCAATGCGTCTGGTGGGCGAGCTGGGCGTGCGGACCAACGGGTCGAGGGACGACACATTTCCTCTCGACCGGACCAGCCAGTTCGCCATGTTGGGCGTGATCTACTCCCCGTCCAAGAGCATCGACCTCGACACCGGGTACCGGAAGAGCCTGAACGACGCCGAGTTCGACAAGGCATTTCTGGTCGGGGCAACGTTTCGCTGGTAGCGGCGATGCGGCGCATGCTGGGGGAGCTGCTGATACCGCTCGGCATCGCCTACGGGGCGGTGCTGGTGCTGGTGTTCCTGTTCCAGTCCCACCTGGTGTACTTCCCCGGTACGGGACGCGAAGCCGTGGCGACGCCCCAAAGCTATGGATTGCGCTACGACGCCCTGAAGATCCGCACCGCAGACAATGAGACCCTGGATGCATGGTGGGTGCCCGCCGAGGCCGCTCGAGGTGCCGTGCTGTTCTTCCACGGCAACGCCGGCAATATCTCGCACCGCATCGACTACCTCCAGATGTTCCACCGCCTGCGTTACTCGACGCTCATCGTGGACTATCGCGGTTATGGCAAGAGCACCGGCACGCCCTCCGAAGCAGGAACCTATCGTGATGCAGAAGCGGCATGGGAGCACCTGCGCCACGCCCTGCTGGCGCGGCCGGAGGACATCGTGATTGCGGGGGAATCGCTGGGCGCGGCGGTTGCAACCTGGCTCGCAGCGGAAGTCTCAGGGGCGGGGAGGGAGGGTCCTCGCGCCGTGCTGCTGTTCTCGACCTTCACTTCGGCGACCGATCTCGGGGCGGAAGTCTACTGGTTCCTGCCGGTGCGGCTGATCAGCCGCATCGGCTACGACAATCTGGCGAACCTGAAACGGATCCGGGCGCCGGTATTCATCGCGCACAGCCGGGACGACGAGATCGTGCCTGATGCGCACGGCAGGAAGCTCTACGCGGCGGCAGCCGATCCCAAGGCGTTCCTGGAGATGCGCGGCGGGCATAACGACGGCTTCATCTTCATGCGGCCGGAGTGGGTCGCCGAGCTCGGCGCGTTCCTCGACCGCCACCGCGCCCCCTCACCCTTTCCCGCTCCCCCGACCGGGGGCGAAGGAATCTCGAGATAAACGCTACAGGCCGAGGACGGCCTGGACGCTTTCCACGAGCTTCTCGGGCTTGAATGGCTTGGTCATGAAGCCGCTCGCGCCGTAGGCGAGCGCCGCCACGATGTCGTCGTGATCGGCTTTCGAGGTCATGACGATGATCGGCACCGACTTGTAGACGGGGTGCTCGCGCAGGCGCCCCAGCAGCTCGAGGCCGATGACATCGGGCAACATCGTGTCCATGGCGATCACGTCGGCGGCTGGCTGCTTGTTGAGCTGCTCGACGATCTCATCCTGCCTGGCAGCGGCGCGCGTCTCGAATTTCGCCAGCAGCAAAGCGCGCGTCACGGTGAGCGCATTGTTCTGCTCGGCGTCGATGACGAGCACGGTGTACTGGGTGCCGCCGGCAAGCGGGGCCGCGCGCTTCTCGGCGCGGTTGATGATATGGACGAAATAGCCGGGCTTTTTCGAGACTTTGACGCCAGACAGTGTCGCTTCGGCCTGTTGCAGCTGCTGGATCGTCGGCACCTTGACCGGCCGGTTGAGGAGTTCGGCGAAATCGAGCGCGCCTTTGGGCTTCGCGGCGGCCCCCGATGCGGCTGCACCAGCGATCTCGATGTAGCCCTGCGCAACCAGTTGGTCGAGCGCCCCCTTCAGCTTGTCCGGCTCCACCTTGGGAAGCTTGGCAAGCAGCTGGGCGACCGTCGAATTGTCAACGAGGCCGAGCAGTGTTTTCAGGCCGGGTGGAAGCTTTCCCGGCTTCTCAGCGACCTCGGCGTGACCCTTGGCAGTCTTTGAGTAAGCGGTTTCGTTCGCCATTGCTCTTTGGGCGCGAAATGAACGGCGGCGCGCCCGGAATAATGGTCATTATGCCATGCACCCTACCGGCCGCATGTGATGCAGTTCCAACGCTCACGCCTCGAGCCGTTCCACGACATGGTCCGCGATGGCGAGCGAGGACGTCAGTCCCGGAGATTCGATGCCGAAGAGATTGACGAGCCCGCGCACGCCGTGCTCACACGGTCCCTGAACGGAAAAGTCCTGCGCGGGCTCGCCGGGCCCGGCAGTCTTGGGCCGGATGCCGGTGTAACCCGGCTGCAGCGTCCCGTCCCGCAGCCCAGGAAAGTAGCGGCGGATGGCGGAATAGAACGCCGCTTCGCGGCTGGTATCGAAGCGGTAATCCACGCGGTCGGTCCAGGCAAAGTCCGGTCCGAACTTGACCCTCCCGCCGAGATCGATGGTGACATGCACGCCGAGCCAGTCCCGGCGTGCCACCGGATAGATCAGCCGCCGGAACGGGGCGGCGCCCGTCAGGGTGTAATAGTGGCCGATGGCGAGATAGGTCGGAGGGATGCTACCCGGCGGAATGCCCGTGATCGAGCGCGCGACGGCCTGGGCGTTGAGCCCCGCGCTGTTCACCACCATCGCGCATTCGAGAGTCACGGGCTCTGCGCCCCCGACCTCGAGCACGATGCCGCTGTCCCCGACGCTCCCGGACACGACGGGACTGCCGAGCGCCAGGGATGCGCCGTGGCTCTCGGCGTCGCCGAGATAGGCGAGCATGAGGCCGTGGCTGTCGATGATGCCGGTGGACGGCGAGAGAAAGCCCGCAATGCCGCGCACTTCAGGCTCAAGTGCAGCAAGCTCGTCGCGGTCCAGCATCTTCAGGTCGTCGACACCGTTGGTCTCGGCCTGCTCCTTGTAGCGCCGCAGGCCGGCGAGCTCGCTTTCCTCGCACGCGACGATGATCTTGCCGATCCGCTGGTGCTGGACGCCGCGCTCGGCGCAGTAGCGGTAGAGCGCTCTTCGACCGCTCACGCACAGCCGCGCCTTGAGCGAGTCGGTGGGGTAATAGATGCCGGCGTGGATGACCTCGGAATTGCGGCTGCTGGTCTCCGAGCCGATGACCGGGCCGGCATCGAGCACGAGCACTTCGTGCCCGGCGAGTGCCAGCGCCCGGGCAGCCGCCAGGCCTACGACGCCGGCGCCGACAACGATGCTGTCAACGCTGTCCAGACGGAATCGCGGCTGAAGCCGCTCCCGCAATGCTGTCGGCGCTAGCCAGGCGGCACCGCGGCTGAAGCCGCCCCCACGGCCCCTGGCTCGCGCTTCTGCTGATTGAGGAACGCCTCGACGCTGCTCTCGAGGTACTGCGCCATGAATTCCTGCAGCGGATTGCCATAAGTCCGGATGAGGCAGCGGAGCGTCCCGGCGCTGAGGATCGGCGGACCACCCTGCTCCTGCCCGGCAATGACCTGAAGGAGGATGCCACGGGTGATGTCGCGCCCGGTCGGGTCATCGATGACCACGACGTCCTCGCCGTC
>DATBKZ010000052.1:0-12598 GCA_036555615.1 Burkholderiales bacterium | reverse complement strand
CTCGACGCGACCGATCCCGCCAGCATGCCGATCTCGTAGCCCACCGACTCGGCGATGCGCGCCGACAGCGGGTCGTAGACACTCGCGGGCGACAAGCACTTCGCTCCGGCGAATACCGCGCGCAGCCGATTGCGTTGCTGAATGTGATTCATGCTTTCTCCAGCAGATCCATGAACTCGTTTACCGGCATGGCCTCGAGCCGCCGCTGGTCGAGGCCGGCTTCAAGGATGGCGTCGCGCTGCTTGGCCGCGAACACGCGCGCAATGCTGGCCTCGAACTTCTCGATCAGGACCGGGATGCCTTCCCTGCGCCGCCGGCGGTGGCCGAGCGGATAGAGCACCTCCGACGGCGGTGTTTTCGTGCCGTCCTTGAAGAACACCTGAATCGAGTTGGCGTTCGTGCGCTTGGCGGGATCATGGTACTCGCGCTCGTATTGCGCCGACTCCCTCAATCGCATTTTCGCGCGCAATGCGTCGATGCGCGGGTCGGCGGCGATGTGGTCCTCGTAGTGCTCGGCCGTCATCGTCCCGTAGAGCATGCCGACGGCCATCATGTACTGCATGCAGTGGTCGCGGTCCGCAGGGTTGTGCAGCGGGCCGGTCTTGTCGAGGATCACCATCGTCGAGTTGTGGCAGCGCACCTCGACGCGCTCGATTTCCTCGAGGCGGTCCCTGACCAGCGGGTGCAGCCGGATCGCGGCCTCCACCCCGCTCTGTCCGTGGAACGCCGTGGGATACGGGATCTTGAACAGCACGTTCTCCATCACGTAGGTGCCGAACGGGCGCTGGAACCGGAACGGCTTATCCTTGAACAGCACGTGGTAGAAGCCCCAGTCCTTCGCAGTCAGCGCCGAAGGGCAGCCGATCTCGCCCTTCAACGTCATCAGCGCGATGCGCACGCCCCGGCTCGCCGCATCGCCCGCCGCCCACGACTTGCGCGGGCCGGTGTTGGGCTTCCTGCGGAACGTCGCCAGCGCGTGCCCGTCCACCCATGCCTGCGACAGCGCGTCGACGACCTCCGCACGCGTGCCGCCGAGGAGCTTGGTGACGACCGGCGTGGTGGCGATCTTCACGAGAATCGTGTGGTCGAGCCCGGCCCCCGTGAATCCGTTCTCGAGCGCAAGCCCGCCCATGATCTCGTAGGTCTTGACCGCGGACTCCAGCACGTCGCGCATGACAAGTGGCTTCCTGCGCTGTGCGGCACGCGTCCGCGAGACCCAATCGGCGACCGCCAGGATCCCGGAGAAGGTGTCAGAAGGGTGGATCACCGTCGCGCCGTAGAACGCATCATTGAAGTCCAGCCAGCGCACGAGCATGCCGATATTGAACGCTGCGCGCTCGGGGTCGAGGACAAATGGCGTGCCCGGCACCCGCGCCCCGTTTGGCACGACGGTGCCCGGCACCACCGGCCCGAGGAGCTTGGTGCAGGCGGGATAGGAGAGCGCCTCGAAGCCGCAGCCGAGGCTGTCGATCAGCGCGAGCCGCGCGGTGTCGAGCGCGAGGCGGCTCCGCACCGCGTAGCGCTCGACGTAGTCGGCGATGTCGACGAGGACCTTGTCGGGGGCGGGACGGAGGTTCGAAGGCGCAGCGCTCATGTCGGTAGCCGGCGTCAAAGCGGTGGAGTATATGGGAAAATGAAACCATGAACGACGTCATCATCGTCGGCGCCGGCATCGGCGGTCTCACGCTCGCGCTCACCCTCCACCGCCGCGGAATCCCGTGCCGGGTCTACGAAGTCGCGCCGGAGATCAGGGGCCTCGGCCTGGGCATCAACATTCTGCCCCACGCAACGAGGGAGCTTGCCGAGCTTGGGCTGGAGGAGGCGCTGGCGGCCATCGCCGTCACCACGCGCGAGGCAGTCTTCTTCAACCGCTTCGGCCAGCTGGTCCACAGCGAGCCGCTCGGCCGCCATGCTGGTTACGACTGGCCGCAATTCTCGATCCACCGCGGCGACTTGCAGACGGTGCTGCTCGAAGCGTGCAAGCGGCGCATCGGCGCCGAGCGCATCGTCACGGGGTGGCGCTGCGTGCGCGCGGAGCAGGACGCGGAGGGCGTGACCGTCCGTTTCGAGCACCCCGCGACCGGCGAGGCGCTGCCACCGCAGCGCGGCGCGGTCGTCATCGGCTGTGACGGCATTCATTCGGCGATCCGCAAGCAGCTCCACCCGGACGAAGGCGACCCGATCTACTCCGGCGTCAACATGTGGCGCGGCGCGACGTGGTGGCCGCCCTTCCTCACCGGCGCAAGCTTCGTCCGCGCCGGCTGGCTCGAGTCCGGCAAGATGATCATCTATCCGATCCGCAACCGGCTCGACGCCCGCGGCCACCAGCTGGTGAGCTGGGTCGGCGAGTTCTACACGCCGAAGTACAAGCTGCGCGACTGGAACCGTGCCGGAGACCTGAAGGACTTCATCCACGTCTTCGAGGAGTGGAAATTCGACTGGCTCGACGTGCCGGCAATGATCCGCGGCGCAGAAACGATCCTCGAGTACCCCATGGTTGACCAGGAGCCGCTCCCGCGCTGGAGCATCGGGCGCGTGACCCTGCTCGGTGATGCGGCGCACCCCATGGTGCCGCGCGGCTCGAACGGCGCCGGCCAGGCTATCCTCGATGCGCGCGCGCTGGCGGATTGCCTCGCCCAACGCGCGAACCCGGTCGAGGCGCTGAAGGAGTATGAAGCCCGGCGGCTCGAGGCAACGGCGAACGTCGTCAGGATGAACCGGGCGAACCCGCCGGACGCAATCTTGCGCGAGGTCTACGTGAGGACGGGAGACCGGCCATTCGGGAACATCGACGAGGTGATCAGCCGCGAGGAGCTCGCCGCGCTGACCACTGGCTACGCAAAGGTGGCGGGCTACGACCAGGAGACGTTGCGGGCGAAGAGCAGGTTAGAATAGCCGCCGCAGTCCCTTATTCTCTCGAGGCGCCCGTGTCCGCCCACCCTCAAGCCAACCCCAAGCGTCGGGAATTCTACGACCGCATTTCGAACCACGACATGGCGCCGCTGTGGGAAGTGCTTGGGAGGCTTGCGCCCCCCACGCCGGCCACGCCCTGTGTGCCCGCCTTGTGGAAATACCGCGACGTGCGCTCGTACGTGATGGAGGCCGGGGAGCTGATCTCGGCGGCGGAAGCCGAGCGGCGCGTGCTGGTGCTCGAGAATCCGGGCCTGCGCGGCGCCTCCTCCGTCACGCACACGCTCTACGCCGGGCTGCAGCTGATATTGCCCGGGGAGATCGCGCCGAGCCACCGCCACACCCAGACTGCGCTGCGCTTCATCATCGAAGGCACGGGCGCGTATACCGCCGTGGACGGCGAACGGGTGACCATGCACCCGGGCGATTTCATCATCACGCCCTCGTGGACCTGGCACGATCACGGCAATCCCGGCGCCGATCCTGTGGTCTGGCTGGACGGGCTCGATGTTCCGCTGGTGTCCTATTTCGACGCGGGCTTCATGGAGCGCTATCCCGAGGACAGGCAGCCGGTGACGCGCAGCGAGGGTGATTCGCGCGCGCGCTACGGGTCCGGCATGCTGCCTGTCGATTTTGCGCCGCAGTCCCTGACGACGCCGCTGTTCTGCTATCCGTACCGCCAAACGCGTTCGGCGCTCGAGCAGTTGCGGCGCGGAGGTGAAGCGCATCCTTGCCATGGACTCAAGCTCCAGTACACGAATCCCGCCACCGGGGGCTATCCGATGCCCACCATCGGCGCGTTCGTGCAGCTGCTGCCAAAGGGATTTCACGGCAAGGCCTACCGCACGACTGACGGCACGGTCTACTGCGCGGTCGAAGGCCGCGGCCGCACCGAGATCGATGGCAAGACCTTCGAATGGGAGGCACAGGACGTGTTCGTCACGCCATCGTGGAGCAAGGTACGGCACGAGGTGGAGGGGGAAGCCGTGCTCTTCAGCTTCTCCGACCGTCCGGCGCAGAAGGCCCTCGGCCTCTGGCGCGAGCAGGTGCCCTGCGACTGACCCACGCTTTCTCGCTCATCACCAGCCGCACGCTCCAGTCGTGAAGCTGTACAGCTACTTTCGCAGCTCGGCGGCTTACCGCGTCCGCATTGCTCTTAATCTCAAGGGACTGGCGTATGAAACTGTGCCGGTGCACCTTACGCGCGCGGGTGGTGATCAGCTTGCTCCCGCATACCGCCAGCTGAACCCGCAGGCCCTGGTACCGCTCCTTGAGGATGCCGGCCGGCTGCTCACGCAATCCCTCGCCATCATCGAGTACCTGGAGGAAGTCCACCCGCAGCCTACGCTGCTGCCGAAGGACCCGGTCGCGCGCGCGCGGGTGCGCGCGCTGGCGCTCGCTGTTGCCTGCGACCTTCATCCCTTGAACAATTTGAGAGTGCTGAACTACCTCACCGGCCCGATGGGTATGAGCGATCACGCGAAACAGACGTGGTACCGGCACTGGATTGCCGAAGGGCTGGGCGCGCTCGAAGCGAGCCTCGGCCGCGACCGCGAGACCGGCAGGTTCTGCCACGGCGACGCGCCCGGCCTCGCCGACTGCTGCCTCGTTCCGCAGCTCGCCAACGCGCACCGCTTCAAGTGCGACGTCTCGCCGTACCCGACCCTGCTGAGAATCGAGAAGAACTGCCTGGCGCTCGAGACGTTCCGGCGCGCGGCACCCGACCAGCAGCCCGACGCCGAGTAGCCACGCCAGGCCGCAAAAAAAGCGCCCTCCTCAAGGGAGGGCGCCTGCCGCATTCCGGGCGGCGGCCCGCGCCGCACGGAATTGCCTACCGCAGAGGGATATTGCGCGACTTGATGACCTTGGCGTATTTCACGATGTCCTGCTCGAGCAGCTGGCGCAACTCATCCGGGGAGCTTCCAACGGGCTCCAGTCCTTCACGCGCGTAGAACGCCTTGATCCTCGAATCGTCCAGAGCCCGCTTGATGATCTTGCTCATCCCGCTGACGGCCTCCGCTGGCGCCCCCTTCGGGAAAAACATCCCATACCAGTTGCCGATAACCAGGCCAGGAACCGCGGAGTTGATTGTCGGCAGATCCGGGAACGAGCGGTTCTTCTCGGCGGTCGTCACCGCCAGGCAGCGCACGCGGCCGGTTTTCAGGGCGGCCGCGGCGACGGGCCCAGTGGCAAACAGCATGTCGACGTCGCCGGTGATCAGACCCGCCATCGCCGGGCCACCGCCGGTGTAGGCAATGATTTGCGTGTTGATCCCGGCCAACTGCGCCAGCATCTCCGCGGCAAGATGGCTGGTACTGCCGGGGGTGTTGACGCCGTTGTTCAGTCCCTCTTTCGTCCGCTTGGCGAGCGCGATCAGCTCCTTCACCGACTTCGCCGGCACGCTCGGATGGATGCACAGCACGTTGGGAGCGTTGGATACCAGGGTGGACGGCACCAGATCCTCCCTTGTATTGAGGTTCTTTATCGACTTGGAAAACAGCGTGGTGTTGATCGCGAGCGTCGCCGTTGTGAAGAGAATCGTATAGCCATCGGGGGGTGAATTAACCACCAACTGCGCGCCGAGAAGGCCGCCCGCGCCGCTGCGATTGTCCACGATGAAATTCTGGCCCGTGATCTTCCGGAGATTGTCGCCAAGCAACCGCGCCTGGATGTCGGTCCCCCCGCCGGTACCAAAGGGCACGACTACGCGGACCACTCTTTCCGGCCACGCTGCCCGCGCCATTACCGGACCCAGAATAAGCACCGCCGCAGCCAGCACGATGCCGAGTTGATACGCCATTGCCTTCTTGTTCATGCAAACCTCCTCGCGTTATTGGATTATTGGTGCTACGCGATTATGGTTCCACGGCATGGACTCAAATGCAACCCTTGTCCGCCCGACAGGAAAAAGGCAGTCAATTTCGCCAGTTAGCGGTGATCCCGGCTTGTCACCGCAAAGAAAACGGGGCCCGCAGGCCCCGTTCCGCCGTTCGATTGCGACAGCGACTCGATCTCGCTCGCCTATTCAACCTTGATGTTGGCCGCCTGGATGACCTTCGCGTAGCGAGCGATCTCGCGCTTGAACAAGGCGCTGAGCTCCGCCGGAGAGCTCGCCACGGGGTCGAGCGCCTCGCGCGGCATGAACTCCCGGATATTCTGCGCCTTGAGCGCCTTCGCGATCTCGGAATTCAACCGGTTGACGATGTTCGCTGGCGTGCCCGCGGGGAAGAACATGGCGTACCAGTTGTCGGACTCGAAGCCCGGAAACACAGAGTTCATGGTCGGCAGGTCCGGAAACGTCGAGGATCGCTTCGGTGTCGTGACCGCGAGCGCCCTGACCTTGCCGGCCTTGATCTGGGGCGCCGAAACCGGCCCCGTGGCGAACAGGAAATCGGTCTCGCCGCTGATCACCGATACCATCGACGGTCCGCCACCCTTATACGGGATGTGCACGACGTTGAGGCCGGTCGCCTGCTTGAGCATCTCGACCGAAAGGTGGCTCGTGGTGCCTGCGCCGTTCGAGGCGGCCGTCATATTGCCGGTGCGCTTCGCGAGCGCCACCAGGTCCTTCACCGAATTCGCCGGGACGCTGGGATGCGCGACCAGAACGAGCGGTGTGGAGGAGATCCAGCTGACAGGCGCCAGGTCCTTGAGGGCATCGAATTTCACCCGCTTGCCGTAAAGCGTCACGTTGACCGATAGCGACGCGGTGGTGAACAGAATCGTGTAGCCGTCGGCTGGCGACCGCACGGCGAGCTCGGCGCCGATGATGCCGCCTGCCCCGGCGCGGTTTTCCACCACGAACGTCTGTCCCATGCTTTCGTGGAAGTTCTTGGCCAGCAGGCGCGCCTGGATATCCGTTCCTCCACCCGGCGCAAACGGCACGATGACACGCACGGGCTTCACCGGCCAGGCCTGCGCGAAAGCCGCGCCTCCCAGCACGAGCCCCGCCACGGCGCCAGCGATTTGCAGCAAACAGCTTCGCTTCATTTCTTTCTCCAGTCAGGTTTGTGAAATCGGCGTGATGAATCGCATCCGGTCTCAGCCGCGATAGATCGGCTCGGGCTGAGTGAAGAACGAGTGCAGGATATGATAAACCATCAGGTAGTTGATCTGGTGAAAGCTCGCATGCGAGATGCCGGCCATCACGGTGAACTGCTTGTCGGGGTTGGGCAGCCGCTTGAAGAATTCCGTCAGGTCGTCGAAGCCCGCGATGCCGTCGAACTGTCCACGCATGATGAGCGTCGGCACGTTGATTTTCGCGGGGTCCACCACCGGCAGCTTCGTGCACATGTCGATGTAGGTACCGGTCGGCACCGAGTCGTCGAGCTGGAGAATGTGGTCGGCGAATGCCTCGATCACCCGGTCCTCGGCGCAACCCGGGTGGTCGCGGTTGAAGATGCTGCGCACGAAGGCGCGGTCGATCGGCCGGCGATGTTTCGCCTGGAACTCGGGCAGCTTCTTGCGCCGCTCGGCGAGCGTCGGGCTGCCCTCGCCCGTCCACACGAAGGCGTCCAGCGCAAGGCGCTTCACGCGCGCGGGATGCCGCTGCGCGAAGAGCGCCGCGCGCAGCGCGCCCGATGAAATGCCGTAGGTGAGGAAGGACTGCGTGCCGCGCGTCTTCATGATGTACGCGGTCGCCGCCGCGAGGTCGTCGGCGCCGTTCGCGATGTCGCAGCTGATGTCGCGCTTCTTGTCCGAGCGCCCGTAGCCCTCCATGTCCACGCACCACGTGTCGAAGCCGAGCCCGGCGAAATAATCCATCGCGGAGGAGTGGGCCCGTCCCGGCACCTGCAGGTCGAAAGTCGGCTGCGAGCCCATCGACGAGCCGTGCACGAACAGCACCGTGCCGCGCGGCGTCTTCCCGCCGGCGGCGCGCTTCTCCCAGAGAAAGAGCCGCACGTCGGCCTTCGTCGTCCAGTGCTCCTGTCCGGTGATTTTCGTTGCGGCATTCGGCTGATCCATGAGCGCCTCGCGGGGAAAGTGCGTCGTCGGGAAACGCAGTCTAGGATAGCGACCCGGCAGCGTCAATTTCCAAAGCGTGGATTGCCGGCGGCACCGTCGACCCCCTATACTGCCGTCGCAGGAATCCGGAACGCGCAGCGCACTCGCCACCCAGCAATCATCAGTCATCACCAGATAGGGCATGGACTTCCGGATCAACGAAGTGCAGCGCGCGTTCGTCGACACCGTGCGCCGCGTGTGCCAGAAGGACTTCAAGGCGCGCGCGATCCAGTACCTCGACGGCACCTGGCCCGCGGAGAACATGCGGAGCCTCGCCGAGATCGGCGTGCTCGGCATGGCGGTGCCACAGGAATACGGCGGCTCCGGCCTGGGCATACTCGATACGGTGCTGGTCCTCGAGGAGATCGGCAAGGTGTGCTACGTGACGGCGATGGCGGCGCTCGGCGAGCTGGGCGTGCAAACGCGCGTCATCGCCACCTATGCGCCGGAAGCGATCAAGCGCCGCGTGCTGCCGCGCGTCGCGAGCGGCGATGCGGTCCTCGCCATCTGCATGACCGAGCCCAACGCCGGCACCGACGTGCCGAATTACGCAACGAACACCGACGTCCGGGGCGACCGCGTCATCGTGAACGGCGTGAAGACGCTGATCTCGCGCGCCGACATCGCGGAGATGCTGGTGGTCTTCACGCGCGTGAACCGCATGCCCGGCGCCAAGGGAATCGGCTGCGTGCTGGTGCCCGGCGGCGTCAAGGGCATGAGCGTCAAGTCGAGCTTTCACACCATGGGCGGCGAGTACCTGTCCGAAGTGGTGTTCGACAACGTCGAGCTCCCGCTCGAGAATCTGGTCGTCCGCGACGACGGGATGAAGCGGCTGCTCTCGGCGTTCAACACCCAGCGCTGCCTCAACCCCGCGATCTGCCTGGGGCTCGCCGAGGGCGCGCTGGAGGAAGCGGTGCGCTACATGCGTGAGCGCTCCGCGTTCGGCCGGAAGATCGGCGAGTTCCAGGGGTTGCGCTGGAAGGCCGCCGACATGTACATCGAGATCGAGGCCGCGCGCGGGCTGCTCTACCGCGCCGCGGTGAGCGGCGAGCGCTTTCCCGACCCCGTGCTCGCGGCCATGGCCAAGATCTATTGCAACGAGATGAGCATCCGCGTCACCTCCGAGGCGATCCAGGTGCACGGCGGCTATGGCTTCACCGACGAGTTTCCCGTCTCGCGCTACTTCCGCGGCACCCGCTACGGCAGCCTCGGCGGCGGCACGACCGAGACGCTGCGCAATCTCGTCGCGAAGAAACTCGTCGAGCAGATGGACCTGGCGACCGGCGTCTCCGGCATGGGCACCTTCTAGATGGCAAGGATCTACCACAAGGCGCGCATCGGCGATATCGACATTCACTACCATCTCGCCGATTTCACCGACCCGTGGCGCAAGCCGCCCGCGGAAGCCTTTCTCCTTTATTCGGGCTACTGCCGGAGCCTCGAGTTCTGGCACGCGTGGGTGCCGCTCCTCGGGCGCGATTTCCGCGTGCTGCGGATGGATCCGCGCGGCTACGGGGAGAGCGGCAAGCCTGCGCCCGGCTACCGGTTCGAGATCGAGCAGCTCGCCCGCGATGCGTTCGGGCTGATGGATCATCTCGGCATCGCGCGCGTGCACTGGGTGGGGGACTCCACCGGCGGCGCGGTGGGAATGGCCGCGGCACTCCGTTCGCCGCAGCGCGTGGCCTCCATCACCGCCTGCAACACCACGGCCAAGATGGCGCAGCAGACGGTGGACGCCTACGCCATCGGCGAGCAGGACCAGGCTGCCGCAATCGAGAAATACGGCGTCTACGAGTGGTGCCGGCGCACGCTCCAGTACCGGGTCGATGTGTCGAAGATCCCGCCCGCGCTCGGAGAATGGTGGGCGCGCGACATGGACCGCACCCCGCGCCACGTGGCGGCAGCCGTGTTCAGGCTGTTTTCAACCGCGGACCTGTGGCCGCGGCTCGCGGAAATTCAGGCGCCGACGCTGCTGGTCGTCGGGGACAACTGCCCGGCTATCCGCAAGCAGCAGCTCGCCGACATGGCGCAGGCGCTGCCACGCGGCAAGCTGGTGAGCCTTGAGGGTTACGACTACGGGATCCACTTCCTCGCACCGGAACGGTGCGTGACAGCAATGAGGGAGTTTCTTGGCGAGCAGAACCAGTGACCCGTCCCCGTCACGAGAAACGAGTCACTCTCTCCTAGTAGGTAGGCTTGGGCCGCAGGTACTGCTCGCGGTCCCCGGACTTGACCACCACATTCTCGACGCGTCCGCCGCGCAGCACATCCAGCGGGACCTCCGTGCCCGCCTCACCGTGCGCCCATAGCCGAACGTATAGATCTGCCTGTCCCTTGATGGGCTGGCCGTCGAGGGCGACGATGATGTCGCCGGACCTCAAGCTGGCGGCCTCCGCCGGACTGTCCGGGGAGACGCGCGTCACGATCACGTTGCCCTGCACTTCCTGGGTATTGATGCCGAGCCACGGGCGCGGCTTGCCGGACCGCCTGCCCGTGGCAATGAGATCGCCGAGCAGCGGTTTCAGGAGGTCGATCGGCACGAACATGTTGCCTGGCACCTGCGTCCGCGTCCCCATCGCGTCGCCTACCACCAGCGAGCCGATGCCGAGCAGCCTGCCTTCACGGTTGAGCAGCGCTGCGCCGCTCCAGTTGACGGTGGCCGGCGCGGTAAAAATCGCCTCATCGAGCAGGTACTCCCAGTAGCCGACGAACGGCCGGCGCGACACCACGTAGGCTGGCGCCACGCCGTCGAATCCCACGATCAGCACCATCTCGCGCTCGGCGAGCGTCGCGGACTGCCCGAACTGCACCGGCTTGATCGGAAGGGGCCGCAGCGCCTTGAGGAGGCCGAACCCGCTCGCGTTGTCGTAGCCGACGACGGTGGCCGGAAACGAGCGTCCATCGGCGGTGGAGAGCTCGACCGTTTCCGCTTCGACGATCAGGTAGCCGATGGTGAGCACCAGACCCTCCGAGTCGATCACCACCCCCGTGCCCTCGCGCTGCGCGCCGAGGGTGCGCGCGGTACGCGCGTCGGCAATCGCCTTGCTGCGCACCTTCACCACGGAAAGCGCGTCCACGGTGAATTCCTGCGGCACGCGAGCGGCGGGCGGTGCAGATTCCGGAGCGCCGTCGGCGGCCACGGCGCCCGTCATGGCGAGGCAGGCTAGCGAGACCGCCGCACAACCACTGCGGATCAAGCCCATCAACCTGGCGATGGCTCGACCCAGCCTAGTCGAGTCTTTCATTCCAGTACTCATCCAAGCGAAGCGCAAAAAAACCAAATGCATATCCTACGCCTTTCCTTATGACAGGAACAGGAAAACGTCCCGGAATTCCCGCACCTCGCGCGGCGATCCGCGGTGATCAGCGTATGACCGGCGGCATGAACGGGGGGATCGAACCGGCGCGCTTGCACTACAATTCCATCTTTTGAAGAGGGGGGTATGTGGAGCTGGGTCTGACAGGCAAGGTTGCCGTAGTGACCGGCGGCACGGAGGGAATCGGGCGCGCGACCGCGTTGAGGCTCGCGCAGGAGGGCGCGCACGTGGCAATCTGCGCGCGGCGGCAGGATCTGCTCGACCGCACCGCGGAGGAGCTGAGGAAGCGCGGCGCCGAAGTGCTTGCGGTCACCGCCGACATGAGCAAGAGCGCCGATGTCGAGCGCTTCATGAACGCGGTCATCGCGCGCTTCGGCCGCATCGACATTCTCGTCAACAATGCGGGGACGTCTGCGCGCGGCAAGTTCCTCCAGGTGGACGACAAGGCCTGGGACGCCGATCTCGAGCTCAAGGTCTTCGGCGCCATCCGCTGCACGCGGCTCGCCGTACCGCACATGAGAAAGCAGGGCGGCGGCCGCATCGTCAATATCACGATCTCGAGTGCCAAGCAGCCCGGCGCGGAATCGATGCCGACCTCGGTCTCGCGCGCTGCGGGGCTCGCCCTCACCAAGGCGCTGTCGAAGGAGTACGCGGCCGACAACATTCGCGTGAATACAGTGTGCATCGGCAAGATCAAGTCGGGGCAGCACGAGCGGCGCTACACCCGCCAGGGCATCAGCGCCGAGGAGTACTACCGGCAGGCGGCGAAGGACATTCCGCTGGGCCGGGTCGGCGAGGCGGAGGAAGTGGCCAGCGTGATCGCGTTCCTCGCGTCGGACGCGGCAAGCTACGTGACCGGAACCAGCATAAATCTCGACGGCGGAATATCCGGCGTGCTTTGATGCCGGACAAAAAAAAGCTGCCTCCTGGCAGCTTTTCTCGGTGGTGCTGGCGAGTGGACTCGAACCACCGACCTACTGATTACGAATCAGTTGCTCTACCAGCTGAGCTACGCCAGCGCACGCGGGCGCATTCTACAGCAAAAGCGTCAAGACTCGCGCGAGCGGACGCGCACGATGATGTCGACGCCGTCGGTGACCATGCCCTCCGGCAACTGGGGCAGTCCCGCGACCTCGACCTGGCTCGCGTCGATGTCGGTCAGCTCGCCGGTGTCGAGGTTGTAGAAGTGGTGATGCGCCGCCGTGTTGGGATCGTAGAACACCTTGTGGGGGTCCACGATCACTTCCCGGATCAGCTTCTTCTCCAGGAAAAGATTGAGCGTGTTGTAGACCGTCGCCTTCGAGGTCTCGGAATGGCGATTGTTGACGATCGCGAGGACCTGATCGGCCGACAAGTGCTCGGCGCGC
>DATBKZ010000051.1:0-9459 GCA_036555615.1 Burkholderiales bacterium | reverse complement strand
TCCGGATTCTCAACAACACGTTCATCAGCGAGATCCGGCGGGCGGACGCGCGGCCGCAGACAGCATCCATCGAGCTCGAAGAGGCTGCCGACGATGAGCACGAGTTCTCCCTCTTCGAGCAGATGCATCAGCCGTTCCTGCTCTGGTTCGGCAATCCCGAGCAGGATTTTCTGGACCGGCTGCTGCGCGAGGATCTCGACCGTGCGCTCGCCACGCTGCCGGAGCATTACCGGACCGTGGTGATCCTTGCCGACCTGGAAGAATTCAACTACGCGGAAATCGCGCAAACGCTTGACATCCCGGTCGGCACGGTGCGCTCGCGCCTCGCCCGCGCCCGCAGCGCGCTGCAAAAGCTGCTGTGGCAGCAGGCGCGCGAGTACGGAATCAGGAGCGCCGGACCCTCTGTCCAGGCGCGTGACGAATGCGGAACGGCGGCGCCCGCGACCGGCATGCGGTCTGGCTCCGTCGAGAACAAGAAAGGTGGTGTGTCATGACCGAACGCGAGATCGCCTGCGAGCAGGCACTCAGGCAGGTCTTCGAATATGTCGACCGGGAGCTGGGCGAGGCCGAGCAGGAGGCGATGCATCAGCATCTCCAGGCGTGCAAGAGCTGCTTCTCGCGCGTAGAGTTCGAGCGGCGGCTGAAGGACAGGCTGGGGGCGCTGCGCGAGGACAAGGCCACGCCGGAAATGAACGAGCGCATCAAGGGGCTGCTCAAGAGCTTCTGAGCGAAAAACAAGAAACGACAGGAGCGAGGAGGAAACAGCATGGTAGCTATCGTGAGCCACAAGCGGGAAGCGATTCACCGCGCCGTCCGGGACATGTACACCGCTGTCGCTGCGCGTCCGGAGCAGGGTTTCCACTTCCCGACCGGGCGCGCGGCCTGTCGCGCGCTCGGCTATCCCGCCGAGACTCTGGCAGGTGTTCCCGAGAGCGCGATTGAGTCGTTCGCGGGGGTCGGCTACCCTTTCGGCGCCGGCGTGATCCGGACTGGCGACCGCGTGCTCGATATCGGCTCGGGCTCGGGGACGGACACGTTAATCTGCGCCCGGCTCGTCGGGCCCAAGGGAAAGGTCTACGGGCTCGACATGACAGCGGAGATGCGGGCGAAACTGCTGGCGTCCGCGAAGGCGGCGGGCATGCGCAACATTGAGGTCCTGGAGGGCGACGCCGAATCGATCCCCCTGCCCGATGCCTCGGTTGATGTCGTGACCTCAAACGGCGTCCTCAACCTCGTTCCCGACAAGGCGCGAGCGATCGCGGAGATCCACCGCGTTCTCAAGCCCGGGGGCCGGCTGCAGATCGCCGACATCGCGCTGAGCCGCCCGGTTGCGGCGCGATTTCGCCAGGATCCGGAAATGTGGGCCGAGTGCGTCGTCGGCGCGGTCGAGGAGGATCGATACATGGCGATGCTGCGCGCGGCGGGCTTCGAGCATGTCGAGCGTATCGGTGATCTCGACTACTTCGCCCTCAGCTCGAGCGGCAAGACGCGCGAAGTCGCGCAACTGTTCAATGCGCACTCGGTTTCGCTGCGCGCCGCCAAGCCGCTCGCTGCGGTGACCGTCCCCGCGCTTTCCACCGGCCGGGCGGCGTTGAATTTCGCCCGTGAGACGGCCGGCGCCGGCGCGGCGGTCCTCGCATGGTTCGTCTGCGCCGGCGCCCCGGCACTGGTCGCGGGCCTGGGAGCGATCGGCGCAGGATGGCTGGTGCGCCACTCATACATGTTTGCGGCGTTCACGGCATTTCTCGGTGTGAGCGTCTGGTTGCTGTGGCGCACCGGGCGGCCGCGCGGCGAGTTGCGCCCGTTCCGGCTAGCGCTCGCGAGCGGCGTGTTCGCGGTGGCCGCCTTCTGGCTCTCGGTGGTCGGAATCTTCCCGTTCATGTGGTGGTGGCCGTATCTGGGCATCGCCGGTCTCGTCGGCGCAAGCGCGTGGAGCTGCGTGCTGGCGCGGCGGCCCGGAAACTGCCTCGACGAGATGATCCTGGAAGTGCAGCGACAGGAACGGCGCGGCTCGCCGGCCAGGCGCTTCGCGCTGGGCACGCTCACCGGAGTCATTTTGGCTGCCACGCTCTACGGCCTGCACTTATCGGTGAGCAGTTTCGTCGCGGGCTGATTCATACTAGGAGGAACGTTCATGACGACAGAAGCGTTAGCAGTGAATCCAAGCGTCCTGCGCGAGGAAGTCAAGAAAAAGTACCGGGACGTCGCGTGCAATCCCCACGGGGAGCACCACTTCCATACCGGCAGGCCGCTCACGCGGCGCCTGGGCTACGACCAGGCAGTGGTCGGCGCCATGCCCGATGTTGCCGTGGAGTCGTTCGCCGGCGTGGCGAATCCCTTCGTCCTTCGCGCGCTCGCGCGCGGCGAGATGGTGGTCGATGCCGGCTCGGGCGCGGGGTTCGACAGCTTCATTGCCGCTCACCAGGTCGGAGTCGAGGGCCGGGTGATCGGCGTGGACATGCTGGCCGAGATGCTGGAAAAGTCCCGCGACAGCGCGAAGCGCATGGGGCTCGGAAACGTCGAGTTTCGCCAGGGCATCCTGGAAGAGATGCCGGTCGAGGACGGCTGGGCGGACGTCGTCATCAGCAACGGCGTCATCAACCTCTGCGCCGACAAGAAGCGCGTATTCGGCGAGCTCTGGCGCGCGCTGCGTCCCGGCGGCTGGCTGCAGTTCGGCGACATCGCGAGCGGCAAGCCGGTGCCGGAATCGGCAAAGGCCAATATCGACTTGTGGACGGCCTGAATTGCCGGTGGCCTTCCGTGTGAAGGCTGGCAGGCGATGATCCGGGAGACGGGCTTCGTCGATATCCGGGTGAGCGCCCCGTACGACACGTTCGGCGAAGCGCGGGGAGAGAAAAGCGCGCGGCGCTTCGAGGTCTACGGCTATACGTTCATTGCGCGCAAGCCTGGATAAGGGAGCCGGCGCGCTAGAAGCGGCTCCAGAGCCAGTATTTCTCGTAGAGCACCTTGGCCCCGTGCCACAACAGGGCCGGCCCGCGCAGGCGCACCTCGGGCAGCGGCTCCGCGTAGAAGTTTCCGCTTCCCATGCCGGCGCGGTTACCGCCAGTTTCGACGAAGCACAACCCCCTCCCATCGAAGCGCCGGGGGGCGCCCCTTCCCGTGAATTCGCGTGCGATATTGTGCGCGACGACCTCGGCCTGCCCGTGCGCGAAAACACCCGCCTTGGGCAGGGGGCGCCCCATCTTCAGGCCAATGACGGCGACGTCGCCGATGGCGTAGACGCCCGGATAGCGGGTTGCGAGCGAGTGCCGGTCTACCGGAATCCACCCGCTGTCGTTCGTCAGGCCCGCGGCCCTCACCACCTCGGGCGCGCGGTGCGGCGGTACGTAGAGCAATAGATCGAAAGCCGCGGATCGGCCATTTGCAAACTCGATGCGTCGTGCGCCCGCATCCATATTCTTGACCTGGTGCTCGGGGTGGTAAACGATGCCCCGTGCCTCGATCATGGCGCGCACGCCCGCCGAGACCTTCGGGCCGGCAACCATCATCGGCCCGGGCTCGGCGGCATAGAAATCGATCACGGCGTTCGTGCGCCGCCCACGCTCCCTGAGGTAGCTTTCCGCGAGCAGCGCCGCCTCGTAGGGCGCGGCGGGGCACTTGTACTGCGGCGCGGCGGTCAGGACGGCGAGCCGCCCGCCCTCGAAGCGAGTGAGCGCGTCACGGATCGCGCTTGCGCCCTCGATCGTGTAGATGCAGAGGCCCCCTTCGGCAAGACCCGGGATCGACTGCGGGGCATATTCGGCGCCGAGGGCGATGACGAGCGCGTCGCCATGCAAAGTACGACCGTTCACGCGGACGGTCTTTGCAGCCGCGTCGATCGCCGTAACCTCGCCGCGCACGAATTCGATACCGGGGCGCGCGGCATGCTCGGATGGGCGCGAGATCGACTCCGCGTCGCGCTTGCCAACCATGAGCCAAAGGAGCGACGGCGGAAACACGTGGCGTGCCTGCCGCTCGACGAGCACGACGCGATCGCTCTCCGGCAGCAGCCGCCGCAGCGTCTGGGCGGCGACCATGCCGCCAAGTCCGGCGCCGAGCACCAGGGCAATCCGTCCCACGCGCGGCTCCTCAGAACACCAGGACCTTGTCGGCCCAGAGCGTCCACTCCGTCAGCACCTCCATGCTGCCGCGCCGCGCCCCGGCGGCGAGATCCGCTTCGGTCATGCCGCGCGCGTCCATACAGGAGCCGCATACGGCCGCTTCGCCGCGGCGCCGGATCACCGCCCCGAGCATGTCGGCAATGTTGTAGTAGCCCTGCGGCACCTTCTGGCCGGCCTTCGCACAGGCGGCCGCATCGCCGATCAGGAACAGACGCACCTCCTCGCCTTCGTGTCGGGCGAGGGACCCCGCCAGGCGCAGCGCGTTGTAGCTGCGCTCCGTGCCGTACGGCGGGTCGTTTAATACCAGCAACGTCTTCACTGCACTCTCCTTCTACGAGATCATCGCGCGACAGCCAGGCCGCTCCGGTTCCACTCTTCCATCCCGCCACGCAGCACCAGAACGTCGCCGCGACCAGCGGTTCGCAGAATCTCAGCCGCCGCGGCCGATCGCCGGTCGGTCCGGCAGATCAGGACGACGGGGGGCTTCGTCGCGCCGCGGTTCGCGACTGACCTTGCCGAGAAGCTGCCCAGCGGGATGTTGACCGCTCCCGGAACGTGTCCCAGGGGACCGTCGAACTCTTCCCGTGAGCGCACATCGATAGCCTCCAGCACCTCTCCTGTCGCGAGGCGCTGGCGCAGATCCGCAACGCTGATCCAGGCCAGGGATGCTTTTCGCCCCCGCCGCACCAGGCGCGGCACGAACACGATGAGCGCAAGCATTCCCAGTCCGAGGAGCCCGTAGCGCAGCGCGTCGGCCTGCCCCGAGGCGGCTTCTCGCCCGGCGTATCCGAGCCACGTGTAGGCCGCCGTCCCCGGCATCATGCACACCACCGATGCCAGGATGTAATGGGCAAGAGGTATGCGCGTGAGCCCCAACGCGTAGTTGAGCAGGTTGAAGGGAAAGAGCGGAACGAGGCGGGTGAGGGCGATGAACCGCCAGCCCTCGGCGTCGATGCCGTCGGCGATCTGCTTCATGCGCCCCGCCGCCTTGCGAACGACCCAGTCCGAGGCGATGTATCGCGCCGCGAGAAAGGCGAGCGTCGCGCCGAGCGTGGCGCCCGCCAGGTTCCACACCGTGCCCCACAGCGGTCCGAACAACGCTCCGCCGGCGAACCCGAACAGCGCGCCGGGCAGAAACAGCACGGTGGCAAGCGCGTAGGCGGCAATGTAGCCGGCGGGCGCCCAAACGCCGAGCGCGCGTATCCTCGATTCGATGGCGGCGAGGTCGAGCGACGCGGAATGGGTCGTCACCCAGACCACAGCGGCGGCAATCAACGCTGCCAGGGCGAGACGCGGAGCGGCCGAGGGCATGTTCAATCAGGCCTCCTGCCGGCGGTTGATGGCGTAGCGGCCGGCATCGTCGCGGAACGGGATGGCCAGCATCCGATCGAGCCAAAGGTCCCTTCCCGTGCGGAATTGCCCGATGCCGATCGTCATTCTCTCGTGTCCCGCCGCGGGCTGCGCGCGGTAGGTGCCGAACAGCCGGTCCCACCACGGCAGGTTGAAACCGAAGTTGCTGTTGGTTTCCGGCACCTCGATGGAGTGATGCACCCGGTGCATGTCAGGCGTCACCACGACCCAGCGCAGGACGCGGTCCCACGCCGCAGGAATACGCACGTTGCCGTGGTTGAACATCGCGGTGGCATTCAGGAGGACTTCGAACACGAGCACGGCTACCGCGGGCGGGCCGAGCACGGCGATGGCGGCGAGCTTGATCAGCATGGAAAGCGCGATCTCGATCGGGTGAAAGCGAGCGCCGGTGGTTACGTCGAAATCCAGGTCGGCATGGTGCATCCGGTGCAGCCGCCACAGCACCGGGACGGAGTGAAACATGAGGTGCTGCAGGTAGATGACGAGATCGAGCACCAGGATCGAGAGCACGACGGCCACGGGATAGGGGATGCCCAGGCCATTCAGCAAGCCCATGCCGTTCTCGCCGACCGCAAGGGCAAGCGCCACCGCGGTAGTCGGGAGCAGCACTCGCAGAAGGACTGCGTTGAGCGCCACCAGACCCAGGTTATTGGTCCAGCGCGTGCCCTTCGACTGCCGCAATTCGCGACGCGGTGCCACTATCTCCCACAACGCCACCCCCGAGAATACCGCCAGGAATATCCCCAGCCGCACCGCGGGCTCGTGGCTCAGTAGATAGGATTCGATTGACATGGGACGGTTGGCCTTCGTAGGGTTGCCAGGTGTCGTGGCTATGGGGTAAGATACTAATCCAGTAATCTCTGGAGTAATGGAATTCTAGCAGAGGATTTCTTAATGTCAACCTTTGACGTCAAGGCTGAGCTCTTCGAGCAGCTCGCCCGCATCGGCAAGGCTCTGGGAAGCCCGTACCGCCTGCAACTTCTTGATTTTCTGGCTCAAGGGGAGCGCAGCGTCGAGGCCTTGGCGCAACTGTGCAAGCTCACGATTACCAACGCTTCCCAGCATCTCCAGCACCTGCGGCGGGCGGGCCTCGTCCAAGCGCGCAAGGAAGGCCTGTACGTCTATTACCGCCTGAGCGGGGACAACGTCGTACGCCTCGTTGCGGCCATGCGGGCGGCGGGCGAGGCACATGTCGCCGAGCTCGACAAGCTCATCAAGGAATACCTGAACGCGAAGGACGAGCTCGAGCCGGTCCCGGCGCGCGAGCTGCTCGAGCGCGCGAAGAGCGGCCTGGTGACGGTACTGGACGTGCGCCCGCCGGAGGAATATCGCGCGGGCCACCTGCCGGGCGCGATCAACATCCCGCTGGCGGACGTCGCGAAGCGCGTCAACGAGCTGCCGGCGGACCGCGAGGTTGTCGCCTATTGCCGGGGGCCCTACTGCCTCATGTCGTTCGAGGCGGTTGCCGTGCTGCGCAAGAAAGGACGCAAGGCGCTCAGGCTTCAGGACGGCTACCCGGAGTGGAAACTGCTGGGGTTGCCCGTGGAACAGGGCCCCTCGCGGCCCGAGTAGCGCACGCCGCCCGATCCGGGCTGTGCGCAGCGCAATCGAGTCAGAGTCTGATCCACGCTCCAGCTTGACGTACGCCCAATATTTCCACTATTCTGGAAACATGGAAACGACCCAGGCAATCGAGGCATTGGGCGCGCTCGCGCACGAATCGCGGCTCGCGATCTTCCGGCTGCTCGTGCAGGCGGGTCCCGGCGGGCTTGCCGCGGGCGCGATCGGTGAAAAGCTCGAGCTGCCGCCGGCGACGCTCTCGTTTCACCTCGCGCACCTCGCACGCTCCGGACTGGCCTCGAGCCGCCAGGACGGGCGCTTCGTCATCTATTCCGCGGACTTCCGGAACATGAACGGGCTTGTCGCATTTCTGACCGACAATTGCTGCGGCGGGAAGTCGTGCATGCCGGCGGTGCGGGCACGCCGGCGCGCCTGAATTGGCGGGCGTCGCGTGGACGACATCAACGTCCTGATCCTTCCAATCGACAAGCTCGACCGGCTGGTCCTGAAAGGCAAGCTGGACGAGATTGGCCGGAGCGGCTCCCGGGAGAAAGCACGGTGAGCGCGCACGGCGGCATCGCCACCCTCGCGCCCGCGACGCCCGCAATCGGGTTTTTCGAGCGCTGGCTCACGCTCTGGGTGTTCCTGTGCATCGTCACCGGCATCGCGCTCGGCCAGTGGCTGCCCGCCCTCTTTCAGGCGCTGGGGCGCATGGAAGTCGCGCGGGTCAACATCCCGGTCGGACTGCTCATCTGGGTGATGATCATCCCGATGCTGCTGCGCATCGACTTCACCGCCATCGGCCAGGTGCGCCGGCACTGGCGCGGCATCGGCGTGACGCTCGCCGTCAACTGGCTCGTGAAGCCCTTTTCCATGGCGCTGCTCGGCTGGCTGTTCCTGCGGCATGTCTTCGCGCCCTACCTTCCCGCGGGCCAGGTTGACGGCTACGTGGCGGGGCTCATTCTCCTCGCCGCGGCCCCGTGCACCGCGATGGTGTTCGTCTGGAGCCAGCTCACGCGCGGCGATCCCTATTTCACACTGAGCCAGGTCGCGCTCAACGACGCGATCATGATCGTCGCGTTCGCACCCATCGTCGGCCTGCTGCTCGGGCTCTCGGCGATCACAGTGCCGTGGGACACCTTATTCGTGTCCGTGGGCCTGTACATCGTCGTGCCGGTGATCATCGCGCAGGCCTGGCGCCGCGGGCTGATGAAGGGCGGCCAGCAACGGCTCGACGCGGCACTCGCGCGCATCCAGCCATTTTCCGTCGCGGCGCTGCTCGCCACGCTGGTGCTCCTGTTTGCCTTCCAGGGCGAGCAGATCCTCGCCCAGCCGCTGATCATCGCGATGCTCGCGGTGCCGATCGTGATCCAGGTCTATTTCAATTCGTCGCTGGCGTATCTCTTCAATCGCCGGCTCCGGGTCGCGCACAGTGTCGCGGGCCCGTCGGCGTTGATCGGCGCCAGCAACTTCTTCGAGCTCGCGGTGGCGGCCGCGATCAGCTTGTTCGGATTCGACTCGGGCGCTGCGCTCGCGACCGTGGTCGGCGTGCTGGTGGAGGTTCCGGTCATGCTGTCGGTCGTGAGGATCGTCAATGCAACACAGCCATGGTACGAGCGAGGCGCCCGATGATCGAGACGCTCAACCGCGACTGCTTCTGCGTCAGCCTCGACGCCGACGCGCTGCGCCGGGCGATCGAGGCCGACCCTGCCGCGCGCGGGCTGCACCGGCTGATCGAGGAGCGTTGCCCGCACCTGTTCGCCGCACTGCCCGTCCATGTCTCGCGCCGCCACGTGGACGCGATGGCCGGCGTCATTCAGGCGGTGGAGTCGGTGATCGCCCTCCCCGCCTACCGCGAAGCAGCCCTCGGATGGGCACCCGCGATCGCGCGATTCGATCCCGGCACGCCCGGCGCCTTCATGGGCTACGACTTCCACCTCGATGCCGGCGGACCGCGGCTGATCGAGATCAACACCAACGCCGGCGGGGCCCTGCTCAATACGCTGCTCGCGCGCGCGCAGCGCGCGTGCTGTGACGAAATCCAGTCGCTCGTCACCGGTCCCGTTCCCGCCGCCGACCTGGAGCGGACATTCTTCGACATGTTCACGGCGGAGTGGCGGCGCGCCGGCCGCGGCGGGTTGCCCGGGCGCATCGCCATCGTCGACGACGCCCCGGAGCAGCAATTCCTTTATCCGGAGTTTCTGCTGTTCGCGCAGCTCTTCCGCCGCTTCGGAGTCGAGGCCGTGGTTCTCGATCCCGCGGAACTTTCGTTTGGGCGCGGCGCGCTGCGCGATTCGACCGGGCCGGTCGACCTCGTTTACAACCGTCTCACCGACTTCCCCCTGGAGGCTCCCGCTCACGCGGCGCTGCGCGACGCCTACCTCGCTCGCGCCGCCGTGGTGACGCC
>DATBKZ010000050.1:0-35290 GCA_036555615.1 Burkholderiales bacterium | reverse complement strand
CGGCGAATCCGAGAGCTTGATCGGCATGCCCACGTTCCACCACTTGCCGCGCTGGGGGTGGTCGAGCTCGACCCACATGTCGCGCCCGCGCACGTGCTCGTCGTGCGTGAGGTCCTCGGTCGACATGACCGGCCCGCACGGAACATCGAGCGGGTTGAGGATCGCCATCAGCTCACGCTTGGTGTACTTCAGCGCAAACTCGCCGATGATCTCCCATATCTGGTTCTGGTTCTTGCGCCGGTCGGCGATCTTCGCGAACTTCGGATCGTTGGCGAGGTTCGGCATGTTGAGCTCGACCCCGATACGGTTCGCCAGCGCTTCCCACACCGCCTCCTGCACGACGATGTAGAGGAAGTCGTTGGGGCCGCCCGGCTTGCAGCGAATGGCGTTGCCGAGCTGGCCGCCGCCCGAATCGTTGCCCGCGCGCGGCACCGCGCCCATGCCCTTATGGGTCGGCACCGAGTACTCCGACATGTCGCCCCGCGTCAGGCGCTGGTGGTCGCGGAACTTGACGCGGCACAGATTCATGATGCCGTCCATCATCGCGACCTCCACGTACTGGCCCTTGCCGGTGCGGTCGCGCTGACGCAGCGCGGCGAGCAGCCCGATGGCGAGATGCAGCCCGGTGCCGGAGTCCCCGATCTGCGCGCCCGTCACGAACGGCGGGCCGTCGGGCACGCCGGTGGTGCTCATCGCGCCGCCCATTGCCTGCGCCACGTTCTCATAGGCCTTGAAGTCGGCGTAGGGACCGGTCGAGCCGAAGCCCTTGATCGAGCCCATGACGATGCGCGGGTTGATCTCGTGGATCTTCTCCCAGGAGAAGCCGAAGCGGTCGAGCACGCCGGGGCCGAAGTTCTCCATGATGATGTCGCACTTCCTCAGCAGGTCGACGAACACCTGCTTTCCTTCCGCGCTCTTCATGTTGACCGTGATCGAGCGCTTGTTGCAGTTCAGCATGGTGAAGTACAGGCTGTCGGCGTTCGGCACGTCGCGCAGCTGACCGCGCGTGGCGTCGCCAACCGGGTTCTCGAACTTGATGACGTCCGCCCCGAGCCAGGCCAGCAGCTGCGAGCAGGTCGGGCCGGCCTGCACGTGCGACATGTCGAGAATTCTCACACCCTTTAATGCTTCCATGGTCTTCCCCTCGATGCGGTTTTCCGGCGGACCGTGAACGGCGCTTGCGTCCGTTCGTCGGGACGCCCGCTTGAACGGCGCGCGCCGGAGTCCATTCTGGCTACTTGCGTCATTCGCGTCCGTTCCAAGCGCTATTTCTTCTTTGCGCTCGGATTCAGGCTCGTGATGCGGCCGCTCTCGGTGCCCGCAGCTTCATCGATCACGGCGTTGATGAGCGTGGGCGTGCGCGAGCGGACGGCTTCCTCCATCGCCCTGCGCAGCTCGGCCGGGGTCGTGGCGTGCACCCCCACGCCACCGAAGGCCTCCATCAGCTTTTCATAGCGTGCGTCCTTGACGAACACCAGGGGCGCCGGATCGCGGCCGCCGGTCGGATTGACCTCGTCGCCGCGGTAGACGCCATTGTTGTTCATGATCACCACGCAGACCGGCAGGTTGTAACGGCAGATGGTCTCGACTTCCATGCCGGAGAAGCCGAAGGCGCTGTCGCCCTCGATCGCGATCACCTGCTCGCCGCTCACCGCGGCGGCCGCGATGGAAAAGCCCATGCCGATGCCCATCACGCCCCAGGTGCCAACGTCCAGGCGCTTGCGCGGCTTGTACATGTCGACGATGCTGCGCGTGAAGTCGAGCGCGTTGGCGCCCTCGTTGACGAGGATCGCGTCCGGATTCGCCTTCACGACGTCGCGCACCACGTTCAGCGCGCTGTGGAAATTCATCGGCACCGGGTTTTTCGCCAGCGTCTCCGCCATCCTGGCGACGTTCTTGCTCTTCCGCTCGGCGATGGCGCTCAGCCACTCGGCCGGCGGCTTGGCCCAGCCGGAGCCGATGCCGGCGAGCAGCGCCGAGGCGCAGGACCCGATGTCCCCGACCACCGGGGCGTCTATGCGCAGGTTGCTGTCCGCCTCCTGCGGCGAGATGTCGACCTGGACGAACCTCTGGCCGCCCCAGTCCTTGGATTGCTTCCCGCCCCAGGTCTTGCCCTTGCCGTGCGCGAGCAGCCAGTTCAAGCGCGCGCCGATCAGCATCACGACGTCCGCCTCGGGCAGCACGAAGGAGCGCGCGGCGGAGGCGCACTGCTCGTGCGTGTCCGGCAGCAAGCCCTTGGCCATGGACATCGGCAGGTAGGGAATGCCGGTCTTTTCGATCAGCGCGCGGATGTCCGCGTCGGCCTGGGCGTAGGCGGCTCCTTTGCCGAGGATGATGAGCGGGCGCTTGGCGCTCTTCAGCAGCGCGAGGGCGCGCTGCACCGCATCCTGGGCCGGGATTTGGCGCGGAGCCGGATCGACCACCTTGATGAGCGAGCGCTTGCCGGCTTCCGCATCGAGGGTCTGCGGGAAGAGCTTTCCCGGCAAGTCGAGGTAGACGCCGCCCGGGCGGCCGGAGACGGCGGCGCGGATGGCGCGCGCGATGCCGACACCGATGTCCTCGGCGTGCAGGACGCGAAAGGCGGCCTTGGCGAGCGGCTTCGCGATGGCGAGCTGGTCCATCTCCTCGTAGTCGCCCTGCTGGAGGTCGACGATTTCGCGCTCGCTCGAGCCGCTGATGAGGATCATCGGAAAGCAGTTGGTGGTGGCGTTGGCGAGCGCCGTCAGCCCGTTCAGGAAGCCGGGGGCGGATACCGTCAGGCAGATGCCCGGCTTTTGCGTCATGAACCCGGCGATCGACGCGGCATAGCCGGCGTTCTGCTCATGGCGGAACGCAATCAAGCGCATGCCGGCGGCCTGCGCCCGGCGGGTGAGGTCGGTGATCGGGATGCCGGGCAGGCCGAAGATCGTGTCGATGCCGTTCAACTTGAGGGCATCGATGACCAGCTGAAAACCGTCGGTCACCTGCTGGGCAAGCTGCACGCCGGCGGCGGCGGTGGCTACCGGGTTCTCGACGTTTCCCATGGCTCTCTCCTTGGCTGGGGTAATCTATTAACTCACTGATGGGACACCGAATATAGGCGATCGCGGCGGGCCCGACCTTGACCTCGGTCAAGAACCTGCGGTTATACTGGAACGTTTTTCCCCGCTCTCAAGCTTGCCCGCATCGTATCCGCCATGACCAGCCTCGCTCAGCACCCGGAGGCGAAGATCGTCCGCCTCCAGCTGCGGCAGAATCTGGTACTCAAGCATCTGGACGCGGCCGAGTGGCGCGAGCTCGAGCCCCTGCTCGAAATCATTGACTACCCGAAGGGGGAGGTGCTCGAGCATCAGGGCGACCGGTCCATGGACCAGTATTTCATCATCGACGGCCTCCTGAAGCGCGTCGTATCCAATGCGGATGGCAGGGAAATGATCCTGCGGTTCGCGGCCGAAAGCGACATCGACACGAGCTATGCGGCGTGGCGCCTGAAGACCCCGATCCCGTACTCGATCCGGGCCGTGACGCGCGTGCGGGCCGCCAAGCTCTCGATGCCGAACTGGGTGGAGTTTCTCGAGCGTCATCCCGGCGTCAAGAGCGTCTTCGAGTTCGAGATCATGAAGCTCATGAGCGAAGTCATGGCCCACACCATCACGTTGCACCTGCTCGATGCGCCCGGCCGGGTGCATCGCTTCCTGCGCAAGCAGTCCGGGCTGGCCGAGCGCCTGCCGAAGAAGGAGCTGGCGCTGTACCTCAATCTTTCTCCCGAAACGCTGTCCCGCCTCAAGCGTCGCGGCAAAATCTGACGCGGCTCACGCCGTGCTCGGCCGCGTCGCGCGCATCCGGGCGAGGCCCTGGCTGATCAGCGGCCAGAACAGCAGCACCAGTGCAAGCGTGGTCATGCTGCCCACCAGCCAGTTGGACCAGAACACGGCGAGATCGCCCTGCGACATCAGCACTGCCTGCCGGAACGCGCTCTCGGCGGCGTCCCCCAGCACGAGCGCGAGGACCATGGGCGCCAGGGGGTAATCGAGCTTCTTGAACACGTAGCCGACCGCGCCGAAAACCACCATCATCCAGACATCGAGCATGTTGTTCTTGACCGTGTAGGCGCCGATCGCGCAGATGACGACGATAACCGGCGCGATGATCGGAAACGGAACGCGCAGTATGGCGGCAAACAGCGGCACCATGGTGAGCACCACAATCAGGCCCGCGAGGTTGCCCAGGTACATGCTGGCGATCAGCCCCCACACGAAGTCCTTCTGCTCGACGAACAGCAACGGGCCGGGCTGCAGACCCCAGATCATCAGCCCCCCGAGCAGCACGGCGGCCGTCGGCGAGCCAGGTATGCCGAGCGTGATCATCGGCAGCAATGCGGAAGTGCCGGCGGCGTGCGCCGCGGTCTCCGGCGCCACCACGCCCTCGAGCTGGCCGCTGCCGAATTTGGCGCCGTCACGCGACACCTTGCGCGCGACACCGTAGCTCATGAACGAAGCCGGGGTCGCGCCGCCCGGTATGATCCCCATCCAGCAACCGATGATGCAGCTGCGAATGGAGGTCGCCCAGAAGCGCGGCAGCTTGGCCCACGTCTGCAGCACGATCGTCGGATTGATCTTGGCACCGTGACCGGTGAACGACAGCCCCTCCTCCATGGACAGGAGTATCTCTCCGATGCCAAAGAGGCCGATCACCGCGACCAGGAAGTGGAACCCGGAGAGCAGCTCGGTGAACCCGAACGTGAGGCGAAGCTGGCCGGTAACGATGTCAACGCCGACCGCCGCCATCGCGAAACCGAGCATCATCGACGCGATGATCTTGAACGGATTGCCCTTGCCGGTGCCGACGAAGCTGCAGAAGGTCAGCAGATACACCGCGAAGAACTCGGGCGGCCCGAACTTCAGCGCGAAATCGGCGACGAGCGGCGCGAGGAAAGTGAACATGACCACCGCAACCAGGGCGCCGATGAAAGACGAGGTGAACGCTCCGGTCAGCGCCTCCCCCGCGCGACCCTGCTGCGCCATGGGATAGCCGTCGAAGGTGGTAGCCACCGACCACGGCTCCCCGGGGATGTTGAACAACACGGAGGTAATCGCGCCGCCGAACAACGCGCCCCAGTAGATGCAGGAAAGCATGATGATGGCCGAAGCCGGCGGCATGGCGAACGTCAACGGCAGCAGGATCGCCACCCCGTTTGCCCCGCCCAGGCCCGGCAAGACGCCGATGATGACGCCGAGGATGATGCCGACGAACATCAGCATCAGGTTGAACGGCGTCAGCGCGACCGTGAAGCCGTGAAACAGGGCGTTGAGTTCTTCCACTGTCGGAGTCCTTGGCCGCGGCCGCGATCAATAACCGATCAGCCTCTCGAAGGGGCCCTTGGGCAGGGGGATCCTGAACCACACTTCGAACAACATGAAAGCCGTCACGCTGACCCCGAGACCGACGAGCGCGCTGCGCAGCAAGCTGTACTTTCCGACGAGCTGCATGAAGAGCCAGATGAACACCGCCGACGGAACGTAGATGCCCACCAGCTGGATCCCGAGCACGTACGCCGCCGCGGGAAGCAGGATCACCAGCACCTGCCGGAACTGATCCAGCCGGACGAAGACTCGCGTGTCGGATCCGAGCTTGAGGAGGCCGCCCACAATAACCACTACACTCGAGATGCACACGAGCAATCCGGTGTAGAGGGGGAAATACCCCGCTTGCGGCCCGTTCTCGTCCCAGCCCGAGCCCAGTCGATAGCTATCGTAGACCACCAGCGCACCGAGCGCGAAAACGACCGCGGCCGTAGCGATGTCCACGGTCACGACGCGCACCTTGCGATGCGCTGGTTCGTTCTTGCCTTCCATCTGCGCTGCCGCCCCTGCCCGCACGAAAGAAGCGGGGCGCGAATGCACGCTCCGCTTCGGAGAGGATAACGGGACGGGCGGCCGTTGCGCCCGTCCCCAAGCGTTGTGCTGCTACTTCTTGGCGAGGAATCCGGCGCCCGCCATCAGCTCACGGTGCGTCTTCTCCGCCGCCGCGACCCAGTCGGCATACTCCCTGCCGGTCATGAAGCTCTGGTTGAAGGCGCCGTCCTCCATGAGCTTCTTCCATTCCGCGGTGCCGCGCACCTTCTTGAAGAAATCAACATAGAAATTGACTACGTCCTGCGACACCCCCGCGGGCATGAAGATGCCGCGCAGCATGAGGTAGTCCATCGGGATGCCGGCCTCCCGGCAGGTCGGGATGTCGTTCCACGACATCGTCTTGGTCACCTTGTTCTTGTACGGCATGCGCGACCTCTCGAACACGCACAGCGGCCGCAGCTTGCCCGAGCGCCAATGGGCCACCGCCTCGATCGGATTGTTCACCGTCGAGTTGACGTGGTTGCCGACCAGCTGCGTCGCGACCGCGCCGCCGCCCTTGAACGGCACGTAGGTGAACTTCACTCCAGCGGCTTTTTCGATCGCAACGGTTATGATCTGGTCCTCCTGCTTGGCGCCGGTGCCGGCCATCTTGAACTTGCCCGGGCCCGCCTTCTTCGCCGCGTCGAGGTAGTCCTTGGGCGTCTTGTACGGCGTGTCGCTGTTGACCCACAGCACGAAGTTGTCCAGCGCCAGCATCGCCACCGGAGTCAGGTCCTTCCAGTTGAAGGGCACCCCGGTCGCAAGCGGCGTGGTGAACAGGTTGGAGAGCGTGATGATGATCTTGTGATCGTCACCCTTCGAGGCCTTGACATCGAGAAAGCCCTCTGCTCCCGCGCCGCCGGACTTGTTGATGGGGATGACCGGCTGCTTGATCAGCGAATGCTTGGCGGTCACGCCTTGCGTGAAACGCGCCATTTGATCGGCGCCGCCGCCGGTGCCCGCCGGGATCACGAACTCGATCGGCTTGGTCGGCTCCCACGCCGCGGCCGGAGCGGCAAGCCCGACGGACAGCAGCATCGCTGCGATGGTTGTCAATTTAGGCTGGATATGCATGATTCACTCCTCTTGATTGTGATGGACACGCTGTAGCTTGTGCAGAATCTACCCCACACCCTACGAACGACATTATGACCGGATAATGATCCGAAATCCCCTGCTGAACGCTATTGACCGGAGTCAATTTTCCGCGACTGCGCAATATCGGCAGCTGTTTGATGCGCCGCAGCAACCGTTGCTCAATGCATCACTTGACGAGGAGCACGGGCACCGTTGACAGGTGGATCACCTTGCTCGCCACCGAGCCCAGGACCAGGTTCGTAATTGTGCCCAGCCCGCGGGTGCCCATGAAGATCTGGTCGCAGCCCTTCTCCTTCGCGTACTGGCAGATGACCTCCGCCTCCGCGCCGACGCCGATGTGGTAGTGATACTTGATCCTGGCGGCGTCGAGCTTCTGCATCGCGGTCTTCAACGCCGCCATGCCCTCTTCACGGTGGAACTGGGCGATTTTCTCGTGCCCGACCACCTCGCTCACCCGGCCGCCATAGGGAACCGGGTGCTGAACGTTGAGCAGGTGGATTTCGGCTGCCTCCTTGAGCATGCCCAGGTGCGCGATCAATTGGTCCACCGCACGGTTCGACGACGCGGATCCGTCCACCGCCACCAGGAATTTAAGCATCAGACTGCCCCCGATCCTTCATGGTGTTCCCGCGGCCGGCCGTGGCGCCCCCGCAGTGCCTCTCCTCAGCGCGGCGCACCGGTCTCGCTCCCTTCGCCAAAGTCCACGACCTCCTTGCGCGCGGCCTCGGCGCGCGCGGCGAGCCACTTGCCGGCGGCCACGACGAACGCCGCGCCCGCCGCAGGCGCCGCCCAATGCAGCCAGGCGGCATTCGCGTCCACCCAGGCCTTCACCACGGGATCGCTTGCTGCCATGTCCCCCGCCACCCAGCCGAGCAGGCCCGCGCCGATGGTGATGATGATAGGGAAGCGATCCATGACCTTCATCAGCATGGTGGCGCCGAAAATCACCAGCGGAATGCTGATTGCGAGGCCGAGGACGAGCAGCAGGAGACTGCCCTTGGCCGCGGCAGCGACCGCGATCACGTTGTCGAGGCTCATGACGAGGTCGGCGATCAGTATCGTCTTGATCGCCGCCCACAGATTCTCGCTCGACTCGACATCGCCATCGTCGCCGTCCTCCGGAAGCAGCAGCTTCACCGCGATCCAGAGCAGCAGCGCCGCGCCGATCAGCTTCAACCACGGCCACCTCAGCAACTCCACCGCGACGACGGTGAGCACGATCCGCATCGCAACCGCCGCGCCGGCGCCCCAGAACACTGCCTGCGTCTGCTGATGCGGCGGCAGCGAGCGGGCAGCGAGGGCGATCACCACCGCGTTGTCGCCGGAGAGCACGATATTGACGAGGATGATCTGCCACAGCCCGACCCAGAACGCGGCGGTTTGCAGCTCGTTCAGCCATTCCATCGTTTGCGATTTCCCCTGTTGCGCCGGCGCTCGCGATGCGGGCGGCCCCGCACAAGCGCGCCGGATTATACCGGATCAGAAGAGCCCGACGACCTTGCCCTCGTCGGTGAGATCGATCTTCTCGGCCGAGGGCACCTTGGGCAGGCCCGGCATGGTCATGATGTCACCGCAGATCATGACGATGAACTCGGCACCCGCCGCGAGCCGCACTTCCCGCACGTTCACCATGTAGCCGCTCGGCGCCCCGCGCAGGCCGGCATCGGCCGAGAACGAATACTGGGTCTTCGCCACGCAGATCGGGTAGCGTCCGTAGCCGTCGTCCTGCAGCTTCTTGATCTGCGCCCGCACCTTGGAGTCGGCCGTCACATCCGCCGCGCCGTAGATCTTGGTGGCGATGGTGCGGATCTTGTCCCACAGCGGCATCTCGTCAGGGTAGACGAACTTGAAATCGGTCGGGACCTTCTCGATCAGCTCCACCACCGCGCGCGCGACCGCCTCGGCGCCCCTGCCGCCGTCGGCCCAGTGCGTGGCGAGGATCACCGGCGCCTCATGGTGCGCCATCTTCTTCTTGAGCAGCTCGATCTCCGCCAGCGTGTCGAAATTGAAGCGATTGATCGAGACCACGCACGGCAGACCGTAATGGTTGCGCACGTTGTTGACGTGACGCTCGAGATTGGTGATGCCCTTCTCCAGCGCCGCGAGGTTTTCCTTGTTGATCTCCTTGACGTCCACGCCGCCGTGGTACTTGAGCGCGCGCACCGTGGCGACGATTACCACCGCGTCGGGGCGCAGCCCGGCCTTGCGGCACTTGATGTCGATGAATTTCTCCGCGCCGAGGTCGGCCCCGAAGCCGGCCTCGGTCACGCAGTAATCGGCGAGCTTCAAAGCGGTCTTGGTGGCGATGACCGAGTTGCAGCCGTGCGCGATATTGGCGAAGGGGCCGCCGTGGATGAACGCGGGATTGTTCTCGAGCGTCTGCACCAGATTGGGCGCGAGCGCGTCCTTGAGCAGCACCGTCATCGCCCCGTGGACCTTCAAGTCGCGCGCGCGCACCGGCTTCTGATCGCGGGTGTAGCCGATGACGATGTTGCCGAGGCGCTCCTTCAGATCCTTGAGCGAAGTCGACAGGCAGAAGATCGCCATCACCTCGGAGGCGACCACGATGTCGAAGCCGTCCTCGCGCGGGTAGCCGTTGGCGGTGCCGCCGAGCGAGACCACGATGTCGCGCAGCGCCCGGTCGTTCATGTCCATCACGCGCCGCCACTGGATGCGGCGCACATCGATGCCGAGCTCGTTGCCGTGGCTGATGTGATTGTCGATCGCCGCCGCGAGGAGGTTGTTCGCGAGCCCGATGGCGTTGAAGTCCCCGGTGAAGTGGAGATTGATGTCCTCCATCGGCACGACCTGCGCGTAGCCGCCGCCGGCGGCTCCCCCTTTCACGCCGAACACGGGCCCGAGTGAGGGCTCGCGCAGGCAGATGATCGCTTTCTTGCCGATGCGGTTCAGCGCGTCGCCCAGGCCGACGGTGGTGGTGGTCTTGCCCTCGCCCGCCGGGGTCGGCGTGATCGCGGTGACGAGGATCAGCTTTCCGTCCTTGCGGTTCTTCAGGCTGTCGACGTACTCGAGGGCGACCTTGGCCTTGTAATGACCGTAGGGCACGAGGTGCTCCTCGGGTATGCCCAGCCGCTCGGCGATCTTGACGGCGCGCAGCATCTTCGCCTGCTGGGCGATTTCGATGTCGGACAATGGCATTTCTTCTTCCTCTCCCTCTAGGTGTGGGTGGGTCCTGTCAGACCGGTTGTGATCTTCCCCGGATCTTCCCTGCCCTCATGGTCAATTGATCAGGACAACTCGTTTTCTTGAGTCAGTACCAGTACCGGAAAATCCCGAATCATATCCCAGGCAGTCTGCCACCCGCCCACGCGATACGACGGGCGAACGAATACGGGTGGCGGAATGGTCGGGGTTTGATCCGATTCTTCGAGTACCGGTAGTGACTCCAGACATCACGACGGCCAAATCTATTGACCAGATGCGCGCGAAGAATCGGAGCAGGCCCCGACCGTTCCGACAGGACCCGCTCTCGTTCGCCCGGCTATGTGCCCTCCAGTTCGGCGAGGGCCTGGCCGCCGCCGAAGCTCGTGCGTGGCGTCAGCTCCCCTCCGCGCATCACCTTCACCGCGCAGTACTTGAACTCCGGGATCTTGCCGAACGGGTCGAGCGCGGGGTTGGTGAGGAGGTTCGCCGCCGCCTCGTAGAAGCAGAACGGGATGAAGACCGCCCCGCGCGGCGTGCCGTCGTCGGCGCGCGCGTAGAGCGAGATGATGCCGCGCCGCGATTCGACCGTGATGACGTCGCCCGGCTTCGCGCCGATCGCGTCGAGATCGAGCGGGTGCAGCGATGCCACCGGCTCGGGCTCGATCGCGTCCAGCACGGACGCGCGGCGCGTGATGGCGCCGGTGTGCCAGTGCTCGAGCTGCCGCCCGGTGATGAGCACGAACGGGTAGTCGCGGTCGGGCCGCTCCGCCGCGGGAATGATGTCGGCGGGCACGAGCTTCGCGCGTCCGGTCGGCGTCGGGAACCTGTCCACGAATACCACCGGCTGGCCCGGATCGCCTTCCTTCTCGCACGGGTAGGTTACGCAGCTTTCCTCCTCGAGGCGCTGCCAGGTGATGCCGGCGATCGAGTTCATGCCCTTGCGCATCTCGTTGAAGACGTCGGCGGGGCCGCCGTAATTCCAGCCAAGCCCCATGCGCCGCGCGATCTCCTGGATGATCCAGAGATCCTCCCGCGCCGCGCCCGGCGGCTCCAGCGCCTTGCGGCCGAGCTGCACCATGCGGTCGGTATTGGTCACGGTGCCGACTTTCTCGGGCCACGCGGTGGCGGGCAGTATCACGTCGGCGTAGTAGCAGGTCTCGGTGAGGAAGATTTCCTGCACGACGAGGTGCTCGAGTTTCGCGAGCGCCTCGCGCGCGTGGTGCGCGTCGGGGTCCGACATCGCGGGATTCTCGCCCATGATGTACATGCCCCGGATCTTGCCGTCGAGCACGGCGTGCACGATCTCGACCACCGTGAGCCCCGGCTTGGGATCGAGCGCCGTGCCCCACAGCTTCTCGAAGCGCGCCCGCGCCTCGGCGCTGTCCACGCGCTGGTAGTCCGGGAACACCATCGGAATCAGGCCCGAGTCGGAGGCGCCCTGGACGTTATTCTGCCCGCGCAGCGGATGCAGCCCGCTCCCGGGCTTGCCGATCTGGCCCGTGATCATGGTGAGCGCGATCAGGCAGCGCGCGTTGTCGGTGCCGTGGACGTGCTGCGAGATGCCCATGCCCCACAGGATGATCGCGCTCTTCGCCTTCGCGTAGAGGCGCGCCACTTCCTTGATGGTCTCGGCGGGGATGCCGCAGACTGGCGCCATCGCCTCCGCGCTGTAGCCGGCGACGTTCTTCTTCAGGTCCTCGTAGCCGAGGGTGCGGCTCTTGATGAAGTCCTCGTTGACGAGCCCCTCGTGGACGATGGTGTGCATCATCGCGTTCAGCAGCGCGACGTCCGTGTCGGGCTTGAACTGCAGCATGATGTGCGCGTGGCGCGAGAGATCCGAGAGCCGCGGGTCGGCGTAGATCAGCTTGGATCCATTCTTGGCGGCGTTCTTGATCCAGGTCGCGGCGACCGGGTGATTGGACACCGGGTTCGCGCCGATCAGGAAGATCACCTCGGCCTGCGCGACGTCGTTCACCTGGTTCGATACCGCGCCCGAGCTGATGCCTTCCATGAGCGCCGCGACGCTCGACGCGTGGCAGAGCCGCGTGCAATGGTCCACGTTGTTCGAACCGAAGCCGGTGCGCACCAGCTTCTGGAACAGGTACGCCTCCTCGTTGGTGCCCTTGGCCGAGCCGAAGCCAGCGAGCGCGTGCTTGCCATGCTGGTCGCGAATCGCCTTGAGCTTCCCCGCCGCGAGGTCGAGCGCTTCCTCCCAGGTCGCCTCCCGGAAATGCTCGAGCGGGTTCGCCGGGTCCATCGTGAAGTCGGCATGCTTGGGCACGCCGGGCTTGCGGATGAGCGGCCGTGTCAGCCGCTGCTGGTGGTGGACGTAGTCGAAGCCATAGCGGCCCTTCACGCACAGCCGCTTGTGATTGGAGGGACCGTCGCGACCATCCACGTAGAGGATCTTGTTGTCCTTCACGTTGTAGGTGAGCTGGCAGCCGACGCCGCAGTACGGGCACACCGAATGCACCTGCTTGTCGGGCTTGACCAGGCCCACGCCACGCGCCGGCATCAGCGCGCCGGTCGGGCAGGCCTGCACGCACTCCCCGCACGCGACGCAGGTGGATTCCCCCATGGGGTCGTCGAGGTCGAATACGATCTTCGAATGCTCGCCGCGGAACGCGTAGCCGATGACGTCGTTCACCTGCTCCTCGCGGCAGGCGCGCAGGCAGCGCGTGCACTGGATGCAGGAATCGAGGTTGACCGCAATGCCGTAGTGCGAAAGGTCGGCCCGGGGCTGGTGGCGGCCCGTGAAGCGGGGATTCCCGACCTTGAGCCGCTCCGCCCAAAGGTCGAGCTCCGACGCCAGGGTATGGCGCTCCCCCGGCATGTCGGAGAGCAGCAGCTCCAGCACCATCTTCTGCGAAGCGAGCGCCCGCGCGCTGTCGGTCGTGACCTCCATGCCCTTGGTGGGCTTGCGGCAGCACGAGGCGGCGAGCACGCGCTCGCCCTTCACTTCCACCACGCACGCGCGGCAGTTGCCGTCCGGCCGCAGGCCCTCCTTGTAGCAGAGGTGCGGTATCTCCACGCCGTGGCGCTGGGCGGCCTGGATGATCGTCTCGTGCCCGTGGGCGACCACGTCCCGGCCGTTCAGCTTGAACTCGACCGGCATCGCCGCGTGCTCTTCCTTGCTCATCGCCGTCATCGCTTTGCCCTCGTCTCTCGTTCCCGGCCTACTCGATTTCCTGAGGAAAGTATTTCACCACGCAGCGTATCGGGTTTGGCGCCGCCTGACCCAGGCCGCATATGGATGCGTCCGCCATCGCCCCCGAAAGTTCCTCGAGCAGCCCCTCGTCCCAGCGCGGGGCCTGCATGAGGTTCAACGCCTTGGCGGTGCCGACGCGGCAGGGCGTGCACTGGCCGCAGGACTCCTCGGAGAAGAATTTCATGACATTGGCCGCGGCGGCGCGCGCCTTGTCGCGGTCGGAGAGAATCATGACGGCCGCCGAGCCGATGAAGCAGCCGTACTGATTCAGGGTATCGAAGTCGAGCGGAATGTCGCCCATCGACGCGGGCAGAATGCCGCCCGAGGCGCCGCCCGGCAGGTAGGCGTAGAACTGGTGGCCGGGCAGCATGCCCCCGCAGTACTCGTCGATCAGCTCCTTCACCGTGATGCCGGCCGGCGCGAGATGCACCCCTGGCTTCCTTACGCGCCCCGAAACCGAAAACGAGCGCAGCCCTTTGCGCCCGTGCCGGCCCTGCGAGGCAAACCAGTTCGCGCCCTTTTCCAGAATCTCGCGCACCCAGTGCAGCGTCTCCATATTGTGCTCGAGGGTGGGATTGCCGAAGAGCCCCACCTGCGCGACGTAGGGCGGGCGCAGCCGCGGCATGCCGCGCTTGCCCTCGATCGATTCGATCATCGCCGACTCCTCGCCGCAGATGTAGGCGCCCGCGCCGCGCCGGAGAAAAATCGGCGGCAGGGCGCACGGCGGATCGGCCTGGAGTGCGGCCAGCTCGCGCTCGAGGATTTCCCGGCAGCCCGCGTACTCGTCGCGCAGATAGATGTAGATCTGCGCGATCTGCACCGTCCAGGCCGCGATGACCGCGCCCTCCAGGAAGCGGTGCGGGTCGCGCTCGAGATAGAAGCGGTCCTTGAACGTGCCGGGCTCGCCTTCATCGATGTTGATCGCGAGGAGCCGCGGCGCCTTCTCGGCCCGCACGATCCGCCACTTGCGCCCGGCGGGGAATCCCGCGCCGCCCAACCCGCGCAGCGCCGAGTCCTCCAGGGTCTTCATGATCGCCTCCGGGTCCCGCTTGCCCGCGAGGCATTCGGCGGCGATCCGGTAGCCGCCTTTTCTCCGATATTCGGCGTAGCCGACATACTTCGCGACCGGGCACCTCGTCTTGCGGCCGGCGACGAGCGGCTTCACCTTCTGCAAGGTCGCTTGCGCCACCGGGTTCTGCCCGACGACCGCAACCGGCGCCTGCTCGCACCGTCCGACGCAGGGCGCGGGAATGACGCGCACGTCCGCACCGAGCGCGCGCCTGAGATCCGCCATCAGGCCCGGCGCGCCCGCGAGCTCGCAGGAAAGCGAGTCGCATACGCGCACCGTGAGCGCAGGCGGCGCGGTCTCGCCGTCCTTGATGACGTCGAAGTGGTGGTAGAACGTAGCGACCTCGTAGACCTCGGTCGTGGCGAGACTCATTTCCCGGGCCAGCGCCACCAGGTGCGGCGCGGAAAGGCGCCCGTAGCGGTCCTGGATCTTATGGAGGTGCTCGATCAGCAGATCGCGCCTCCGCGGCGCGGCGCCCAGCAGCGCCTGGACCTCGGCCAGCGCCTTTGGGTCGACGGGCCGACCCTTGGGCTTGCCGCGGGCATCTCCGCCGCGCTTTTTCTTGACGATACCGCCTTCCAACCGCCCTCCTCGATCACGGGCCGCGGGGCCCGCCATGGCACGCGCCTATTTCAGAACCGACTTCAGCAGCTTTCCCATCTCCGCCGGATTGCGGGTCACCTTGATCCCGCACTCCTCCATGACGGCGAGCTTTTCGGCCGCCGTGCCCCGGCCGCCTGAAATGATAGCGCCGGCATGCCCCATCCTCTTTCCCGGCGGGGCCGTCACGCCCGCGATGAACCCCACAACGGGCTTGCGCATGTGCGCCTTGACCCACCGCGCCGCGTCCTCTTCGTCGGAGCCGCCGATCTCGCCCACCATCACGACCGCCTCGGTCCGCGGGTCGTCGTTGAAGAGCTTCAGCACGTCGACGTGCTTCAGGCCGTTTACCGGGTCGCCGCCAATGCCGACACAGCTCGACTGGCCGAGCCCCTCCTCCATAAGCTGCCCAACCGCTTCGTAGGTCAGCGTGCCCGATCTTGAGACCACGCCGACCGGACCGCTCCTGTGTATGTGCCCCGGCATGATGCCGATCTTGATCTCGTCGGGGGTGATCACGCCGGGACAATTGGGGCCGATGAGAATCGTCTTTTTCCCCTGCATGCGGTAGCGGGTGCGAATCATGTCGCGCACCGGTATGCCTTCGGTAATGCAGATCACGAGATCGAGCCCAGCATCGACTCCCTCGTCGATCGCCGCCGCCGCATATGCCGGTGGCACGTAGATGACCGAGACCGAGGCGCCGGTCTTTTCCTTCGCCTCCCGCACCGAGTCAAAAATCGGAATGCCTTCGAAGCTTTGCCCGCCCTTCTTCGGCGTCACGCCGGCGACGAAGCAGTACTTCCCGTTGGCGTACTCCTTGCACATCTTGCTGTGGAACTGGCCGGTCTTGCCGGTAATTCCCTGCGTCATGACGCGGGTGTGCCTGTCGATCAATATGCTCATGGCAACAAGCCGGAATTTCCTGGTTAGTGACCGCTCACTTTTGGGCCCGTTTCGCGGGCAATCCGGCCCTTGTCGCGCCTCAGCTGGCCCTCGCCGCGGCGACGACCTTCTGCGCCGCGTCGGCCATGTTGGTTCCGGAGATGATCGGCAGCCCGGACTCCGCCAGGATCTTCTTGCCGAGCTCGACGTTGGTGCCTTCCAGCCGCACGACGAGCGGCACCTTGAGACTGACCTGGCGCGCGGCGGCAACCACACCCTCGGCAATGACATCGCACTTCATGATGCCGCCGAAGATATTGACCAGGATCGCCTTCAACTGCGGGCTCCTCAGCATGATCTTGAATGCTTCCGTGACCTTCTCGGTGGACGCGCCGCCGCCGACATCGAGGAAATTGGCGGGGCTACCGCCGTAGAGCTTGATGATGTCCATCGTGGCCATCGCCAGTCCCGCGCCGTTGACGAGGCACCCGATGTCGCCGTCGAGCGAGATATAGGACAGATCGAAGCGCGAGGCCTCGATCTCGGCCGGGTCCTCCTCGTCGAGGTCGCGCATGGCGACGATCTCCGGGTGGCGAAAGAGCGCGCTGTCATCGAAGTTCATCTTGGCGTCGAGCGCGAGCACGCGCGCATCGCCCGTGACGATCAGCGGGTTGATCTCCGCCAGCGAGGCATCGGTCTCGTCGAACGCCCGGTACAGCCCCTTCAGGAGATCGCGGGCCTGGGGCAGCGCGCGCTGCGGGATGCCGATCTTGCGCGCGACTTCCTCCGCGTCCCGGTCGGTGAGTCCCGCGATCGGGTCGACCGTAACCTTGTGTATTTTTTCGGGCGATTTCGCGGCGACCTCCTCGATGTCCACGCCCCCTTCGCTCGAGGCCATCAGGACGACGCGCTGCGTGCCTCGGTCCACCACCATGCCGAGATAGAGCTCCTTGCGGATGTCGGCGCCTTCCTCGACCAGCAGCCGGCGCACTTTCTGCCCCGCGGGGCCGGTCTGGTGGGTCCTCAGCTGCATGCCGAGTATCGCCGCCGCGTGGCTCTTCAGCTCGGACGGCGATTTTGCGAGCTTGACGCCCCCGCCTTTGCCACGCCCTCCCGCGTGAATCTGCGCTTTCACCACCCAGGCGCGGCCGCCGAGCTTCTGTGCCGCCTCCACCGCCTCGTCGACGCTGAAGCAGGGGAACCCGCGCGGCGTGGCGACGCCATACTTGCGCAGAATCTCCTTGCTCTGGTACTCGTGGATTTTCATTTCAGGCCCGTGCTCTCCGGCTGTCGCGGCGCCGCCCTTCGCGGGTGAACCCGAATCTATTACAGCCGTTTATGCGCCGGCCTTGACCGAAGTCAATAACGGCCATCGTGGTGGCGCCCACGCCGTGGTCCGGAGAACGCTGCGCCCCAATCGCTTGGCGCAAGTCCTGCCGCGGCTCTAAGCGCGATCGCGCGAGACGGTACTGGAGCCAGTCAGTATAACAAACCGCCCAAGCGGTCGCGGAGCGCGGGCCGGCGCGCGGGTTGGAGTTGAGCAACCAGCGGCCGATGGACGCGAAATCAGCGGCAAGCAGAGACGTCGACCCGCGTCGCGCGCGCTGTCAGATCACTCAAGAATTGATGCACCGTTGGCGAACGAGAAGAGTGCGGGGAAGACTCGTCCCGTCGGGTGCCAGCCCCCTTCGGCTCACTTGCATGTTGCGCCGCATCAACCGGGTTGGAGCGGACCGGGGCACGCTCGCGCGCCGACACATTCGCAGGGGCGGAGGCTCAAAAAAAAGCGCAACCTGTGAAGGTTGCGCTTAAGGTTCCACCAAAGGAGGAGGTTTTGGAGGAGTGCGCCACCACCTGTGCAGTGGCGACGCAATCAAATTCTTGCAGAAATCCGGCTCTAATGCAAGCGTTTACTGCTGCCTTGCATCATATTATGGACTTTTGCGAATTTTGCTTTAAATCAGTAGATTACATGATGAGAGCCGTGCCATCCTAGCGCACGACCAGAATCGGGATCTTGGCGTGGGTGAGAACCTTTCGCGTTTCGCTGCCCAGCAGCACGGCAGCGAGTCCCTTGCGGCCATGGGAGGTCATGACGATGAGATCGCACTGCCGCGTATCCGCCGCCTTGAGGATCGCGTCGTACGGATGATCGCTGGTTTCGCAGAGGGTGTCGCACGGCACGCGCTCGTCCTCCGCGCACTTGCGCACGAAGGCGAGATAGCTCTCCGCGCGCACCTTGGCCTCTTCCTCGATGCGCTCCTCGGTAACGGGGTCGAATGCGCCTTCATACGCGATCAGCAGATGGTAATCGGGAATCACGTGGATCCCGGTGATGCGCGCCCCATGCAGCTTCGCGAGCGCAACCGCCGTGCGCACCGCCCTTTGCGACAACTCCGAACCGTCGGTCGGTATCAGGATGTTCTTGAACATCTCCTCCTCCTCTCCCACCGGGACCGCGTTCCAGCATCTGGACCCTGCTCCAAGCTTGTCGCTCCCCGGGAGGGCTGTCAAGGGTCGCGCGCTGGGCGGGCGCGAAACGGGCCTCCGATATAATCGGCCGCAGCTTCTACCGCCTCCCAAGTCGTGCAACGCCAGATCCTGATCACCGGCGATATCAATCTCATGAAGATAGAGGATCCACGCGCGCCCTTCGCGCGCGTCGCCGCCACGCTGCGCGCAGCGGACTTCCTGTTCGGCAATCTCGAATGCTGCCTCTACGCGCCGCCAGGGGCGCGGTCGCTGGCCGATGAGGGCTTCTACGCCCCGCCGGCGATTGGCGAGGCGCTCACCGTTGCGGGCTTCCACGCAGTAGGTACGGCCAACAACGTCAATTACGGCAGCGAGGCGATCACGCATTCCTTGCGCGAGCTGGACCGCCTCGGCATCGCGCATGCCGGGAGCGGCGCAAACCGCGCGGCTGCCCACGCGCCAGCCGTCGTCGAGCGCAAGGGAATGCGTTTCGGCGTCCTGCAGCGCACCTCCGTTTACTGGCCGACCAATCACGAGGCTGCCGAGCACTCCGCCGGCGTGGCGGTGATCCGCGGCCACACGGCATACCAGGTGCCAGCGCACAAGACGCGACCCGAGATCCCGCCGATGAATCGCCCCGGCATTCCGCCGGTGATCCTGACGTGGGCCGATCCCCAGTACCTGACGCGATTCCGTGACGAGATCGGGGCCGCGCGCGCGCACGCGGACTGGCTGATCGCATCCCATCACTGGGGGCTGCATCAGGAAGTGCTGGATTACATGCGCGAGATCGCCCATGCAGCGATCGATGCCGGCGCCGATATGGTCATCGGGCATGGACCGCATTTCGTGCTGCCGGTCGAGATCTACAAGGGCCGGCCCGTCTTTTATGGCATGGGCAACTTCTCGTTCCACACCGGACACGGTGGCCGCAAGCACGGGGACTGGGTTGGGATGCTCGCCCGCGTGGTGCTCGAGGAACGCGCGATCCAGCGCGTTGCCCTGCGCTTCGTGCGCCACAACGATCGGAACGAGACACTGCTGCGCACGCCGGGCGAGGAGCCGGCGGCGCTAAGCGATCTGGTCGAGCGCAGCGCCCCGTTCGGCACGCGCATCGAGGCTCAAGGGGATGAAGCGGTCGTGATCTAGGCGGGGTTCGACGTCGTCATTCCCGCGAATGCGGTGGCTAGATTCCCCCGGGCTCGTCCCCCGGCTGGCGCAACGTGCGGGTCGTGTAGGCCTTGGCGGGGAACCGCTTGAGGGCCTCCTCGTCGACATCGACTCCCAGACCTGGCGCGGTGGGCAGCTCGATATAGCCGTTCCTCGGCTTTAACTGGTTGGGCGAAATCCGGTCGCAGAATTCGACGAACGGCAGGAAGTACTCGGTGATGATGAAATTGGGCATCACCGCCGAGGCCTGCACGGTGGCGGCCAGCGCCACGAGCGTCGAGTTGTAGTTGTGGGGTGACATCGCCACCAGGTATGGCTCGGCCATGGCTGCAATCTCCTTCAGCTCGAGGATCCCGCCCACGCACGCAACATCAGGATTCAGTATGTCGGCCGCGCGCTTTTCCAGGAGCGGCCGGAAGCCGGTCTTGGTATAGGTCGCTTCGCCGATCACCATGGGCAGGCCGGTCTCGTTGCGGATCCGCGCCAGCTCGTCCGGATACTCCGCCTGGCAGGACTCCTCCATCCAGTAGAGCCCGAATTCGGCAAGGCGCCGATCGAGGCGGATGGCGTGCATCGGGGCCAGGCGCCGGTGCTGGTCGATCAGTATGTCCACCTTGGGGCCCACCGCGTCACGCACCGCCTTCACCACCCGCACCGCGCGTTCTTCCTGCTCCTTCGGGATCCAGGTGCGCCAGGGGCTCGGCAGCGGATCGAGCTTGAGGGCGTCGAAGCCCTGCTGCACGACCTTTTCCGCCGCGCGCGCATAGTCCGCCGGCTCCTTCAATTGATAGCTCCAGCCGTTGGCGTAGACGCGGATCTTGTCCCGGCAGCGCCCGCCGAGGAGGTTATAGACCGGCTGCTTGCAGGCCTTCCCGACGATATCCCACAGCGCCTGCTCGATCCCCGAAATCGCGCAGAAAAGCTCGACCGAGCCGCGCCGCTGCGCGTAGTCGTCGAAGGCGACCTGCGTGAAGTGCTTGATGTCGAAGGGGCTCCGGCCCGCCGCGTAGCGACCGAGCGCGTCGAGGTGCGCGATCACCGCGGGATCACGGTCGTATTGCGAGTAGGCCTCGCCCCAACCGTGCACGCCGGCGTCGGTCTCGACCTTCACGAAGATCAGGTTCTTGCGCCAGCCGGGATGCACGCTGTAGCTCTTGACCGCGGTGATTCTCATGGGCGCACACGGGAGGAATGGGAGTCGGCGAATCTAAGTCGCGCGGCTTTGTGGTGTCAAGCGCGGTGACGTGGCCCACGATGGTGCCCCACACGCCTTCTACGCCGAGACTACCGACCGAACTACCGGAAGGAAGCCCGCCGAGGACGGCTGGAAGCGGATGCAGGCGTGGCTCAGGAAACACGGCGTCGCCTGAATCGAGAGCGATTGCCGTAACCCCCCTCCTGAGGTAACGTAGCCGGCAGGAGGGGGGGCCTTGCCGGACACAAAAAACACGCCCGCGGCGGTCTCGGAGGTCAACGTGAGGGCCGCCCGCGAGCACTTCGCCGCGGAGAGCGCGCACGACGCGGAGCGCACGCTCGCGACACTTGCCGGCGACATCATGTACCGCGTGGTCGCGAGCGGGGAGATCGTCCACGGCAAGGTTGCGGTCGCGAAGTACTACGACGCGTGGTGGACGGCCTTCCCCGACGTGACGATCGAGATCAAGCGCCTGGTCGCCGCCGGCGAGTGGGTGATCTGCGAAAACGTGGCCACGGCGACGCACCTGGGACCGTGGCTTGGCCTTCCGCCGACCGGAAAGCGCGTGGTCCAGAACCTGTGCGCAGTCCTGCGTTTCCGAAACGGCCTGATGACCGAGGAAACCGTGTACTACGACCAGCTCGAGCGCATCCGCCAGCTCGGCGCGGCGTTCACGCTGGATGGGCGGCCGCTCAAGATCCCGACGGGACCTGTCGTTACAACAACCTAGGAGGAGCATGTCATGAATCGAATCCCGGCATTGCTGCGTTTTCCGGTAATCGTGCTCGCGCTGGCGTTGTTGCCTGCGGTCGCAGCCGCACAGCAGGTCATCAAGCTGACCGCGATCGACGGCTATCCGCCGCGCGCGCTCTGGGTCAAGGTCTTCATCGAGTACTTCATCCCCGAGGTCGACAAGCGCCTCGCCGCCTCCGGCAAGTACAAGATCGACTGGCATCAAGCCTGGGGCGGCCAGATCGTCAAGCCGCGCGGGGTGCTCGACGGCCTCAAGAACAAGCTGGGCGACATCGGCGTCGTGACGACGGTATTCCACGCGAGCAAGCTGCCGCTGAACAACCTGCCCTACTACACGCCGTTCAGCTCCCGCAATCCCCGCATCGTCTCCCGGGTCATCGATGAGCTGATGGAGCAGTTCCCGGAATTCCAGAAGCAGTTCGACGCCCAGAACCAGGTCGTGCTGACCAACTACTCCTCGATCGACAACTACGGCGTCTTCACCAAGGCCCCGGCACAGAACGTCGCCGACCTGAGGGGGCGCAAGATCCTCGCGGCGGGGCCCAATGCGCTGTACCTCAAGGCAGTGGGCGCCGTGAATGTCCTCGGCAACCTGACCTCGTACTACAACGACATGAAGACCGGGGTCGCCGATGGCACGGTGATCTGGCCCGAGGCCACCATCACCTTCAAGCTGGTCGAGGTCGCGCCCTACTACATGGAGACCGACTTCGGCACCGGCGTCAACAAGTCCATCGCGGTGAACAAGGAAGTGTGGGCGAGCCTTCCGGCGGAGGTGAAGAAGGTGCTGAAGGAAGTCGCGGTCGACTACCGCGAGAAAATGGCGCAGGCGACCCTCGATCTTTCCGAGGTCTCGATCAAGAAGTTCAAGGCCGCGGGAGGCAAGATCCGCACGCTCTCCGAGACGGAGAAAAAGCAGTGGGCCGACATGATGCCCAACATCGCGATGGACCTGGCGAAGGAAGTCGAGCAGAAGGACGGGTATCCGGCCACGAAAATCCTCGCTGCGTACATGAGCGCGCTGCGTGCCGCCGGCGAGAAGCCGGTCCGGAACTGGGATAAGGAATAGCCCCCCGGGCCCGGTGGCCGCGATCCCAGGGATCGCCGACTAGGGGGCTGCGGCCCCCTTGTTGTCGAGCGCCGAACGTGAGTCCCGCGTCCTCCTCCTTTCACCGGTCGGCGGTCGTCCGCATGCTCGACCGTTCGGTCGCCTTTCTCAACGCCGTCGGCTCGCTGTGGGTGCTGCTGCTGGTGATCCTGATCTGCGCCGATTCCTTCGGGCGCAGCTTCTTCAACCGCCCGATCGACGGCGTGACGGAGCTCGTCGCAGTGTCGCTCGCCGTCATCGTCTTCTGCCAGCTCCCCGACACCGCGCGGCTCGACCGCCTGACGCGCTCCGAGACCATGCTACTCACGCTTCGGGAAAGCAATACGCTGGGCGCCGCGCTTGCCGTCATCGGCTTCGAGCTGCTCGGCGCCGCCGTCATGGTCGCCATCATCGTCGGGACCTGGCCGCTACTGGTCGAGGCGATCACGCGCGGCTACTACATCGGCGAGCACGGCATCTTCACGCTCCCCGAGTGGCCGCTGAAGGGTCTGGTGGTGCTCGGCAGCATCGCCTGCCTGCTGTGCTTCCTGGTCCGCGCCGTGGGCCACTGGCTGCTGGTGCGCGAGCGGCGACGCTGACCGGGTCATGGAACCGTTCGTCGTCGGCCTGATCTCGCTGATCCTGATCGTTCTCCTGATCTGGACCGGGTGCTACGTCGGCATCGCGCTTTCCCTGGTGTCGTTTCTCGGAGTCTGGTTCATCAAGAGCGATCCGGTCATTGCGGTGCGGATGATGACGCTGTCGGTCAGCGACACGATCAAGCATGTCGATTACGCCAGCATCCCCACCTTCGTGATGATGGGCATGATCGTCGGCAAGAGCGGGTTCGGCGCCGACATCTACCAGGTCGCCAACGAGATCTTCCGGCGCCTGAAGGGGGGCCTCGGGGTCGCCACCGTCGCCGCCAACGCCGCATTCGCCGCGGTCACCGGCTCGTCCATCGCGGCGGCGGCGGTGTTCACCCGGGTGTCGGTGCCGGAGATGATCCGCTACCAGTACACGAAGCGCTTCGCGGTGGGCGTGGTGGCCGGCAGCTCGGTGCTCGGCATGATCATTCCGCCAAGCGTGATGATGATCATCTACGCCTTTGTCGCGGAGCAATCGGTCGGCGACATGTTCATTGCAGGCATCGTGCCGGGCCTGCTCCTCGCCGCGGCATATGTCGGCGCCATCCTGGTGATGACGAAGCTCACTCCCCGCTTCGTCGGGCTGGGCGCATTGCGGGAGCGCGCGGAGCCCGCGAAGGCAATGTCGGCCGGCGAAATGGCCCTCAAGATAGGCCCCATCGCCGCGCTCATCGCGATCGTGCTGGGCGGCATCTACACCGGCTTCTTCACCGCGTCCGAGGCCGGCGCCACCGGGGCGTTCACCGCCTACCTGCTGTCGCTGGTGAAGCGCAAGATCAACTGGGAGGCGTTCAAGGAAATCCTCATCGACACCGGCCATATCACCGCCAATCTCCTGTTCCTGATCATCGCTGCGTCGATGTACAGCCGCATGCTCGGCATCGCGGGGCTGCCCGCCCTGTTGAGCCAGTGGCTCGACCATATCGATCTCGGCTTCGCCTGGCTGATGGTGGTCTACGTCGTGCTGCTGCTGTTTCTGGGCACCATCATCGACACCGGCTCGATCATCCTCGTCTGCGTGCCGCTCTTTCTCACCACGATCGAAAACATGGGCCTGAACCTGGTCTGGTTCGGACTCATCACCGTCGTGGGCGCGGAGATCGGTCTGCTCACGCCGCCCTTCGGGCTGTCCTGCTTCGTGATCAAGACCGCGATCAATCGCCCCGACATCGGGTTGAACGATATCTTCCTCGGCGCGCTGCCGTTCGCCGTCGTGATGCTCGGCGTGCTCATCGTGCTGATCATCTTCCCGCAGCTGAGCCTCGTGCTGCTTTGAGCGCCGGGCAGCACCTAGCCGCCGCGCTGCGCGCCAAGCTTGAGGAGTCTTCCAATCGCCTCTGACGCCTTCAAGCCCGTCCCGGTCAGCACCAGCACGGTCGTCTCGCTCCGCTTGATTGCGCCGCGCGCGATGAGCTGCGACAGGCCCGCCGCGGCGGCGGCGGAAGTCGGCTCGACGTAGAAACCCTTTCGCGCCAGCGCCCCGAGCGCGCGCACGATCTCATCCTCCGTCACCGCCACGATTTCGCCGCCGGATGCGCGCACCGGCGCGAGCACCTCGCGCATGCGCGTCGGTTTCGACGAAGCGATCCCCTCCGCAACCGTCGGGCTGACGGCGACCGGCATGAAATGCTCCACGCCGGCCCGGAACGCGGCGTAATACGGCGCGCAGTTCACCGCCTGCACGCCGTAGAGGCGCGGCATGCGCGCGATCTCGCCATTGCGCAGCAGCTCGGAAAATCCGCGCTCGCAGCCGAGAACGTTCGCGCCGTAGCCGACCGGCACCACCACGCTGTCCGGGGCGCGGAACCCGAGCTGCTCCCACAGCTCGTAGGCAAGCGTCTTGGTGCCTTCGGCAAAGAACGGCTGCCAGTTGTGGCTCGCATAGAAGATCTCCGCGCTCATGGCGAGCGCTGCCTCGGCGACGTCCTGGCGCGATCCCTTGATCGTTATCACCTCCGCGCCGCACGCCGCGATCTGGGCGATCTTCGGATTCGACGCCGTCTCCGGCACCAGGATGCGGCAGCGCATGCCCGCCCGCGCGCAATAGGCGGAGAGGGAGGCGCCGGCATTGCCTGAAGAGTCCTCCAGCACGTGGACAATGCCGCGGCGTCTGAGGTAGCTCACCATCACGGTCATGCCGCGGTCCTTGAAGGATCCCGTCGGCATCATGAATTCGAGCTTGAGGCCGACCGCCACGCCGTCCCATTCGGCGTTCACGAGCGGTGTCCAGCCCTCGCCCATCGTGACCGCGTCGCCCGCGTCCACCAGCAGCGCCTTGCGATAGCGCCACAGCGAGCTGACCGACCCGTCGATATCGCCGCGCCTGAGCCCTGGCGCGGCGGCGAGATTCAGGTGGCCGCCGGAGTCGCCGCGCCACCGCGGCGCATCGAGCGGATAGCTGGCGCCGGTCATCGAATCGACGTAGTGCATGGCGGTCGCGCGGGATCGGCTGGGGGAGCCAAGCTTGTTACGGGAACAGACGCGATTCTATAGCGTCCCGTCCCCGCCGGAATCGACGGGGGGATACAGTAGAATAGCTGCGCCCGGCAACCGCCGGCCATTCCTCACCAACAACATCGCTTTCAAATATGGACCTAAAACTCTCCGGCCGTTCCGCATTGATCACCGGCGGCTCGCGCGGCATCGGTTTCGGCGTGGCGCAATCGCTCGCCGCCGAAGGCTGCCATCTTCACCTCGCCTCGCGCAGCGCCGCCGACCTCGAGGCTGCCCGCAAGAAATTGCTGGCGGCGCACAAGGTCAACGTCACGACCCACGCGCTCGACCTGGGCGCGAGCGAGAACGCGAAAAAGCTCGGCGCGGCCTGCCGCGACGTCGACATCCTCGTCAACAATGCCGGGGCGATTCCCCAGGGCACGCTCACCGGGCTCGACGAGAAGGTCTGGCGCGATTCGTGGGACCTCAAGATGTTCGGCTACATCAATCTCTCGCGCGTCATCTACGCCGCGATGTGCGAGCGGGGCCGCGGCGTCATCGTCAACATCATCGGCGGCGCCGGAGAGCGTCCCACCGCCGGTTACATCGCCGGCAGCATCGCGAATGCGGGCTTGATGGCGTTCTCCCGGGCGCTCGGGGCCGAGAGCCCCAAGTTCGGCGTGCGGGTGATCGGATTAAATCCCAGCGCGACCGCAACCGACCGGGGTGTCATGCGCTGGCGCAACCAGGCGCAGAAGGACCTCGGCGACCCCGAGCGTTGGCGCGAGTTGACCAAGGGCTTTCCCTTCGGCCGCCCCGCCACGGTCGAGGAAGTGGCGGACGTTGTGGTGTTCCTCTGCTCCGACCGCGCCTCCTACGTCTCGGGCACCGTCATCAGTGTTGACGGGGGCAACAGCGCGCGCACGCCGCGGTAGCGCCGAAGCTGCCGCTCAAGCTGAAGGGCGGCAATTCGCCGGAAAGCGGGGTAGTACTTTGATTTCCAAAGGGATATAATATCAGGACCTCTTTCCGGCGACAGCGGAGCGAATGGCGAAGCGATACGACGAGAGTTCAGTCAAGAAGTTACGCGGCATCGAGCCCGTCCAGCGGCTCCCGGGGATGTATACCCGGACCTCCGACCCCACCCACATCATCCAGGAAGCAATCGACAACGCGGCCGACGAGGCCCTCGGCGGCCACGCTGACAAGATCGACGTCACCGTTCACGCCGACGGGTCGGTCACGGTTACCGACAACGGCCGCGGCATTCCCGTTGGGCTGCACCCCGAGGAGAAAATCCCGACGGTCGAGCTCGTCATGACCGAGCTTCACGCCGGCGCCAAGTTCGCGCGCACCGACGCGGACGCCGCCTACAAGTTCTCCGGGGGGCTGCACGGGGTCGGCGTGTCGGTCACCAACGCCCTTTCCGAGCGGCTCGATGTCGAGATCAAGCGCGATGGCGAAGTGCACCAGATCGCGTTTGCCGACGGCAAAGTCGCAAAGAAGCTGCGCAAGACCGGCACCTGCGGGCAGCGCGCGAGCGGGACCTCGCTCAGGATCTGGCCGAACAAGAAATACTTCGACTCCCCGAAGGTGCAGCTCGACGACCTCGAGCGGATCGTCCGCTCCAAGGCGGTGCTGCTGCCGGGCGTGAAGGTGACGCTCAGCGTCGAGACCGCGAAAGAGACGAAGCAGAAGACCTGGAACTACCCCGAGGGCATGAAGGGCTACCTCGCGGAGCTGATCGGGAACGCGACCGCGGTTGCGCCGATCTACGATGGCGAGAAGTTCGTCGCCGAGTCCGACGCCAACGGCTTCGCCGCGGGTGAAGGCGCGGCGTGGGCATTCGCCTTCGTCGAGGACGGCAAGGGCGGCGGCGAATCGTACGCGAACCTGATTCCCACGGTGGACGGCGGCACGCACGAGGCAGGCCTGCGCGAGGGCATCTTCGAGGCGGTCAAGTCCTTCGCCGAGTACCACGCCCTGATGCCCAAGGGCGTGAAGCTCCTCGCCGAGGACGCATGGTCGTGCTGCATCTACGTCCTCGCGGCCAAGGTGCTCGAGCCGCAGTTCCACGGGCAGACCAAGGAAAAGCTCTCCAACCGCGACGCGGTGAAGCTCGTCTCGACCATGGTGCGCGACCCCTTCGCGCTGTGGATGAACGGGAACGTCGAGCACGGGAAAAAGATCTGCGATCGCGTCATCAAGCAGGCGATCGAGCGCTCGCGCACGGTGCAGAAGGTCGAGCGCAGGAAGTCCTCGAGCGTCGTGATGTTGCCGGAGAAGCTGACCGACTGCGAGTCCACCGACACCAAGGTGAACGAGCTCTTCCTGGTCGAGGGCGACTCGGCGGGCGGCTCGGCCAAGCAGGCGCGCGACAAGCGCTTCCAGGCGGTCTACCGCATGCGCGGCAAGGCGCTGAACTCCTGGGAAGTGAAGCGCGAGCTCCTCTTCTCCAACGCCGAGATCCACGACATATCGGTCGCGCTCGGGGTGGACCCCCACGACGAGAAGGACAACCCCGATCTCTCGGGCCTGCGCTACGGCAAGGTCGCCTCGATGACCGACGCGGACGTGGACGGCGCGCACATTTCCGTGCTGCTCCTGACGCTTTTCTACCGGCACTTCCCCAAGCTCATCGAGAAGGGCCACGTCTACATCGCCTGCCCGCCGCTCTACAAGGTGGACGTCCCGGGGCACGGCAAGCGCGTGGCGAAGAAGCTCTACGCGCTGGACGAGGACGAGCTGAAGACGATCCTCGACCGCGCGCGCGACGACGGCGTGCGGAAGGAAGCGGTCTCGATCCAGCGCTTCAAGGGCCTGGGCGAGATGAACCCGGACCAGCTCTGGGAGACGGCGTTGAACCCCGACACGCGGCGGCTGCTGCGGGTGCGGATCGAGGACAAGACGAAGACGTTTGCCCTCTTCAACATGCTGATGTCGCGCAAGGAAGCGGAGAAGCGCTGCGCGTGGATGGAAGAGAAAGGCAACGAAGTCGAGGCTGATGTATGAGCGACGAACGGAACCAGGCCCGGCGCGCGGCCGACGCGCAAACGCTCGATCTCTTCGAGCCCGCCGCAGCTCCGGCGGCCGGCGAGAAAGCGAAAATGAAGAGCAAGGCAGAAGGCAGAAGGCGGAAGGCGGAAGGCCGCAGAGCTGGGAAGCACAAGGCAGGCGCGGTGGCGGGCGCCGGTCGCGGCGGCGGCGGCACGGGAGGCGGCGGCCGGGCGAGCGCGGGCGACGACTCCATCGACATGGGATCGTTCGCCGAGCGGAGCTACCTCACTTACGCGATGAGCGTCGTGCGCGGGCGGGCGATTCCGAACGTAGAGGACGGCCAGAAGCCGGTGCAGCGCCGCATCCTCTACGCGATGAACGAGCTGGGGCTGAAGAGCGGGGTCCAGCACTCCAAGTCCGCGCGCATCGTGGGCGAAGTGCTCGGCAAATTCCATCCCCACGGCGACGCCTCCACCTACGAGGCGCTCGTGCGCATGGCGCAGGATTTCTCGCTGCGCTATCCGCTCATCGACGGCCAAGGCAACTTCGGCACGCAGGACGGCGACCCCGCGGCAGCCTACCGCTACACGGAAGCGCGCCTGACGCCGCTCGCGGAGCTGCTGCTCTCCGAGATCGATCAGGACACCGTCGACTACATTGCCAACTACGACGGGCGCCTGAAGGAGCCGAAGCTCCTTCCCGCGCGGTTGCCGATGCTGCTTCTGAACGGCGCCTCGGGCGTGGGTGTGGGCATGGCGTGCGAGCTGCCGCCGCACAACATGCGCGAGATCGCAGAAGCAGCGGTGTTCATGCTGAAGCGCCCGAACGCGACGCCCAAGTCCCTGATGCACATCGTGAAGGGCCCGGACTTCCCGGGTGGCGCGCAGATCATCAGCCCGCGCGAGGAGATCTTCCAGGCCTACAAGACGGGACGGGGATCGCTGCGGGCGCGGGCGCGGTGGAAGGTCGAGACGCTCGCGCGCGGCCAGTGGCAGATCGTGGTCCACGAGCTGCCGCCGACGACCTCCGCCAAAAAGGTGATGGCGGAAATCGAGGCGCTCACCAATCCCAAGCCCAAGGACAAGGGCGGCAAGGTCACGGCGGCGCAGCAGAACCAGAAGCAGGTCGTCCTGAATCTTCTCGAGAAGGTCAACGACGAATCGGACAAGGAAAACAAGCTGCGGCTCGTGCTGGAGCCGCGCTCCTCGCGCCAGGATCCCGACGAGTTCATGCGCTTCATGCTCGCGCACACGAGCCTGGAGGAGAACTTCCCGGTGAACCTGGTCGCGCTCGGGCTCGACGGCCGCCCCACGCGCAAGAACATCGCGGAGCTCATCGGCGAATGGGTTCAATTCCGCACCGCGACCGTCACCCGCCGCATCAAGTTCCGGCTCGCGCAGGTCGAGAAACGGATTCACATCCTCGAAGGCCGCATCGTCGTCCTGCTCAACATCGACAAGGTGATCAAGGTCATCCGCAATTCCGACGACCCGAAGCCCGATCTCATGAAGCAGTTCAAGCTGACCGAGATGCAGGCGGAGGACATCCTCGAGATTCGCCTGCGGCAACTCGCGCGGCTCGAGGGCATCAAGATCGAGACGGAACTGAAGGAACTGAAGGACGAGCGCAGGAAGCTGAAGGGCGTGCTCGGCTCGGACGAGGCGCTCAAGAATCTCGTCACTGAGGAGATCCGGACGGATGCAAAGCAGTATGGCGATCCGCGCCGCACGCAGATCGAGGCGGCCGAGCGCGCGATTTTCGAGCGCCAGGTCATCGATGAGCCGCTGACGATCATCGTGTCGAAGAACGGCTGGGTGCGCGCGCGCCCGGGCCACGGTCTCGACCTCTCGAGCACCACGTACAAGACCGGCGACGGGCCCTATGGCGTGTTCGAGACGCGCTCGGTGCACAGCATCGGGCTGGTCGACACGACGGGCCGGGCGTTCTCGGTCGAGTGCTCGGAGCTCCCCGGCGGCAAGGGCGACGGCCAGCAGCTCTCGACGTTCATCGAGCTCGCGCCGGGGGCGCGGCTCGCGCATGTCGTGGACGCACAGCCGGGCAAGCGCTACCTCTTCGCGTCGTCCGGTGGCTACGGCTTCATCGGGAAGTCAGAGGAGCTCCTGACGCGCGTGAAGGCCGGCAAGGCATTCATGTCGCTGGAGCCGGGCGACGAGGTGATCCGGCCGGCGCCGGTGCCGGAGAAGCCGGAGCTGGCCGCGGCGTTCTCGGAGAAGGGCCGCATGCTGCTCTTCCCGGCTGATGAGCTGAAGGAGCTCGCGCGCGGGCGCGGCATCACGCTGATGGGGCTCGACGAGGCGGAAAAACTCGTCGCGGTCGGCTTCGCGAACGCGGAGTCCGTGACCGTTGCGGGCGTCTCGCGCTCTGGCAACGAGCGGAAGGTGACCGTCGACGGCGCGGACCTGAAGAAGCACATCCTCCACCGCGCCCGTAAAGGCTGTCTGTTGCCCGGCAAGCTTAGGCCGACCGGCGTGATTCAAGAAATCTAATCTCCCCTCCTGTCAGAGGAGGGGTGCCTGCGCAAGCGGGCGGGGTGGTGGGAGCGTGGAAACGTGGCTCCGTCCCCTTCCAGAATCAAGCGAGCCAAACGGTGTGTTACAATGTCTTACATTCGCGTTTGAAGGCATATTCCCATGGGTACCCTGACGATACGTCTCGACGACAAGCTGGACCGCGAGCTGGCGCGCCTCGCCAAGCGAACAGGCCGCACCAAGAGCGAGGTCGCGCGCGAGGCGCTGCGCAGGCAGTTGTCGATCCAGCGGTTCCGGGCGCTGCGCCGTGCAGCCATGCCCTACGCCGCGGCCGCCGGCTATCTCACAGATGAGGACGTCTTTCGCGACGTTTCGTGAAGGTTTTCCCCGACACGAACGTCCTCGCCGCCGCCGTCGCCGCCCGTGGCCTTTGCAGCGAGCTCCTGGAAATCATCAATCACGACCACGAGCTGCTGACGTGCCAGGCAGTTCTCGACGAGCTGGAACGAGTCCTCGCTGAGAAGCTTCGCCTGCCTCTGCCGATTGCCGCCGGCTTCCTTAGCTTGATACGAGCCGAGGGCAGGATCATCAAACCACCGCGCGCGATTCCACGCATCCGGATCAAGGACACCGATGACATGCCCATCCTCGCCTGCGCCGTCGCCGGCAAAGCGGATGTGTTCGTAACCGGTGACAAGGAATTGCTCGACCTTCGGAACGTTGAAGGCGTGGTCGTCGTGTCGCCCCGGGAACTGTGGCATCAATTCCTGGGTCCAGAGAGCAAACCCGGTAAGCAAAGTGGGTCTGGTTGGATTCGAACCAACGACCAAGGGATTATGAGCTAAGGAAAACAGTTGTTTTCATAGCGAACGGGCCCGCCCTCACTCGCCCACGCTCGCCGAAGATGGCCAAGATTGTCACGTTCATTCGCAGCTCTCTTCCGGCGGTTTCGATCACGGTCAAACTGCCGCCAGCCGCTTGACCGTGTCCGGGTAATGCGCAACCAGCCGGATAAGCAACGCAGCCTGAGCGTTAGGCCTGGCCCGACCCTGCTCCCAGTTCTCAAGGGTGCGCTCGTTGGTGCGCAGGCACCGAGCAAACACCGCACGTGACAGCTTCAGCCTCGATCGAACACGCACCAGTTCTTTTGCCGTCACGGTGGGGGCGGGCTTCCGCGCCACCGCATGGGTGCGCAGCGTGCGCTTGCCTTCGCGATGAGCCTTAAGCGCATCGAAACCTTCCGTCAATTCTGCAAACAAATTGCGTTTCATGCCTTTCTCCTTGCTTCAAGCTCTCGTTTGAGCATGTCCTTCAGTGCCCGCTGTTCCTTCGGGCTCAGGTCGTCCATCTCATCCTTGTCGTAAAGCGTGAAGAGCCAGAACTGGCTGCCTGCGCGCCACCAGAAATAGATGATGCGAAGGCCACCGCGCTTGCCCTTGCCGCGCCGAGGATCCGCATGGCGCATCTTGCGTAAACCACCGGTGCCTTCAATCACGTCACCGGATTCCGGGTTTCGCAGCAGCGCGTTCTGCAATTCCCGATACCGCTCGTCATCCAAGTAGTCCTGCCGATACCGGGTAAAGGCAGGCAGCTCGACGAACAGCGCTATCACGAACGTATTATACGCAGGTTGCGTAGAGATGAAAAGACGGCGCAGAATCCCGCCGAAGGGTCAGCGAGTGGGTCTGGTTGGATTCGAACCAACGACCAAGGGATTATGAGTCCCCTGCTCTGACCGGCTGAGCTACAGACCCCTGCGGAGGATTATAGAAGGACAAAGCTGCGCAAGGCGGCTTCCACCACCCCTGCGCTCCGCGCCACCCCTCCTCGGGGGCAGGAGGGGAGGCTCTTGATCAGCCTTCCTGGTCGAGGAAGCTGCGCAGGCGCTCGGAGCGCGAGGGATGGCGCAGCTTGCGCAGCGCCTTCGCCTCGATCTGGCGTATGCGCTCGCGGGTGACGTCGAACTGCTTGCCGACTTCTTCCAGCGTGTGATCGGTGTTCATCTCGATGCCGAAGCGCATGCGCAGCACCTTCGCCTCGCGCGGGGTGAGCGTGTCGAGCACGTCCTTGGTGACGCCGCGCAGGCTCGCGTAGACCGCCGCCTCGTTCGGCGCGACCGTCGACTGGTCCTCGATGAAATCCCCGAGGTGCGAGTCGTCGTCGTCCCCGATCGGCGTCTCCATCGAGATCGGCTCCTTCGAGATCTTGAGGATCTTGCGGATCTTCTCCTCCGGCATCTCCATCTTCTCGGCGAGCAGCGCCGGGTCGGGCTCCTGGCCGGTCTCCTGCAGGATCTGGCGCGAGATGCGGTTCATCTTGTTGATGGTCTCGATCATGTGCACCGGGATGCGGATGGTGCGCGCCTGGTCCGCGATGGAACGCGTGATCGCCTGCCGGATCCACCACGTGGCGTAGGTCGAGAACTTGTAGCCGCGGCGGTACTCGAACTTGTCCACCGCCTTCATGAGGCCGATGTTGCCTTCCTGGATGAGATCGAGAAACTGCAGCCCGCGGTTGGTGTACTTCTTGGCGATCGAGATCACGAGGCGCAGGTTTGCCTCCGTCATCTCGCGCTTCGCCCGGCGCGCCTTCGCCTCGCCGGTGGACATCTGGCGATTGATCTCCTTCAGGTCCTTGATCGGGATGCCGACGCGGTCCTGCAGGGTGAGCAACTTCTGCTGCTTCTCGACGATCGCCGGCTCGAAGCGCTCGAGCGCCTCGCTCCACGGTTGCCGCGCCTCGATCTCGCCCTTGATCCAGCGCAGATTCCCCTCCTTGCCCGGAAACTCCTTGATGAAGTGCGGGCGCGGCATGCGCGCCTTGTCCACGCACAGCTCCATGATGGAGCGCTCGTAGCTCCGCACCTCTTCCACCAGCCTGCGGATGGAATCGCACAGCGCCTCGATCTGCTTCGCGGAGAAGCGGATCTTCATGAGCTCCTCCAGGATCGCGTTGCGCGACTGGAGATAGGCGCGGCTGCGCGGGCCGTTCCGCACGAGCGCGCGGGTCATCCGGCCGAAGAGCGAGCGGATGACCGCGAAGCGCTTCAGTGCGTCCGCCTTCAGCTTCAGCTGGTCGGCGCTCTGCGCCGCTCCACCTTCCTCGTCTTCCACCTCGGCGGTCTCGAGCTCCTCCTCCACATCCTCGTCGTCCTCGGCGAGCTCCTGGATCGGCTCGTCCTTTGCGTTGGGATCGATGAGCCCGTCGATCAGCTCGTCCACGCGGATCTCGTCCTTCTCGATGCGGTCGGCGAATGCGAGGATCTCGGTAATCGTGGTGGGACACGCCGCGATCGCCTGGATCATGTGGCGCAGCCCGTCCTCGATCCTCTTGGCGATCTCGATCTCGCCTTCGCGCGTCAGAAGCTCCACCGATCCCATCTCGCGCATGTACATGCGCACCGGATCGGTGGTGCGGCCGAATTCGGAATCGACCGTTGACAGCGCCGCCTCGGCCTCCTCGACGGCCTCCTCGTCGGCGACCGGCGGCGTTGCTTCGGACATCAGCAGCGTCTCGGCATCCGGCGCCTCGTCGTAGACCTGGATGCCCATGTCGTTGATCATGCCGATGATGTTCTCGATCTGCTCGGCATCGAGCATGTCGTCGGGCAGGTGATCGTTGATCTCGGCGTAGGTGAGGTAGCTCCTTTCCCGGCCGAGGATGACGAGATTCTTGAGGCGCGTGCGTCGCGCTTCGGCGTCGGCCGGCGAGAGCTCGCGGCGCTCGAATTCCTTGACGAGCGCCTTCTCCTTCGCCGTCAGGCCCCGGGTCGAGCGCGGCTTGCCGCCCAACTTGGCCTGCGCGCGCGCGATGCGCTCCTTGAGCAACGCCTTCTTGAGCGTTGCCTTGTCCATCTTCTGCGGGACTTTGGCCGGTTTCGCCGCGATTTTCGACCCGCGCTTCGCCTTAGCGTCGAGCTTCGGCGCCGGGCGCGACTTCAGGTGCCGCTTGGCGGCGGGCCGCGCCGGCGCGCGCGCCTTGGCCCGCTTCGCCTTGGCGGCCACGCGCTTTTGGGCGCGCTTCGCCTTCGCACCCGCCTTCTTGCGAGCCGCGGATTTTGTCTTCGCTTTCCTGAGTCTTGCCATCTCGAGAGTCCCGTCCGGTGAGCGCGCTAAAAAGCTGCGGATTATACCCGTATTCGACCCGTGTTAG
>DATBKZ010000049.1:0-5438 GCA_036555615.1 Burkholderiales bacterium | reverse complement strand
AGCAGTATCGAGCGCTCGAAGGTCATGAACGCCGAGCCATCGGCTTTGCGGCCGGTGGTGCGCACGGTCACAATGCCCTGCGTCGGGCGCGATTTCGATTCGCGCACCTCCAGCACTTCGGACTCGGCGTATATGGTGTCGCCGGCGAAGACCGGCGCGGCGAGCCGGACCTTGTCCCAGCCGAGATTGGCGATCGCCTTCTGGCTCAAGTCGCTCACGCTCATGCCGGTGACCATCGCAAGCGTCAGGCAGCTGTTTACCAGCGGGCGGCCGAATTCGCTCTTCGCGGCATAGGCGGCGTCGAAGTGCAGGGGGTTGGTATTCATGGTGAGGAGCGTGAACCAGGTATTGTCGACTTCCGAGAGGGTGCGCCCCGGCCGGTGCTCGTAGACATCACCCACGGCGAAGTCCTCGAAATAGCGGCCTAACGATTGCCGGTATCGGCGCGGACCGGCCGGCTTGCGCTCGACGGTCATTTTCGCTGGTGACGGGAGTCGACTGGCGGCGGGCGTGCAGCCTATGCAACGCGCCGGCCGCGCGTGTCCTCGGGGCGCGTGAGGCGCAGCAGCGCGCCGATGTCCTTCGCCTCCTCGAGCGCGAGCAATGCGCCGGCGAGCTCGTCGCGGCGCCGTGCGGAGAGGTACGGCCCGACAAGCCCGTCGAACTTGGCGCGCAATTCGGCCGCGGAGACGAAGTTCTCTGGCTCCCCCTTTGCCACCTGCACGTAGGTCTCGAACTGGCCGCGCTTGGTCCTGATTCGCACGCTTCCGCTCATGTTCTTCTGGAAATCGGCCTGCGCCCGGGGATCGACCCAGGTCTTCACGCGCTTGCAAAACGCGAGCGTCGCCGGATCACCGAGGTGGCGCGCGTAGTCGTCCCACGCAAAGCCGCCGCTGCGCAGCGCGACGGCTGCGCAAAACGCCATCGAGAACTGGCCGTCCACCACGGACTTCGGCGCCTGCTTGGCCGGCTCGGGGTCGCCGATCAGCTTCCAGCCCGGCTCGGGCAGACCTACGACGACCTCCTCCACGTCCTCGGACTGAATGTCATGCTCGCGGGCAAGCGCGAGGATGCCGTCGAGCGGCGCGTGACCATAGCGGCAGGACGGGTACGGCTTCACCGCGATCTTCAACGTCTCCCAACGGCTCCCGAGGCCGGCCACGGCCTTCGCGGCGTCGGCGGCGGGCGCATAGGCGTGCAGGAAACCCCACTTCCCCTCGATTGCCTCCGCGGCGCCCCTGTAGCCTTCGCGGGCGAGCGTCGCGCCAATCAGCCCGCACATCGCCGCGTGGCCCACGTGCGAGCGCTTGGTCCAGGCGCCGTTCACTAGGTACTGCATCGAGCCCGCCGCCATGCTGAGCACGATGCCGCAGGCGTTGGCGTAGCCCTCCGGGTCAAGCCCCAGCAGCCGTCCTGCGGCCGCAGCGGCACCGAATGCGCCACAGGTCGCAGTCGGGTGGAAGCCGCGGTCGTAGTGCGCAGCCGGGTCGAGCGCGAGGGAAAGCCGGATCTGCACCTCGTAGCCAGCAACGATAGCGGCAATCAGCGCTCTTCCGTCGGTATCCGTCATCTCGGCGGCAGCCAATGCCGCCGGAACGATCGGCGCGCTCGGGTGGAGCGACCCGGGCGCGTGGGTATCGTCGAAGTCGAGCGAATGGGCGAGCGTGCCGTTCAGCATCGCCGCTCCAGGGGGAAAGTAGCCCGCGGCATCGCCTATTACCGTGCAAGCGCCACCCGCCATGCCCAGGCGGGCAGCGGCTGCAATCATCGGTCGGGTCGATTCGGCCTCGTTACGCGCGCGCAGGGCGATGCCGACGAGATCCAGCGTGAGCGCCTTGACGCGCTCGCGCACCGCGGCGGGCAACGTGTCGTACGAGATCCCGGTTACAAACTCTGCAAGCTCGCGCGTCGTCGCAGTCACGCTTCCGCGATCCTGGTCTAGTGGGCCCCGATCACTCCGCAGGCGAGGCGCGCGCCCGAGTTGCCGGTCGGCTGGGTCTTGTAATCATCGGGAAGCGCGTGAACGACGACGGCGCGCCCGATGATGCTCGTCGGCCCCGGTTTCAGAGTGATGGTGCCCAGGTCGGCGTGGACGCTGGCACGACCCGCCTTGTTTGCCTTCAGGGCGGGAAGATCCCCGGCATGTCGTTCGCTGCTGCTCGGGTGCCCGTGCGGCTTGCCGAGAGGGTTGAAGTGGCCCCCTGCGCTCATGGCGTCGGGTGCGCTGCAGTCCCCCTTCTCGTGGATGTGCAGACCGTGCTCCTGGCCCGGCTTGAGCCCCTGGACGAACACCGCGATGCGCACGAGCTTGTCGCCCTCCTCCTCGAAGGTCGCCTCGCCAAAGGTCTTGTTGCCCTTGGTCGGCCTCAGCTGCGCGCTTGCCTTCAAGGGATCGGGTGGCGGAGTGGTCTGGCAGCCAGCTAGCAAAACGGCGACGGCCGTAGCGGCAATGATCGGTCTCATGGGTTTTCCTCCTCTGGGAACCCCAATCTACTCAATTCCGCGCCGGCTTGGAAGCCCCGGTGGGATAATCGGGGCAAACATGGGCAAGACCGACATCATTCAGGCGCCGTCGCCCGCATTGGCGGCCCAGGTGCCCGAGGGCACCGATCTCATCGAGTGGTACTACGAGCATGGCTGCTCTGACGGCTTGCCCGTGGTGCCGCCGACCGCGGTGAAGATCGCCGCGGCGGTCACCGCCCTGGGCGGCGAGCCGGGACACGTGCTTGCGCGCGTGCCACCGCGCTGGGGCAGCCTCTCGTGCGAGGTGCTGGCGATCAACATGGTGATGGCGGGCTGCCGGCCCGAATACGCGCCGGTGGTCGAGGCGGCGATGCTCGCGTTGTGCGAGCCGCCGTTCAATCTCAACGGCGTGCAGGCCACGACGCACATGGCGAGCCCCCTTCTGGTCGTAAACGGACCCGTACGGCGGGCGATCGGCATGAACGCCGGCTGCAACGTATTCGGCTCCGGCAACCGCGCCAATGCCACGATCGGGCGCGCGCTGCGCCTCATCCTCCTGAATGTCGGGGGCGGCTGGCCGGGGCTGCTCGACAAGAGCACGCTCGGCCACCCCGGGAAGTACACCTATTGCATCGCAGAGAACGAGGAAGCGAGCCCGTTTGCGCCCTACCACGTCGAGCACGGCTACCGGGCGGAGGACTCGACCGTATTCGTCCTGGCCGCCGAGCCGCCCCACAGCATCACCAATCATTTCGCGAACGACGCGACGGGCGTGCTCGACAGCATCTGCTCGGCAATGAGCACCATCTGCAACAACAACGCAGTCTCCGCCGGACACTGCGCCGTCGTCCTCGGCCCCGAGCACGCGGCTACTATCGCGAAATCCGGCTGGAAACGCCACGACATCCGGCATTACCTGTGGGCGCATTCCGGCAACCGGTGGGGCGACCTCTACGGCAACGGCCGCTACGGCAAGGTCTACAACCGCAATCTGCCGGTGTGGTACAAGCGCGAGCCCGACGCGCGCACGCCGATCGTGCCGAGCCCGGACAACATCCATCTCTTCGTCGCCGGCGGCGAGGCCGGACGTTTCTCGGCCTTCATCCCGGGCTGGGGACACATGTCCGCGCCAGTGCTGCGTGGCGTAGGGGGCGCTCAGCCGGCGAGCGGGCCGGAGTGCGCGGATGGCACCTGCGCTGTCTAGAGTTCGTCCCTCACCCCGTGTAAACGCGTGAGGCTTGGGGTTGAGACGTTCGCGAATTGAATTCTCCAAGGAGGGTCCATGAAGACACTAACGGTTTACGACCCGCGAGGCGCAGTGGAAGCAGCGCCTCGAGCAATCACGTCCCGCGTGAAGAAGCTCGAAGGCCTGCGGGTAGGCCTCCTCGATAACACCAAGTGGAACGCCAACAAGCTGCTGCGGGGCCTGCGCGAGCGGCTCGCTGCGCGGCACGCCCTGGGTGCGACGAATTACTACCGCAAGGGAAGCTTTGCCGCTGCTGCCGACCCCGAGCTGCTCGATCGCATTGCGGCGGAAAACGATATCATTCTCACCGCAATCGGCGACTGAGGCTCATGCACGTCGTGCTGTATGCACGACGCGGTGATGCTGGAGGCACGCGGCCGCCCCACGGCCGTGATCATCACCAGCGAGTTCGTGCGCGAAGCCGAAACGCAGCGCGATGCGCTTGGCATGTCGGGACTCGAGGCGGTCGTTATCGCCCACCCTCTGAGCTCGCTCACCGATGAGGAAATCGGCCAGCGGATCGACCAGGCGCTTTCTCAGGTCGAGCGCGTCTGGCTCGGGGAAGCCGTCACCCGAACACGTCCTTGACGAGCAGGTTGGGCAGCCAGGTGGCGAGCCCGGGGAAGAAGATCACCAGCAGCAGGACGGCAAGATCGCCGAGGAAGAACGGGATGGTGCCCTTGATGACCTGCATCAAGGGTATCTTCGACGTTCCGCTGACGGCAAAGATGTTCAAGCCGACGGGCGGGGTGACCACCCCCATCTCCACGTTCAACGTGACCATGATGGCGAGGTGCACCGGGTCGATCTTGAGCGCGTGGGCGACCGGAAACACGACGGGCACGGTAAGCAGCACCATCGCCACGCCGTCGACCAGCATGCCGAGCAGGATCAGCACTCCCATGAACGCGAAAATGAAGCCGAGCGGCGACAATCCCCAGCCGATGACCGCTTCGGTGATTTTCTGCGGCCAGTAGAGGTTCGCGAGCAGGAACTGGAATACGCCCACGCTGCCGACCAGGAACAGGATCACCGCCGTGAGATTCAGGGCGCGGACGGCCGTGGGCAGCAACTCGCGCAGGAACTGACGCCCGCGCGCGAGCAGCCCGTAGACGAGCGCATAGCCGCAGGCGGCAGCTGCCGCCTCGGTCGGTGTGAAGACGCCGCCATAGAGCCCGCCGAGGATGACGACCGGCATGCCGAGCGCGGGCAGCGCACCCTTGGTCTCGGGCCAGAGACGCCGACGGTCGAACTTGCCGCGCGGCAGCTTGAGCCAGGCCGCAATTCCCATGACGCTCAGGGCGTTGCCGAGGGCGAGCAACAGCCCCGGAATCACGCCCGCGAAGAACAGGCGCACGATCGAGGTCTCGGTCACGATCCCGTAGAGGATGAGAATGATGCTCGGCGGGATCAGCATCGCGATGCCGCCGGCGGTTGCCACCAGCCCCCCGGAGAGCCAGTCCGGGTAGCCGCGCTTTCTCATCTCGGGAATCGCGATGACGCTCATCGCCGCCGCCATCGCGACACTCGAGCCCGAGATCGCGCCGAAGAGCACGCAGGCGAGCACGGTGGCCACGCCGAAGCCTCCCGGCATCCAGCCCACGAGAGCGTCGGAGAAGCGGAAAAGTTGCGCGACCAGTCCGGTGCGCTCCATCAGGAATCCCGCGAAGATGAAGAGCGGGATCGCCATCAGGGAATACCGGCTGATGAAATTGAAGAACGCGCGGAA
>DATBKZ010000048.1:0-79553 GCA_036555615.1 Burkholderiales bacterium | reverse complement strand
GATGCCGCCGGTGGTCATGCTCGCGATCGCGCCCATCAGCTCGACCGGGTTGCGGATCGCGTGGGCGATGGGGTGGAAATTGGCGTGCCCGACGTAGCGCTGCCCTGCATCGTCCTTGAGGGAGGTGTTGCCGGTCGGATGGAAGCCGATCGGCACGTTGAGTTGCTCGAGCTCGCGCCACAGGGGCTCGCACGCCTCGTCGTGCAGGTGCTGGCCCTTGACCGGGTTCGGCGTGCCGATCACCGCGACGGCGCCGAGCTCCCTGACGCAGCGGCGCGCCTCCTCGACCGCCATCCCGACGTTGTGCATTGAAATCTGCGCGGCGAACTTCAGCCGCTGCGGATCGGCCTTGCAGTAATCGGCGGCCCAGTTGTTGTATGCGCGCGCCAATGCCGCCGCGTAGTCGGGCGCGAGATCGTCGTGGCAGAGGATCTGCCGCCCGCGCGTGCCGTACATCACGGCGACGTCGATGCCCTCGATGTCCATCGCCGTCAGGGTGGAGGCGGGATCGAATCCCCGCGCCCGCGCGACGTTGAAGTGCGGGTGGCGCGCGCGGCTGCGGCGCCTCAGCTCGCGGCTGGAGGCGGTTGCCCCCTGCGCTTTGGCAAATGCCGGGATCGTGAGCCCCTGCACCTCCATGCCCCGGATGACGTCGGCGGCTCCCTTGTCCTCGGCGCTCGGCGTAATCGGCTGCTGCTGGCCGGCGAAGAACCGGGGCGGGTTCGCGCGATACGGCGCGTCGAGGTAGCGGGCCCAGAGGTCATCCGGCTCGTTCATATGCAGGTCGCTGTCGATGATCAGGTAGCCTTCGCGTGCCATGTTCTCCTCCACCTAGGTTTGGCGCTTTTCCTGAAACTTGACGGGAGCTTCGCCGCTCGTGACATTGATCGGACCGTCGATGATGGCGCCCTCGGCCACGGCGATTGATTTCCCCGAGAGACTGCCCGTCACGCGCGCCGTGCGCGCAATCTCGATCTTCTGCTGTGCGACGATGTCGCCTTCGACGATGCCGCCGACGACGATGTCGGTCGCCTTCATCGTGCCCTTCCATCGCCCGCCCTCGGCGAGCGTAAGGATGCCGTCGATGTCGCAATCCCCTTCGATCGTGCCACAGCAAACATAGGCACCGCGGCCGGCGATCGTCCCGGTGATCCTGGCCGAGGGACCGATGAACGTCGGTGCCCCGTTCGCGGTGTCGAGTATCCGTCGTTTCAGATCGAACATCGCGCGATGATTCAGGCAGGCAACGCCAGACGCCCCGTCTTCATACCCGCTATTGTGGCTTGAAGCCCGGCTTCTTGACCAGCGCGGATTCCAGGCGTTTCCGGGCCGTCGCGCATTGACACGAACCCGCGGCGAGCATACGGTACCCGCGCGGCTTCCATAATGGCTGTCACAGGGGAGGGTCCCATGCAAGACGGTCTCCGGTTCGTCGACTCCGACATGCACGTCATGGAACCGCCGGATCTCTTCGAGCGGTATCTCGACCCCAAATTCAAGGACCGCGTCAGCGTGAAGGTCGGTGCCGATGGCCGCCCGATGCGCGGCCCGGCTGGCCTGATCCTCATCGACGGCCAGCCCACCTCGGACGCGGATGCCCAGCAGTACCGCAAGCGGCTTCGGCCGGTCGCAACCAACAGCACCCAGCCGCTGTCGGGATCGCGCATCCACGACGCGAAGCGGCTCGAGTTCGCGATCGAGCGCGATTACGACCCCGAGGCGCAGGTCATGGGCATGGCGATGGAGGGCGTGGACATCGCGGTGCTCTATCCCACCACGGGCCTGAGCCTGCTCGGCCGCAACGGCCTGGATCCCCGGCTCTCGCTCGCCATCTGCCAGGCGTACAACAACTGGATCCACGAGTTCTGCCAGTACAGCCCCGAGCGGTTGAAGTTCGTGGCGATGCTGCCGATGCACGACGTTCACCTTGCCTGCCGGGAGCTGGTGCGGTGCGTGCGAGAGCTCGGCGCCGTGGGCTCCTTCATCCGGCCGAACCTGCTGAACGGGCGCTACTGGCACTCGAACTACTGGGATCCCCTCTACACCGTGCATGAAGAGCTGAACGTCACGTGGGGATTCCACGAAGGCGTGGGCGCCATCTACTCCCACATGCTCGAGCTCTACGGCGAGAACCGCTTCTACCGCCACGTCGCCGCGCACTGGATCGAGATGCAGCAGGCGCTGATCGCAATGGTGATCGGCGGCGTGCTCGAGTTCCACCCCAAGCTGCGGGTGGCGTTCCTCGAGTGCCAGAACTCGTGGGTGCCCGGGCTCCTGTCGCGCATCGAGTGGGACTATCCGCAGTACCGCGAGTCGCACGCGCCGTACCTCACCCTCACCCCGAAGGAGTATTTCCGGCGCAACTGCTGGGCCGCGGTCGAGGGCAGCGAGCCGGAGATCGAGGCGACCGCCGGCCTGATCGGCGCCGACCGGATGTGCATCTCCAGCGACTATCCGCATTTCGACTCCAACTTCCCGAACGTGTCGGGCAATCTGCTCAAGGCGTGCTCGCGCGAAACCGCGGCGCAGATCATGATGGGGGGCGCGCACCTTTACGGGTTCACGGATGCGGATTTCCAGAAGGCGGACAAGGCGGCGGAGGCCTGGGCCGGGAAGCGCGTCGTATCGATCGCGGGGTGAGGGGCGGTACTGCCACTGCACGGACACGAGAGGGGCCACGCTCGATTCTGCTTGATTCGAGCCTGGCCCCTTTCTCTTGCTTTCGGGAGGTCAGGGTGAGGGCGGCACTGCTTGTTGCAGCACTGTGCGCGATTCAGCTGGGCGCTTGCGGCAATCAGGACCATGTCGTTCGCGCGCGGGTCGAGGAGGCGGCGGCGACGGGCCGGCAGGCTGCCCAGGCCGTGGGAAACTACATGAGAAAGCACGGGCGCGCGCCGGCGCAAATCGAGGAAGCTTATATCCGGCCGGCAGAGCTCCGGGACATCAAGCTCATGAGCGTGAACCGCCAGACCGGGCACGTGCGGGTCGCGCTGGCATTTCCTCCGGTGGAGGGAAAATCCCTGCTCTTCGTGCCGACGCGAAGCCCGAACAAGACTATCGTCTGGCGATGCACCAGCGAGGACATACAGGCACAGTACCTGCCGGAGGCATGCCGATAGGAGAATCCATGGCCGGGGAGGACAGCAAGCAGGTCGAGACCGGCGGCGGCACGATGTCGGATTGAACACGATAAAATTCGATGGCAGCGGAAGATGTGTTGCCGGCTGCTAGACGCCAAAGAGGAGGGAGCATGAACACACACACTTGCATGAAGGCGCTGGCGCTGCTCTTCGCGCTGCTGGCGTTGTCTGCCCACGCCCAGAAATATCCGACCCGGCCGCTGCGGATCCTGGTGCCGCTCGCGGCAGGCGGGGGGATGGATACCGTCACGCGCGCGCTTGGGCAGCACCTCAGCGATTCGCTCGGGCAGAGCGTCGTCGTCGATAACCGGCCCGGCGCGGGCAGCCTCGTCGCCCTCGAGATCCTGTCCGATGCGGCGCCGGACGGCCACACTTTCATGATGCTGAGCGCCACGACGGTGATCTACCCGCTCCTCTACAAGTCGCGCTTCGATATCGTGCGTGATTTCGCGCCGGTGTCGCAGGTCACCGCGCAAGGCTACGCGCTGGTCGTGCATCCCTCTCTGCCCGCGAAATCGGTGCTCGAGCTCGTGAAGCACGCGCGCGCGAACCCCGGAAAGCTCAACTACAGCTCGTCGGGCATCGGCAGCCCGATCCACATGACCACCGAGTTGTTCCAGATCGCCACCGGCACCAAGATGATTCACATCCCGTACAAGGGCATGGGAGCCGCCTACGCGGATCTCGTCGGCGGGCGTATCGAACTCTCGTTTGCGACGATCATCTCGTCCCAGCCCCATGTCAGAAGCGGCCGCTTGCGCGCGCTGGCGGTGACGCCGGGCAAGCGCGCGCCAGCCTTGCCAGACACGCCGACACTCACCGAGGCCGGCGTGCCGGGAGTCGTTGTCGTCAACTGGTACGGCCTCGTTGCGCCGAAAGGCACGCCGAAAGCTATCGTCGAGAGAGTCTCGGCGGAAACGGTCAAGGCGGTGCGGTCGCCGGAGTTGACCAAGCGCCTCATCGCCGACGGCTCGGAGGGCGTGGGCACCAGGCCTGCGGAGTTCACCGCGCACATTCGCGCGGAGAGCGAGCAATGGCGCCGCGTGATCCAGCAGGCCGGTATCCGCGGAAAATAGCATGCGCTACGAAGTGATCTCGGCCGATTGCCATGTCGACCTCTGCTGGCTGCCGCCGGAGCTCTTTACCGAGAACGCCTCGGCTGCGATGCGCGGCCGCATGCCGTACGTTGCCGACGGCCCCAACGGCAGGCGATGGACGACGAAGAAGGGCGCCAATCTCGGACTGGTTAACGGCGTGGGGTCGGGCGGCCGGCATTACACTCCGGGCAAGATCCACCGCGCCGACCGCATGGCGGAGACCGGGCTCTACGAGGACGGCAAGCGCGGTATCCGGCGCCTGACCGATCCCGAGCTGCGCCTGAAGGACCAGGACCGCGACGGCGTGCAGGCCGAAGTCCTCTACGGCGTGCTCGGCGCAACCAGCCGGCTCGATGACGCCGAAGCCGCGGTCGAGGTCCTGCGCATCTACAACGAGTGGCTCGCCGGGTTCTGCGCGACGCACCCGGAGCGCTTTGCCGGTCTCGCCTCGATCCCGAACAACCCGATCGAGGCGGCGATCGCAGAGGTCGAGCGTGTCGCGCAGCGCGGCGTGCTGCGCGGCCTCGACATCGCGAACTCGCCCGATCTCAAGCCGCTGTGGGACCCGTACTGGAATCCGCTGTGGGAGGTCATCAACGCCACCGGCCTGCCGCTGCACTTTCACACGGTCAGCGGCTACGTGCCCGAGCACATCCGCAAGATCTTCTTGATCGGCGGCGATCCCACGCGGGCAGGCCTCCCCGGCATGCCCGAGGTGGAGCTGCCGGTGGCGCGTGCCGCGTTCGCCACGAACATCACGGCGTTCCAGCTCAACATGTCGAACATTCTCACATCGATGATTTTCAGCGGCGTCCTCGAGCGCTGTCCGCGCATCCGGCTGGTGCTGGGCGAAGCGGGCATCGGCTGGATTCCGTACGTGCTGTGGCGGATGGACGCGGAGTGGGAGGACCAGTTCAAGGACCTCTCGCTCAGGATGGCGCCGAGCGCCTACTGGAAGCGGCAGTGCCGGGCGACTTACCAGACGGACCCGGTGGGGATCAAGCTCATCGACGAAGTGGGGGCGGACAACGTCATGTGGGGCTCGGACTTCCCCCATCCCGACGGCATCTGGCCGGACTCGCAGGAATACCTCCGGCGCGAGCTCGGCGCGCTGCCGCCCGCCACCCGCCGCAAGATCATATGCGAGAACGCGGCGAGGCTCTACGGCTTTGCCCGTTGATGGCGCGTTCAGGATGCGCGGTGGAACCAGAGCAGGGAGAGCAGCGCCGCCACCAGGGCGAGGAGCGCCGCGCCCGCGCCGAAGAACGCCGTGAGCTCGGTTTCCCTGCGCTCCAGCGTGAGCTTCGTCGTCAGGTCCTTGTAGATCTTCTGCAGGTCGTCCGCATTGCCGGCGTGAAAGTACTCGCCCTCGGTGATGCCCGCGATCGCCTTCAGCGCCTCCTCATCGAATCTCATGTAGATCACCACGTCATCGAACTCGACCGGCCCGCCGCCCTTGGTCCCGAAGCCGACGGTGTGGACGCGCACACCGCGTTCCGCGGCCATCCTGGCTGCCGCCAGCGGGTCCGGTCCGGTGGTGCGCCGTCCGTCGCTCAACAGCACGATGGCGCCGGCAGTGTAGGTCCCCGGCGGCACCCGCTCGAAGTCCTTGCGCCCGGACTTGCGCGCGGCATCGAGCGGGATGCCGCTCGAGCGCCGGGAAAAGGCGCTGTCGTACACCTCTGCCTCGAGGTCGACGCCCGCGTCCGGTAGCAGCAAGGACAAGGCCATCAGCAGCCCGCTTCCGGTCGCGGTCCGGCGCTGCAGCTGAAAGCGGTCCACTGCAGCGATCAGATCGTCGCGATTCTGCGTCGGCGTCTGCACGATCGCCGCGGTGCCCGCGAAGGTCACGATGCCGACCCGCACGTTGGGCGGAAGATCGCCGATGAAGGTCCTCACTGCGTTCTGCGCCGCCTGGAGCCGGCTCGGCTTGATGTCGGTGGCGCGCATGCTGCGGGAAACGTCCACCGCGAGCACGATCGTCTGATGCTCGGAAGGGAGGGTGAAAACGCCGGTGGGCCGCGCCACGCCAAGCAGCGCGCAGATCAACGCCACGAGCAGCAACAGCGCCGGCAGATGGCGCCGCAGCCACTGCCCGGGTCCGATCGCGTCGCGCACGAGCATGAGGCTCGCGTAGCGCAGCGCGACCCGCTTGCGCCGGCGGAGGGCGTAGACATAGGCCGCAACCAGAAGCGGGACGGCCAGCAACAGCCAGAGAGAATCGGACCACAAGAACCGCATCGTGCGTCCTCACGCGCGCAACAATATACACCCGGCCCGGGGAGGAACTGTTTCAACCGGCATCGCATCGGGAATACCCCCGCGGCCGGCAACCATGCTACCTTGCGCATGCCGAAACGCGCTGTCCGTAAGGATCCATTCATGAAGCCGCAGGTGCTCTACAGCGGGTCGAGACGCACGCCTCGTGCCGCGCCGGACGCGACGCGGCAGGCGACTGACGCGCCCGCTTCGGAGCGTGCTCGCGAAACCGTTCCGGGTCGAAGCCCCCGCTACGTCCGCCTTCGCGCGTTCGGGACGCGGCACGCCGGGCTCCTGCGCTTCGTCGGCGGCGCAGCCTGCGCTGCGCTCATCGCGGCGGCCTATCTGTGGTCGCAGCCCCGGCCGCAAGCGCTCACCCAGGAAGACGTCGATGCCGCGGTGCTGCGCTCGCTGGAGGACAAGACGCTGCCCTCGCGGGCGGCGAAGGCCGCCGACATCGTGCGCCCCTCCCTGGTGCGGGTGCGTGGGTTGGGGGATGCGGCACAGCTGAAAAGCAAGCCAAAGGCAAGGTCAAAGCGCCAGGACCGCGCATCCGGCAAGGACGCACCCGGCGACGCTCGGGCCAAGGACGATCCGGAAGGGATGGAGGAGCTGTCGGTCGGATCGGGCGTGGTGATCGTGGACAATGGGGTCATCCTCACGAACCTCCATGTCGTCGCCGGCGTGAAGCGCGTGCGCGTGACCTTTTACGACGGCTCCGAATCCGATGCCGACCTGGTCAGCGTCCATCCGGAAAATGACCTCGCGGTCATCAAGGCACGGACGATTCCGGACGATCTGCCGGCCGCGACGCTCGGATCGGCCGACCAGCTGAAGCCTGGCGATGAGGTGGTCGCCGTCGGCTTTCCATTCGGCATAGGTCCATCGGTGTCGTCGGGGGTGGTGTCCGGCCTGAACCGGGAATTCCGCTCGCCCGAGGGCGACCGGCTGCTCACGCGGCTCATCCAGTTCGACGCGGCGGCCAATCCCGGCAGCTCGGGCGGGCCGCTGGTGACGATGCAGGGCGATGTCGTCGGCATCGTCACCGCGATCCTCAATCCGACGGAAAGCGGCACCTTTATCGGCATCGGCTTCGCGGTCACCATCGCCGCGGCCGGGCGCGCCGTCGGCCTTCATCCGTTCTAACATCCGGAGCCTGAGCGCCATGAGCAACGATACGACCGGCAACGTCCGCGGCCTGATGGAGCGGATTCTCTATGAGATCAAGCGCGTGGTCGTCGGACAGGACCATTTCCTCGAGCGCGTCCTGGTCGCCATGCTCGCGCAGGGCCACCTGCTCGTCGAGGGCGTGCCGGGCCTCGCCAAGACCCTCACGATCAAGACCCTGGCGCGCACCATGCGCGGGTCGTTCAAGCGCATCCAGTTTACGCCCGATCTCCTCCCCGCCGATCTCATCGGAACCCGGATCTACAACCAGAAGACCGGGGACTTCAGCACGACCCTCGGGCCGGTTTTCGCGAACCTGCTGCTCGCCGACGAGATCAACCGTGCGCCCGCGAAGGTCCAGAGCGCGCTGCTCGAGGTCATGCAGGAACGCCAGGTCACGATTGCCGGCGAAACCCACCGCGTGCCTTCCCCGTTCCTGGTCATGGCCACGCAGAATCCGATCGAGACCGAGGGAACGTATCCGCTGCCCGAGGCCCAGGTCGACCGCTTCATGATGAAGGTGCTGGTCGACTATCCGAGCGAGGAGGAGGAGTTCGTCATCGTCGAGCGCGTGACCGGGACCGCCGCCGAGGCCGGCGTGGTGGTGACGACGGATCAGCTGGCTAACCTGCAGCAGGAATGCCGCAAGGTCTACACCGATCCGGTGTTCATCCAGTACGCGGTGAAGCTCGTATCGGCCACGCGGCGCTGCGAGCGCTTCGGCATCGGCGAGCTCGCGCGCTATATCACCTTCGGTGCCAGCCCGCGCGCCACCATCTGGTTGATCGAAGGCGCCCGGGCGCTCGCTTTCCTGCGCGGGCGCGACTACGTCCTGCCCGAGGACGTCGCGGATCTCGTGCCGGACGTGCTGCGCCACCGGCTGGTGCTGTCCTACGAAGCGCTCTCGGACGGCCAGACGGCGGATAACCTGATCGCGCGGGTGATGCAGGCCGTGCCCTTGCCCGAGAAACCGCTCGAGAGCCGTGCCCGGATCGCGGCAGGTGGCTGACTTGAAGCTGGTGCATTCGGCAGGGAAAACGGCGCCGCCGGCTCCGAACGCGGAGAGCGTGCTGCACCGGCTCGAATGGACGGTGCTGCGCCGGCTCGACGGTTCGCTTCTGGGGGATTACCGCACCCTGTTCCGCGGCTTCGGCATCGACCTCGCGGACTTGCGGGAGTATCAGGTCAATGACGATGCGCGGGCCATCGACTGGAATGCAACCGCGCGCCTCCAGGTGCCGCACGTGCGGCAGTTCAACGAAGAGCGCGAGGTGACAGCGTGGTTCCTGGTCGATCTCAGCGGATCGGTGGACTTCGGCGCCGGCAAGGTCACCAAGCGCGCGATGGCGGTGGATTTCGTCGGGCTCGTCGCCCGCCTGCTGACCCGTCACGGCAACCGCGTCGGCGCCGTGCTCTACACCGACCGTGTCGATCTTGTCCTGCCCGCGCGCGGCGGGCGCCAGCACGTCCTGCATCTCATCGACCGCATCCAGAAGACCGGGGCGACGCGAAGGCGCGGCAAGCCCACGCGCCTCGACGAGCTGCTCGGACGCGCGCTGCAGACCATCAAGCGCCGCTCGGCGGTCTTTGTGGTATCGGATTTCATCAGCGATCCTGGCTGGGCGCGCGCTCTGTCCCAACTCGGGCAGCGCCATGAGGTTCTGGCCGTGCGGCTCTACGATCCCCTGGAGATGGAGCTGCCCGATCTCGGCCTGGTGATCGTGGAGGATGCCGAAACCGGGCAGCAGCTGTTCGTCGACACGCACGACGCCGCATTCCGCAGCCGTTTCTCTTCCCTTGCCGCCGGGCGTGAGGCCGCCCTGCGCGCCGCACTCTCCGCTGCTGGCGCCGACTGCATCGAGCTCTCGACCGGGGACGATCTGGTGGACACGCTCATGCGCTTCGCCCGTCTGCGCAAGCGGCGGGCCCAGCTGGCAAGCGGCGGCGTGCCGCCGGCGCTGATCCGATGAGTGTGCTCGTGCAGCTGAACGAGATCACGGTGCTGTGGCCGCGCATGCTCTGGCTGCTTGCGCCGGTGCCCCTGCTGGTACTGGCATACATCTGGGTGCTTGCGCGCCGCCGCCGGGCTCACGCGCGGCTGGCGGGGCTGTGGAGCCTGCCTGCAGCGGGCGCCGCCGGCGGGCGGCTGCTCCGGCACGTCCCGCCGCTGCTGTTCTTGCTGGCCTTGTGCGCCCTGATCGGCGCGGTCTCCCGCCCGCACGCGGTCGTCGCGCTGCCCTCGATGCACACCAGCGTCATCCTCGCGATCGATACGTCGGGCAGCATGCGTGCCACCGACGTCAAGCCGAACCGGCTCGCCGCGGCGCAGGGCGCGGTGCGATCGTTCGTGGAGAACCGGCAGCGGCACGCCCGGATCGGGATCGTCTCCATCTCCGGCAACGCTTCGGTGGTGCAGTCGCCCACCGACAATCGCGAGGACCTGCTGCAGGCGGTCGATCGGCTCCAGCTGCAGCCCGGCACCGCAATCGGCAGTGGAATATACGTCGCGCTCGCAACGCTGCTCCCCGACGCGGGAATCGACCTGGAGAGCGTACTGTACGGCTCTTCCCCGCATTTGCCGCGGCGCTGGACCCGCGAGGGGCGCCTGGTCGAAGACCGGAAGCCGGTACCCCCGGGATCGAACCGCTCGGTCGCGATCGTCCTGCTCTCCGATGGTCAGAGCAACCACGGCCCCGATCCGCTTGACGCCGCGAAATTCGCGGCAGAGCACGGCGTTCGCATCTATACGGTCGGCATCGGCAGCCGGGAAGGCGTCACGCTCGGATTCAAGGGCTGGTCCATGCGCGTGCGTCTGGACGATTCCGTCCTCAAGAAAATCGCCGAAACCACGTACGGCGAATACTTCACTGCGGCGTCGGCACCGGAGTTGAAGAAGATCTACGAGCAGTGGAGCGCGCGCGTGGTGATCGAGCGCAAGCGCGCGACCGAGGTGACCGCCTTGCTGGTGGGATTCGGCGCGCTGCTGCTCGTGCTCTCAGCGCTCGCCTCGGTGCTCTGGTTCCACCGCGTGCTGTGAGCGCGGCGCGGACCCCCGTTCGCGGGAGCCCCAGTACGTTTATTAGATCAACAGGTTACGGCTACCGCCTTGGCGTTGTTATGACCCGATGCGCCAGACCGTAAGCTGGTGCCTTGTTCCTCTGTCGATTCTCAAGACCTATCGGGTGGGCGCCCTTCGGACCTTGGCAATTCCGGTCGCTTGCCAATCACGTTTGACCTAGGATAGTGTAATCACATAGTGGACGGCTGACGCGCGCTTTTTTCTCGAGAAAAGGCGCGTGCCAGGCTCTCCGGACCCGCTCCGAAGAAGGGTGGGGTGGGAGCAATCCGACGGAGGAGGGTGCATGCAGCGCTATATCGCGGTGCGGGTGCTCCAGAGTCTCGTGGCGATCTTGGTCATGAGCGTGATCGTTTTTGGCCTCGCACGCCTCAGCGGCAATCCGATCGACGTCATGTTGCCGATCGAAGCGGAGCAGGAGGATTACGACCGGCTGACCAAGTACTGGGGCCTCGACAGGCCGGTCCACGAGCAGTACGTCGTCTTCGTCAAGAAGGCCCTCCAGGGCGATTTCGGCCAATCCCTGAAGTATCAGGGCCAATCTGCCATGGGCCTCGTGGTGGAGCGTCTGCCCGCCACGCTCGAGCTTGCAGGATTCGCGCTGCTCATCAGCGCTATCCTCGCGGTACCCATAGGGGTGCTGGCGGCTGTGTCAAAAGATACCGGCTGGGATGCCGGGGCAAAAGTCATTGCGCTCCTCGGCCAGTCGCTGCCGGCTTTCTGGCTGGGGATCGTGCTGATGTGGATTTTCGCCGTGTGGCTCGACTGGTTGCCCTCATCGGGCCGGGGCGGGCTCAAGCACATGATCCTCCCCGCCATCACCCTCGGCTGGTTTCAGGTCGCCGCCATCATGCGGCTTGTCCGATCGTCGATGCTGGAAGTGCTCGACAGCGAGTTCGTGAAGCTGACGCGCGTCAAGGGCATCCCGGAGTGGAAGGTGGTCTGGAAACATTGCCTGCGCAATGCCTCCATCGCCCCCCTCACGTTTTTTGCGATCATCGCCGGCGTCCTGCTGACCGGTTCCGTGGTGACCGAAACCGTCTTTACCTGGCCCGGCGTGGGGTTGCTGGTGGTCGACGCCGTCCGCTCCAGGGACTTCCAGGTCGTTCAGGCCGTCGTGATCGTATTCGCGGTCATCTTCATCCTGTGCAACCTGCTGGTCGACATTCTGTACGCCTATCTCGACCCGCGCATCCGGTATCAATGAGCGTCTAGAGGAGACGGAAACATGCCGCAATTGACGAGCACGCGAACGCTGCCCTGGTACGCGATCCCCTGGGTTGTTGACGGGTGGCGTCAGGTCAAACGCTATCCCCTGTTCTCGCTCGGAATCCTGGTATTCGTGCTGGTGATTCCGGCGGTCTTCGCGCCATGGGTCGCGCCGCACGACCCGTACCTGGGAACGCTCTCGAACCGGCTGACCCCGCCGGTCTGGCAGGACGGCGGCACCATGGAGCATATCCTGGGCACCGACAAGCTCGGGCGCGACATGCTGAGCAGGATCATCTACGGCGCGCGGGTTTCTCTCACGGTGTCGCTCATTGCGATATTTGTCGGGGGAATCATCGGCACGGTCCTGGGATTGATCTCGGGCTATTTCGGAGGCAAGACGGACGCGGTGATCATGCGTCTCGTGGATATTTCGCTCTCGATCCCGACAATCCTGCTTGCTCTCGTCCTCGTCGCCGCGGTGGGCCCCAGTTTCGGGACGGTCGTCACGGTGCTCATCGTGCTGCTGTGGGCGCGCTACGCGCGGTTGACACGCGGCGAGACGCTCGCCATCAAGGAGCGCGACTTCATCGCGAGGGCGCGGGTGGCAGGGGCGTCGCACACCCGCATCATGTTCAAGTACATGTTTCCCAACGTGGTCAACTCCCTCATCGTTTTGGCCACGCTGCAGGTGGGATACGTCATACTGCTTGAATCCGCGCTGAGCTTCCTGGGGGCAGGGCTGCCGCGCGCCGAGCCGGCCTGGGGCGTCATGGTCGCGGATGGCCGGGAGCTGATCGTCACGGCGTGGTGGGTCTCGATGTTCCCGGGGCTCGCGATCATGCTGACCGTGCTCGCGCTCAACCTGATCGGTGACTGGCTGCGGGACCACCTGGATCCCAAGTTGAGAAACCTGTAGCGGGGCAAGCCGGACACAAGAATTTTGCTGCAGGCAGGACCACGAACGAAGAAAGCTTTGAGGTAATACCACAACCCACGTCGGAGGAGAGACCTATGAGATGGAAGCTCGCGTCACTGTTCACGGGACTGCTGATGGTCGTGGCGGTCATGTTTGGCACGGCCGTGGCCCCCGGGTCGGTCGATGCCGCGCAAGTCAAGCGCCTAATTTTTGCATCTGCCGGGTTCCACGAGAGCAACCGATTCTGGACCATCGCCCGTCCCGACCATCTGCAGTTCGAGCCGTTCTGGGAGACGCTGGTCGGAATGGACCCGAAGACGGGAGAACCCATCCCGCAGCTGGCGACGAAGTGGGAGCACAGCACCGACTTCAAGGACTGGACGTTCCATCTGCGCAAGGGCGTCCAGTTTCACTACGGCTACGGGGAGATGACCTCGGCCGACGTCGTGCATTCCCACTCGCTGCTGATCCGCAAGGATTCGACGGCGACGCTCCGACCGGTCTGGGTCACGGTCGACAAAATGGAGACTCCTGACAAGTACACGGTGGTGTTTCGCTTCAAGAATCCGATCATGCCCCCGGTGATGATGTTCGGCGTCCAGCGTTCCGGCGACCTGCGCATCACGAGCAAGGCACAGTGGGACAAGGAGGGCATCGGAGGCCTCGATAAGCGCCCCGCCGGAACCGGCCCCTTCATGTACGGTGGGCGGCAAACGGGGCTCAATATCTTGTTCAAGCGGAACGACAAACACTGGTCCGGAAGGAAGGTTGAGTTCGAGGAGCTGGAGTTCCGTATCGCCCGCGAGGAAGCCACGCGTCTCGCCCTGCTGCTCTCGGGCGATGTCCACATCGGCGACCTGCCGCGCGATCTGCACAAGGACGCGCTCGCCAAGGGTCTGAAGCGTTTCTCGTCCTCGCTGGCGGTGGACTGGGTTTCGGTGTACCTCGGCGGCAATTGGCACATCAAGGGCCACAAGCATTTCGATCCGAAGGCCCCATTGGTCAACAAGAAGGTGCGCCAGGCCCTCAACATCGCGATCGACCGCGAGGAGACGTTGAGAACGGTGTTCGCCGGCCGGGCGGAGCTCGCGTATCTTTCGCTGTGGATACCCACTTCCGAGGGCTGGAATCCCAAGTGGGAAAGCAAATTCAAGGAGCTCTACGCCTACAACCCCGAGAAGGCGAAGCAGCTGCTGAAGGAGGCGGGTTACGGTCCCGGAAACCCCCTCAAGTTCCAGATCTGGGTGTTCACCGAACCGGGCGAATCGGAAGGCCCGGCGATCGGCGACGCGATCGCCATCTACTTCAAGCGGGTCGGGGTCCAGGCCGAGGTCCAGACGCACGACTGGGCCAAGATCCGCAACGCGTATCGCAAGTACCAGAGCAAGAACATCATGTGGCCCAACATCATCGGCTGGCGGCCTGCCGACAACGGCGTTCGCAACTTCTACTTCAGCAAGGGCAACAATCACCACTACGAGGACGACTTCATCGAGCAGACTTACGGCAAGGTGCTGAAGTCGAATGACGCCAAGGAGCGTGACACGCTAATGCGGGCAATCGGCGACCACATCCAGGCGGAGTACGCCGACATCCCGCTCTTCTGGTTCAGGAACGAGGTCTTCGCCAACCCCAAGGTCGTCGCTGAAATGGTTTACCCGGGTCCGGCGGCCGGTCGCACGTCGCATTTCGAGCTCATAAAGCTCGTCAAGTAAGCGCGCGTCACAGCGAGGGGAAGAAGCAACTCTTCCCCTCGCTTCTGTTCTAATACGCATTGAATCGCAGGACTTGAAGCAGGGGGGCGCCATGCGCGTGGATTTCGGCGGGATGAGGACAGGATAGGCGCATGGCGCGTCGGCTCGGCGACGTCATTCTGGAGGTGGAGGATCTTCACACCTATTGCTTCACCCGTTTCGGCACCGTAAAAGCGGTGGATGGGGTGAGCTTCTCGCTGCGCCAGGGCGAGGTGCTGGGCATCGTGGGCGAGTCGGGCAGCGGGAAAACCATGACAGCGCTGTCGCTGCTGAAACTCACCCCGCGGCCGGCGGCCCGCATCGTCAAGGGTGCGATCCGGCTCGAAGGCGAGGACCTCGTCCCGAAGTCCGAGCAGGAGATGCGGCAGATCCGCGGCCGCCGCATTTCCATGATCCTGCAGGATCCGCAGACCTCGCTCAACCCGGTGTTCACGGTCGGCAACCAGCTGATCGAGGCGATCGAGATTCAGCACGCCGACGAACGCAAGCCATCGCTGGTGCGGCGGGCGGTCGAGGGCCTGAAGCAGGTCAAGGTGGCGGCCCCCGAGCGGCGGGTCACGGACTACCCCCACCAGATCAGCGGCGGCATGAAGCAGCGGGTGGTCGGCGCCATCGCCATCTCCTGCGAGCCGAAGATCATCATCGCCGATGAGCCGACCACCTCGCTCGATGTCACGATCCAGGCGCAATACCTGCGCCTGCTGCGCGAAATCCAGGAAGCGACGAACCTCGCGCTCATCTTCATCACCCACGACTTCGGCATCGTCGCGAAGATGTGCGATCGCGTGCTGGTGATGTATGCCGGCCGCATCGTGGAGAGCGGATCGGTGCGGGACATCTTCAATCATCCGTCGCATCCCTACACCCAGGCGCTGCTGCACTCGGTGCCCAGCATGGACGAGGATGTGGAGCGGCTCTACTCGATCGAGGGCCAGCCTCCCGCGCTGTGGGACCTGCCCGAGGGATGCCGGTTTGCTCCCCGGTGTCCCCACGCCGATGACCGTTGCCAGCGCGAGTATCCCCGCCAGGCCACCGTCGGCAAGGATCACGTCGCAAGCTGCTGGAAAGCGGGTCGCGTATGACGGCTGCGCCGGTCCTCGAGGCGAGGGCGCTGAAGAAGCACTTTCCCGTCACCAAGGGTGTCCTGTGGACGAAAGTCATCGGCTGGGTGCAGGCCGTGGACGGCATCAGCTTCTCGATCCCCCAGGGCGAGACGCTGGCGCTCGTCGGCGAGTCCGGCTGCGGCAAGACGACGACCGCAAAGCTCGTGCTGCGCCTGGAAGAGCCGACGTCCGGGGAAGTTCTTGCCGAGGGCAAGAATGTGCATGCGTTGAGCGGCGATGACCTGAGGCATTACCGCACGATGGTGCAGGCGGTGTTCCAGGACCCCTGGTCCTCTCTCAGCCCCCGCATGCGCGTGCGGGACATCGTGGCCGAGCCGCTCGTCGTCAATCAGACGGTTTCCGATCAGGAGGTGAAGGATCGCGTCCAGGAGGTGCTGGCGTCGGTGGGCCTGCGCCCGCAGCAGGCCAACCTCTACCCCCACGAGTTCAGCGGCGGGCAGCGCCAGCGCATCGCCGTGGCAAGCGCGCTCGTGTCGAAGCCCAAGGTCATCATCCTGGACGAGCCGGTCTCGGCCCTCGACGTTTCGATCCGGGCGCAGATCATGAACCTGCTGGTGGATCTCCAGAGCCAGTACAACGTGAGCTATCTCCTCATCGCCCATCACCTGGCGACGACCCGCTACATGGCGGGCGAGGTCGCGGTCATGTACCTCGGCAAAATCGTCGAGAAGGCGAGGACGAAGGACCTCTTCAGCAATCCGGCGCATCCCTATACGAAGGCGCTGTTTTCAGCAGCTCTGCCGGATCACCCGGACGAGACGCGCGAGGAGATCATCCTGACCGGAGAGGTCCCGTCGCCCATCAATCCGCCCAGTGGATGCCGCTTCCACCCGCGCTGCCCGTTCGTCAGGCCCGAGTGCTCCAGGGTCGTGCCGGTGGAAAAGGAGATCTCGCGCGGCCACATGGTGGCGTGCCACCTCTACTAGAACCTGCCTCAAGAACCCGGTCGTTCGCCCTTCGCCTCCGACCGTTCATCGTGAGGGTTGCATATTCCGCGGGCCGGGTCCTGTCAGAGCGGTCGTGATCTTCTCCGGATTTCCCCGCCCACCTGGTCAATTGATCAGGACAACTCCCTTGGACAGCCAGTACCAGTACCGGAAATCTGGAACCAGATCCCAACCGCCCTGCCACCCGGCCCGCGGGTGTGGTGAGTTGCGCGGGTAGGACCCGCGCTGCGCCGCGCTCAACGAGCGCGGCTGCGGCCGGCCGCCAGATAGAGTCGCGCACGCGCGGCGGGATCGTCGGCATTGAGGTAAATCCCATCGCGCATGGCTGCCAGGTGCCTTGCTCGTTCCCGGGCAATGGCGGCGCTGAGCGAGCTGTACTCGCGTTCCGGCGCCCCGGTCTCCCCGCGCGCGCCGCGCCACCTCGCCCAGCGCGCGCGCCAGGCTTCGGGCAACGTCACCCAGCGCACCGCCACCTCGGCCACCACCAGTAACAGGGCCGCCAGGAGGAACGGCCACCAGACCCGCGAGAGCGGGCCGGACGCTTGCGGCGAGGGCGCTGTGACGGCGCTCAGGCCGGCGCTGGAAAGCGGAAGCAGGCGTCCGCCCGTGATGCCGGCGATATCGCGCAACAGCCGTTGATCGACGCCCAGGTCCAGATACTCCGAGGAGTACGGAACGGCCAGTCCGAACGTCGTGGGGCCGACCTGAATTTCCCCGTCACGCCCGGTGAGGGTGATGGCATAGCGCCCGGCACGGGGCACCGGAAATTCACCGTGGTAGCGGCCCGGAGCGATCTGCTCGAGCTCGACGCGCCGGGAGAGCCGGGACGGATCCACGAGCGTGGCTTCCAGCTTGAGACCGTTGACGAAGCGATCGTCCCGGTCCAGCACGTCCACGCTCATCTCGCCATGCTGACCCCGCCACCGGAATTGCGGCACGAACGATCCGACGCCGCTGCGACGCATGGTCCAGCGGGCCGTCTGGGAGACGAAGCGCCCGAAGGCCGGCCACTCAACCCACCTCCTGCCCCAGCGCCCCGAGAGGTCCGAGGTGAACGCTACCGCCTTGCCCAGGCCGTAGCGCCACGACACCAGCAGGGGATCCTCGCCGCGGCCGGCGAGCAGGACCTGGGCGGCGGGCTTGGGATAAGTGCGCAGGTAGCCTCCGAGGGCCGGAAACGCTTCCGCACCGAAGCCCGCGATCGGCTCACCCACATGGCCCCGTCGCGGCCGGATGTCCCCCTCCACGACCAGGTCCCGCATGATCGTCATGGTCTCGCTCGTAAAGATGCGCGGCACATTGCGGGGGTCGTCGGCGTGGTAGTAGCGCCCCTTGCCGAGCGCGGCAAGTCTTGCCATCAACGCGCGGTCCGCGTCGGCGCCCATCGCCACGGTGGACAGGGTGATGCCGTCGGCAGCGATGCGCGCGGCGAGGCGATCGAAGTTCTTCCCGCCCTCGGTGAGGCCGTCGGAGAGCACGATCAGGTGCTTCACCTTTGCCTGCTCCCTGCGCATGACGCGGTGCGCCTCCTCGAGGGCGGGATAGAGGTCGGTGCCGCCGCCCACCTTCAGATCGCGGAGCCTCTCCGCGATCGGCCGGCGCACGCCCGCCTCGGTCATGGGCACCACCCAGTCACGGCCGCTGTCGAAGGCCAGGACACCCACCCGGTCGAGCGGCTTCAGCAGCTCGATGGATGACAGGGCGGCGCGCTTGGCGATCGTGAGCTTCTCCTCGTCCCGGGCCTTGGTGCCCATGCTGCCGGAGCGGTCCAGCACGAAGACGACCGACAGGCTCGGGATCCTGATCTCGGTCTTGACGTCCATGGTGACCGGCAGGAGCTGCTCCACCGGGGTGCCGTGGTAGCCGCCGGCGCCGTAGCTCCGGTCGCCGCCGATCATCACCACGCCGCCTCCCGCGTCGCGCACGTAGTACTCGAGCAGCGCCATCTTGGCGAGGGACAGGTCGAGACCGGAGACGTTGTTGAGGATCACCAGGTCGTAGTCGACCAGCTCGTGCAGGTTCGCGGGCAGCGCGCCGGCGGACACCTCGTCCACCCCCAGGCCCTGGGCCCTCAATGCCGCGCTCACGTATCGACCGGCGTGAGGGTCGTCCACCACGTGCAGCACCCTCGACGCGCCCGCGACCTGCACGAAAGTCTGGTAGCGGTTATTCGCCGGCTCGCTGTCGGCGTCGCTGTTGACGATGGCCTCGTACAACTGCAGCCCCGGCGCGTCTGCCTGCTCCACCAGGGAGAAGGCGTTCAGGCCCGGCTCGAGCTCGATCGTGAATTCGCGCAGCAGCACGCCGTTGCGCATGAACGCCAGCTGGGCGCGGGTGGATTCGCTGCTGTGCACCACCGCCTGCACGTTGAAGGGCTCGCGCAGGCGCACCCGGGGCGGAACCGTCACGCCCTGAACGTAGATCTCCTTCTGAGCCGAGGACCTCTCGAGCGCCACGGCGTCGATCTCGACCCCTAGGGATCGCGCTACCGCGGCTGCCGAGCGCGCATCGCCCAGGTTCTCGCGGCCGTCGCTGAGCAGCACGATGCGCCGCTGCACCGCCGCCGGAAACGCACCAATAGCCACCTGGATGGCGCGCCCGATATCAGTGCCTGCGCGCTCCACATGGGCCGTGATCTCGCGTAACGGCTCGCCGCCGCTGCGCACGAGCGATTCCACGGCGGCGTCGGCGCCGAACACGACCAGCCCGATCCGCGCCGGGGATTCCCTGGCGCGATTGAGGAGATCCAGCGCCTCGGCTATGGACTCCCGCGGGATGCTGCTGGAAACGTCGAGCGCGAAAACCACGTCGGCATGACGCGATCCGGAGCCGGCGAGCGGCCCCGCGAGCGCGACCACCAGCGCAGCGAGGGCCAGGATCCGCAGCGCGCCGGCGAAAACCGGTCTGAAGCGCGTGCGCCCCGCGCGCCGGACCGTGAGGGCGACGAGCAGCACCGCCACCGCGATGAGCGCAAGCCATGCCGGTTGCGCGAACTCAGGCATTCCCCCGGCTCCCGGTCCACACGAACCACTCCAGCACCAGCAGGAGGAGCGCCAGCGCCAGCAGCTGAGGCCAGAGCGGAGCGAGCGCCTGCGCGGAGGTGCGCGCCGGTCGAATGTCCTCGCGGCGCCCGGCAGGCGCCCAGCGGTTGTTGACGTCGGATTCCCGCGCGTCGGCAAGGCTTACCGCGAAGTATCGCGTTACGTCGCCAACGGTGTATTGATAGATGCCGGCATCGGTGGTGGCGTCGAACAGAGCCGAGCCGCCCTCCGACGCCAGCGTCTCGGATTTGCCGGACGGCATGCGCACGGTCACCCGCGTCTCGCCCGCGGGGAGCGCGATCGTCCCGGTTGAACCGGCCTCTACATGGGTGGGCACGAAGCCGTCACCTCGCGGACGGAGCCACTCCAGGCTGCGGCTGACGAACAGCGGGAATGCCGCCTGCAGCGGGAAGTTGGACCGGTCGAGATCGAAGCCTAGATAAACCAGTTTCCGGCCGTCATCGAGCAGCGCGAGCGCCAGGTCCGTTTCCTTCGACCAGAACAGGCGCTGCAGCCCGGGAACCGCTCTGTCGATGATGACCCGCCGGGCTTGTTCGATCCGCACCGCGGTGAGGTCCGCGTCACCCATCAGCGCGCTCGGTCCGCGGACGAGCGGGCCCGGCTGAACGAGCCGCCCCGAGTCGGAGAACGGCAGGCCCGGCGCCACGGTATTCACGAGCAGGAAATTCCCGCTCGGCAGCTGCGGCGCCGCGATGCTATCGATCACCACCACGTCGTAGCTCCGGGCGATCCGCGCGATATCCTCGGCGGGCGGCGAATTGCCCTTGACGAGGTCCAGGTTGGGCATGGCCCGAAGCACGCTCTCCAGATAGAAGTTGCCCCGGGAGAAGAGCAGCACACGCAGCGGATCGTTCGCATCAACCGCCGCAAAGGCCTGGTTATCGGCCGCGAGATCGTCTTCCACTTCGATGCGACCTGTCGCCTGCCCACGGGCTCGGCCGGTGAACGGAAGAACCAGGGTCTCTTCCGCGCGCGCTGCGAGCGCGAGAGACCGCCTGAAGAGCACATGGTCATCGAGGCTTGCCGAAGCAGGCACAACCACAGGCGCGTCGGTGTAGTTGCGCACGGTCATCAGCACCTGAAAACGATCCTCGGCTGCGAACTCCTGGCGGAAATCGAAGCGGGTGATGGCGACGTTTCGCGCGGGCCCGCCCACGACGCGGAACACCACCTGCGGCGAGCCGGGATCGACCTCGCGATCGAGGGCGCCATCGGTCAGGAAGTAGATGCGGCCCTGGTCACGGCCTCGAAGCAGCGACTGCGCCAACGCCAATGCTTCGCGCGGCCGCCCCGCCTCGTCGCCGGGCCGAATTTGCGCCAGCGCCCGGCGGAGCAGCTCGCGGTCGGCCTCGAAGCCCGTGCGCAGCAGAGCCTTGCGCCCGCTGGTCATCACCAGCATGCGCCCCTGCCGGGGCAGGCCGTCGACGATCTTGGCCGCCTCCGCAAGGGCCAGGTCAAAGCGCGTCTTCCCGATGCCGGATCGCGACTTCATGCTCGCGCTCACGTCGAGCACGAGCACGGAATCGGCACCCTCGCTCGCGCGGATCAGCCACTGCGGTCCGGCGAGCGCGAGCCCGAGCGCCAGCGCGCTCGCCAGCAGCAGCAAGAGGCTCAGGTTCCTGAGCAGCGTGCGAAGCCCGACGCGCGGCTCGCGCTCCCTCAGCGCTGCCTGCCACAGTGTGGTCGTGGACAGCACTATCCGGCGGCGCCTTGGCCGCAGCAGGTGAAGCGCGATTAGAAGCGGAATGGCCAAGAGCGACAGCAGGGCCAGGGGGTAGGCAAGCTCGATCACCGCAGGTGCACCCCCTGGCGCAGGTACTTGAGGACGACGTCCTCGAACGGGATGGCCGTGCTGGCACGCAGGTATTCCACGCTAAGCTGTCGGCAGAAGCGCTCCACGTCCTGCAAGTAGCGCTCGAGCCGATTCTGGTAGAGCCTGCGCAGATCATCGTCGACGGTCGCTTCCAGCTCGTCCCCAGTCTCCACGTCGACCATGCGCAAGGCGCCCTCGAGCGGCGGGTCGATCTCCGACTCCGCGAGCAGCTGGATCACTACCACGTCGTGTCCGCCGTGACGCAGAGCCTCTATGCCATCCTGGATGTTCCCGGCGCCGAGCAGGTCGGAGATCAGGATCACCAATCCCGGGTTTCGCGTACGCATTGCGAAGGCACGCAGGGCCGAGTCGAAACGGGTCATCCCGGCGCAGGACAGCTCGCCGAGGAAGGCGAGCAGGCGGGCCATGTGGTGCCGCGTCTTGATGGGGGGCAGGGCCGCTCCCAGCCCCTCTGAGAAGGCGCTCACGCCGACGCGATCGAGATGGTGCAGCGCGATGTAGGCCAGCGCCGCGGCCAGTCGCCGCGCGTGATCGAATTTCGACGGTTCGCCGCAGCCCATGCTCGCGCTCGCGTCCAGGATGAGATGCAGCGTCACATCGTCCTCTGAGGCGTGCAGCTTGAGGAAGAGCTGATCCAGCCGAGAGTAGATGTTCCAGTCGATGTGCCGGAAGTCGTCGCCAGGCCGGTAGTGCCGGAAGTCGGAGAATTCGAGCCCTCGCCCACGGCGCGACGTCGTGTGCTCCCCGCGCAGCAGGCCCCGGAAGATCTTGCGCGCGAGCAGCTCGAGCTGCTCCAGCTTGCGCAGGAACTCGTCGTCGAAGACGAGATCGCCGCCGGCGACGGATGCCTCGAGCGGATTCATCGCCATGGCTACCGGCTCCGGCTCAGGCGCGCGCCTCCCCGGGCACAGTCGGCGTTTCGCGGACGACTTCCGCGATCAGGTCTTCCACGTCGATCCCTTCCGCCTCGCCCTCGAAGTTGAGCAGGATGCGGTGCCGCAACGCCGGCGGCGCGGCGGCTGCGAGGTCATCGAAGCTCACGTTGATGCGTCCGGCGAAAAGCGCCAGGGCCTTGGCAGTGAGGACCACGGCGAGCAGCCCGCGCGGGCTGGCGCCGTGGCGCACGTAACGGCGAACCATTGGCGTCGCGCGCCCGTTCGCGGCGTGGGTGGCGAGCACCATGCGGATCGCGTAGTCCTTCACGTGATTGGCGATTACCACAGAGCGCGTGAGCTCCCTCAAATCCAGGAGTTCCCCGGCGTCCAGCACCGGGTCGACCGCCGGCATGGGCGCGCCCGTCGTGCGATCGACGATCGCGGAGAGCTCACCGGCGTCGGGAAAGGTGGCTTTGAGCTTCAGCAGGAAGCGATCGAGCTGGGCCTCGGGCAGGGGATAGGTGCCTTCCATCTCGATGGGGTTCTGCGTCGCGAGCACCATGAATGGCTCCTGCAGCGCATGCCCGGTGCGCCCGACGGTGACGCGCTTCTCCTCCATCGCTTCCAGCAGCGCGGACTGGGTCTTCGGCGTCGCGCGGTTGATCTCGTCGGCGAGCAGGAGCTGTGTGAACACGGGGCCCGGCTGGAACTGGAAGTGCCGGCGGCCCTCGTCATCCTGCAGCACCACCTGGGTGCCGATGATGTCTGCGGGCATCAGGTCCGGGGTGAACTGGATGCGGGAAAATTCCAGGTGCAGCGCATCGCTCAGGGTCTTGACCAGCAGCGTCTTGCCCAGACCCGGCACGCCTTCCAGCAGAGCGTGGCCGGACGAGAGCAGGCAGGCGAGTATGCCGTTGATCAGCTCTTGATGTCCGACGATTCGCCGCTCGATCTGGCGCCTCAGCGCGTCCAGCCGCTCGTGCGCGAGCGCGAGACGTGCTTCGTCACTCACTTTGCTCCTCGTGTGTCAGTTGGCTGCTGTTGCGGGACGCGGCCCCGGCTGAGTGTCAGGAAATACCTGCGGACGAACTCCTTGTAATGGGCCGGGTACTCTTCCCTGGAGAGCACATCCTCCACCTGTGACGCATACTCGCTGCTCATCGCTACGTTCTCCACACTCGGTCGAGCCGTCCTCGGATGGATGCGTGCCTCGGTCACGAACACCTCGCCCTCGCGCGCCTGGCCCTCCGGCTTCAGGACCGGCCCCGTGTCCCTCGAATCCGGGCCAGCCGGCGCGTGCTGCCGTTTCGGGGCGCCGCTGGAATCGCCCGGCGAATCGGCTCCCGTGGCGCCACGAGCCATCTCGGTGCGCCGGCGTCCGTCGGCCGCCGCGTCCGCGGCGCTCTTGCCGCCGCGATCGTCCTCCTCATCAAAGTCGAGGTCGACTCCCGGGCTGCGTCCGCCGTCCGTCCCGGAACCGGGCTCGCCCAGATTCTCCAGCGCCAGACGCACCTGCTCGCGCGCGCTCTGCAATTCTCTGTCCTCCCTGCGCGCGCGGTCGACTTGCGCCAGTTTTTCGAGCATCTCCCTCAGTCCCTCATTGTCTTCCGGCAGTTGGCGCCTCAGTGCGTCCTCCAGGTCGCGCTGCGGGACACCCGAGCGCTCGAGATCAGCAAGCTGCTTCGCCAGGGCGCGGGTGTCGGCGCTATCCGGGGTCCAGCGCTGGATGGACTCGAGCGCTGCCCGCGTGTCCGGATCCGAGGCGAGCGGCGAGCCCTCCCCGCGCAACGGGCCAATATCGGTCTGGTTTGCCTCAGCCAGCGCCTGCATCCGTTCCTCGTCAAGCGCATCCCTCATCCCGCGCAGTTGCCCGAGGGCCTCGCCCCGGGCGAGCGCGCCGCTCTCCATATGCGCTCCCAGGCGCTCGAGCTGTTGGGCCTGCCTGGCGCTGCGTGGCAGCCGGTCGCGCCGCGCTCGTTCCTGCATCGCGCGTCCGAACGCGCCGAGGCGCTGGCCCTCTCTCACCACTTGCTCATCGACTTCGCGCGGCGCCGGCGCTTGCATCCAGCCGAGATCGACCGCGCTCGCGAGGAGCAGCGCTATCGCCGCCAGCGGCGCCAGACGCCCCCAGCGGTTCACCCGCAACGGAAACAGCCGCCCGGGGTGGGTCGGCAGCCCCGCCTTGACCGCCTGCACGGAAAGCCGCTCGGCCAGCTCGGAATCGCCGCGAACGGTCATGATTTCCCACGCCGTGCTCAGACGCTGCTTGAGCTTGAGCGCCAGGTCCGCACGGATGGCAACCTCGAGGGAATCGGGGCGCCGCCGCCAGCCCACGAGCAGCGCAAGCGCCACAGCGGTGATCACCAACGCAGCCCCGAGCTGCCACGGCGAATAGGGCAGGGGCACCAGCCGGGCCACCAGCACCGCGAACGTGGCCAGGCCGAGTCCCACCAGCAGGCCGCCGAAACCATTGTCCACGAGCACCTGCAGGCGCCGTGCGCGGATGAGGGCGGCCATTGCCGTACTGAGTCGTTCCCGGGCCGGACGCAGGCTGCCGAGCCACAGGCTGCGTGCGCCAGCGGCCTCGCTCATGACGTGACTGCCTCGCCGACCCTGGCGCCGGCCTGGGAACCCGCCATGCCGCGTCGCGCGCGCGCGAGCAAGCGATGCAGCACGATCGTCGCGAGCACGCTCAAGCCCGCGTAGAGCGCCAGGAACACCCACTCGTCGGGCACCGACCCGGATTCCGGTCGGGTGGCTGTGCTCTCACCGAGCGCGCGGGATGTGAACGCAATATGGCTGGTGAGGGGCACGAGCCAGCCGACCGGGACGTACATCAGCAGCAAGATCGCGCGCACGGTGAAGTAAGTCTCGCCGCGATGCTGCCCGATTGCAAGGTGTGTCATCGCGCCAGACAACCGGTAGAACAGGGCCTGGAGGAGCGCCGCCGCCAGGCACCACCCGAGCGCAGCCCATTCCCCCCCGGAAACGGTGAAGGCCGTCAACAGCAAGGGCGCGGAAAGCGCCAGCAGATACAGGCTGTGAACGACCTGACCCAGCAGGTAGCCGCCGAGTACCCGACCCAGACCGAGGGGGGTCGCCAGCGCCCAGTCCCGCAGTCCGTGCTGGCCCGGCAGCATGACTTCCTCCGCGCCCGCACGCAGCGCGAAGTACGCCAGGGTGACGCCCACGGCCATGACCACCGCCGCCAGAGCGTGCGGACCGTGCTGGCTATCCAGCATCTGCGCCACTCCGACTTTCGGCCACCAAAGCAACAGCACCACCGCCTGCAGCACCAGCAGGCCAATATAGTCGAGCTGAGCCTTGCCAGCCCGGGTGGTTCCGACCAGAACCTCGGTGACCAGCGGATTGCTTCGCATCATCTGTCCTGATGCCTGCTGCCGGCGCCTGCCGCCGCAAAGCCAGGCAACGTCGCAACCCGGACCGCGATCAGCGCCTGTTCCCGGCGTGGCCAGCCGGCGCTCACGCCCGCCGGCCGAAACGGGTTCTCCGTGTAGCCGATCAGCAGCGCGTGACCCCGGCCGGGATAGCCGCTTTCGCGCATTTCCCGCGCCTTGCGCTCGAGCAGAATCCTGGCCGGCTCCATCGTTTGCACCGGAACCCCGGGGGGTGGCTTGAGCGCGGATTTCCAGGGCGCATCCCCGACCTCAAGGCCGTCCGTACGACGGACGAGCTCGCGCTCAACCCGCGCACCGGCCTCGATGGAACCGAGCTCGTAGGCGTAGCCATCGAACACCAGCCAAAGGCCCTTCAGGGCCCGTCCGCTGGCGTTGTCCAGAACGAGCCGGAGCGCCGTCGCCTCGTCGTGCACCGAGGCGTCAAGATTGAACGTGATCACGTCTTCCCCCTCGAGCGCGTGCAGCACGTAGCGTCGCCGGTCCAGCGGCTCGAGAAAGCGCTGTGGTCCCTCGCCAAACACCCAGTTATCCACGATGCCGTCCCGCTGTGCCTGGCGGGTCGGGTAGAGCACCGGCTCGGCACCGCGGTACTCCAGGTGCAGCGCGCCGCTTCGATTCGAGTACACGCCCACGTCCAGCGCAAGCCGCGCGTAGATGCTGCCCGGGAATGGCTCGATCAGCGCCGCCGCCACCGCGGTGGCGCCGCGCGGAAACATGGTCGGGCCGAACAGCAACCACGCCGCAGCAGCGAACAGCACCGGCGCGGCCCAGCTCCAGAGCGGAGCCAGCCAGCGGCGCTGCGTCTCGCGCACGGAAAACCAGTACCCTGCCAGCAGCAGGCCCAGATAGAGTGCCAGAAAGTAGAACACCGTGGCAGGCGAAGGGAAATTCGTGGACCCGGCACGAATAAGGGACATCAGCGGGTTTCCGAGCACCGGTTCCGGCGCGCTAAGGGATAAATCTGCCGCTGGCGGCAAGCGCAGGCTTTCCCGCCACAGCTCGCGCATGCCGTCCCAGCGATCGAAGGGAGGGCCTGCCACGTCGAATGTCAGGTAGAGCACCCGACCGAGTCCAAGCGCGTGTTCCACGATGAGCGGCACGGTCCCCGCGCTCAGACTTGCGCGCCCGCGGAAGGGACCGAGCCGGTTAACGTAAACGGGGCGCGAGACGTCGAGGGAAGCGGAAAAGGCGCGCTGGAGGACGCTGCCGTCGATGCGCGTCATCCCCAGGGGCGCGCCGGGCAGAAAGGCGGAAAGCCGCGGGCTTCGAAGCAGGGCGTAATCGGGTCCGCCGGACACGGCAAGGATCCCGCCCTGGGCAATCCACTTGTGCAGGGCGTCGTACTGAGTATCGCTCAGCCGCTCCAGGGATACCCCATGCACCACCATTGCGGCTACGGCGTCGTATCCCCGCCAGTGCACGGGCAGGAGCTCGGGATGCGGATAGAGCACCCGCAGGCCCCTGGCTGCGCTGTCGTTCAGGTAATCGAGATCGGCATCCCGGCTGAGCACCAGCAGCAGGCGCTCGGCGGCGAAGCGTGTGCGCAGATCAATCTCCGCTCGAGCCAGCTCCCTCTCGCCCGAGCGCACACGGATCAGCAGCGGATGCGACGGCCCCTGCAGGAACACCGTGAACTGCAGGGTCTTGCGTGAATTGCGGTGGAGCTCGAGCTGGCGCCGGTGAACGGTTTCGAACAGCCGGTTGCGCAGCTCGTCACCGCCGGCTACCTGCACCTCGAGCTCGCCGCGCAGGTCGTCTCCGTGATTGGTCACGGTGACGCTCAGAGGCGTCCAGCGGCCGGGCTGGTAGGTATCGGTAAACCCCACCGCCGCGGCGATCTCCACGGTGCCGGCGGCCGTCGCCGACGCCGCACAGAGCAGCGCGAGGAGCGTGAGGAGGGACCGGCCCCTCAGTTTCATTCCGCGTCGTAATCGGTGGCGACGGCCTGCGGCGGCTGCCCGTCCCACACGCGCTTCATGTTCTTGTAGGCGAAATCGGCGCGCCTGAACCAGGTGTCCCAGGTCGTGCCCGCGCTGTGGGGCGACACCACCACGCTCTCCAGCTTGAGGAGGGGATTGGCGGGATCGACCGGCTCCTTCTCGAAGACGTCGAGGCCGGCGCCCGCGATGCGCTTCTGCTGGAGCGCCTCGAACAGCGCCGACTCGTCGATCACCGGCCCGCGGCTCGTGTTGATGATGACCGCCGTCGGCTTCATCATGGCAAGACGCTCGCGGTTGACGACGTGGCGCGTTTCGTTCGTGAGCGGCGCGTGGCAGGAGACGATGTCCGAGGTGCGGAAGAGCTCCTCCAGCGACACCCGCTTCGCCTTCAGCTCGCGCTCGCGCTCGGGCGAAAGCGGAAACTTGTCGTAGTACTGGACGGTCGCATCGAACGCCTGGACCCGGCGGGCGACTTTCTGGCCGATGTTGCCGAATCCGAGCACGCCCACCACCTTCCCCGCCATTTCGAAGGTGTTCATGCCGTCGATTGCGGCGCTCCACCGGCCCTCCCGCACCGCCCGGTCGGCCGCCGCCAGGCGCCGGTAGAGGGACAGCATCGCCAGCACGGCGTAGTCGGCGACCGCCCAGGAGTTCGCTCCTCCGTTGTTCGCGCAGGGAATCTTCAGCTCGCGCAGGAGCTTGAGATTGATGCTGTCGTAGCCCGCGGACAGTATCTGCACCATCCGGGCCTTGTTCGCGGAGCGCAGTATCCGCTCGGTGAGCTTCGCGCGGAACGCCATGATGAAATCGGCGTCTCTTACCGCCTCAACCTGCTGGTCTTCCGGGGACTTGCCGGCCACCACGGTGGTGCTGAAGCCGGCGGGATTGAACGAGACGATAGCCTCCACGATCCGCTGGTGCAGCCCGTGAAGGAAGACGACCTTGGCGTCTGCCATGAATTGCTCCAGTTTGATGAACGAACTGAGGGAGTGTAGCTTCTTCCGGCCCGGACTGGTGTATCGTGCGCTTAACGCAAGAGAGGGGAGCGCCATGAGGACAATTCTCGCAGTGTGCTTTGCCGTGTTGCTCGCCGCCGCGGGCGGCGCGCAGGCGGCGCAGCAGGGTTCGAAGGAGGAGTCTGCCGCCGGATATCCCGCGCGGCCGATCCGGCTCATCATTCCGTTCCCGCCCGGCGGCAGCAACGACATCATGGGCCGCTATTTCGCGCTCTATCTCACCGAGCGCCTGGGCAAGCAGGTGGTCGTGGATAACCGCCCGGGGGCGGATGCCATCATCGGCACCGATATCGTGGCGCGCGCGCAACCCGACGGCCACACGCTGCTGATCGCTTCGGCAGCGTTCGCCGTGAACGGGGCGACGCGCAAGGTGCCCTACGATCCGCACAAGTCCTTCTCCTGGGTGGGGAGGCTGGGATACGGCCCGAGCGTGCTCTCGGTAGGACCGGCGCTCAAGGTGAACTCGGCGCAGGAACTCATCGCGCACGGCAAGGCCAACCCCGGCAAGCTTACGCTCGCCACCTCGGGCGGCTTTGCCCAATTTGCGAGCGAGTTGTTCAATCACCTCTCGGGCATGAAGATGCTGGTCGTGATCTACAAGGGTGGCTTCCCCGCGCTGATGGATGTCATGGGCGGGCAGGCGCACGTGAACTTGGGCTCGCTGATTCAAACGCTGCCGCACATGAAATCAGGGCGGATCAAGGCGCTCGCGACGACCGGCACGAAGCGCGCCACTGCCGCGCCGGATCTGCCGACCATCGCCGAAGCCGGCGTATCCGGCTACGAGGCGAACAACTGGTGGGCGATCGCAGCGCCCGCCGGCACGCCGCGGGGTGTGGTCAACAAGCTCAGCGGCGAGATGAAGCGGTATCTCGAGCAGCCGGCGACCCTCAAGCGCTTCGCAGCAGAGGGCGTCGAGGCCGATTACCGCACGCCCGCCGAGGTCCAGAAGCTGATTCCCGTCGAGATGGCCAAATGGAAGGAAGTCGCCCGGATCGCCAACATCCGTGCCGGCAGCTAGCCGCAGGGGATATCAAGCCGTGATTCATCTGGCAGTCGCCGGCGTGAGCATCGTGCCGACCGGCGCGGCGCTCGGCGCCGAGATCCGCGGCGTTGACCTCGCGCTGGAACTCGACGCGGCGACCTTCGGGCGCATCGAGGACGCGTTTAATCAGCACGGCGTGATCTTCTTTCGGCACCAGAACATCACGGTAGGGCAGCAGATCGCCTTTGCGCGGCGCTTCGGCGAGGTCGAGATCAACGTCAACACTCAGGCCTGTCTGGCGAAGCGTCCCGAAGTTCTTCTGGTCTCGAACATCAAGGAGAACGGCCGCTACATCGGGCTCGCCGATGCCGGCACCACCTGGCACACGGATATGTCGGCATACGCCTGCCCGCCGCGCTGCTCGATGCTCCACGCGATCGAGGTTCCGCACGCCCCGGACGGAACTGTGCTCGGCGACACGATATTCGCCAGTGCGGCCGCTGCCTACGACGCGCTCGCACCGGAGCTCAAGGCCCGGCTCGCGGGCAAGCGCTCGACGCACAGCTACCTCGCCAAGATGCAGGCGCGCAAGGCGGCGGTGGGCCTGACGCGCGAAGTCACGCGCGAGCACCTGGACAAGACGCCGCCCGTCGCGCATCCAATCTTCCGCACTCATCCGGTTACCGGCCGCAAGTGCATTTACGTCACGGAGGGCGAATGCACCGGCATCGAAGGCATGGGGGAAGCCGAAGCTTTGCCTCTCATCGCGGCTTTGCACCGCCACCTGATCGACCCGAAGTTCCAGTACCGCCACCGCTGGCAGGCCGGCGACGTGCTGATGTGGGACAACTGCACCTGCCAGCACCTGGCGGTGCGCGATTACGGCGAGAACCAGCGCCGCCTGATGCACCGCGTGACCGTGAACGGCTCCGTGCCGTTCTAGCGACTCACATGCCACGCGCCACGAGGGAAACTGAGCATGTATCCGAACACGCTGCTCTACATTAACGGTGTCTGGGGTCCGGGCGCCTCTGGCCGCACGCTGCCGGTCCTCAATCCGGCCACGGGCAGCCAGATCGGGACCGTCGCCTATGCGGAGCGCGCCGACCTTGATCGCGCGCTGGAAGCTGCGGAGCAGGGCTTCCGGACCTGGCGCAAGGTTTCGGCGTTCGACCGATCGAAAATCATGCGCAAGGCCGCGCACCTTTTTCGGGAGCGCGCCGACGCCATTGCGCCGACTCTCACCATGGAGCAGGGCAAGCCGCTCGCAGAAGCCAAGGGGGAAGCGCTTGCCGGCGCGGACGTCATCGACTGGTTCGCCGAAGAGGCGCGCCGTGCCTACGGGCGCGTGATCCCGGCGCGCGCGGAGGGTGTCTATCAGCTCGTCATCAAGGAGCCGGTGGGGCCGGTCGCCGCGTTCACGCCGTGGAATTTCCCGATCAACCAGGTGGTGCGCAAGCTCTCGGCCGCGCTCGCCGCCGGCTGCTCGATCATCGTCAAGGCGCCGGAAGAGACGCCCGCGTCACCCGCCGAGCTGATCCGCGCTTTTGCCGACGCCGGCGTTCCCTCGGGAGTGATCGGCCTCGTCTACGGCAATCCCGCGGACATCTCGAGCTACCTCGTTCCGCATCCGGTCATCCGCAAGATGTCGTTCACCGGCTCCGTTGCGGTCGGCAAGCAGCTCGCCGCTCTGGCCGGGACTTACATGAAGCGCACGACCATGGAGCTCGGCGGACACGCGCCGGTGATCGTCTTCGACGACAGCGACGTCGACGCCGCGGCCAAGACGATGACGTTCATGAAATACCGCAACGCCGGGCAGGTATGCATCTCGCCGACACGCTTCCTGGTGCAGGAGGGGGTATACGCGAGCTTCGTCGACAAGTTCGTCGCGGGCGCCAAGGCGATCAAGGTCGGCGACGGGATGGACAAGGATACGAAGATGGGCCCGCTCGCGAATCCGCGCCGCACCCGCGCGATGGAAGCCCATGTGGACGATGCAAGAAAGCACGGCGGCAAGGTGCTCACCGGCGGCTACCCGATCGGCGAGAAGGGAAACTTCTTCGAGCCCACGGTTATCACGGAGCTGCCGAGGGAAGCGCTGGCGATGAACCAGGAGCCGTTCGGGCCGCTCGCCATCATCAATCCCTTCCGTAGCCTCGAGGACGCCGTGACGGAAGCGAATCGCCTGCCGTACGGGCTCGCTGCGTACGCGTGGACGCGCTCCGCCAAAACCGCCAATGCCGTCGCGGCGTCGGTCGAGACCGGCATGATGACCATCAATCACCTGGGACTTGCGCTGCCCGAAGTGCCGTTCGGCGGGGTAAAGGATTCGGGCTACGGCTCGGAGGGTGGCAGCGAGGCGATCGAGGCCTATCTCAATCCCAAGTTCGTCTCGCAGGCAGGCTTGTAGCAAGGCCGCGAAGCGTTGCGCAACGCGCCCGGGAGCAGGTGACGCGCGGCTGGCAATGGATCCCGGCGGTCGATGGGGGAGGCATGGATCCCGTAGAAATTGAAAAACGGCTGGACAATGTCGAAGCGCGCCTTGCCCGCATCGAGGCGCAATGGGCCAAGCCGGGCGCGCCGGTGCCGGGTGCGCGGCCGGCTGCGCCGAAAGCCCCTCCGCCGAAGCCCGAGGCCGGCGATCGTCCATCGCTGGTGACCAGCATCCTGGGCTGGGGTGGCGCGATCGCGCTGGTGCTCGCGGCCGCGTATCTCATTCGCCTGGCGGTCGAGAGCGGCTGGCTCACGCCGGTGCGGCAGGTCGCGCTCGCCGCCATTTCGGGACTGGCGATGATCGCTGCGGGATTCGTGCTCCGGAGCGTCAACCGCCAGTACGCGGGCCTGCTCCCGGCAGGCGGGGTGGCGATCCTCTTTCTCTCCATCTACGGCGCGCATCTTTTCTACGGATTCATCGACGCGGCGCCGGCCACGGTGGCCGTGGTCGTTGTGTGCCTGCTGTCGCTGGCGCTGTGCCGGATCTTCGCGAGCGACCTCTACGCGCTGTTCGCGGTGGCCGGCTCGTATTCCGCGCCGCTGCTGATCTCGGGCGTGCCGACGATCACCGACCTGGTGATCTATTTCACGGCGTGGGGCGTGGTGTTCTGCGTGTTCTCGATCTGGCACGGGCGGCGATTGATCTACCTCCTGGCGCTCTATCTCGCGTTGATCATTTTCGACTTCATGTTCCGCAACAAGGCGCCGGATGCGTGGACGGCCGCGCTCACGTTCCAGACGGTGCAGTTCGCGATATTCGGCACCGCCACCGCGCTGTTCACGATTCGCAACAAGTCGCCTCTCGACGACGTGTCGGCCTGGGGGCACCTGCCGCCGCTCCTCATCTTCTATTTCCTGCAGTACGCGCTGCTCAAGCGGCATCTGCCGGAGATCGCGCCCTGGATCGCGGTCGGCAGCGGCGTCATGATCGCGGCTCTTTACGGCAGCGCCCGCGCGGTAATGCAGCGCCCGCTGCCGGGCGGCGAATTCCTGCTCTGGGCCTACGTCGCGCTGGTGCTGTTCCACGCCGGCTACCTCGAATCGGTTCCCGACAAGTGGGCGCCGTGGGTGGCATTCGTGATCATGCCCGTCACCGCCATCGTTGCCATGCGGCACGGCAGCGGCATCCGGGCGAGCTGGCCGGTCTGGGTCGCGGTGAGCGTGATCTTCGCGATCAACTACCTGCGGGTCATATTCGATGCCGATGTCCGGGCGGTGCCGGCGCGCTCGTGGCTGGCCGTTGCATACGCCCTGCAGCTCTACGTCGGCTATTACTTCCTGCGGAATCGCGAACCAGCCAAGGGCATCGCCACGCTCGTGCTCTATGCCGGGCATCTCTGCGCGATGGCGGCGGCGCTGCACCTGCTCAAGGAAGGGATCGTGGAATCCACGGCGTGGGGCGTGATTGCGCTTGCCTGCCTCGGCCTGTCGCTCTGGCAGCGCGACCGTGTGCTCGCGCAGTCTTCGCTGCTCGTGTTCGGCGCCGCGGCCGCAAAGGTCCTGCTCTACGACCTCGGCGGGGCATCTCCACTGACGCGGATCATCAGCCTCGTCGTGCTGGGCGTCACGTTCTACCTCGGGGGGTTGCTTTACCAGCGCTTGCCCGCCGCCGGGAGCAAATAAGTCGCATGGCGCTTGCTCACCCCGTCATCGTTGTTCCCGGCATAACCGCGTCCTCCTTGCGCGACGAGTATCCGCTGCCACCGGAAACCGTGTGGTCGGTGCTCACCAAGGACTACACCCGGATCTCGCTCCACCCCGACAACACGCGCTTCGAGGTCATGGAGCCGGCGCGCCTGCGGCCCGACCAGTTGCTCGAGATCGCCTATCGCGAATTGATCGAGGAGCTGCGGTACAACCTGGGCACGCGCGAGGACGAGCCGGTGCCGGTCTATCCGTTTGCCTATGACTGGCGGCAGCCGCTCGACGCGATCGAGCAGCAGCTGGCGGAGTTCATCGGCGAGGTCATCGAGCGCACGAAGCTGATGCGCCACTACCACGCGGCGGGCTACTCGAAGCGCCCGCGGGTGAATCTCGTCGGTCATTCGATGGGCGGGCTCGTCATCACGGGATATCTCGCGCGCAGCGGGAAGAAGTCGAGGGTGGAGAAGGTGGCGACGCTCGCAACGCCGTACAAAGGGTCGTTCGAGGCCGTGATCAAGATCGCGACCGGCACCGCAAACCTGGGATCCGATGTCCCCAGTTCACGGGAGCGGGAGGCGGCGCGGGTGACTCCCGCCCTCTATCACCTGCTGCCGTCGTGTCCCGGGCTCGAGATCGATCCCAAGCTTCCCAAGGCCGACTTGTTCGATCCGCGGCCGTGGCAACCCAGCATCCTGAAGACGCTGGAGGAATACGTGCGGCTCTACGGGCGCACCCCGCAGGACGGCGCGCAGCAGGCGATCACATTGTTCCGGGCAATGCTGGACACGGCGAAGGCGCACCGCCGGCGCATCGACGGCTTCAAGCTTTCAACGGCTGGCTTTGGCCCCGACGACTGGCTGTGCGTGGCGGGCGTTGACTCGGTTACCCGCGTGCGTCTGAAGGCAAGGGCAACCGCTGCCGGGCCCGAATTCGATTTTCGCTCCGAAGACCGGGAAAACCGCTGGCAAAGCGGTAAGACGCCAGGAGAGCGCCGACAGACCGGCGACGGCACCGTTCCGTTCGAGGGCGCGCTGCCGGCGTTCCTGCCCGAGGAGAAGATCGTTTGCGTCACGCCGGACGACTACAAGTACTGGGAAATCCAGGACCGGGTGGTGTCCGGCGTGGCAGGATTCCACGGCATCCTGCCGAACATGGACATGCTGCATCGCCTGATCGTGCGGCACTTTACCGGCCGGGCCGACAGCCGCGGCAATACGTGGGGCGCCCGGTGCCGGGCGTGAGGAGCTGGCAGCCGCCGTTGCCCCTCAGGCGCAAGTGACAAACGGGGGAGCGCGGGCGGTCGATGGGTCGCCGCTCATCGGTTGCCAGACTGCTCGGCGGCAAATCTGGAATCGCGCGGTGGCTGGCTTTCGAATCGTCGTCGCATTGTTGCCTCAGGTGCTCATCCTGCTGCTCGTCGGTGGCAGCTTCGACCTGCTCGGAGGATTCAATCGCACGGACGCGGGGTTCAGCACGTTGATCGCGCTGTTCCTGGTGGCGCCCGTCGCCACCCTCGCGCTGCTGGTGGCGGAGACCGTCCGCTATCTTCTCCTCGCGAAGCGGAAGGACGCCGTGCGCTCCTTCTCGATGGCCGCTGTCGCCATCCTGCTTTTTCTCGAGGCGCTTGGGGTGGACCTGTATCTGCTTTCACAGCTGCGAATGCATTGAGTGAACGCGAGCGAACGGAGAACGGAGGAATCCCATGAAAGCGATGAGGGACGGCACGCATCTCTACGAGGTCGAGCGGCGGGCGCAGCACGCGGCGCGGCGGGGTTTCCGCATCCAGGAAATCCAGATTTCGACGACCCAGAAGGTGCCGTGGCATTATCACAACAACGTGCAGGACACCTTCTACGTGCTGAGCGGCACCATCCGGCTGTTTCTGCGGGAGCCAAAGGAGGAGGTGCGGCTCGGCCCCGGCGACACGTACTCGGTCAAGCCCCGCCGCCCGCACCTGGTCACGAACGGCGGGCACACGTCCGCGACCTTCCTCGTGCTGCAGGGCCTGGGCGAATACGACTTCGTTCCGCTCGTTTGAGACCACCGAGGCAGGATCGGCACCCAAGCAGCCAAGAGAATAGTCAAGAGAGCACTGGTAATCCTGACAGTCAACGAGGACGCGCGTGAAGAAGCGCGCAGGATCTTCGCGATGGCGGCGGAGTTTCGCAAGGAGCCTCTAGATGGATGCGGATGTTCTGATCGTAGGGGCCGGCCCGACCGGGCTGATGCTCGCCATCCAGCTCGCCCGGCGCGGCGTGCGCGCCATGATCGTTGACCGCCACTCCGGACCCGCGCAGCAGTCGCGCGCGATGGCCGTGCAGGCGCGCACGCTCGAGATCTATTCGCGAATGGGGATAGCGGACCAGGCGCTCGAGCTGGGCGCCCGCGGCAGCGGCGCCAACATGTGGGCGAACGGAATATGGCGAGCCCGCATCCCGCTCGGCGACATCGGAAGAGGCCTCAGCCCGTTTCCTTTCGTGCTGGCGCTGGGGCAGGACGACAACGAGCGGATCATGGGCGCGAAGCTGCGCGAGCTCGGGATCGAGGTGCAGTGGAATACCGAGCTCATTGCCCTCGAGCAGCGTCCCGATCACGTCGCAGCCACGCTCAAGCAGCCCGGCGGCGCCACGCGCGAGATCACGGCAGCGTACCTCGCCGGCTGCGACGGCGGACACAGTTCGGTGCGCGAGCTCTCGGGCATTACCTTTCCCGGCGCGCCGTACGAGCACGTGTTCTTCGTCGCCGATACCGAGGCGACCGGGTCGATGGTGCCGCACGAATTGAATGTCTATATGTGGCAGGACGGGTTTCACCTGTTCTTCCCGATGCGAGGCGCCGACCGCTGGCGCGTCATCGGTATCTTGCCGAAACGCTTGAGGGGGCGAAGCGATCTCACCTGGGAGGAGGTGATACCCGCAGTGCGCCGGGAGGCGGGCGCGGACCTGACGTTCAAGGCGTGCGACTGGTTCTCGACATACCGGATCCATCACCGCTGCGCGGAACGCTTCGGCAACGGCCGCTGCTTTCTGCTCGGCGACGCGGCCCATGTGCACAGCCCCGCAGGCGGGCAGGGCATGAACACCGGCCTGCAGGATGCCCATAACCTGGCGTGGAAGCTCGCGCTGGTGGTGAGGGGCCGTGCGCGCCCCGCGCTGCTGGGGACGTATGAGAACGAGCGCGTTCCCGTTGCCCAGCGCCTGCTGCGCACCACCGACCGGATATTCACGCTGCTGGTTTCCGACAGCTGGATTGCGGGCCTATTCCGCACGCAGGTCATGGCGCGGGTCTTGTCCCGCGCCATGACGATCGAACGCGTGCGCAAGCTTGCCTTCCGCACCATCTCGCAGATCGGCATCCGTTATCGCAGGAGCCCGCTGTCGCGGACGCTTGCCGGCCTGCCGGACGGGGCGCCGGTGGCGGGCGACCGTTTCCCATGGCTCAGCCTCATGTTCAGCGCGAATGGCCCGGCCGAGGACCTGTTCCAGAAGCTGGACGACACGCGCTTCAACCTGCTGGTAATCGGCCAGCCCGCGCCATCTGCGGATGCGATCGGGCTCGGCGAGCTGCTGCGCATTCACGCGATACCCGACGTCCCCGCCAACCGGAGCGAGCTCGCGCGCGTGGCGATTTCCGGGCCGGCTTTCTACCTGCTGCGACCGGATGGGCACGTCGGGCTCGCCGGACCCCGGATCGATGCGGAGAACGTGAGACGCTATCTCACGGAGCGCCACCTGCGTCTGGACAAGAGACACGGGGAAGTGGCCGGCGGCCTGAGCTTGCGCGCGGCGGCGTAGGCGGCGGGAGAACCTAGCGCACCACAACCGGGATCTTGCCGGACGTCCGTCCGCGAGCCGCCATAGCCGCGGTATTGCACGGCTTTCATGGCGAGGCGTTCCGCTTGAGCACCAGGGCGGCAATCGCCGCGCACTCGATACCGAAGGGCAGATAGCCCGCGTATCCGAGCAGCGGCATCTCGAAGATGCGGAAGCGGTCGACGTGCGGAATGCTGTACTCCCAGCGGGCGAGGCTGCCGAAGTTCCACATCTCCCAGAAGAAGCCGCACACGAGCGCGGCTGCCGAGAAACTTGCGATGCCTCGCCAGTCACCGCGCGCGAGTGGAGCGAGCACGGTCGGTCGGCCGCTGAGCGCTAGCAGGCAGACGATGACGAGCACGGGAGAGATCCACACAAGCGGAAAGACGTATTCGCTGAAGAGCCCCAGCGCGCACAGCGACACGGTCGTGACGACGAGCACGCCGGCTGCAACAGGCCTCGGGCGCGAAATGAGCACCGGATGCCACTGCCTGAATGCGGCATCCATCCGCGGGAAGGTGCCGAGCCATTCCGCCGTGCTTGTCACCGCCGGCAGCACGGTGGAGAAGGCGAGCGTCGCGAAGAAGGTGTACTCCATGGCGTCGAAATCCGAGATGCCGGTGTAACGCCAGTTGGCGACGAAGCGGTTCAAGTACTCGAAAAACCACCAGAAGAGCGCGCTCAACGGAAAGAGCGCAGCAAAGCGCGAGGGTTGGCGGATCATCAGGCAGCTACCCACGCGCTGCGTCGTAAGCGCATTCACGACGCCGATATAGCCCAGCCAGAGCGGCGTGAAGGTATGCAGCTGAAAGACCTCAAACCAGGGAAGGCGCGTCCAGGCGAGCACCCAGCTCGCGGCGAGCCAGGCGAGCGCCGCCCCGCCCCAGACTGGGAAGGCGCCCCCGGGCCGTGCTTGAGCCGAACCGGGGGCGGGGGTGCTCAGGAACCGCCAGATGAGCGGCGACACCGCTGCCACGGTGAACAAGACGAGCAGGATGAAGGCGGTCCAAGAGAAACCGGATGCTGGCCGCGCGGGAGGGCGTGGCGGCAGCTCGAGGTAGCCGGCAAGCGGCTGGCCGGCGAGCCAGACCCCGGCGAGCGGGGCACCAAGGAGTATCAGTCCCGTCATCCCCAACAGCAGCGCGCTCGACCCCGCCGCCGGCTTGATGGCGACGCTCATGTTCATTGCGCCGATGCACCTTGCACCGCGTAAGAATACTCCTCGGGCTCACGGGCGATTGACCCACCTTACCCGCCGGGCGTAGCATCGGCTCGCAACCCAACCGGTCATGGAGGTTCGCTATGTCGGCACGAACCATCAGATCCATCATCGAGGGACAGGATCTCGTCACGGCGCAGAAGAACGTGTCCGTCATGGAAGCAGCGCGGCTGATGCGACAGCACAATGTCGGGGCGATCATGGTCGTGGACGGCGAGAAGCTGGTCGGCATGTTCACGGAGCGCGATGCCTTGTTCCGCGTGGTGGCGGAGGGACGCGAGGCGGGCACGACCGAGCTCGGGACGGTCATGACGCTGAACCCGAGGACGGTCCAGGCGGACAGCCCCTTTTCGCTGGCGCTGCAGATGATGTACGAGGGCGGCTTCCGCAACGTGCCGGTGGTCGAGAACGGCCGGCCGGTCGGCCTGGTTTCCGCGCGCGACGCGCTGGGACCCGAGCTGAAGGAATTCGTCTACGAGATGCTGCGCCAGGAACAGACGACGGACGTGCTCGCCTAGATGAGATTGCCGGATTACACGGTCACCGGCGAGGGGAAGGTGACCGTCTTCCTGCTGCACGGGATCTACGGCTCAAAGGAGTACTGGCGCTACCAAACCGAGCGGCTGGTGAAGCGGGGCTACCGCATCGTGGCGTGGGACGCGCCGGGTTACGGACTCTCGCCCCTGCCGGACCCGTTCTCTTTCGACGTCGTGGCCGAGGCCGGAGCGGCGCTGATCCGGGCGCTCGGCAGCGAGCGCAACGTCGTTCACGGCCACAGCATGGGCGGGCAGATCACGCCGCGCATCCGGCTGAAGGTGCCGGATCGCGTGCACGGCATCGTCATCTCCTCGACGATCGGCTATTTCGCGAACCGCACCAAGGAAGAACAGGAGGAGTTCGTCCGCAAGCGCACGGCGCCGCCGCCCCCCGGCACCGAGCCGGTGGCGGCCAACATGATGGTAGTGAACTCCATGCTCGGGCCGGCCTCGCGCGGCCCCGAAATCGACCTCGTGCGCCATTGGGCATCGCATACTCCGCCTGGGACGGTTAAGGCAGCCGTGAAGGCCGTGCAAAGCTATCCGGAAGCGGACGCTGTGTCCGGCTTCGGCGCGATCTCGGTGCCCACGCTGTTGGTGGCGGGCGAGGTGGACCAGGTCGGGCACCCCGCGGGGATGAAGCGCGTGGCGGACATGATCGCGAACTGCCAGTTCGCGGTCGTGTCCGGTTCCGGCCATTACCCGTGGGCAGAGAACCCCGCCGAGTTCAACGGCGCCTTCTTCGCATTCCTAGACCGGCATTTTCCTGCGCGATAATCTGCCCTGTATGGAGGGGATCGTGAACAAGTGCCTGCAACTCGTGTGCATCGTCGCGGCGCTGGCGGCGGGGGCCGCGCGGGGCCAGGATGCGACGTACTCGGTGAAGCAGATGACACCGGAGACCGCGTTGAAGGCCGCGCAGGCCGCGCTCAAGAAATGCCGCGACGGCGGCTTCCAGGTGACCGTCGCAGTGGTAGACCGCAGCGGCGTGACGCAGATCGTGCTGCGCGACCGTCTCGCCGGGCCGCACACCGTGCCCATGGCGGTGGACAAGGCATGGACAGCGGTCACCTTTCGGACGTCCACCGCCGACGTGGCGAACGCGACGCAGCCAGGCAGCCCACAGAGCGGCATCCGCAGTCGCCCGCGCGTTGCGGCAGTGGCGGGCGGATTGACGATCGAGAGCGCCGGGGCGCTCGTGGGCGGCATTGGCGTTTCCGGCGCCCCGCGCGGGGACAGCGACGACGTCTGCGCCAAGGCGGGCATTGACGCGATCCGCGACAGCCTCGAATTCTAGTCCCGAGTCACCAGCCGCGAGTCGCGGCAGTCAAGATGCTGTTCCCAACGACTCTGGTTGGCAGCTACCCCCAGCCCGAATGGCTGATCGACCGCGAGAAGCTTGCCGCGCGCTTTCCGCCGCGCGTGCGCGCGCGGGAGCTGTGGCGGATTCCGGAGCCGTACCTCGCCGCTGCGCAGGACGATGCCACGATCCTTGCGATCCGGGCACAGGAAGAGGCCGGCCTCGACATCATTACGGATGGCGAGATCCGGCGTGAGAGCTACTCGAACCGTTTCGCCACCGCGCTCGAAGGGGTGGACATCGACAACCCGGGCTCCGCGCTCGACCGCTCGGGACATCCTAACCCGGTGCCGCGCATCGTCGGAAAAATCCGCAGGAAGCACCCGGTCGAGGTCGCGGACCTGAAATTCCTCAAGCGCCACACGGACAGGATGGTGAAGATGACCGTGCCCGGTCCCTTCACCATGTCGCGGCAGGCGCAGAATGATTTCTACAAGACGGAGGCGGCGGCGGCCATGGACTACGCGGCCGCCGTGAACGAGGAAATCCGCGATCTCTTCGCGGCCGGCGCCGACATCGTGCAGATCGACGAGCCCTACATGCAGGCGCGGCCGGAGCAGGCGCGGGAGTACGGCCTGCAGGCGCTCAATCGCGCGCTCGACGGCATCCGGGGAACGACCGCCGTGCACATCTGCTTCGGATACGCGGCGATCATCCACCAGCGGCCATCGGGCTACTCGTTCCTGCCGGAGCTGGCCGGCTGCGGTTGCAGGCAGGTCTCGGTCGAGACTGCGCAGTCCGGGCTCGATTGCTCGGTGCTCGCGAAGCTCGCCGGCAAGCAGATCATGGTCGGCGCGATCAATCTGAATGACCTGCGCGTCGAGACACCGGCGGAGGTCGTGGCGCGAATCAAGCGCGCGCTTTCTTTTGTCCGGCCCGAGGACGTGATCATCGCGCCCGACTGCGGAATGAAATACCTCCCGCGGGACGTCGCCTTCGGCAAGATGCGCGCGATGGTCGACGCAGCGACGATCCTGCGCAAGGAGTTTGGCGCGTGAGGCTCCTCCCGCAGCACCCCGTCATCCGCCTGGTCGCGACTGCCTGGCTGCTCGCGTCCGTCGTCCTGCTCACGGTTACCCTGCTGCGGCCCGATATCACCGGAAATGACCGCGCCGCGCTGGTTTACCTCACGCCGCTCTACTGGCTCTCCTTCCCGCTCGGGCACGCCGGCGTGCTCGCGGGCATCCGGGTCCGGCTGGAGCTCTATCTCGAGCTCAATTTCGTGCCCAGCATCCTCTCGGAGGGGCTCTATCTCTGGACGGTGCTGACGGCGCTGGGCTACCTGCAGTGGTTTGTGCTGTTGCCCGTGCTGGCGCAAAAGTGCCGGCAACTGGCGGATGTCCTGTCGAGGCGCAGCCCGGCGCGGTGATGCCCGCGCTCCGGCAGGCTGGTTTCCGTCTCAAGCGACCGCATCCACGGATGCCGATTCCGCGTATATGATGGCGTTCGGGAATCGATGCAGGTTCCCGGTGTCACAGGCGCAAGCGAAGGAGATATCATGACGCGCAGGGGTCTTTTGCAGGGCATCCTGGTGGCGGGACTGTGGAACACGCTGGTCGGGCGCGGGAACGCAGCCCAGCCGCGGGTCAAGGACATGAAAGGCGTGAGCGAGCTGCAGAACAACTGGAAGATGTACCTGGCCGCGGGCTACAAGGCGCCGCTCCCGACCGAGCCGCTGAAGCTCTCCAAGGACGAGTGGCGCAAGCGGCTGCCGCGCGAGGCGTACGCCGTGTTGCGTGAGGAAGCAACGGAACGCGCGGGCACCAGCCCGCTCAACCAGGAGAAGCGCGAAGGCGTGTTCGCATGCGCCGGGTGCGATCTCCCGCTCTTCACATCGGCAATGAAGTACGAGAGCGGCACGGGCTGGCCAAGCTTCTTCACGACGATACCGGGCGTGTTCGGGACCAAGACCGACTACCTGCTGTTCCTGCCCCGCACCGAGTATCACTGCATGCGCTGCGGCGGCCACCACGGCCACGTCTTCGACGACGGCCCGCAGCCGACCGGCCAGCGGTGGTGCAACAACGGCGTTGCGCTGAAGTTCATCCCGAAAACCGGAAAGGCATGAAGCAGCGACAGTGAACATCCTCCCCCCTTGAGGGGGAGGATTGAGGTGGGGGTCGGAAGCGTTGCGCGTGTGTCCCCCGCAAGGGGGAAGGAATCGCCCGTAATCACTTATCACTGATTCGGTGTTTGGGTATAGTTGTGCCTATGCCCACCCCGAAGATCAGATTGGCCGCCCCCGCAGATGCTTACGAAATCGCAGTGATGTCGCGCTACCTGATCGAGGTCGGGCTGCGCGGCTGGACCTGGCCGCCGGAGCGGGTGGCGAAGGCGATCCGCGCGCGCGACACGAACGTGCTGGCGGCGGACGTCAGTCAGCACCTCGTCGGGTTCGCGATCATGGATTTCGACGACACCACCGCGCATCTGTCGCTGCTCGCGGTAAAGCCCTCGCACCAGCGCTGCGGGATCGGCACGCAGATGATGGCGTGGCTGGAGGAGGCGGCGCTCACGGCCGGCATCGCCACGATAAACCTCGAGCTGCGCTCCAACAATTTCGCCGCGCGCACCTTCTATCGCATGCGGGGCTACAAGGAGACCTCCTATATTCCGGGCTACTACCGCGGCGTCGAGACGGCGGTGAAGATGGCGCGCGACATCCGGCGGGTCCCGCCACGGAGCGTGACCAGCGGCGATACCGGCTCGAGGATGAAGGACGAGGGAAGGTCCTAAGTCAGAAGGCGGAAGTCAGAAGGCAGACCTGGCGAAGCGCGGGCCATCCTTCTGACTTCATCCTTCCTCCTTGCAGGATGGGCGCTGCTGCCTGGATCGCGTTCTGGTGGGGAATGTTCGCCGGCACCCACATGGTGCTGTCATCCGTTCCGGTACGCGCCAGGCTGATCGAGCGGCTGGGTGAGAAGGCCTTCGTCGGACTGTATTCACTCGTCGCCTTCGCGACGTTCGTTCCATTGGTTTGGATCTATCTCGGCAATCGGCATGCCGGCGGCCTGGTCTGGAATCTCGCCGCCGCACCGGGCGTGCGGCCGCTCTCGATGCTGCTTGCGGTGCTCGGGATTGCCGTGATCGCCGGGGGAGTGCTCCAGCCGAGCCCGGCGCTAATAGGCATCAAGCAGGCGTGGGGCGCACGCGGGCTTACGCGCATCACGCGTCACCCGTTGTTCATGGGAATCGCGCTGTGGGCGTTCTCCCACCTGCTGCTCAACGGCTTCGTGACCGACGTCGTATTCTTCGGCGGCTTGCTGGCGTTCAGCCTGGCCGGTGCCGCTCACCAGGATGCGCGCAAGCACGCGACCGAGGAGGCGCGGCTCGGGCAGTTTTTCGCCGAGACCTCGTTCTGGCCATTCGGCGCGATCGTCGCCGGCCGCAATCGCCTCATCTGGCGCGAGCTGCCCTGGATCGCCCTTGCCATTGGCGCGGCGGCGGCCGTCGGCATCTACGCGCTGCACCCATGGGCTTTCGCCTGATCACTCAGGCTTCATCCTGGCGACCTTGACCAGGTTCGCCCATTTGTCGATCTCCGAGCGGATAAATGCGGCGAATTCTGCGGGCGCGTTGCCGACCGGCTCGGCGCCCTGGGCAGACAGGCGCGCCGCGACGTCGGGCGCGCGCAGCGCCTGAACTGCCGCGGCATTGAGCTTCGCCAGCGCTTCCTTCGGCGTCGCCACCGGCGCGACCAGCCCGTACCACCCGCTCGCGCCATAGCCGGGCAGCGTTTCGCCGATCGTCGGAAGCTCCGGCAGCAACGGCGAGCGCTTGGCGCCGGTGACCGCGAGGGCCCTGACCTTGCCCGCTTTGATCTGCGGCACGATGATCAGGGCGTTCTCGAAGCTCATGTCGGTCTCGCCGCTCACCAGTGCCGTCAGCGCCGGCGCCCCGCCCTTGTACGGCACGTGCACGATATCGATGCGGCCCATGTGCTTCAACAGCTCACCGGCCAGGTGCGTCACGGTGCCGTTGCCGGAGGAGGCGTAATTGAGCTTCCCCGGCTGCACCCGCGCCAGGGCGAGCAGTTCCTTGACGGACCTGGCGGGCACGGAGGGATGAATCACGAGGATGTTGGTGACGTTCACGGCCTGGGTGATTGGCGCGAAGTCGCGCAGCGTGTCGAAGCCTCGGGTTGGCAGCAGGCTCATCGACACCGCGAGGCCGCCGATCGTCCCCATCAGAACGGTGTGGCCGTCAGCGGGGGCTTTGGCGACGAACTCGGTGCCGAGCACGCCGCCCGCGCCGGCGCGGTTCTCGACCACCACGGCCTGTCCCAGGAATCCGGTCATCTTCTGGGCCATGGCGCGCGTGACGATGTCGGTCGGCCCGCCGGCCGGAAATGGAACGATGATCCGCACCGGCTTCGAAGCATAGGGTTGAGCGCACAGGGAGCCCGCCGCCGGTAGCAGCAACATCAGGCCCACCACTGCCGCGCGCAGGCTGCGCTTCAGGTCATCCTCGCGGAGGCGGGGATGCAGGCTTGTCGCGAATGCTCCAGATTCCCGCCTTCGCGGGAATGACGAAGTGCATGCGGGCATATCTACTCCTTCAGGACGATCAGCGCATCGGCTGCGACCACGCCCGTCTCGCGCACGAAGAGGGGGTTGATGTCGATTTCTGCGATGCGGTCGGAATGATCCGCGATGAGCTGCGATACGCGGGCCAGCACATCGGCCAGCGCAGCGACGTCGAGCGCGGGGCCGCCGCGGTAGCCATTGAGCAGCGCTGCACCCCTGATTTCGCCGACTATTCCGCGCGCGGTCTCGGCGTCGAACGGCGCAAAAGCATGGGTTACATCGTGGAGCAGCTCCGTGAAAATTCCGCCCAACCCGAACGCCACGGTCGGGCCGAACGTCGCGTCATTCACCGCGCCGACGATGGTTTCGAGCCCGGCCGCCATCTCCTGGACCAGCACGCCCTCGATGCGCGCGCCCAGCGCGTGCTTCATGGCCGCGGCCACTACCTCACGCGCCGCCTGTTTCAGGCCTGATAGATCCTTCACGTCAAGCCGGACCGCGCCGGCCTCGGTCTTGTGCGGAAGGTCGGGCGCCTCGATCTTGACCGCGACCGGGAAGGGAAGGGGAGGCGACGTCAGCGCCTCGATTTCCGCCGGCGCAAGCAGCACCTCGTTCACCACCGGGATGCCGTAGCGGGCAAGCAGCTGCTTGGAGCGGCGCTCGCCCAGCGTGCCGGCGCCGCCCGGCAGATCGAGCGCCTGCCGGGCGCACACACGCGCAAACGGCCGCGTGCCTTGCTTGCGCTGCTCCTCGCGCTTCCGTGCGAAGTCGGTCAAGGCGGCGAGCGCATGCACGGCCCGGCCCGCGCCGAGGATGCAGGGGACATTGTTCTGCTCCAGCCATGCCAGCACTTCGCCGTTGTCGTCGGGCGAGGTCGGCCAATTGAGGATCACCGGCTTGTCCGTGCCGCGCAGCATGTCGACCAGAGCTTTCGACCACGGCCCGGCGGCGCGGCCGCGCGGCACGCGCGCGACGACCTGGTCGATATTGGGGTCGGCGAGCACCAGCTCGATCGCCGCCCGGTAGCCTGCGAAGTTGTCGTTGTAGCCGTGCGCCGTCGCGTCCACCGGATTGCCAACCGAGGCGAAATCCGCCAGCGTCTCCCGCAGCTTCCGAGTTGTGGCCTCTGCGAGCGCCGGGAGCTGCAGCCCTTCCTCCACGCAGCGGTCGGCGAGCAGCACGCCGGCGCCGCCGGAGAGCGTCAGCACGCCGACGCGATTGCCGCGGGGGAGCTTGCGAATCGCGAACGCCTTTGCGATATCGATGAGATCGTCCACGTCGCGGATCTCGACCAGGCCGCCGCGTCGGAACGCTGCGCGGTAGAGCGCGTAGCCGGCGGTCATGCGCGCGGAGTGCGAGGTCGCGGCCCGGGCACCGATTTCGGTGTTGCCGACTTTCCACGCCAGGATCGGCTTGCCGAGCTCCAGCGCGCGGCCGCCGATTTCGATCAGCCGGCGGCCGTCGTCCACGCCTTCCATGAACGCGACGACGATCTCCACTTCGGGCCGCTCAATGAGATCGGCGACCCAGTCAAGCAGCGTGAGGTCGGCCTCGTTGCCGGAGGAGATGGCGTAGCTGCAGCCGATGCCGTAATGCGCGGCCGCCGCCATCACCCCGAAGCCGAACCCGCCGCTCTGCGTGACCATCGCCATCGGGCCGGGCCTCAGCGTCTTCAATTGTGCCGTGCCGCCGAAGCCGATGCGGGCGTTGTCACGCAGGTTGAGGAGGCCGAGGCAGTTCGGGCCGACCATGCGCACGCCAGCCGCGCGCGCCGCCGCGACCAGCTTCTCCTGGAGGGCTCTTCCCGCCTCGCCCACTTCGGCAAAGCCGCTGGAGAGCACCAGCGCGAACGGGATGCCCGCGCGGCCGCATTGCTCGATCGCGCCCGCCACGTTCGGCGCGGACAGCGCGATCAGGGCGACGTCGCACGGCTGCGGCACGGCGGAGAGGTCGGGATAGCAGGCAAGCCCCTTGATATCGCCGTACTTCGGATTGACGGGATAGATCCTTCCCGGGTAGCCGAAGTCGGTGAGCAGTCTCAGCGCCTGCCCGCCGATGCGGCCGGGATCCTTGGAGACACCGACGACGGCGATGCCGCGCGGGTTGAGGAACCGCGAAAGATCGATCCGTGGCCTTGCTGTCGCCTGATCAGGCATCAGATTCCCGTCTCGTTACCGGTGGCGAAGTTGCTTGAGGTATTCAAGCACGGCCTTCGCCACCGCCTCCGGCTGCTCGGGCAGAAGCGCGTGGCCGGCGCGCGGAATCAGGGTCGTCGTCACGCGCTGGGCGCCGAACTCGTCGCGGTAGCGGTTGCGGCTCTCGGGGGGCGTCATCACGTCATGCGCCGGCTGCACGTCCAGTATGGGCGCGGTGCCGGCGTGCCACCATTCGTTCTTCGGTGTCGCTTCGGTGGCCGAACGCTCCGCGAGCATGACCTCCTCATGCCAGCCATCGAGCCAGACGCGCGGGTCGTTTCCCGGAGCGAAGAACGCATGCTGCATGCACCGAATGCGCTCTTCTTGGGGCAGCCGCATGTCGTGCGTCTTGTTGATGGAGGCGCGCACCTCCGGCGGCACCGGCCAGACATGGGTCGCGCCGAGCAGGATCACAGCTCTTGTCAGGTCGGGGAAATCTGCCGCCGTCGTGCGCGCGACGAAGTTGCCGAATGCATGGCCGGCGACGACGGCGGGCTCGCCGCCATTGTGCTCGATCACGGCCGCCACGTCGCGCGCGAAGTCGTGCAGCGTGATCCCCTGCATCGGCCCCGTGCTGCCGCCGATGCCGCGAGGCTGGGGTCGCAGCGCCCGGTAGCCGGCCTCCGCGAGTCGCCGCGACAGATCGTCGAAGTCCTCCGCCGGGCGGCCGAGGGAAGGAATCATCACGACCGGGGGACCGGATCCCTGCGCCAGAACCTCGATCCGGGCGTCTCCCCGGTCGATGGTGCTGCGACGTACGGGCGGTGCCGCCGTCATGCGTCGACTGGCAGGGTATTCCGCATGGACGGGCGCTGGGAGAACGTCTCGTACCACGCCGCAATTTTCTTGTTGGCTTCGCGCCAGCCAAACCCGGGGAAGCGGAAGTCGATGTAGCCCAAGGCCACGCCGATGGCGACGTGGCCGATGCTGACGGGGGCCTTGCCGAGCGCCTCCGCGTCCTTGTCCAGGGCGGAGAGCGCCGAGCGGATCTTGCGTTCCCAGGCTGCAATCGTCTCGGGCGACTGCTGGGCCTTGGGGCGCAGCGTCTCGTTGCGCCACAGGATCAGGTTGTCCAGCATGTTGTCGGCGAGCGCGTGCCAGCGCAGGGCCTGCCAGCGCCGCTCGGGCTGCTGCGGGAAGAGCTTGGCGCCGGCATGCCGGCTGTCGAGGTACTCGCAGATGACGGTGGAGTCGTAGAGCACCATGCCGTCGTCCGTAACCAGGGCCGGTATCTTGCCGATCGGATTGACGCGCAACAGGTCCGGGTTGGCCTGCGTCATGGCGACCGTCGTGGGCACGGTTTCAATGCGGGCGGCGAGCCCGGCTTCGTGCGCGAAAACCATCACCTTGCGCACGAATGGCGAACGCGGCGACCAGTGCAGCTTCATGTCGTCACCTCCCCTGGAATCGGGGCGGGCGCTTCTCCTTGAAGGCGGCGACCCCCTCCTGGTGATCGTGCGTGAGCCGCGCGGCGCCCGAGGCGAGCGTCTCCAGCTCCAGGAGCTGCTCGAGGGTCGGCACGTACATCGAATGGAACATCTTCTTGGCGAGCGCAAGCGCATAGGTTGCGGATTCCGCCATCTCGACCGCCAGCGCGCGCGCCTCCGCTTCGAGCTTCGCGTCGGGCACGACGCGGGCCACGAGCCCGAGCTCGAGCGCCTCGGCGGCAGGGACGACGCGGGCCGTGTAGACGAGGTCTTTTGCGCGAGCGATGCCGAGGTTCTGCGTCAGGAAGAAGATCGCGCCGCCGTCGGGCACGATGCCCACCCGTTTGAACGCCATCGAGAACTTCGCGGTGTCCGATGCGATGACGAGATCGCAGGCGAGGGCGAGGGCATTGCCGATGCCGTATACGGCACCCCGGACGGCGGCGATGACCGGCTTCTCCAGGTTGTAGAGCGCGAGCACGGCGCGGTGGCGCCGCTGGGAGCGCGCGCGCCCCGACACGATGTCGGACTTGGCCATGCCGGTAACGTCACCCCCCGAGCAGAACGCGCGGCCGGCGCCGGTCAGGATCACGGCGCGAATGGCCTCGTCGGCGGCGATCGTGCCCAGGTGCGCGTGCAACGCATCCCACATGGGATCCGCCATCGCGTTCAACCGCTCCGGCCGGTCCAGCGTCAGCGTCGCGACCGCCCCATCTTTGTCCAATCGAACGTTCATCGAATTGTTCCTCGAACCACTCCCATTCTGGCCTTCCCCCCGAGGGGGAGGAACCTCGTCAGATAGAGTCCCACGAAAAGACATCTGCCGTGCGGTCGAGCGGGAAGAACCAGCTCCTCAGCGCGGGCAGCATGTGCTCGGCGCAGGTCTCCGGCGTCCACCCCTCGGAGCGGTGGACGCCGCGCAGCGGCCGCGACTGGCTCATCAGGAAGATCTCGTTCTTGCGCACCGAGAACACCTGTCCGGTGACGTCCTTTGCCGCATCGCTCGCGAGAAACACGGCGAGCGGCGCGTTGTGTTCCGCGGTGACCTGCTTGCGTTGCTCGACGCGCTTGGTGGAGGCGGGATCCTTTGCCGGGATCGAAGCCGTCATGCGGGTCCAGGCAACGGGGGCGATGCAGTTGGAGCGCACGTTGAAGCGCGCCATGTCGATCGCGATGTTCTTCGAGAGCCCCACCATGCCGAGCTTCGCCGCGCCGTAGTTCACCTGCCCCATCGCGCCGACCAGCCCCGAGGTCGAGGTCATGTGCACGAGACAGCCGCTTTCCTGCCGGCGGAAGTGATCGGCGGCGTGGCGGGACGTGTTGAACGCCCCCTTCAGCATCACCTTGACCACCGAGTCCCAGTCGTCCTCTGTCATCTTGTGGAAGATGACGTCGCGCAGGATGCCCGCGTTGTTGACTACGCAGTCGATGCGCCCGAAGGTGTCCACCGCGCACTGGATGATCTTCGCGGCGGAGGCGAATTCCGCGACACTGTCGAAGCTGGGAACCGCCTCGCCGCCGGCCTTCTTGATCTCGGCGACGACTTCCACCGCGGGCGAGCGGTCACCGCCTTCCCCCGCGAGCGAGGCGCCGATGTCGTTGACGACGACCTTGGCCCCGTGAGCTGCCATCAGCTGTGCGATGGCAGCGCCAATGCCGCGGCCCGCGCCGGTTACCACCACCACTTTCCCTTCCACCATTCTGTTCGCCATGTCGGATTCCGTTTCTCGTTTCTCGTGACTCGTCACCGTATTTCGGCCCGGCCGTTGTTCAGTACCGTGACTCCGCGCGCGGGGACGCTGGAGCGGAACGAAATGATGTTCCCGTCCCGCCACATCTCGGTGCGTATCGTCTCGCCGGGATAGACCGGGGAGGAGAAGCGCCCCTCCATCGCGACGAAGCGCGATGCATCGTAACCGCAGAGCGTCTTCAGGATCGCATGCCCGGCGATGCTGAAGGTGCAACGCCCGTGCAGGATCGGCATCCTGAAGCCTGCCTTGATCGCGTACGCGGGGTCGGCATGCAGCGGATTGTAGTCGCCGGAGAGCCGGTAGATGAGCGCCGCCTGCGGCAGGGTCGGCAGGTCACACACGTGTTGCGGCGGCGTTTCAGGCAGGGGGTGCGGCGACTTCACCGGGCCATCGGGTCCGCCGAAGCCGCCGTCGGCGCGGCAGAATGTGGTGGATTCGAGCGCGCAGAGGATGCTCCCGCTTGCCTTTTCCCGCACCGTGCACTCGGTCAAGAGCAGCGCGCCCCGGTCCTTGCCCTTGTCCACGACACCGGTCACGCGCGTCTTGCCGACGACGTCGCCTTCCACCGGCAGCGCCTTGAGGATGCGGAACCCCTGCTCGCCATGCACCACGTGGCTGCGGGTGATGCCGGTATCGGGATGCGCGTGCCAGGGGCCGGGATAGCCGAGGATGATGGCCATCGTCGGCAGCGCCTGCAATCCTTGCTCGTAGACGAATTTCAGCTGGCCCGCATCGCAGGGGTCGGTGCCGAGACCCACGCCCAGCGCATAGAGCATGGTGTCGCGCTTTGTCAGGCGCTGCTCGACCTCGGGGATGCTCCAGTTGACCAGCTTGTCGTAATTGATCGCCATCAGACCGTTGACGGCCCGCCGAAGATCACGGTGCACTGGCTGGACAGGACGCCGCCATTGCCGTGCGCGAGGGCGACCTCGCAGTCCTTGACCTGCCTTTTGTCGCATTCGCCGCGCACCTGGCGTATCGCCTCGATCATCACCAGCAGGCCATACATGCCGGGATGGCAGTAGGAGAGACCGCCGCCGCTCGTGTTGACCGGGAGCTTGCCGCCCGGGGCGATCGCGCCGCTCGAAACGAAACGCCCGCCCTCGCCCTTGGGGCAGTAACCCAGGTCCTCGAGAAACAGGATCGGCGTGATGGTGAACGCGTCGTAGAGCGAGAGCATGTCCACGTCGGCGGGCTTCAGCTTTGCCATGCCGAAGGCCTTCGGTCCGGATACGCTCGCGGCGGTTACTGTCAGGTCCGGCATGCTGGAAATGTTGGCGTGCGAGAGCGCCTCGCCGACGCCCAGCACATAGGCCGGCTTCTTCTTGAGCGCGTTCGCGCGCGCCGCGGAAGTGAGGATGATCGCGCCGCCGCCGTCGACGACCAGGCAGCAGTCGCGCACCGTAAAGGGATAGCTCACCATGCGCGATTTCAATACCTGCTCGACCGTGAGCGGCTCCTTTTCCCAGGCCTTTGGATTGAGGAGCGCCCATTTGCGTGCGGCCACCGCGACTTCCGCGAGCTGCTCGCGCGTGGTGCCGAATTGGTGCATGTGGCGCGCGGCTGCCATGGCGTAAGCCGATGACGGCATGAACGGCCGGTACGGCGTCTCGTAGGGGTTGAATTCGCGGGGCGACGCGGCGGCGCGCGAGACCGAGCGCTGCGTGCTGCCGTATGCGATCAGGGCCACGTTGCACAACCCGTGCTCGATCGCAGCCTGCGCGTGCGCGACATGCGACATGAAGGAGGAGCCGCCGATGGCCGTCCCGTCGAAATAGCCGGGCTTGATGCGCAGGTACTCCGCGAGCGTCATCGGCGCGGTGCGCACCTGGGTTGCGGCCGAGAACACGCCGTCGATGTCCGAGAGCTTCAGCCCGCAGTCGTCCAGCGCGCGCAAAGTCGCCTGGGCCATGAGATCGACCGGGCTGGTGTGGGGCGCGACCTGCCCGAGATCGGATTCCGCGGCGCCAACGACGGCGACGCTGGCTCGTTCAAGGCTCATGTTCCCCTCCTTATTGAGGAGGGGTGGCTCGAAGAGCCGGGGTGGTGTGGAACTTCCTCCCCAGGCCGGAGGGGAGCGAAAACGGGGTAGGGCGGCTGCTTCTCGTCGCCCGGATGGATTCTCACCTTCACGCGCATTCCGATCTTTACATCGAGGGCATCGATGTCCTCCACCCGGCTCATCATTCGGAACCCCTCGTCGAGGTCGATCAGCGCGACGTTGAGCGGCTTCTCGTCCTTGTAATAGACAACGGTCGTGGAGTAGACCGTGCCGAGCCCCTTCGATACTCGCCACTCGAGCCTGGTGCTGCCGCTCCCCGGCGCCGCCACCCGCGGATAGAAGACGGCCTTGCCGTCGTCAGTCGAGATCTGGTAGGCCAGCTCGCCCTTCTTGCAGTGCTCGAGAAAGACTCCGTAGGGCGATTGCTTCATGAGGTCTGGCATCGTGGCTTGACTCCTGGCTGGTGGCGAGATTCGATTCTACCGGTCCGCCGGCGGACGGTTGGCGCGATTCCGCATCGTGTCATGGGGGCCGGCGCGCGGGGATATACTATGAGCTTCCTCGCCGGACCGAACAATCCGTAAGGAGAGCGCCATGATCAAGGTGGGAGACCGACTGCCGGAAGCCACGCTGAATGAACTGACAGTCGAATATACCCAGGGCTGTCCCACGGGTCCCGAATCGTACAAGGTCTCGGACCTGACGCGCGGCAAGCGCATCGTGATCTTCGGACTGCCGGGCGCGTTCACGCGCACCTGTTCCGGCAAGCACCTCCCCGGATACGTGGATCTTGCAGACAAGCTCAAGGCGAAAAAGGTAGACGAGATCTGGTGCCTGTCGGTGAACGACGCCATGGTGATGGCAGCCTGGGGAAAAGATCAGAAGGTCGGCGCAAAAGTGCGCATGCTGGGCGACGGCAGCGCGACCTTCACCCGGGCCATGGGCCTCGACCAGGATCTGACCGAACGCGGCTTCGGCGTGCGCTCCCAGCGCTACTCGATGCTGGTGGAGAACGGGGTCGTGAAGCGCGTGAACCTCGAGAAACCCGGGCAATTCGAAGTCAGCTCGGCCGAGAAGATGCTCGAGCAGCTTTAGCGTCGTTCCCGCGAATGCGGGCATGACGGGTCAGACATATGGCGCTCAAGCTTACGTCCGACGCATTTGCCCACAACGGCGCGATTCCCAGGCGCTACACCTGCCAGGGCGAGGATGTTTCCGTGCCGCTCGCCTGGAGCGGGGCACCCGCGGCGACGAAGAGCTTCGTATTGATCGTGGACGATCCCGACGCGCCGGACCCCAAGGCGCCACGCATGACGTGGGTGCATTGGGTCCTTTACAACATTCCGTCGATCGCGAGCGCGCTGAAAGAGTCGATCCGCACTGCGGAGCTTCCGAAAGGCACATTGGAGGGGTACAACGACTGGAAGCGCACCGGCTACGGCGGGCCGTGCCCGCCGATCGGGCGGCACCGCTACTTCCACAAGCTCTACGCGCTTTCCACCGCGCTGCCCGCGATGGAGAATCCCACCAAGGCTGACCTCGAGCAGGCGATGAAGGGGCACGTGCTCGAGAAAGCCGAGCTGATCGGCACCTACCAGAAATCCTAGCATCGCCAGTCGCCAATAATGATTCCCTCCCCCTTGATGGAGGAGGGTGGGGGTGAAAGTGTCAAAGGGGGAAGGGCATCGTTCCATCGAAGTCGACCTGCTCGCGCCGGGCGCGGAGCGGATCGTCGGGAAAAACCCGCCGCTCGATGTCATCGCCCGCGATATCATCTTCGGCGAGGGGCCGGTGTGGGACGCAGCCAACCGGCAGTTGTTCTTTACCGACATCATCGGCGACACCATCTGGAAATGGAGGCCGGGCGCGGGGCTGAAGCGCGTGCTGCGGCCTTCCGCGAAGGCGAACGGCCTCGCGCTCGATCCCGATAACCGGCTGTTGGTCGCGGGGTGGGGCGGACGCACCGTGTTCCGCCTTGAAGGGAACGGCTCGCGCACGACGCTCGCCGCGCGCTGGGAGGGCAGGAAGCTCAACAGCCCCAACGACATTGTCGTGAAGTCCGACGGCTCGATCTGGTTCACCGATCCGCCGGGCGGGTTGCTCAACGTCGGCATGGTTGCCGACGACCTCCAGAAGTATCTCGACGTGCAGGGCGTGTACCGGATCTCGGCCGACGGTAAGGCGATGACGCTGGTCGCCGCGGACAATGTCTATCCCAACGGGTTGTGCTTCTCGCCAGACGAGAAGCTGCTCTACGTGAACTGCAGCCGCGAGCGGCTGATCCGCGTCTACGACGTGGGGGCCGGAGGCACGCTCGGACGGGCGCGGATCTTCTACCGCTACCTGAGTCCCGAGCGCGGCGTACCCGATGGAATGAAGTGCGACGTCGAGGGCAATGTGTACTGCACGGGGCCGGGCGGCATCTACGTGCACGATCCCGCGGGCAAGGTGCTCGCCCGGTTGAAGACCCCGGGGCACCACCCGACCAATATCGCCTGGGGGGACGATGACTGGCGCTCGCTCTACATCACCATGATCGGCTCCGTCGTGCGCACCCGGCTCAACGCTGCCGGCGTGGCTTCCCGCTGAAGGATTCGCAATGGACTGGAAATTCCATCTGGTTGCGGGTCCATACAAGGGGAGGACGGGTGGTCTGGCGTGGGACGGTGCCGCCATGCTTTTCAGCGCCGTGCAGGAGGAGCGCATCCTGCGCTTCGATCCGGGGACCGGCATGGCGGAGGTCTTCCGCAAGGTCACCGGGCGCACCCATGGCATCGCCATCGCCGCGGACGGCAGCGTATTCGGCGCCCAGGAGGGCGGCAGGCGCGTCGTCCAGTTTCTGAAAGACGGCTCGACGGCTCCCACCTGCGATCAGCTCGGAGGCAAGCACCACAACCAGCCGACGGACGTCATCGTGGACCGCCGGGGGCAAGTGTGGATCGCCGATGCCTGGAACAGCACTCCGCCTTATGGCCCGCCGGTCTATCCGTTCCTCGATCATGCTTCGGTGCTGCGCCTCGAGCGCGAGCGGCGCCGCGGCTGGAAGCTCAAGCGGGTCACGCGGGACACGAGAGGGCCGCGGTCGCTCCTGTTGTCGGCGGATGAGAAGACGCTATACGTGGCGGATGGGGACGCTGAGCGCGGCGACCCGTGCCGGTTGCTCGCCTATCCCGCGAAACGGGACGGCAGCCTCGGTCCCTGCACAGTGATGCTCGAATTCGCGCCCGCCGAACGCGGCATCGAGGGCATGTGCCTCGAAGCCGAGGGCAATATCGTGGCGTGCGCCGGGTGGAGGAAGGGTGGCCTTGGGCCGATGCTTTACGTGATCTCGGCTTCCGGTACCGTGCTGGAGTCGCATCCGGCACCCGCGGACCTGCCGATGCGTTGCGCGTTCGGCGACGCGAGCCTCGGGAGCCTCTATCTCACGGCCGGCGACGGTGGTCTCTACCGCGCGACGAATACCGGCCGCCGCGGCCTGCAGCGGTGATGGCGAAAAAGGTGTCAGGAACCTTTTTTGTTTGCGTGCCATTTCCCACCAGAAAAAAAGGTTCCTGACACCTTTTTTTGCGCTGAGGAACGGAACGATGCCCAGGATGACCGGATCGCGGTGTTTCGCGGAAATGCTGAAGGGCTACGGGACCACGCATGTCTTCTTCGTGCCCACGATTCTGATGGAGTCGCTCGCGGAGATGGATGACCTCGGCATCCGCAAGATCCTCACGCACGGCGAGAAGGCGGCGGCGTACATGGCGGACGGCTACGCGCGCGCAAGTGGCCGGCCGGGTATCTGCCTTGCCCAGCAGATCGGCGCATCGAACCTCGCCGCCGGATTGCGCGATGGCTACATGGCCGGCTCGCCGATGATCGCCATCACCGGCGGATCCGCCGTGGCCGGGCGCTACCGGCACGCTTACCAGGAGGTGGAGGACCTCACCCAGTTCGACGCGGTGACGAAGCTCAACCTGCAGCTCGACGACCTGGCGCGCCTTCCCGATCTCGTGCGGCATCTTTTCCGGACGGCGACTTCGGGAGCACCGGGCCCGGTGCACCTGCGGTTAGGCGGTTCGCACGGCCAGGCAGTGGAGCGCGAAGCCGATCTCGAATTCCTAGTCGAGCCGCAGTTCTCGCGCGTGCCGGCGTTCCGGCCCGGACCTGAACCGCAGCGCGTGCGCGACGCCGTAGGGCTGCTTTCCAGCGCGCAGAAGCCGGTCATCGTCGCCGGCGGCGGTGTCGTTGTCTCCGAGGCGCAGGCCGAGCTGGTCGAGTTGGCCGAAAAGCTTCAGATCCCGGTCGCGACGTCCCTGACTGCCAAGGGCGCGATTCTGGACACGCATCCCCTTTCGGTGGGTGTCGCCGGCATCTACTCGCGCGCGTGCGCGAACCGGGTGGTGGCGGAGGCCGACCTTGTGTTCTTCGTCGGGAGCCACGCAGGCGGGCAGGTAACGGCCAACTGGCGCATTCCCGCTGTTGGCACTCAAGTGATCCAGCTCGACATCGATCCCGAGCAGCTCGGCCGCAATTACCCGAACATGGTGCCGCTGCTGGGCGATGCCAAGGTGACGCTCAAGCAGATGTGCGACGCCGCGGCGCGCAGGGCGCCGGAGAGCGCGAGAGGTTGGACCGGGCGCGTGCGCGAGCTCATCGCCGAATGGCGCAGGGCGGCAGAGCCGAAACTAACATCTGACGCAGTGCCGCTGCGCCCCGAGCGCATTTGCCGCGAGATCGCGCAAGCGCTGCCTGCGAACGGCGTCCTGGTTTCGGATACGGGCCACGCCGGCATGTGGAGCGGCCAGATGATCGACATCACGCAGCCCGGCCAGCGCTACATTCGTTGCGAGGGCTCGCTCGGATGGGGATTGCCCGGCGCGATGGGCGTGAAGTGTGCGCTGCCCGATCGGCCCGTGATCTGCTTCACCGGAGACGGCGGGCTTTACTATCACCTTCCGGAGTTAGAAACCGCCGCGCGCCACGGTATCAATCTCGTCGTGGTGATCAACGACAACGGGTCCCTGAATCAGGAAATCCCGCTGGTGAAGGCCGCGTACCAGGAGAAACGCGACGACCGCTCAGGCGAGTTGTGGCGGTTCCAGAAAGAGGCCAATCTGGCGAAAGTTGCGGAGGCATTGGGCTGTGCCGCATTCCGGGTCGAGACGCCGGGCGAGCTGAGAAGGTTGCTGCCGCAGGCGCTCGCCATGGGCAAGCCGGTCGTCCTCGACTGCCTGAGCGACGAGCAGGCGCTCGCCCCGACCGCCTGGCTACCAAAGTAGCGCCAATCTCCTTCCCCGCTTGGGGGACGGTTGGGATGAGGGGTGGCGGCGGTTACGCCTTGCGGAAAAGCACGATCCGGTTGGAGTTGGTCCCGAGCCGGTTGTTCGCGACACCCCAGATGTTGGCGGTCTTGGTGAAGCTCTGCGCGTTGATCAGGATCGCGGCGCAATCGAAACCGGCGTCGACCCCGAGCGGCGCCACGGTTTCCTCGAGCTTCACCTCGCCGCGCCGGACCTCGCCGACCTCGAAAGCGACCCACCCTCCCGGCCGCGTCACGCGGTAGAGCTCACGCAGCACCGGGCGCATCGCCTGCGCCCATTGCTCCACCGTCCGGCTCATGGTGATGCGGGCGCCGATTGCCTCCGCGTCGAGCCCGTTGAACCAGCAGCGCAGCCAGTTGTCGCGGGCGTACTGCACGACATCCAGGAACGGAGGCGAGGTGACCGTGAGCTGGACGCTTGCGGTGAGGATCGCGGGCGTCGTGGATGCGTCCTCCTCGAGCAGGCCCGCGCCCGCCGCCGCCGAGCGCAGCCGCCACCGGTCGGACGCGGAAAGCCGGCCCTGGAGCTGCAGGGACTTCTTCATGATCAGCGCGCGCACGTCGCGGAACTCCGGCTCCTGCTTCAGGCGCGCGTTGATGCGGATCTGATCCTCTGTGGAGACGGCCTGGTTGGGCGGGAGCGTGTATACCGAAAAGAAGCCCGCCGAATGCCCGGTGAGCCGGTTGGTCGCCACCATGCGGATCCAGCGGTCGACGGCGTCCTCGGCTCCGGCATTGCGGCGCCGCTGGAGGTATTCGCGCAAGGCGAGGATCGCGTGCTCGGTGTCAGGATGGAAGAACATCGACAAGTCGAGGCTCGTGCGCGGCCGGGCAGTGAAGCGCAGCGACCGCAGGCGCGCGTCGATGTCCGCGATCGACGGGAGCTCCAGCCGCGGGCGCGTCAGGATCTGGGAGAGCGGGCTGACGTCGTTGGCGACGACTGCGCGCCCATGCAGCGCGGCCTCGACCGCCGTCGTGCCGCGCCCGCTGAAGGGATCGTAGACGACGTCGCCCTCACGCGTGAGGCGCTCGATGAAGTAGGCAGGCAGCTGCGGCTTGAAGCAGGCGCGGTAGGAGATTTCGTGTATCGAGCTTGCTTGCCGTTGGCGGTGAGTCCAGAACGCCTGCTCGAAGACGGGTATCGGCGGAAGGGTTGTGGTCCCGGCAGGACGGGCGTCATCGCGTGCGACGGGAGCCGAAATCTCCAGCGTGCGCGAGGCGACGCGCGGGTTGAGAGCGAGCATTACGACTCCTCCGGTGGTTTCCCGGCAGGAATCGTACTCTCTTTACGTATTTAGTACAAGTACTTAAATCAGGTACTTAGCGTAAAGTACCAGAACTGGCCCGGTCCAGGGTGTGCTCCAACGCCTCGATCCAGTGCCTGACCGGCAGCGCGGTCGCCGCTTGGAGATGCACTTGGCAGCCGATGTTGGCGGTGAGGATGGCCACAGGCGCGCCGCTTTCCAGGGACGCAATTTTGTTTGCGAGCAGGCGTTGCGACAGCTCCGGCTGGAGGATCGAATAGGTGCCGGCTGAGCCGCAGCACAGGTGGGCGTCCGGCACATCCGTCAGCGAATAGCCCAAGTCGCGCAACAGGTTCTCCACGTTGCCCCGCAATTTCATGCCGTGCTGCAGGGTGCAAGGACTGTGGAAGGCTATTCGCTGACGAGGGCTGAGGGATGAGGGCTGGGGGATGAGGGAGCGCAGCTTGTCCTTCCCGGCGATGATTACCTCGCTGATGTCTCTCGCGAGCTCGGAGACGCGCTTGGCCTTGGCAGCGTAGGCGGGGTCCTGCGCCAGGTAGTGCCCGTATTCCTTCACCGTCACGCCGCAGCCGCTGGCGGCAATCACGATCGCCTCCACGCCCTGCTCGATATTCGGCCACCACGCGTCGATCGTTCGGCGCATGACGTCGAGCGCTTTTTCCTGCTTGTTGAGGTGAAATGACACGCCGCCGCAACATCCGGCGCCGGCGGCGCGCACGAGCGATATGCCGAGCCGGTCGAGCACACGTGCCGCCGCGGCGTTGGTCGCGGGCGAGAGGCTCGGCTGCACGCAACCCTCGAGCACGAGCATCCTGCGCGCGTGCACCGTCGCGGGCCACGCGCCGGCCGGCGCGGCCGCTGGCGGCACTTTGCGCTTAAGCGCGGAAGGCAAGAGCGGGCGCGCCAGCTGCCCGATCTTGAGCATCGGCCCGAACAGGGACGCGCTGGAGATCACGGTATCGAGCGCGCCACGCCATGCGGATGCGAGCGGACCGCGCGCGACGCGCTCCTCTACGAGGTGCCGGCCGATGTCCACGAGCCGCCCGTAGCGCACGCCGGTCGGGCAGGTGGTCTCGCACGCGCGGCAGGTGAGACAGCGGTCGAGGTGCAATTGCGTCCTTGCCGTAGGCGTTGCGCCCTCGAGCACCTGCTTGATAAGGTAGATGCGCCCGCGCGGGCTGTCGAGCTCGTCGTTGAGGAGCTGATAGGTCGGGCAGGTGGCCGTGCACATTCCGCAATGCGTGCACTTGCGCAGGATCGAGTCGGCCTCCCGTCCTTCCGGCGTGTCCCTGATGAATGGTGCGAGGCTCGTCTGCACGGTTAGCGCTGGTCAAAGATCGGGATACAGCCGTCCGGGATTCAGGACACCGGCTGGATCGAAGGCCTGCTTCAGGTTGTGATGCAGCTTCATCAGGACCGGCGGAAGCGGATGGAACACGCCCTGCGATCTGTCGCCGCCCCGGAACAGGGTGGCGTGCCCGCCGGCACGCGCCGCAGCGTCGCGTATCGTTGCCGTCCCGGCGCGCGATCGCAACCAGCGCAACGCGCCGCCCCACTCGATTAACTGCGCGCCGGGAAGATCGAGCGGTGGCGTCGTCGACTTGACCGACAGGCGCCACAGCGGCTCCTCGCCCGCAAAAAAGGGATCCGTCTGCTCGCGGATGCCTGCCCAGTAGCGCTCCGCTACCGAGGGGGGCGCTGCTTGGCCCCCGATTTTCTTCATTGCAGCCTCCACCGCAACTTGCGCGCCGGACAGCCGTACGCGGAGATCGCCGTCGCGATACCCGGTCGCCGTGACCGGCAAGGGACGGGCCGCCCATTCGTTCATGAGCGATAGGGCTTCCGCCTCCCGGCGTTTGAGAAGCAACGTGGCCTCATATGCCGGAAGGGGCAGGACCTTGAGCGATACCTCGAGCAGCACGCCGAGCGTGCCGAGAGAGCCCGCCATGAGACGCGAAACGTCGTAGCCGGCGACGTTCTTCATGACCTGGCCGCCGAACGTGAGGTCATCGCCCTTGCCGTCCAGGATGCGCACACCCAGCACGAAATCGCGCACCGCCCCGGCGTAGGGGCGGCGCGGGCCGGAGAGACCCGCCGCGACACAGCCGCCCAGCGTTGAACCCTCGCCAAAGTGCGGCGGCTCAAACGCGAGCATCTGATTCTTTTGCCGCAGCGCGCCTTCGACTTCGGAGAGGGGAGTGCCGGCGCGCGCGCTGATCACCAGCTCGGTCGGCTCGTAGGCGACGATCCCGCGATAGTCCCCAATGTTGAGCTTGTAGCCGTGGATTGAGCCGCCGTAGAAGTCTTTCGTGCCCCCGCCTCGTATGCACAACGGACGCGTCTGCTTCGCCGCTTCGCGAATCAGCCGCGACAGGTTTTCTGCGATTTCCTGCACGGGTTCAGAAGCGCGGCAAGTCGGGGAACTTCTCCCGCCCCCGATGCACGTGCATCCGGCCGTACTCGGCACAGCGGTGCAGCGTGGGCACGGCCTTGCCCGGATTGAGGAGGCCGTCCGGGTCGAAGGCGTGCTTGATGCGGTGGAAGGTCTCGAGCTCGGCGGGCTTGAACTGCACGCACATCGAGTTGATCTTTTCCACGCCCACGCCGTGCTCCCCGGTAATCGTGCCGCCCACTTCGAGGCACAGCTCGAGAATTTCCGCGCCGAAAGCTTCCGTGCGCTCGAGCTCGCCCGGCTGGTTCGCGTCGTAGAGGATGAGGGGGTGCAGGTTCCCGTCGCCGGCGTGGAACACGTTGGCGCAGCGCAGCCCGTACTTGGATTCGAGCTGCGTGATCTTGCGCAGCACCTCGCCCAGGCGCCGGCGGGGGATGGTTCCGTCCATGCAGTAATAATCCGGCGAGATGGCCCCGGCCGCGGGAAACGCCGCCTTGCGCCCGGCCCAGAACCGCAGGCGCTGCGCCTCGTCGCGCGAGGCTTCCGTTTGCACCGCGCCGCTCGCTTCCATCAGATCCCGGACGCGCCGGATCTCGTCGTCCACCTCCTCGCGCGTGCCGTCGGTCTCGCACAGCAGCACAGCGGCGACGTCCGTGCGGTAGCCGGCGCGCGCGAAGCCCTCCACCGCGCGGGTGGCAGCCTGGTCCATCATCTCGAAACCCGCGGGGATGATGCCGGCGGCAATGACCTTCGCCACCGCCTGGCCGGCCTTCTCGACGTCGTCGAATGCCGCCATCACGACCTGTGCGTATTCCGGCTTCGCCAGCAGCCGGACCGTCACCTCCAGGACCACCGCGAGCAGGCCCTCGGAGCCGGTCAGCAGCGCCAGAAGATCGAAGCCTGCGGCATCGAGCGCCTCGCTCCCGATCTCGACGACGTCGCCCTCGATGGTGGCGACACGGAGCTTCAATATGTTGTGCCCGGTGAGCCCGTACTTGAGACAGTGGACGCCGCCGGAATTCTCCGCGACGTTGCCGCCGATGCTGCATGCGAGCTGGCTCGAGGGGTCCGGCGCGTAGTAAAGACCCAGCGGCGCGACCGCGTCCGAGATCGCAAGGTTGCGCACGCCGGGTTGCACGCGTGCGGTGCGCGCCCGCTCGTCAACGTCGACGATGCGCGCGAATTTCGCGAGTGAAAGCAACACCCCGTTTCCAAGAGGGAGCGCCCCACCCGAGAGCCCTGTACCCGCACCGCGCGCGACCACCGGCACCTTGAGGGCGTGGCAGGTCTTGAGAATGCGACAAACCTGCTCCTCGGTTTCGGGCAGCGCCACCACCATCGGCACCTGGCGATAGGCGGTCAGCCCGTCGCACTCGTAGGGCTTGACGTCCTCATGATCGAACAGGATGGAGGATTGCGGCAGAACGGCTCCCAACGCGGCGACCACCTCGCGCTGGCGGGTGAGGTCAACGGTGACTCGATTGGCGACCGCGGTCATGCGCGGATTCTAACGAACGGGGTCACGAAGGGGTTAGTTCTTAGATTATCATATGTCAATGCGGGTCCCGACCTCCTGTTTCTTATGAGCATCGAGAAGATCAAGGTACGGATAACCGAAACCGGGCAGACCATCGACGTCGTGGTGCTGAACAAGCGGCCCGAGCACATCGAAGTCGTGATCGGGGAAGGCATCCATAATGTCAAATGCACGCTGACGCCGACTCGGAATGGCCTCGCTTACGCCGGATCGGTGATGGGGCGGGAGATCGTCTACGAGCGGGGCCGCGAGCAGGTCAAGGCGGATATCGACAAGCTCAACCCGGCGGTGCGGAAATCCAGCCGGCGGTGACAGCGATTCCGGCTGCGCGCGGGCAATGGCGCGTTGCGAGCGGCGCACGCGCTTCATGCGGGCTCTCACCCCCAAAAAATGGATGTGGGATCGCGGTCGACCTCGGAGAGCAGTGATTCGAAGTTCCGGGTGGCCGCCATGTCGCCGTACAGCCTCCAGCGCTGGTTCCGATCGTGCCAGTAAAGCGACCATAAGCTCTTGGCGGGACTGAACCGGAATTGCGCAATCGGCGATCTTGCCCAGGTCGCCGGATCGTCGAAGTCCGGCCGCAGCTCGAACAGCGTGATGGAGTTTCCGCGGATGGCGTGGCCGAGCCGGCTCTGATGCTCGACGTGGGCGAGGAGCCGCCGGTCGTAGAAGCGGTCGAGCAGCCGCTCGACGAGGCGCCGCTCAAACTCGGGCAGCACGGCGGGAATTTAGTGCCAGGCGGGGCCGGTGCTGGCGTCAATCACAGCTTCGCAACGTCGTGATTGGCCATCTTCTCGAGCGCGCGCACCATCGCGGAGTGATCCCATTTCGCGCCGCCAGCCGCCACGCAGGCGTTGAAGAGCTGCTGCGCGGTGGAGGTGTTCGGCAGGCTGACGCCCATGGCCCGGGCGCCGGAAAGCGCAAGGCCCAGATCCTTCTGGTGCAGCTCGATCCGGAATCCGGGATCGAAGGTGCGCTTGATCATGCGCTCGCCGTGCACTTCAAGAATACGCGATGCTGCGAAGCCGCCCATCAGAGCCTGGCGCACCCGTGCTGGATCGGCGCCGGCTTTCGACGCGAACACCAGCGCCTCGCTCACCGCCTCGATGTTGAGGGCGACGATGATCTGATTGCACACCTTGCAGGTCTGGCCGTCGCCGTTGCCACCCACCAGAGTGATGTTCTTGCCCATCAGATCGAACAGCGGCTTCACCTTGTCGAAGGTCGCCTGGCTGCCGCCCACCATGATGGTGAGCGCGGCGTTCTTCGCGCCGACTTCACCGCCGGACACCGGGGCGTCGAGGTATTCGCAGCCGAGCTCGTTGATGCGCTTGGCGAAATTCTTGGTTTCGATCGGCGAGATCGAGCTCATGTCCACGACGGTCTTGCCCCGGGATAGACCCTCGGCGACGCCGTTCGGCCCGAAGAGCGCCTTCTCGACATCGGGCGTGTCCGGCACCATGGTGATAACGATGTCGGCCTTCTGCGCCACCTCCTTTGCGCTGGCGCAGGCCTTGCCGCCAGCCGCCGTCAGCTCCTGCGGCACGCCGCTGCGCGAATGAAGAAAGAGCGTGTGCCCGCCCTTGATGAGATTGCCGGCCATGGGCTTGCCCATGATGCCGAGTCCGATGAATCCGATGTTGCTCATAGTTGTCCTCCTCTATTCCACGGCGCGGTCGCCGGCAATCGGCTTTGCGCCGCGGAAGGCGAGCTGGCTCGTCACGACGACCACGATGAGTCCGATCCCGATTGCGTCCGTGATCAGTCCCGGCTTGATTAGCAGCACCGCGGCAGCCACCAGGGAGACGCGCTCCCAGAGGCGCGCTTCGCGAAACAGGTATCCAAAGAGTCCCGCCGCCAGACAGATCGTGCCGATGGTGGCTGAGACGAACGAGTGCAGGATCACCTGCCACCCGCCGATCATGAGGAGCGAGGGCTCGAATACGAACATGAACGGCACGATGAATCCAGCGGCGCCTACCCGCACGGCGGTCCAGCCCGCCTGCCACAGGTTGGCCTTCGCGAGACCGGCGGCCGCGTAGACGGCGAGCGCGACCGGGGGCGTGATCGCGGAGAGGATCGCGAAGTAAAACGCGAACATGTGCGCCGCGGGAGGAATCGCGCCAAGCTTGATCAATGCCGGTACCAGGAGCGACACCATGACGATGTAGGCGGGCGTCGTCGGCATGCCCATGCCGAGCACGATGCCGGCGAGCATCGTGAGCACGAGCGCGAGCGGCAGCAGGTCTCGCGCGAGCCCCACCACCAGGCTCGTGAAATTGATGGCCGCGCCGGTCTGCGTGATGACTCCGATAATGATTCCCGCGCAGGCGCAGGCGAGCGCCACGGCGATCGAGTTCTTCGCGCCATCCTCGAGCGCGCCCCACACCGTGCGCCACGTGATGCCCTGGCGGGTGCCCTTGCGCAGCAGCGCGACCGGGACGCAGGAAAGCGTTCCGGCCAGCGCGCAAAGCGGGGCACTGTAGCCGGCGAAGAGCCCGATCAGGATCACCAGGATCGGAATGAACAAATGGCCACGCTCGCGCAGGACCACGCCGAGTTGGGGGCATTCCGCGCGCGGCAGCCCGAGCAGTCCGACGCGCTTCGACTCGAAGTGCACGGCGAAGAACACGGCGACGTAGTAAAGAACGGCGGGGATCAGGGCCCACAGCGTCACCTGCAGATAGCTCACCGCGAGGAATTCGGCCATCACGAAGGCCGCCGCGCCCATGATCGGGGGCATGATCTGCCCGCCCGTGGACGCGACCGACTCGACCGCAGCGGCGAACGCCGGCCGGAAGCCGCTGCGCTTCATGAGCGGAATGGTGATCGGGCCGTCTACCAGCACGTTGGCGACCGCGCTGCCCGAGACGGTACCAAACAGGCTGGAACTCACCACTGCCACCTTGCCGGGGCCGCCTGCCGTGTGGCCGGTTAGCGACAGGGCAAAATCCATGAACAGCCTGCCGACCCCCGTGCGCTCCATGAAGGCGCCAAACAGCACGAACAGGATCACGTACGCCGCGGACACTCCGAGCGTCGGGCCGAAGATGCCTTCGGTGGTGAGGTACATGATCTCGATCAGCTGCTGCGGGCGGGTATTGGCGTAGAAAAGCGCGTAGGCGAGGAAAAGCAATGCTGTCGCCGGCAACGCCCAGCCGATCACGCGGCGTGTCGCCTCCAGTACCAGCGCCGTGAAGACGAATCCGAGGATCAGCTCGATATCGGCGGGGTCCTCGACGAACACAAAGCGAGTGATAAGGTGCTCGTGGTTCCACCAGACATAGACGATGGTCACGGCGGTCGCCGCGATGAGTGCGAGGTCAAGCCACGAGGCCCGTGCCGAAGGCGTCGCGCCGAGCGTGCCGCCGGCGTCGTCGCGCACGGCTCCTTCTGCCTTTGCCTGCCCCCGGAAGCTGGGATAGATCAGGAACACGAGCGCCATGGCGAATAGCAGATGGGTGCTGCGGAAGAAGAGCTGCTGAGGTGCGCCGATGAAGGCGACCGTCAGGTGGTAGACCGACATGCCGACCGCAATCAGCGCGATGCTGATCTTGATGACGCGTTCAGCGCTCATCCGCTACTTTCCGCAGTCGGACAAAAAAACAGCGGCGCGAGGGCTCGCGCCGCTGTCATTTCGCCAGGCGCTAGAGCGCCTTTGCCTCCTGGTAGAACTTCCTGGCCCCGGGGTGCAACGGTACGCCCACGTCGGTCGCCATGTCCTTGACGGACAGGCCTTTCACCGCCGCCACGACGTTGCCGAGGGTCTCGACGTTGCTCGCGAGCGCCTTGGTGATGTTGTAGACGAGGGCTTCCGGCAGCTTGCAGCTTGCGATGAGGTGGGTCCAGGTGCCGATGGTCTGCACGTCCCGGTCCTGCTTCGGATAGCTGCCCGCCTTGATGATGCGCCGGTCGTAGCCGCGGTTGAGCGCCTGCGCGGCCCTGAACTTGTCGTCGGGGATCTCGAGCACGCGGACGTCGCGCGCGGAGGCGAGATCCATGATCGCGGAAGCCGGGACGGTCGTGATGAGGGTGAAGATCTGGGCGTGCCCGTCCTTCAGCTGGGACACCGAGTCGGTGTAGGAACCGAAGTTCACCTTCGACATCTTGCCGTAGTCGAGGCCATACACCTTCAGCGCATCACGCGTCATCTGCTCGCCGGTGTTCCCCTTCTGCTGGGTGGTGAGTGCCTTGCCTTTGGCTTCACCGAGGTTCTTCACGCCCGCATCAGCCAGCGCGACCGCATGAAAGTACTGGAAGTAGAGCGTCGCGACATGGCAGACGTTGGCGGTCTTCTGCTTGAAGGGATCGCGGCCGAGCACCCCGTCGTAGGTCGAGCTGGCGTTGCCGAAGCCCAGGTCGGCCTTGCCGGTCTGCACGCCCAGCACGTTCGAGATGCCCGCGCCGGGAGCAACGGACATCGTCACGCCCGGTATGTTCTTCTCGAGGATCCCCTGGATCGCGCCCCCCAGTGGATACCACGAGCCACCCTGTGGACCGGTCATCATCCTCAGTTGCTGCGCGAAGGCGGGCGACGCCAGCAGCGCGGCGGAAAGAGCGGCGAGAAATGTGCGTTTCATGACTCCTCCTGTGCTCGATGGGGTTGCGTGACGGAATGCGGCGGTGTCGCGGATTGTGTCGCCGGGGTCCCCCCTCGTCAAGCACGCCCGTGGCTCAGTGCTTGAGGTAGGGCTTGATCCACCCGAGCCCCGCTTCGGTCGTCGTCTTCGGCTTGTATTCGCAGCCAACCCAGCCGGAGTAGCCGAGACGATCCATTTGACCGAACAGGAAGGGGTAATTGATCTCGCCGGTGCCGGGTTCATTGCGCCCGGGGTTGTCGGCGATTTGCACGTGCGGGATCCGATCCTGGTTGGTCTCGATCGTGCGCGCCAGGTCGCCTTCCATGACCTGCGCGTGATAGAGATCGAATTGCAGGAACAGGTTGTCCGAGCCGACCGCCGTGATGATGTCGAGCGCCTGCTTCGAGTAGCACAGGAAGAAGCCGGGGATGTCGCGAGTGTTGATCGGCTCGATCAGGAGCCTGATCCCGGCGTCCTTCAAGCGGGGCGCGGCATACTGGAGGTTCTTGATGAACGTCTCGCGCGCGTCGTTCGGGTCGGTGTTGCGCGGGCGGATCCCGGCAAGGCAGTTCAACTGCCCGCATCCGAGCGCCGTCGCGTACTCGATCGCCGTCGCGACGCCGGCCTGGAATTCCTTCATGCGGTCGGGGTGGCAGCCGATGCCGCGCTCGCCCTTCGCCCAGTTGCCCGCAGGCAGGTTGTGCAGGACCTGGACGAGCCCGTGCTTCTTCAATTCGGCGGCGATGCGTGCCTTGTCATGCTCATAGGGAAAGAGGTATTCGACCCCCCGGAATCCCGCCTTCGCCGCGGCGCCAAAGCGGTCCATGAAGTCGAGCTCGTTCCAGAGCATCGTCAGGTTGGCGCAGAAGCGGGGCATGGCAATTACCTGGATTCCCGCCTCCGCGGGAATGACGAGAGGGCCGTGGCCGATCGTTCGCCTAGGCGCGGGCGAGAGCGGCCTTCATGCGCTCCGGCGTGATCGGCACCTTGCGCACGCGCACGCCGGTTGCGTCGAAGATCGCGTTCGCTACCGCCGCCGGCACCGTGCGCGTCGACGGCTCGCCGGCGCCCTGCGGCGCCATCTCGGGCCGGTTGATGAGCGCGATGTCGATCGCTTCCGGAGCGTCGGCCATCTCCAGGATCGGGTAGGTCGCCCAGTCTACGCTCGCGACGTTGTTTTGCGTGAAGAGCACTTCCTCGAAGAGCGTGCGCGAGAGTGCCATCACGATATTGCCCTCGATGGTGAGCTTGAGCCCCTCCGGATTGATGATCTGCCCGCAATCGTGCGCGACAGTGAATTTCTTCGCCCACACGCGTCCGCTGCGGCGGTCCACTTCGACCTCAGCAATCATGGCGACGATGGTGCCGTTCCGCTCCGTGTAGGAGATGCCGCGTCCGGTCATGACGTCGCCCCGGCCGCGGTTGGGATTGGGTCGGGCCTTCCATCGCGCCTTCTCCGCGGCCGCCTTCACGACCGCCGAATGACGCGCATCGTGCGCGAGATGGCGCAGCCGGAACGCGACCGGGTCGGCACCTGCCGCCAGCGCGACTTCATCGATGAATGACTCGCTGGCGAAATGAAGCTCCGGTCCGAGGGGGTCGCGCAGGTGGCTCACGCGCAGCGGCGACCCGCGCTCGAGCAGCGTCGGAATCGTCTCCCACCAGCAGCGCTTGTTCTCGAATCCGTACACTTCCGCCGGGTGCTGGAAGATGATGTTGGCTTTGGGCTTCCAGCCGGTCAGCTGCCCGGCGAGCGTGTCCTTGGGGTTGGACTCGTTGGTCGCCACTTCCTGGCGCGTGAATCCTTTTCCGTAGAACTCGTAGGCCACGACGTTGCCCGCCGCATCGAGGCCGGCCTTGCCGCGGAATACGGCGGCGGGACCCTTGGGATCCCAGCCCGTGCCTTCGTGCCGCATGTACTGGACGCGCACCGGCCGGCCGGTCAGCTTCGACAGCAGCGCGGCGTCATGTGCCGCATCACCAGCGTCATTGCGGCCGTAGGATCCCGGACCCATGACCCACGTCGCGCGCACCTTGTCGACCGGAATCCCCGCGATCCTTGCCACCCCGTCGCGCGCGAAGTGGGGTTTCTGCGTGCCGGTCCACAGCCGCGCCTCGCCCTTCCTCACGTCGGCAATCGCGCACGCGGGACCCATGCTCGCATGCGACTGCAGCGGCCACTCGTACTCCGCCTGCACGATGCGGCTCGCGCCTTTCAGCGCCGCCTCCACGTCGCCCCGATTAACCGGCATTCCCTTTCCGTTGGGTTTCGCTTCGCGGATGTGCTGGTGGAGCTTTTCCATGGGCGGGTAGGGCGCGCACTGCGGCGTCCAGGTGACCTTGAGGGTTTCGGCTGCGCGTACCGCATCCCACTCGCGCTCGGCCACCACCGCGAGAAAGTCCTTCTCGCGCACAACGCGTGCGCCCGGAATACTCCGGATCGAGCCCTCGTCGACGGACACCGGCGAGCAGCCTGCATTGGGCGGCCGGACGATCCGCCCGTGCAGCATCCCCTCGATCTTGACGTCGGTGATGAACTCAGCGCGCCCGTACACCTTCTCGGCGACGATCTTCTGCGGGAACGACCTACCGACGATCTTGTGCTGCGAGGGGTCCTTCGGTTGCGCCCGCACCTTGAGGGCAAGCGCGTTGCCGTAACGCTTGTTCCACTCGAGCTTGTGGTGGAGGTGCTGGCCGCCGACCAGCTCGCCGTAGCTCACGCTCGCCAATCCGTAGCGGGGATCCCGGACCACGCCGTCCTCCACGACGAGCTGATCGACCGGGACCTCGAGCCTTTTCGATGCGCGCTCGAGCAGGATGCGGCGGGCTTCCGCTGCGGCATTACGCAGGGTTACGCCGCCTCTCTGGATGCCGGTGCTGCCGGAGGCGCCGCCCTGGTTGCAGGTAAAGGCGGTGTCGCCCATGACGACGTTCACTTTTTCGAAGGCGACGTCGAGCTCCTCCGCCACGATCTGCGCGATCGCGACGTCCACGCCCTGGCCCATATCCATCTTGCCAAAGAAGGCGGTGACGCTGCCATCGGACAGAATCGCGATCCACGAATCGAGCTGGTCGGGCACCAGCGGGGGCTTGCCGCCGAGCGTGGCGACAGACGATATGCCCTGGCCGAGTGCACTGGATACGGCGCCGGGAATCGTGATGCTCACGACGAGCGAGCCGGCGGCCTTGAGAAAATCGCGACGGGTCACTGGATTCATCGTAGCCTCCTACGCCATCGCCTGCGCCGCGCGCTTGATCGCGCGCATGATCGCCATATGCGTGCCGCAACGGCACTTGATGCCGGCCATGGCCTCCCGGATCTCGGCATCACTCGGCTTCGGATGGTTCTTGAGCAACGCTGCCGCGGTCATGATCCAGCCCGACAGGCAGTAGCCGCATTGCGGCACCTGCTCGGCAATGTAGGCTGTCTGCAGCGGATGTGGACTATCAGGCGTCCCCAGCCCGGCAAGCGTGGTGATGCGCTTGCCTGCGGCGGCGCTCACCGGCATGACGCACGAGCGCACCGGGGCGCCATCGAGGTGCACGGTGCAGGCACCGCACTGGGCCTTGCCGCAGCCGAACTTGGGATTGTTGAGGCCGAGCTCCGCATGGAGCGCGTAGAGCAGGGGCATTGCGGGGTCGGCATCAACGGTTGCCGTCTTGCCGTCGACGACAAGACTGAACTTTTGTGTCATGGCGATCTCCTCCAATCGAATCCTTCGGAAATGGTTGATACTCCATTTCTGCCGTCCATTGTCCCTCCCGGCTCGGGAGAGGGGGAAGGGGTGAGGGATATTCCGCCGTCAACACTAGCGCCGCGGCTCGGATCATGTCAATCGGGTCACGGCCGGCTGCGGCAGTGCCGCTATAATCGGCGGCAATATGGCGGCCGGGCAGAAAGTCATTGCCGCGATCCTTCTGGCTGCCGGAGCTGGGACGCGGTTCGGCGGCGAGAAGCTCCTGCACCCTTTGGACGACGGGGTGGCGATCGCAGCGCACGCCGCGCGCAACCTCCTCGCGGCGACCCCGGACGTGATAGCGGTGGTGCGCTGGGGCGATTTCCCGCTCTATGACATGCTGGAGCAGGAGGGTTGCCAGGTCACAATGTTCCAGGGGGCGGAGCGGGGCATGGGGGCGAGTCTTGCGCACGGCGTGGCCCAGGCGCGCGGGGCGGACGGCTGGGTAGTTGCGCTCGCGGACATGCCGCGGATCCAGCCCGCGACCGTCAAGTCCGTCATCTCAGCGCTGCAACAGGGAGCACTGATCGCCGCGCCGGCTTACAAGGGAGAACGCGGCCATCCCGTCGGATTCGGCGCCCCGCTGCGCGAAGAGTTGCTTGCGCTCGACGGCGACCAGGGCGCACGCGCCCTGCTGGAGCGCCACCGCGACGCGGTTCAGCTCGTCGAGTGCGACGATCCGGGAATCCTCGTCGACATCGATCGCAAGACCGATCTCGCAGGTTGAAGCCACCTGTGCGCGCCTCCACCGAAATTCCACGCGGCGTGTGGATGCTGGGGTTCGTCAGCCTGTTCATGGATGTGTCCTCCGAGCTGATCCACAGCCTGCTGCCGGTATTCATGGTCGTGAGTCTCGGCGCAACCGCGCTGATGATCGGCGTCGTCGAAGGCGTGGCAGAGGCGACCGCCCTGATCGTGCGCGTGTTCTCGGGGACGATCAGCGACTGGCTCGGCAGGCGCAAGGGCCTCACGGTTCTCGGCTACGGCCTGGGCGCCCTTTCCAAGCCGCTCTTCGCGCTCGCGCTCGCCGTGCACTGGGTGTTCGTTGCGCGCTTCATGGACCGCATCGGCAAGGGCATACGCGGGGCGCCGCGCGACGCGCTGATCGCCGACTTGACGCCGCCGGAAATTCGGGGCGCGGCATACGGACTCCGCCAGTCGCTCGATACCGCCGGCGCGTTCGTCGGGCCGCTGCTCGCGATCGGTCTCATGGTGCTATGGGCAGGGGACTTTCGCGCGGTGTTCTGGTTTGCCGTCATACCCGCAGTGCTGTCCGTGCTTATCCTGCTGTTCGGCGTGCGGGAGCCACCTTCCGAGACAGTGCGCGTCCGCCCGACCTCTCCGGTGCACTGGCGGAGCTTGAGCGAGTTCAGCAGCGCCTATTGGTGGATCGTCGCCGCGGGCGGCATATTCACACTCGCCCGCTTCAGCGAAGCCTTCCTCATCCTGCGGGCGCAGCAGCTCGGGCTTGCCGCGAGCTTTGCGCCGCTCGTGCTGGTGATCATGAACGTCGTCTACGCGGCGTCGGCCTATCCGGCGGGCCGCCTTGCCGACCGCATCAGCCACGAGAAGCTGCTCGCCGCTGGACTTGCGTTGCTGGTTCTCGCCGACATCGTGCTCGCGATGGCAGGAGGGCTCGCTGCAGTCGGGGCGGGCGTGGCCCTGTGGGGATTGCACATGGGGATGACGCAGGGCCTGCTCGCGGCCATGGTCGCCGGCGCCGCACCTGCGCATTTGCGGGGCACAGCATTCGGCTTCTTCAACCTGGTGAGCGGCGTTGCGATGCTGATCGCGAGCGTTCTCGCCGGCCTGCTGTGGGACGAGCTCGGCGCCTCGGTCACCTTCTACGCCGGCGCCGTGTTTTCCGTTCTGGCCCTGCTCCTGTTGTTGCTGCGGCGAAGGCCGAGCGTTTCTTGACGGTCGAGGGGGCGGGTGCGAGACTCGACTGAAAGCAGGGATGAGGGATGAGGGATGAGGGATGAGGGATGAGGGATGAGGGATGAGGGAGATATGGCTCGTGAACGGTGAAATGAAATGAAGCGATTCGAGGGCACCGATACCTATATCGCGACCGATGACCTGATGATGGCGGTCAACGCCGCCCTCACGCTCGAGCGCCCGCTGCTGGTGAAGGGCGAGCCCGGCACCGGCAAGACCATGCTGGCGATCGAGATCGCCCGGGCGATCGGGCGGCCGCTCTTCGAGTGGCACATCAAGTCCACCACCAAGGCCCAGCACGGTCTCTACGAGTACGACGCGGTGTCGCGGCTGCGCGACTCGCAGCTGGGCGATGCGCGGGTGCACGACATCCGCAATTACATCGTGCGCGGCATGCTGTGGAGCGCCTTCGTTTCCGACGCGCCCGCGGTGCTGCTGATCGACGAGGTGGACAAGGCCGACATCGAGTTCCCGAACGATCTTCTGCGCGAGCTCGACCGCATGGAGTTCTACGTCTACGAGACGCAGGAGCTGGTCAGGGCGACGCACCGGCCGCTGGTGGTAATTACCAGCAACAACGAGAAGGAGCTGCCGGACGCGTTCCTGCGCCGCTGCTTCTTCCACTACATCCGCTTTCCCGACCACGACACGATGGAGCGCATCGTCCGCGTGCATCATCCGGACATCAAGAAGCAGCTTCTGCGCGAGGCGCTCGGTGCGTTCTTCGAGATGCGCGAGGTGCCGGGGCTGAAGAAGAAGCCCTCGACCTCCGAGCTCCTCGACTGGCTGAAGCTGCTCATGGCGGAGGACATCCCGCCCGAGGCGCTGCACAGCCAGGACACCCACAAGATCATCCCGCCACTGCACGGGGCGCTGCTCAAGAACGAGCAGGACGTGCACCTCTTCGAGCGGCTGGTCTTCATGTCGCGGCGCAAGACAACCTAGATGCTGATCGAATTCTTCCTGAAGCTCAAAGCGGGCGGCGTCCCGGTCTCGGTCAAGGAGTTCCTGACGCTCATCGAGGCCCTGGCAAAGCGCGTCGCATTCGGCAGCATGGAGGAGTTCTACTGGCTTGCCCGCGCCTGCCTGGTGAAGGACGAGAAGTACTACGACCGCTACGACCGCGTGTTCGCCGCCTACTTCAAGGGCATCGTCGAGGTGGACGCGCTCGCCATCCTGATCCCCGAGGAATGGCTGAAGAAGCTCGCGGAGAAGGTCCTGACCGAGGAGGAGAAGAAACTGATCGAGTCGCTCGGCGGGTGGGACAAGCTCATGGAGACGCTCCGGAAGCGGCTCGAGGAGCAGAAGGGCCGGCACCAGGGCGGCTCCAAGTGGATCGGGACTGCCGGCACGAGCCCGTATGGCGCCTTTGGCTACAACCCCGAGGGGGTGCGCATCGGCCAGCCGGAGTCGCGCCACCGGCGGGCGGTGAAGGTCTGGGACCAGCGCGAGTACCGCAATCTCGACGATACGGTCGAGCTCGGCACGCGCAACATCAAGGTGGCGCTGCGCCGGCTGCGGCGCTTCGCGCGGATCGGCGCCCCGGAGGAGCTCGATCTCGACGATACGATCCGGTCAACGGCAAAGAACGCGGGCTGGCTCGATCTCAAGATGGTGCCCGAGCGGCACAACGCGGTGAAGGTGCTGCTGTTCCTCGATGTCGGGGGCTCGATGGACGATCACATCCGCGTCTGCGAGCAGCTCTTTTCCGCGGCGCGTGCCGAGTTCAAGCACCTCGAATACTTCTACTTCCACAATTATCTCTACGAGCGGGTGTGGCGCGACAACCGGCGGCGCTCGGCGGAGCGCATGCCGACCTGGGACGTGCTGCATACCTATCCGCACGACTACCGGGTGGTGCTGGTGGGAGACGCCACCATGAGCCCCTATGAAATCGTCTATCCCGGCGGCAGCGTCGAGCACACCAATGAGGAAGCGGGCGCGGTGTGGCTGCAGCGCCTGTTGACTGTCTATCCGAACGCGATCTGGCTCAACCCGCAGCCGGAATCGGTGTGGGACTATCACGAGTCGATCCGCATCACCCGTCAGTTGATGGGCGACCGGATGTTTCCCTTGACGCTGGACGGTCTCGACCGCGGCATGCGCCTGCTCTCCAAGGCGCACTGAAACAAGAAACCCCGCCGCGGCGGGGTTCTTCTGCCTTCGGCCTCAGGTGCCTCGTCCCCACAGCATGCAGTAGCGCCGCAGGACGAACGGCAGGTTGTTCGCGTAGCCGGGCCATTTCTCGTACTTGGGCAGCTTCATCTCCTTTTCCACCTTGTCCCAGCACTGGCCCTGCCGCGCCGCGACCTTAACCGCCTCGGAGGCGTCCTGCAGGAACGTGAGCAGACTGCGTGCGTCGTCCTTGGTGCCGAGGCGGCCGCCGGGCCCCGGATGACCGGGAATCATGCGCTCCCAATCCATCTCCAGCACCTTCTTGATGAATTCCTCGCTCTCCAGGGGATAGAAGTCGATCATGCCCCGGCCCGGCACCGACCCGACCGGGATGGTGTCCACGAGAAAGATGAGCTTTTCGCGCGGCAGCCTCATGACGAGCGTGCTGTCGGAGTGATTGAGCCCGTGATAGCTCAGCTCGAGAGCGACCTTGCCGAGGCGGATCGTGGCGTGGTCGGTGACGAGCTCGTCCGGGATCACGGTGTGTGGGTCCTGCAGCGCGGTCAGGCGCTCCCACGCCCGCCGGTGCGCGACGAACTTGGCGCCCGCGTCCTTGAACGGCTTGCCGCCCGCGATGTGGTCGAAGTGGTGATGGCTGTAGACGACGTACTTGACCGGCTCGCTCGTCACCTTGCGGATCTCGTCCAGATAGGTGAGCACGGCCTGCGGGCGCCCGTAGCCGATCGGGTCGGTGGCGATGACGCCGTCGCCGGTCACCACGAACATCGCCTGGTGGTTGCCATAGCGGAAGACGTAGACGTGGTCGATTCCCTCGACCTTGGTCGTGGCGAAGAGCGGGCGCTTCGCCGGGGCCTGCGCGAGAGCCGGGCCACCCAGCAATGCGGCGGTCAGCGTTGCGCTTGCGAGCAGGCAGGATATGCGTGACATGTGCTCCTCCAGTGAATTGACGGGCTGAGCTTCGCGTCCCCTCGCGAGATCTTCTGTCCTTCTGACCGGCGCAAACGGCGGGTAGCCCCGCTTTATTCCGCTTAGAAGTCGGAATGGCTCGCGAACGGCCTGCAGCGACCGTATTGGCCGCTTATCCGCAAGATGGGATGCGCTGTGCGGCACGCGCGATGAACGGCGACCGGGGCGCGGGCGATGGGGCTCCCGTACCTTGGACGTCCGTTCGATCGCGCGCAGGCAAATCGGGCGCGCCGCGTCCGCATCCGCGCGATGACTGGCGCGGGGCGTCCATGTTGATCGCGCGGAGATAAACCGGCGCTGCCTTACGCAGCGTCCGGATTTATCACAAGTTGTAGCCTTTCTCGTTATGCAGCACCGTATCGAGGCCCTCGGTCTCCTCCTCGGACTGCACGCGCATCCCGGTCACGGCGTCGCTCACTTTGAGCAGGATCCACGTGCCAACCGCCGACCATGCTGCGACGGCGATGACCCCGGTCAGCTGCACCAGCACCTGGTCGCTCATCGTCACCTTCTCGGGATAGCCGTTGCCGCCGAGGCTGGCTGCCACGAACACGCCGGTGAGTATCGTCCCCAGGAGACCACCGACCCCGTGCACGGGGAACACATCGAGCGAGTCATCCACCTTGAGCGCCTGCTTCATGTAGCTGGTCGCGAAGAAGCACAGCACGCCAGCCGCCGCTCCGATGGCAAGCGCGCCGAGCGGTCCGACGAAGCCGGATGCCGGCGTGATCGTTCCGAGCCCGGCGACCATGCCGGTCGCGATGCCCAGCGCCGAGGGCTTGCCGTAGCGCAACCACTCGCACACCATCCAGGCGAACGCGCCCGTCGCGGCGCCGACGTGGGTCACAATCATTGCCATGCCGGCCGCCCCGCCGGACGCGAGCGCGCTGCCGGCATTGAATCCGAACCAACCCACCCACAGCATGCATGCGCCCGTCACCGCCATCGTCATGTTGTGAGGCGGCATGGGCGTCTCCGGGAACCCCCGGCGTTGGCCCAGCACCAGCGCACAGACCAGCGCGGCCACGCCGGCGTTCAGGTGCACGACTGTCCCTCCCGCGAAATCCATGAGCCCGCGCTTGGCGAGCCACCCATCGCCCCACACCCAGTGCGCAACCGGACAGTAGACGATGAGCAGCCAGAGCAGGCTGAAGACGAGCATGCCGGAGAACTTCACGCGCTCGGCGTAGGCGCCGATGACGAGCGCGGGCGTGATGATTGCAAACGTCAGCTGGTACATGGCGAAGACGGTCTCGGGAATCGTGCCCTTGACGGTCTTGACCTCGATTCCGGCCAGAAAGGACTTCCCGAAGCCGCCATACCAGTTGTTCAGCGAGCCGGCGTCGCCGAACGCGATGCTGTAGCCGACCACCACCCACGCGAGCGTCACGATGCAGGTGATGGCGAAGCACTGCATGAGGATGGACAGAACGTTCTTCATGCGCACGAGGCCGGCGTAGAAGAGCGCGAGCCCGGGCAGCGTCATGAACAGCACCAGCACCGATGACGTGAGCATCCACGCGGTGTCCGCGGAATCCAGCTTCGGCGGCTCGGCCGCCGCGGCAAGCGGGGCGTGCAGCAGAAGCGGGATCAACAGGAAAGCGATGAGCGGAAACCGGCGGCGAATTGTTGTCATTGGATGCTCCTCCCTTGCGCGCGCCGCGGTTCGCCGCGGTGCGTCAGGCGCATCATGTCCTTAGGGCCGCGTCGGGTCAAGCCGCAGGCGGCGGGGAATGCGTATTGCGCCGCGCCAATCCGGCGGGTCAGGCGGCATCGGCCACCACGGCGTCGCGCCAACGGCGTACCGAGCTCACCAACCACACGCGCCGCGCCGCCCGCAGCTCGTCGAGCGTGATGCGCCGTTCGCGGACCTGACCGGTTGCGAGCAGCCGGGCGCGGAACACGCCCGGCAGCAAGCCGCATTCCACGGGTGGCGTCACGCGCTCGCCGCCGAGCTCGATCACGATGTTGGCGATGGTGCTCTCGGTGACCTCGCGGCGGGGATTCCACAGCACCACGTCGTCACAGCCGGGGCAGGATCCACGGGCGTCGTCATAGACCGCGCGATGAGTCGTCTTGTGATACAGGAACGGACTGTCGGTCGTGATCGGTGCAGCCGCGATTCCCAGGCGCACGGGGGCCGCCGAGGCCGCCAGCGGCTCCGCCGCGCATTCAAGGGCGCCGTTGCGGTCGACGGTCAGGCGCACGCGCTGGGCGCCCGGCCCGAAGCTCGCCGCGAGATGGGAGAGCCGCGACCGCACGGCGCCAAAGTCTGCAGGCACGCCGAAATAGCGGGCAGACTGCGCCAGCCGCGCGAGATGCGCCTCGAGCAGGAAGTAGCCTTTGCCCGGCTCCCACAGCAACGTCTCCAGCAGCGCAAACGGCGGCGTTGCGTCGGTGACGATGCGCGCCTTGAGCAGGCATTCCTCGTACTCGGCGTCGCTCGTCGAATCCCAGACGATGCCGCCGCCCACCCCGTACTCGAGCATGCGCTCCGCAATGTCGAAGCACGCGGTGCGAATCGCAACGTTGAAGCGCGCGCGGCGGCCCGGCGCGATGACACCGATGCAACCGGTATAGATGCCGCGCGGCGCAGTCTCGAGCCCGGCGATGATCTGCGTTGCGCGCGCCTTTGGCGTCCCCGTGATCGAGGCGGGCGGAAACAGCGCGCCCAGGACGTCGGTGACCGCGGCGCTCGTGCGCCCGCGCACGGTGGAAGTCATCTGCCACACCGTCGGATAGCGTTCCACCGTGAACAGCTCGGGGGCCCGGACGCTGCCCGTGGCACAGACGCGGCCGAGGTCATTGCGCACCATGTCGACGATCATCACGTTCTCGGCGCGGTCCTTCGGCGAGGCGGCGAGCGCCCGCGCGCGCTCCTCGTCGTGCGCCAGCCACAGCCC
>DATBKZ010000047.1:0-6042 GCA_036555615.1 Burkholderiales bacterium | reverse complement strand
GCTCCAGCGCGCGACCGCCGCCACGGGCCACGCAGGTCAGCGGGTCGTCGGCGACCTGGACGTGCAGGCCGGTCACCTCGCTGATCAGGCGGTCCAGGTCGCGCAGCAGCGCGCCGCCGCCGGTCAGCACCATGCCTTTTTCCGCGATGTCCGCGCCGAGCTCCGGCGGGGTCTGCTCCAGCGCCGACTTCACCGACGATACGATCTGGTTCAGCGGCTCGTTCAGCGCCTCCAGGATCTCGTTGGAGGAGATGGTGAAGCTCCTGGGTATGCCTTCCGCGAGGTTGCGGCCCTTCACTTCCTTCTCGCGCACTTCCGACCCGGGGAAGGCGGAGCCGATCTCCTTCTTGATCTGCTCGGCGGTGGTCTCGCCGATCAGCATGCCGTAGTTGCGGCGGATGTAGTTGATGATCGCCTCGTCCATCTTGTCGCCGCCGACGCGCACCGAGCCCTTGTAGACCAGGCCGCCGAGCGAGATCACGCCCACTTCGGTGGTGCCGCCGCCCACGTCCACCACCATCGAGCCGGTCGCGTCGCCGACGGGCAGGTCGGCGCCGATCGCTGCTGCCATCGGCTCCTCGATCAGGTAGACGCTGGAGGCGCCGGCGCCGATCGCCGACTCGCGGATCGCGCGGCGCTCGACCTGCGTCGAGCCGCACGGCACGCAGATGATGATGCGCGGGGAGGGCTTGAAGATGCGCGTGTTGTGCACCTTCTTGATGAAGTGCTTCAGCATCTGCTCGGTGACGGTGAAGTCGGCTATGACGCCGTCCTTCATCGGCCGGATGGCGGTGATATTGCCGGGCGTGCGGCCGAGCATCGCTTTCGCCGCAAGCCCTACCTCCTGGATCACCTTCTTGCCGTTGGGCCCGCCTTCCTGCCGGATCGCGACAACCGAGGGCTCGTCGAGCACGATGCCCTTGCCGCGCACGTAGATCAGCGTGTTGGCAGTGCCCAGGTCGATGGCAAGGTCGTCGTTAAAGTAGCTGCTCAAGAAACCCAACATAAGACGTTCCACCCAAAGGGATTTGGCTCGGTTGCTTAGACGGTTATGATACCCTATGCAGCCTCGATTTTTAAGGCTTCCATCGGCGATTTGACATGGCATTGACGCTGGAGGACGTGAAGCGCGTCGCCGACCTGGCGCGGCTTGCGATCGACGAGACCGAGGCGCGGTCAGTCCTGTCGCAGATCAACGACGTTTTCCGGCTCATTGCCGAGATGCGGGCGGTCGACACCCGGGGGGTCGAGCCGATGGCGCACGCGCTGGACGTCGTGCAGCGCCTCCGCGCGGATAAAGTCACGGAATCCGACCAGCACGATCTCTACCAGTCGGTCGCACCCCAGGTGGAGAGCGGCTTTTACCTCGTGCCCAAGGTGATCGAGTAAGGCGTGGTGGGAATCACGCGTCACCTGACATGCACAACGCTACGATCAAGAGCCTCGCCGACGGGCTTGCCGCCCGCACCTTTTCCAGCGTCGAGCTGACCCGGCATTTCATCAGCCGGATCAATCAATTAAACGCGAAATACAACTGCTTCATCCAGCCCGATTCCGAGACTCGGTTGAAACAGGCCGAGGCGAGCTTGAAGCAGGCCGAGGCTGCGGACCGGATGCGATCGGCAGGAAAAGCGCAGCCGCTCACCGGCGTCCCCATTGCCCTCAAGGACATTTTTTGCGCCAAGGGGTGGCTCACCACCTGCGGCTCGAGGATGCTGTCGAATTTCACGGCGCCCTACGACGCCCATGTCGTCGAGCAGCTCAACAAGGAGGGGGCGGTCACTCTAGGCAAGACCAACATGGACGAGTTCGCCATGGGCTCGTCCAACGAGACCTCGTATTACGGGCCGGTGAGGAATCCGTGGGATGCGGACAAGGTGCCGGGGGGCAGCTCGGGTGGGTCGGCAGCGGCGGTGGCGGCGCGGCTCGCCCCGGGCGCGATCGGCACCGACACCGGGGGGTCGATCCGCCAGCCGGCGGCGCTGTCCGGCATCTGCGGGCTGAAGCCGACCTACGGCGTCGTGTCGCGCTACGGCATGATCGCCTTCGCCTCGAGCCTCGACCAGGGCGGACCGCTGGCGCGCAGCGCGGAGGACCTCGCGCTGCTGCTCAACGTCATGGCGGGCTTCGATCCGCGCGACTCCACCTCCCTCGAGCGCGAGCAAGAGGACTACACGCGCGACCTCGCCAAGCCGTTGAAAGGGCTGAAGATCGGGCTGCCGGAGGAGTTCTTCGCCGCGGGCGCGGCGCCGGGCGTGGTGAAGGCAGTGGAAGCGGCGGTGGGCGCTTTCAGGAAGCTCGGCTGCGAGACAGTCGAGGTGAGACTCCCCAACATGAAGCTTTCGGTGCCGGTCTATTACGTGCTGGCGCCGGCGGAGGCTTCCAGCAATCTCGCGCGCTACGATGGGGTGCGCTACGGTTACCGCGCGCCGGAATACACCGATCTGCTCGACCTGTACCGGAGGACCCGGGCGCAGGGCTTCGGGCAGGAAGTGAAGCGGCGGATCCTGATCGGCACCTACGTGCTCTCGCACGGCTACTACGACGCCTATTACATCCAGGCGCAGCGGCTGCGGCGCCTGATCGCGCGGGATTTCGCCGAGGTGTTCAAGCGCTGCGATGTGATCATGGGGCCGACGAGCCCCACCACGGCATTCCGCATCGGCGAGAAGATGGGCGATCCGGTGCAGATGTATCTCAACGACATCTACACGATACCCGCGAACCTCGCCGGGCTGCCCGGCATATCGATCCCGTGCGGGCTCGACGAAAAAGGGCTGCCGGTCGGACTGCAGATCGTCGGCAACTACTTCGCGGAAGCGCGGATGCTCGGCATTGCGCACCAGTACCAGCAGGCGACCGACTGGCATGCGAGGACGCCTCCCGGGATCCAGTGACGAGTGGCAGGCGACACAAGATGAAATGGGAAATCGTCATCGGGCTGGAGACTCATGCTCAGCTCAATACGCGCTCGAAGATGTTCTCCGGCGCGGCGACGGCGTTCGGCGCCGCGCCCAACACCCAGGCGTGTGGCGTGGACATCGCGCTTCCGGGAGTGCTGCCGGTGGCGAACCGCGAGGCAGTCGCGAAGGCAGTGCGCTTCGGGCTCGCGGTGAACGGCAACAGCCCCGCGAACATCAACCGGCGCTCCATTTTCGCGCGCAAGAACTACTTCTATCCCGACCTCCCCAAGGGCTACCAGATCAGCCAGTACGAGGCGCCCATCGTGAAAGGCGGCTCGATCGGGATCGTTGTGGACGGCAAGGAAAAGTCGGTGAGGCTCACGCGGGCGCACCTCGAGGAGGACGCCGGCAAGTCGCTGCATGAGGGCTTTCGCGATCTGACCGGCATCGATCTCAACCGTGCCGGCACGCCGCTCCTCGAGATCGTCACCGAGCCGGACATGCGCTCGGCGCAGGAGGCGGTAGCCTACGCGAAGGCACTGCACGCGCTGGTGCGCTGGATCGACATCTGCGACGGCAACATGCAGGAAGGCTCGTTTCGCTGCGACGCCAACGTCTCGGTGCGGCCGGCGGGATCGGATAAGCTCGGCACGCGCTGCGAGATCAAGAACCTCAACTCGTTCCGCTTCCTCGAGCGCGCGATCGAGTTCGAGGCGCGGCGCCAGATCGGGATCCTCGGGGACGGCGGGAAGATCGAGCAGGAAACGCGGCTCTACGACGCCGAGCGCGACGAGACGCGCTCGATGCGCACCAAGGAGGAAGCGCACGACTACCGGTATTTCCCGGATCCCGACCTGCTCCCGCTCGTGGTGTCTGAAGAATGGCTGGAAGAAATCAGGGCATCGATGCCGAGATCACTTGAAGACGCACGCAAGGAATTGATCAAGCAAGGCGTTCCGCCACACCAGGCAGATCAATTCACAGATGACCGGGCGACCTCGACTTTCGCGTTAGGGTCTGTAAGCGGCACTGTACCAGCGCAAGCCCCAGTCATCTCAAGTCTCATCCTGGGACCCCTCAGAGCAAAACTCAACGAGGAACATCTCGGCTTCGGAGACAGCAAAGTGAACCCAGATCAAATTAGGCAACTGTCCGAACGCGTGATTGACGGAACAGTTTCCATTACCGTGGCGAGTTCTGTCGTGCTGCCAGCAATGTGGGCCGGCGAGGGCGCCCCTGACGAGATCATTGCGAAGCGTGGATTGAGGCAGATCTCGGACAGCGGCGAGCTGGAGAAAATCTGCGACCAGGTGATCGCCGGGAATGCGCAGCAGGTGGCGGATTACAGGAGCGGGAAAGAGAAGGCCTTCAATTCGCTGGTGGGGCAGGTGATGAAGCTCACCAAGGGCAAGGCCAATCCCCAGCAGGTCACCGGGATACTGAAAAGCAAGCTATCCGGCTAGCGCGTTCGCCGCGGCCGGTCACGTCTTATTTTCCTGCGGGCGCCGATACCGCCTGGGCGCGGCCGCCGCCGAGTTCCAGGTAGCGCTGCTTGGTTGCCGCGTAACGGGAGCGGATATCCTCTTTCTCCTTGTTCTTGGCGGCGATGCTTTGCTCGATCCTTTGCATGTCGCCTTCCGCGCGCGCGACCTCGTCCTTGAGGACATCGGACGGCTTGCCGGCTTGTTCGGTCGCCTTGAGGCGCTCCTGGGCGCGGGCGCGGCGTGCTGCCGCGCTCTTGTGCAGTGTCTCGAATTGCCCCAGGACCCGGTCGACTTCCCTCAGCTCGCGATCCCGCCGCAGGTCGATCTCCGTCTCGTTCGCATAGGTGTTGAGCAGCGCTTTGTCCCGGCGATGCTGATCGGCCAGCTGCCTCTTCTCCTCCTCCTTCTTTTTCGCGAGCGCCTCCTGCTGCGCGGCGCGGCGCGCCTCTTCCTCGGCGGTCTCCGTGGTCTTGCGCGTCACGCCGCGGCGGTCCAGCTCCTTCGTGGCGGCACCCTCGTATTCCGGCGGCACCCGGTCGCCGCAGCCGACGACCTTGCCGGATGCATCCTTCCAGCAGATGATCCTGCCGCCTTTCGACTGGGCCAGCGCCGTTCCGGCGAACACTGCAGCGAACGCGATCGCAGATGCCGTGGCGAGCAATGCACGGGGGCTGTCAGGCATGGGCCGTTACTCCATACTGGTCGCGATATCGGCCGACGGCAGCGAAATGCTGCGCGTGCTGCGGCTCGGCCCCGAGAAAGATCATCAGGTCATCCAGCGTGGCGATGCTGATCACCGGGATATTATATTTGACGCGCACTTCCTGTACAGCGGAAAGCGGCCCGCTGCCGCGCTCCATGCGGTCGAGGGCGATCACCACGGCGCAGGGTACGGCGTTCGCTGTCCGGATCAGATCGACCGACTCGCGCACCGAGGTGCCTGCAGAGATCACGTCGTCCACGATCAGCACCCGGCCCGCGAGCGGCGCGCCAATCACGGTGCCGCCCTCGCCGTGGTCCTTGGCTTCCTTGCGGTTGAAGCTGTAGCGCACGTTGCGGCCGGATTCGGCAAGAGCGATGGCGACGGCCGCCACCAGCGGGATGCCCTTGTACGCCGGCCCGAACAGCATGTCGAAGGCCAGGCCGCTGGCCTCGAGCGCATCCGCGTAGCACTCGGACAGCGCCAGCAGCGCGGCGCCGGAGTCGAAGCGGCCGGCATTGAAGAAATACGGGCTCGAACGCCCGGACTTGAGCGTGAACTCGCCGAAGCGCAGCACGTTGGCGCGCAAGGCGAGGTCGAGGAAGCGGCGCTGGTGGGGGAGCATGGGGAAGAGTCGGGATTCGGGATTCGGGATTCGGGAAAGCCAAAGCTTGCCTCTTCGGCTAGTCTCGCACTTCGGCCGCGAGCCACGAAACGTCAGCGGCTGTTCCGAATCCCGAATCCCCCAATCCCGAATCCCCGCTTTCAATGCGCATCATCAGCTTCAACGCCAACGGCATCCGTTCGGCCACCGACAAGGGCTTCTTCACCTGGTTCGCCCGGCAGAAGGCCGACGTGCTGTGCCTGCAGGAAACCAAGGCCCAGGAGCACCAGCTCGCCGACACCGCGTTCCGCCCCGACGGCTATCGCGCGTTCTTCAAGGATGCCTGCACCA
>DATBKZ010000046.1:0-28353 GCA_036555615.1 Burkholderiales bacterium | reverse complement strand
TCGCCATCGTCCGCAAGTCGCTCGACCTCCACGGCGGCGCGATCCGCTTCGACAGCGCGCCCGGGGCGGGCACGCGCTTCCAGGTCACTATCCCCCTCACCCCTTCCCCCTCTCCCGGGTGGAGAGGGGAAATGGACGGCGGCAAATGGCTTGCCGGCCATTTGCCGCAGGGTCAGTAAGGATGCCGCATGGCCGTCCGGCACTATCTTCAATTCAAGGACTTCGCGCGCGAGGAGTACGAGTACCTGTTTGAGCGCACGCGCTGGATCAAGGACATGTTCAAGCGCTATGTCCCGTACCAGCCGCTGCGCGACCGCACGCTCGCGATGGTGTTCGAGAAGCACTCGACCCGCACCCGCGTCTCGTTCGAGGCCGGGATGCACCAACTCGGCGGGACGGTGATCACGCTCATGACGCGCGATACCCAGATGGGGCGCGGCGAGCCGATCGAGGACGTCGCGCGCGTCATCAGCCGGATGGTGGATATCGTCATGATCCGCACCTTCGAGCAGGCGATCATCGAGCGCGTCTCCGAGCACTCGCGGGTGCCGGTGGTGAACGGTCTGACCAATGAGCACCACCCGTGCCAGATCCTCGGCGACATTTACACCTTCCTCGAGCACCGCGGCTCGATCCGCGGCAAGAGCGTTGCCTGGATCGGGGATTCGAACAACGTCTGCAACACCTGGCTGCAGGCGGCGGAGGTGTTCGACTTCAACGTGCACGTCTCGACCCCGCCGGGCTACCAGGTCCAGGCCGAGCGCGCCGGCGTGCGCGACGGGAAGCACTACGAGGAGTTCGAGGATCCGATGGAGGCCGCGAAGGGCGCGGACCTCATCACCACCGACGTGTGGACCAGCATGGGGAGCGAAGCGGAGAGCGCGAAGCGCAAGCGCGACTTCGCCGCGTGGCGGGTGGACCGGGACATGATGAAGGCGGCAAAGAAGGACGCGCTTTTCATGCACTGCCTGCCGGCGCATCGCGGCGAGGAAGTGGCCGCCGCCGTGATCGACGGGCCGCAGAGCGTGGTGTGGGACGAGGCGGAGAACCGGCTGCACACCCAGAAAGCCCTGATGGAGTATTTGCTGCTCGGGCGGGTGAAGACCCAGGGTGATCTATGGTCGACGTGAAAAAAGTGGTGCTCGCCTACTCCGGGGGACTCGATACCTCGGTCATCCTGAAGTGGCTGCAGGACACCTACGGCTGCGAGGTCGTGACCTTCACCGCCGACATCGGCCAGGGCAAGGAGCTCGCGCCGGCCCGGCGCAAAGCCCGGCAGTTCGGCGTCAGGCGGATCTTCATCGACGACCTGCGCGAGGAATTCGTGCGCGACTTCGTCTACCCCATGTTCCGGGCGAACGCCCAGTACGAGGGCGAGTATCTGCTCGGCACCTCGATCGCGCGGCCGCTGATCGCCAAGCGCCAGATCGAGATCGCGCACCGGGTCGGCGCCGACGCGGTCGCGCACGGCGCCACCGGCAAGGGCAATGACCAGGTGCGCTTCGAGCTTGGCTATTACGCGCTCGACCCCGACATCCGCGTGATCGCGCCGTGGCGGGAGTGGGACCTCACATCCCGCGAGAAGCTCCTCCGCTACGCCGAGACGCACGGCATTCCGGTGGAAGGGAAACGGAATAAGGGCGGCGGCGCGCCCTACTCCATGGATGCGAACCTGCTCCATATCTCGTACGAGGGCGGCATCCTCGAGGATCCGGGCTACGAGCCCGAGGAATCGATGTGGCGCATCACCGTGTCGCCGGAAAAGGCGCCGAAGCGGCCCGAATACGTGGACCTCACCTACCGCCGCGGCGATATCGTTGCGGTGAACGGCCGCAAGCTCGCGCCAGCCAAGGCATTGGCGACCCTCAACACGATGGGCGGGAGGCACGGCGTGGGCCGGCTCGACCTCGTGGAGAACCGCTACGTCGGCATGAAGTCGCGGGGCTGCTACGAGACCCCGGGCGGCACCATCATGCTGAAAGCGCACCGGGCGATCGAATCCATTACGCTCGACCGCGAGGTGCTGGCGCTCAAGGACGATCTCATGCCGCGCTACGCCCGGCTCATCTACAACGGCTACTGGTTCAGCCCGGAGCGGCGCGCGCTGCAGGCACTGATCGACCACACCCAGGAGCACGTCAACGGCACCGTGCGCGTGAAGCTCTACAAGGGCACGGTCCTGGTGACGGGGCGGGCGTCGCCACGCGACTCGCTGTTCGACCCGTCGATCTCCACCTTCGAGGAGGACCGCGGCGCCTACAACCAGGCCGATGCCGAGGGCTTCATCCGGTTGAACGCGCTGCGCATGCGGATCGCCGCGAAGCTGAAGCGCCCTTCATGACGACGATCGTCGTTGTCAGGAAGAACGGCTACGCCGCGATCGCGGCCGACACCCTCACCAAGTGGGGCAGCGGCAAGGAGTCCGCCGACTACGTCGCCAACAACGCGAAGATCGTCAAGGTCGGCGACACCTGGATCGCGTGCTCCGGCACCTCCACCTTCAAGCTCATCCTGCGTGACTACTTCGCCCAGCGCGGCGTGCCGGCGCGCTTCGACACCAGCATCGAGATCTTCAAGACCTGGCAGGCGTTTCACGCCGCGCTGAAGGAGAAGTATTACCTCGTGACCGTGGGCGACAAGGACGACACGATCGAGTCGAGCAAATTCGACGCGCTGATCGCGAATCCCCATGGCATCTTCGGCGTGGGCGCGCACCGCACGGTGCAGGAGTACCGGAAGTTCTACGCCATCGGCACCGGCACCGATCTCGCGCTCGGCGCGATGTACGCCGCATACGACCGGCCGGGCCCCTCCGCCGAGCAGGTGGCCAGGCTCGCGGTCGAGGCGGCCGCCGAGTTCGACGACGGCACCGGCCTGCCGGTCACCTCGCATGCGGTAAAATTGCGGCGGCGGTGACCGGGGAGACAACATGCCATCTTTCGACATCGTATCGGAAGTGAATCACGTCGAAATCCGCAATGCCGTCGAGCAGTGCAACAAGGAGATCGCCAACCGCTTCGATTTCAAAGGCTCGGATGCGCGCGTCGAGGTCAACGAGAAGGAAAAAACGCTGACGGCATTTGCCGACGACGAATTCAAGCTGCGTCAGCTGCGCGACGTGCTGACCCAGCGGCTCGCCAAGCGCGGGGTCGATATCCGCGCCCTCGAGCCGGGAAAGCTCGAGCCGGTGAGCGGCAACAAGATCAAGGAGACGATCAAGATCCACGAGGGCATCGAGCAGGAGCGGGGCAAGAGCCTGGTCAAGCTCATCAAGGACTCGAAGCTCAAGGTGCAGGCCAGTATCCAGGGCGACGCGCTGCGGGTCACGGGGGCCAAGAAGGACACGCTGCAGGAAGCGATCGCGCTGGTGCGCAAATCCGTGACCGACATCCCGCTGCAGTTCAGAAACTTCCGTGATTAGTGCCGAAGGGCGCGAACGGGCCGAAAAGCGGGCCTGATTTTCGCTCCGGTCGCGCCACGCGCAAGACGGAGTAGAAGAAAGTCTACATGACGTCGGGAAAACTCTGCCGAAAATCGATAGTTTCCTTGATTGCGCTGCCGACGCAATGAACTCAACATAAGAGCCAGCTGGAGCGTCAAAGGCCGGCGGTCGGATTACCGGCGCGTGCCGCTCCCAACACAAGCGGAGGCAACGATGATGCTCGATGATGTGTACGGCAGCGATCAGGATCGATTTCCGCTGGAGCAGGAATCAGAGCAGCAGGAGTCAGAACTCTGGGCCGAAGATTGTCCCAGCCTCGAGTGGGTAGAAGAAACCGAAATACGGACGCTCGCCCGGGACTTGAGTGGGCTGCGGCGGTTCGCCGAGTGACTTCATTATCCACCGCTCACGAAACGGCGCACGAAATGCGGCACTTGCGCCCTGCGTGATGCCGATGCCGCGGCCCGGCTATTCGTCTGCTGAATGCGAAGGATCGCCGCAATGACGAGCATGCGCCTGATGCTTGTCTTCTCGCTGCTCGCGTCTTCCGCAGCGCTCGTGTCCCCTACGGCCACCCACGCGCAGGCGTCGGGCATTTACAGCCGTGCCGTTCTGCTCGCCGCCCACCCCAACCTGAGCGACCCGGTCTATTCCCAAACCGTCCTGCTCGCCGCCCCGGGGCCGAATGGCTGGCACTACGGAGTGATCATCAATCGTCCCACTGGCCGCCGGCTCGCGAGCCTGTTTCCCGGACACGGGCCATCACTCAGGGCAAAGGACGTGGTTCATTTCGGCGGACCCATGGCGATGCATGCCCTGATTGCGCTGGTAAAGCGCGACTCGAGCCCGGGAATCGACGCCCTGCAGATTTCCGAGAGGCTCTATCTGGCGATCGGCGCCAATACTGTCGACCGCGTAATCGAATCCTCGCCGAACGACGCCCGCTTCTTCCTGGGATGGGTGGTGTGGCGTCCGGGCGAACTGCTTGAGGAAATCAGGGCCGGCTACTGGTCGGTGCACGACGCCGACATGCGCCTCGTATTTCGCAGCAATACCAAGGGGCTCTGGCAAGAGATGTCCAGGACCCGCCGGGGCATCAGCACATCCATCGAATCTGACTTGAAGCTGGTCGCGCGCTGAGGCCTCCTCATGCCCGGCCCCCGCGCGGGCCGGCGCCGGACTGCTTCCCGCTGACCACGGCGCGTATCCTGCGCCGTCAGTCGCGCCGCAATCCAGCCTTCCAGCGATCGTAGAGGCGGTCCGCGATCGCGTTGAGGGTCTGGGTCTTCTCCTCGAGCGCTTCTGTCATCTGCGCCGGGGTCTGCACCGAGGCGGTGCGCCGGGCAAGCGACTCAACCTCCTTCTCCCAGTCCTGGCACCACGTCCTGATGAGCTCGGGCGTCATCTCCACGTGAAACTGCATCCCGAGGTGCGGGCCGAGGACAAAGGCCTGGTTCTCGCACCACGGGCTGGAGGCGATCCGCGTCGCGCCTGGCGGGATCGAGAACGTCTCGCCATGCCAGTGGAAGGAATCGAAGGATCGCAGCTTTCCCCCGAACCAATGGGCCGCGGCGTCGTTCGGAAGCACGTCTAACCTGCCCCACCCGATCTCTTTCACCGGGTTGCGGGTCACCGCACCGCCCAGCGCTTTCGCCATGAGCTGCCCGCCGAGGCAGTGGCCCAGCGTGGGCACGCCGGTGTCGCGCGCCTCGCGGATCAGCCGCAGCACCGGCGCGATCCACGGCAGGTCGTCGTTGACGCTCATGGGGCCGCCCATGAACACGAGCCCGCTGTATGGCCCGGCCGCGCCCGGAACCGGCTCGCCTTCGTCGATCCTGATCACTATCCACGGCACGCCGTGGCGGTCGAGGTATGTGGCAAAATAACCCGGCCCCTCGGTGGCGGCGTGGCGAAATATGGCAACCGGCTTCATCGTCCTGTAGGACAGAGTATGCGTGACATCGTGAGCAATCTTAGGGCAATTGTCCTGCTGTTCCTACTCGGATCCAGCGCCGCCCTGGCGGCGGACATCAACGTCCATGCCCTGACCGCGGGCAAGGCGGTAGTGTCGATCGATGGCGGCAAGCCGCGAACGCTGGCGGTCGGGCAAGTCACCGCGGAAGGCGTCAAGCTCATATCCGCGACCAGCGAGTCAGCCGTGTTCGAGGTGGCCGGGGAGCGCAGGACGCTCGCCGCCGGCCAGGGCGCGGCGATCGCAAATACCGCCCCTCCCCGCGGCGGGGACAGCGTCACGCTGTTTGCCGATGCGCGCGGTCACTTCACCACCGTCGGCGTCGTGAACGGCGTAAGCCTCCGCTTCCTGGTGGACACCGGCGCAACTTCCGTCGTGCTCTCCAGCGCGGACGCGCGGCGCGCCGGCGTGAACTACCTCTCCGGCGCGCGGAGCCTCACCCAGACCGCCAACGGCGTGGTTCCGGTCTACGCCGTCAAGCTCGACACCCTGCGCGTCGGAGATATCACGGTGAACAACGTGGACGCCTCCATAATCGAGGGCGACAGGCTTCCCATCGGCCTGCTCGGGATGAGCTTTCTCAACCGGATGGAGATGAAGCGCGACGGCACCACGCTCACGCTCATCCGGCGCTTCTAGCACAGACTCCGGACCTCGGACCCTGGTTAAGCCCCAGGTTACTTGCGGCGCTTGCCTGGGTCCTCGACTCCCGATCCCGGACCCCGCTTTTCGGCGACGAGCGAGAGCATGTGGCCGAACTTGGTGCGCTTCGTCCGCAGGTATTCACGGTTGGACCGCCGCGGAGGCACCTCGATCGGGACCCGTTCGGCGACTGCCAGACCGTAGGCCTCGAGTTGCCGCACCTTGTCCGGGTTGTTGGTCATGAGACGCACTTTGCGCACGCCGAGATCGAACAGGATGTGCGCACCCGCCTTGTAGTCGCGCATGTCGGCGGCAAACCCGAGCGCGTGGTTCGCCTCCACGGTGTCCTGGCCCTGGTCCTGCAGCGCGTAGGCCCGGATCTTGTTGAGCAGCCCGATGCCCCGGCCCTCGTCGAACATGTAGACGAGGACGCCAGCGCCGGCCCTGTCGATCATCGCGAGCGCGGCGTCAAGCTGCTCGCCGCAATCGCAGCGCTCGGAGCGAAAGACATCGCCTGTCAGGCATTGGGAATGCAGGCGCACCAGGACCGGCTGGTCGGGCCTGATCTCCCCCTTCACCAGCGCCACGAACGCCTGCGTCTCCAGGTTGTCGCTGTAGACCATGAAGCGGAACTCCCCCGCCGCATGCGTGGGCAGCCGCGTCTCAGCGCGGCGGCGGATCTGGCGCTCGTTCTGGCGATAGGCGATCAGGTCGGCGATCGGAAGGATCTTGATCCCGTGCGCGCGCGCGTAGCGCTCGAGGTCCGGCATGCGCGCCATGGTGCCGTCCTCCTTCATGATCTCGCAGATCACGCCGGCGGGCTTCAGGCCGGCGAGCCGCGCGAGGTCCACCGCGGCTTCGGTATGGCCGCGGCGCGCGAGCACTCCTCCGTCGAGCGCGCGCAGGGTCTGCAGCCGGCCCGGGCGAATCAGGTCGGACGGCTTTGCGTGGTCCGAAATTGCCACTGCGATCGTGCGCGCGCGGTCGTGCGCCGACATGCCGGAGCCGACGCCTTCGCGCGCGTCGATCGGCGTGGCGAACGCGGTGCCGAATCTGGTCTGGTTGCCGGTATCGTCGGTGATGAGCGCGAGGCCCAGTTGCCGCATGCGCTCTTCCGTCAGAGCGAGCGAAACGAGCCCCCGCCCGTGGGTCGCCATGAAGTTGATCGCCTCGGGGGTGGCCTTCTCCGCCGCGACGAAGAGGTCCCCTTCGTTCTCGCGGTCCGCGTCGTCGACGATGATCACCATCCTGCCCTTGCGCACCTCCGGCAGGATGCTCTCGACGATGTATTCGCTGGTCTTACTGGTCACTGGTCACCGCTCACCGGCCACTAGCCGACGGGGTTGGAGCGGGCGATCAGCCGCATGAACTCGGCGCGCGTCTTCTCGGTGTTGAACTCGCCGGTGAAAGCCGAGGTGGTCGCGATCGAATGTTGCTTCTGGATGCCGCGCATCACCATGCACATATGCTGAGCCTCGATCACCACCGCGACACCGACCGGCTTCAACGTCTCCTCGATGCAGTTGCGGATGTCGACCGTGAGCCGCTCCTGCACCTGCAGCCGCCGCGCGAAAGCGTCCACCACGCGCGGGATCTTGGAGAGCCCGACGATATGGCCGTTGGGTATGTAGGCGACGTGGCACTTGCCGAAGAAAGGCAGGATGTGGTGCTCGCACAGGGAGTAGAGCTCGATGTCCTTGACGATCACCATCTGCTGGTACTCCTCGCGGAACATTGCGTCGCGAAGAATCTGCGCGGGGTTGAGCTCGTAGCCATGGGTAAGGAACTGCAGCGCCTTCGCCACGCGCTCGGGCGTCTTCTTCAGTCCCTCACGGTCGGGATTCTCGCCGATCTCCTTCAGAATGACGCGGTAGTGCTCGGCAATGCGCCGGATGATGGCTGGGTTGTACTGGTCGGTCCGGGCGTACCCGGCGTAGCCGTTCATCTCGTTTTCCTCGAGCATCTTCTTGTTCAGCGCCATTGCGTAATCGCCTCTCGTATCTCGCCAGCCGTCATCCTGGATGCTTCCCCGCTAGCTGCTCGCGGATGGATTTCGCGATTCCGTCCTTGTTGAGGCCGACGTGCGCGAGTTGGATCGCGGGGTCGCCCTGGTCGATGAAGCGGTCGGGCAGCCCCAATTGCAGGACGGGCACCTGCTTGCCGGCCCGCTGCAGCGCTTCCAGCACGGCGCTGCCGGCACCGCCCATGACGACATTCTCCTCGACCGTGACCAGGAGATCATGGGATTCCGCCAACTCCGACACCAGCGCGTCATCGAGCGGCTTCACGAAGCGCATGTTGGCAACGGTGGCATCGAGCTCCCCGGCGGCCTCGAGCGCGGGCTTCAGCACCGAGCCGAACGCGAGGATCGCAATGGTATTCCCGCGGCGCCGGATTTCCCCCTTGCCGATGGCGAGCGCCGTCATCTCCTTCCGTACTTCCATACCCGGACCGGTTCCCCGCGGATAGCGCACGGCCGCGGGCGAGGACATCTGGAAACCGGTGTAGAGCATCTGGCGGCACTCGTTCTCGTCCGCGGGCGTCATCACCGTCATGTTCGGAAGGCAGCGCAGGTAGGTGAGATCGTAGCTGCCGTTGTGGGTCGCGCCGTCGCCGCCCACCAGCCCCGCGCGATCGATCGCGAACAGGATCGGCAGGTTCTGGATCTGGACGTCGTGGATCAGCTGGTCGTAGGCGCGCTGCAGGAACGTCGAGTAGATGGCCACCACCGGCTTGTAGCCCTCGCAGGCGAGCCCCGCCGCAAAGGTGACGGAATGCTGCTCCGCGATGCCGGTATCGAAGTAGCGGTCGGGATAGCGCTCGGCGAACTTCACGAGCCCGGACCCTTCACGCATCGCGGGTGTGATGCCGATGAGACGCGGGTCCCTGGCCGCCATGTCGCACAGCCACTCGCCGAAAACCTGCGTATAGGTCAGCTTGCCGCCGGGCTTGGCCCCGACGATGCCGTTCACGGCATCGAACTTGGAGACTCCGTGATAGAGCACGGGGTCGGCTTCCGCCAGCTTGTAGCCCTGCCCCTTCTTGGTGACGACGTGGAGAAACTGCGGCCCCTTCAGCTCCTTCATGTTGCGCAGCGTGGGGACGAGCGCATCGAGGTCATGGCCGTCGATGGGCCCGATGTAGTTGAAGCCCATTTCCTCGAACAGGGTGCCCGGCGTCACCATGCCCTTCACGTGCTCCTCTGCGCGCTTGGCAAGCTCGCCCAGCACTTTCTCGCCCAGGCCGCGCGCGGCTGTGTAGAAACGCCCCGACATCAGCTTGGCGAAGTACTTGTTCAGCGCCCCCACCGGCGGCGAGATGGACATCTCGTTGTCGTTGAGTATCACGAGGAGGTCCGCGTCGGAGGCACCGGCGTTGTTGAGCGCCTCGAACGCCATGCCGGCCGTCATCGCGCCGTCCCCGATCACCGCCACCACGTGGCGCTTGACGCCCGCCAGGCGCGAGGCGATCGCCATGCCGAACGCGGCGCTGATCGAGGTGCTGGAATGCGCCGTGCCGAAAGTGTCGTACTCGCTCTCCTCGCGTCGCGGGAAGCCGGACAGCCCGCCCCACATGCGCATCCGGTCCATGCCCGAACGCCGGCCGGTCAGCACCTTGTGGCCGTAGGTCTGGTGGCCGACGTCCCACACGATGCGGTCGTGCGGCGTGTCGAAAATGAAGTGCAGCGCGATGGTGAGCTCCACTGTGCCGAGATTGGACGACAGGTGGCCCCCGGTCTGGCTCACCGACTCGAGCAGGAACGCGCGCAGCTCGTCTGCGAGCTGCTTGAGCTGCCGCAGGTCGAGGCGCCGCAGCTCGTGCGGGTAGTTCACGCTCTTCAGCAGGTCGTACTTGGATGCCCCAGCCGCCTGCTGGGCGCTCAACCCGCTCTTGATCACGTTCTCGGACATTTCCCTACCCGCCGCCGCTCTTCACGGCGATATCCCCATTCGACACCGACCGCGGGATCAAAATTTCCTCAACACGATGAAATCCGCCAGCTGGCGCAGCCGCAGTGCCCGTTCGCCAAAACCCGCGAGCGCCACGAGGGCATTATGACGCAGTTCCTGGGCCAGCTCCCGCGAGCGGGCAATTCCGATTGCGCTGACATAGGTCGGCTTGTTGTTCTTGGCATCCTTGCCGGCGGTCTTGCCCAGCGTCGCGGTGGAAGACTCGGCGTCGAGCGTGTCATCCACGACCTGAAAGGCGAGCCCGATCAGCTTGGCGAAGAGGTCGAGCTGCCCGAATGCCTTTTCTCCCAGCCCGCTGCCGCAATGTGCGCCGAGCAGGGCCGAGGCCCGGATCAGCGCCCCGGTCTTGTGGATGTGCATGTATTCGAGCTCGGGCACGGTGAGGCTCTTGCCCACGGACTCGAGGTCGATTGCCTGACCGCCCGCCATGCCGCGCGAGCCGGCCGCCGTGGCAAGCAGCTTCACCATCTCGAGCTGGGTCTTCACGTTGTCGGCGAGGCGATACTCGGCGAGCAGCTGGAACGCGAGGCTCTGCAGCGCGTCGCCCACGAGCAGCGCGGTGGCTTCATCGTATTCGACATGACACGTTGGCCGACCGCGCCGCAGGACGTCGTCATCCATGCACGGCAGGTCATCGTGCACGAGCGAGTAGGCGTGGATCAGCTCAACCGCCGCCGCCGCAACCCGGACGCGTTCGGGATCAGCATCCGCCAGCTCGCCCGCCGCGAAGGCAAGCAGCGGGCGCACGCGCTTGCCGCCGCCGAGCACGGCGTAGCGCATCGCCTGGTGCAGGCGCTGGGGCGCAATCTCGGGCGCCGGGAGCACGCGTCTGAGCGTCTCCTCGACGCGCTCCAGGCGGGCCTGCGACCACGCGGGGAAATCAACGGTCGTCGTCGTTGCCGTCACTCTTGAAGTCCCGCAGGACGCCGTTTTCCAGCACCTTAACCTGCTGCTGCGCATCCTGCAGGGCGGCCTGGCAGTACTTGAGCAGCTCCGCGCCGCGCTTGTAGGCCGCGAGCGAGCGCTCGAGCGGCAGCTCGCCCTCCTCCATGGAGGAGACGATCTTCTCCAGTTCTGCCAACGCTGCTTCGAGGGACTGCGGAGGCTGGGATCTTGGTGCCTTGGACATGGGCATGCCGCCCTGTTGGAGCGAGGCGAAAGAGTAGCCCAATCAGACGGTTGCGGTCAATTCGGACGTCGCCTCCCGGCTCCACTGCAAGTAATCCCTTGGGCGCCGTGCTCCCGGGGGCAGTTGGGCGCGCTGACCCTGCCAGCGATGGATGCCTACTTCGCGTGTTTGCCGGGCTTCCAGCCGTGCCGCGCAATGTGCTTCTCGGCGACGGCGATCGGCTCCTCCTCGAGAGGCGTCGCCATCGTGTCGTTGAACCGGTTCATGAAGCCGAAATACGCGATGAGCGCGGTGATCTCCACGATCTCGCCTTCCGACCAGTGCTGCTTCATTCGGGCGAACAGCTCGTCGCTGACATCATTGGGCTGGGCCGCCGCAGCGATCGCGAATTCGAGCGCGACGCGCTCCCGCCCGTCGAACAGCGTGCTCGTCCTGAACTCCCACACCGCCGCCAGCTTCTCCTCCTGGATACCGGACCGGAGCGACCCTCCGGCGTTGTGGGCCATTCAGTAGTGGCAGCCGTGGGTCCGCGATGCAACGTAGGCGAGCAGCCGCTTGAATCCCACGCTGACCTCTCCCTGCGGGTCGAACACGGCGCTGTTCAGCGCGCGCAGCGCCCGCAGGATCTTGGGTTTGCGCTGCAGAATGAGCTGGCTGTTCGGTATGTAGTGCCCGGAAGCCTTCACGTGATCGAAGATATCGTTCAGTTCGGGAACCGAGCCGACGGGTAGCGGCGCGAGCCGTGTCATGTCACGTCCTCTCTTTGTTCGTCAAGAGAAAAGTCTGCTTGCTGTCCCAACGCCTTCCTGAGCCATTGCGCGCGGCGGCCACGGGACTATGCGTTTCCGCTCCTCGCGCCCCTGGGTGCCGCAGGTTGCGCGTCCGCCAGCAGGTGAGACACGGCGCGGGGAACCAGGCTGAGCTTGCCCAAAGGCTGCAGTGATTCGTCGCTGCTCCTCAGGCAGGCCTGCTGGATCGCCAGAAAGACGCGGGCCGCGGCCGTTTCGCGCCAGAACCAGTTGTCGATGGTCTCGGGCGAAACGTTTCCCGGCTGCGCGGCGGCCGCCTCGTAATAAAAGGCCTTCACATCGTCGCAGGCGCGCTTCAGAGCAGCGCCGGCCGACACTCCCGGGACTGCGGGAGGCCGGGGTGAGCCATCGAGATAGCACGCCGCGTGGCTTGCCGCCTCCTCTACCGTCATCCCGGAGATGCCCACTGTCGTGCGCCCCCGTCGCCTGACCGCGAGGTCGTACCACGGCGCCAGTTGCGCCAATTCGCGGCGCATGGCCTCGGCGAGATTGGTTTCCTTCGCGCTCGCCGCCGCAAAACTGACCGGACAGGCGAAGCCCTCCGCGGGAGCGTCCGTCGCCGGGGCGTCCTCGGGGTAGTCCTCCAGGACCGGCCCGCAATCGCGCTCGAGCAGCAGGAGCGCGGCACGCAGGACCTTGCGCTGAAACGCCGGTTCGTTCGGCACCCCGAACGGCCGCCCGAGCATGAACGGCACCCACAGCGCCCGCGGCGGCCGGATCGCGGCGGTTTGCTCCCGGATCAAGCTGATCTGCGCGGTCGGAACGCCTTCGCGCTCGATGTAATGGCCCAGCGCGCCCACGGCGCACGTGCAGTTCGGTCAGACGGGCGTGAGCAATACGGCATCGACTCGATCCTTCTTCAGCAGCGCGGCAAGTTCCCGGGCCTTCGGCTCGAGGGCACGAATGGGCGCGGCACCCATGAACGAATAATGAAAATCGGAGATGGACCCGATCGCGCCCTCGCCCTCGAGCTCGCGCAGCCGCTCGACCGGAAACACGACGTTCACGTCTTCCTGGAATCCGCTGCGGTCGAAATTGACCGAAATGTGGCTCATCCTCAGGCTGCCGGCGGGCGCGTCGCCTGGGATGACGCGATAGTCGGCGGAGCGCATCTCGAACGGCCGGTCTCCGTGAACGTGCACGCCCGAGGTGGTGACAATCGCGACGCGACGCTTCCCGAGCGGCGGCCCCGGCACGAGCGGCGTCGCGCCGAAGTCGGGCAGGTCGCGAATCTTGTCCAGGTGGTGCTGGCGTTCCCATTCGGGAAGGTCGGTCAATCTGGCCACAAGCGTCCTCTCTCCGTCATCGGCGATGCCGGCCCACGCTCCAGCCGTGGGGGGCTAGGAATTTCCCACCAACCGCGAGGGGTTCCTCCTCGAGCGGCGTCGCCATCGTGTCGTTGAACCGGTTGAGCCAGCCGAACATCGCCACGACCGCGGTGATCTCGACGATCTGATTCTCCGTCCAGTGCTGCTTCATCCGGGCGAACAGCGCGTCGGTGACCGCGTTCGGCTGGGAGGCCGCGGCGATCGCGAAGTCCAGTGCGGCGCGCTCCGCCTCCGTGTAGAGCGGGCTCGAGCGGTACTCCCAGATTGCGGCGAGCTTCTCCTCGCTGACGCCGAGCCGGAGCGACGCCCCGGCGGTGTGCGCCATTCAGTAGCGGCAGCCGTGCGCGCGGCTCGCGACGTGCGCCACCAGCCGCCGGAAGCCGACGGGGACCTCGCCCTGCGGGTCCCATACCGCCGCGTTGAGCTGTGCGAACGCCTTGACCAGCTTCGGTTTCCGCTGAAGGATGAGCACACTGTTCGGAATGAAGCCGAGGTTGCGGAGGTTGTTCTGGAACGCCTCCGCGAGATCCGGATTGGCGTCCACCGGCAACGGCGCAATCCGCGGTTCGGGCCTCGCCCGCTGGCTCATCGTCCTCCCCTGCCTACTGGTCCAAATCAGGCAAAAAAATCATCGGTCGAGGCAACGCAGCATCACGGCCTTGATGTCCTCCAGCGCCGCACGGTCGGCGTTCACCTTGCCGATCAGGCGCAGTCCCTGGATGCTCGCGACCAGAAACCGCGCGATGGCATTGACGTCCGCGGACCTGGCTATCTCACCACGCGCTTGCGCGCGAGCGAGCGCTTCGCGGAACGCGGCCTCGATGCGCTCGAGGCTGCGGCGCACCCGGGCCGCCATCGCGCGGTCCTGACGCGCAAGCTCGGCTGCGCAGTTTCCGATGAAACACCCGGCGCGCCCCGTGCCCGAGGCGATGCGCTCGATCAGGCCGTCCACGAACCCCGCGACCGCCTCGCGAACCGGCACATTCCGGGACAGTGCCGCCGTAATGCGGGCGATGCCCTGCTCCTCGTAGCGACGCAGCGACTGGTTCAGCAGCTCACGCTTCCCGCCGAAGGCAGCATACAGACTCGACCTGCTCAGCCCGGTCGCCGCGCACAAATCGTCGAGCGAGGTCGCCTTGAAGCCCTTCGCCCAGAACGCGTGCATCGCGCGCTCGAGCGCGGTATCGACATCGAATTCGCGAGGGCGGGCCATCACCACGATTCGGGGAGCAGTCATTACGGACTATACAGTCCAGAACAACCACGCGCAAGCCTTGCGCCGATCCGGCACGCCTCCGGCTCCCCGGGAGCATCATGCTCCGAGCATTCCAGGCAACCCCTCGAGCGTTTCGATTTCTCCGTCGGGGCGCCCGGGGATGCGCTCCGGCGCCTGGCCGAATCGATTGCACCACACGACGTGAAAGCCAAACGCTTTTGCACCATGCGCATCCCAGGCGTTGGACGACAGGAAGCAGATTTGCGCGGGCTCGAGTTCGAGCCGCCGTGTAGCCAGCGCGTAGACCGATGGATGGGGCTTGTAGGTCCTGACATCCTCCACCGACAGCACTGCATCCATTAGATCGGCGATGCCGGAATGTTGAACCGCAGCTTCCAGCATTCCTGGCGCGCCGTTGGACAGAATGGCGAGCTTCATGCCGGTCCCCTTGAGCCGTGTGAGAACGTCCCTCACCTCGGGATACACGTCGAGCCTGAGGTAAAGCCCCATCAGCCGCTCCCGCAGCGACGAGCTGTCGAGCTTCAGGCTCGCCATGGCGTAATCAAGGGCGTCACCAGTGACCTGCCAAAAATCTGCGTGCCTGACCATTAGTCCCCGCAGCCAGGTGTATTGCAGTTGCTTGGCGCGCCAGAACTCCGCGAGCGGCTGCCATTTGTCCCCGAGCGCGTCTCTCGCCTGCGCCGAGGCGCTGTTGACGTCAAACAGGGTGCCGTATGCGTCGAACACGCATGCCCGGATTCCGGCAAGGCGAAGCGGAGTCACATCTTCTCCTTGGAATCGGAAAGCCCCGAAGACGGACCACCGGGAAATCGCGGCGGCCCGTCTTTCAGGTAAGCGGCGGGTGCCGTCCGCTTGCTCAAGCAGCGTCCTTCACTCGCTGCGCCAGGACGCGCAGATCGCTGGCCGTAACCGGCTGCCCTCCAACGCCCCAGGCACCAGGCTGTACATCTTCGATCGTCACCCAGGTCACCTGCCGCAGGCCTTCACCCTCGACGGCCAGCACCGCGTCCGTCACTCTGCGGATCATCTCCTGCTTCTGCTCCAGCGTCAGGTAACCCCCGACGCCCTTGATCTGAACGAGTGGCATATTCGCGATCTCCTTCCTGATCAGAGACTCGGTGCCGCAGGAAAATCGAGCGGTGTCTGGTGAACGCGATTGAACAGGTTGGTGAATACGGTGTGCGAGACCGTCAGCAATGCCTCGGTGATCTGCGCGTCGCTGTAGCCCGCGGACTTCACCGCGCTCAGGTCGTCGTCGGAGATCCGGCCGTTCGGCTGGATCGCGGTGTTGACGAACCGGATGAGCGCGGCGAGCTTTGTCTGCTGCGGCGCGCCACGGCGGATGCTGATGGCCTGTTCGTCAGTCAACCCGGCTTTCTTGCCGAGGAGGGTGTGCGCGGCGAGGCAATAGGTGCAGCCGTAGGTCTCGCTGACCGCGAGCTTGACCGCCTCGACTTCGGCCGCGGTGAGCTGGCCTTTGCCCAGCAGCGCGCCGACATAGAGCACGCTATCGAGGGCCGCAGGGCTGTTGCCGACGCCTTGATAGATGTTGGGGACGACGCCCATGGCGCGCTGAATTGCGTCATACAGTTTCCTGGTCTGCCCGGTCGCCTGCTCCGGTGACACGACATTGAGTCTCGACATCTCGTTTCTCCTTTGATCAGTTGGGTGAGCTTGCTCGCTCTAAGCCGTTCCAGTTGGAACGCCGATGGACTATGGTCCCGGATTAGTGGACGATATATGCCCGCTAGTCTAAACCTCTTGTCCAATCGTCCACGTTCATAGCCATGGATGTACTAAGTGACATACTGCGATCCCTCCATTTGGGCGGCGGCGTCTACTTTCGCTGTGAGTTCTCCGCGCCTTGGGGCATGGACATCAAGCCGACGGAAGTCGCCGAGTTCCACATCATCGTCCGGGGGAACTGCTGGTTGCGCATGCCCGGTCGCAGCGCCCCGATCGCGCTGCAAGGCGGCGATCTGGTGGCCTTCCCTCATGGGGATGCTCACAGCCTCGTCGACGCCCCCGAGGGGGCAACGCGCGCAGCCGAGGAGATCATCGAGGGCCAGAACCTGGAGGACTACGGGCCGGTGACCTACGGTGGCAGCGGACTGCCGGCATCCGTGCTCTGCGGGTATTTCAGGCTCGATCGCGAGCACCCGCATCCACTGGTGGCCGCCTTGCCATCGCTCATTCACATTCGCGGCACCGACAGCCACGAATTTGCCTGGCTGCAGACAGCGATTAATTTCATGATCCACGAGACCAGAGAAGCCCGGCCCGGTACCGAGGCGGTGGTCAACCGTCTCGCGGAAGTCCTGTTCGTGCAGATGGTGCGCGCCCACATCGCGCAATCGCAGGCGCCGACGGGAATGCTGGCGGCGATTTCGGACAGGAAGATCGGAGCGGCGCTGCGGCACATGCATCAGGCCCCGCAGCAGCCGTGGACACTGGCATCGCTCGCGCAGAAGGTCGGAATGTCGCGTTCGGCGTTCGCGGCTCTGTTCAGTCAGCTCGTCGGGCAAACGCCCATGCAGTACCTGGCTTATTGGCGCATGCAGAAGGCGCGCGAATTATTGAGCGAAACCCGCCTGGGCACTGCCGCAATTGCCGAGCAGGTGGGCTACCAGTCCGAAGCGTCCTTCGGAAAGGTATTCAAGAAGATCGTGGGCAAGGGCCCGGGCGCGTACCGCCGGGGCCTCAGGGACTGACTGCCGCCTGGGCCAGGCTCGCCAGCGCCTTGCTCAGGTTTTGGACGACCGGGCCGCATTCTCCTCCCGCACCATGCCGGCCGGCAAGGTAGCGCGGATCGTTGTATCCCAGCCATACCTGTCCCGCTTGATCCTGCCAGGCAAGCGCCTTGAGCGGCAGATCGATGCCGGCGGACTGGGCGCACTCCATCAGCGGTGTGCCGCCCTGCGGGTTGCCGAAGACCAGCAGCTCGGTGGGACGCAGGTCCTTCCCGATCTTCTTCGCCCCGGCAGCGTGATCCAGCCGGAGAAACACATTAAGTCCGCGCGCCTTGGCGGCGCGTTCGAAGCGATCAAGCGTCTCTTTCACGCCGTGCGGGCTTTTCACCGAGACCAGCCCTTCCGCGGCGCCGGCCGCTCCGGCCTACCAGCGCGAACACGAGCAAAACTGCAGGTCGGAATATCCGGAATCGCATGTTTTGTTTTCTCCCATGAATTGCCTTGACGGGCTCGCTCATGACCACCTCGCGCAGTTCGCGCGATGCCTCCGTCCGCTTTCGGCGCATTATAGAATGACCAGTCCAGAATGCAAGCACTGGGTGCCGGCGCGACCGGTCGCGCCGGGGACGGCATCTACCTGTCGCGGACGCTCGTATCACATCGCAACTGGAATACCCGTTACCTGCGGAGCCTTCGTGCCCAGGACCGATGCGCCAAGCGCCCGGACTCAATGGTTAGTGCGGTGGGTGGCCTGCAGCCCGCTCGTCTTCGCAGCCCTGCACTCCTCCAAGTCCGTGGTTGCCGCGGATCGCGCGCAGGCCCGCACCGGACCCTGAAGGGCGGGCGGCGAATGGGATCGATCACAGCGCCACTTGGACGCGCGCTCGCCTCCTACCTGAGCAAGCCCAGCAGGACCTACCAGCCTGTCGCGACCAGCCACCCGGCGCAACTCCGGCGCGCGCTTCGCCCGGGCGACGTGCTGCTCGTCGAGGGCAACACCCGTGTGGCCGTGGCAATCAAGTATCTGACCCAGTCCACCTGGTCGCACGCGGCATTCTTCATCGGAAGCCGCCTGGCGTGGCTGGACGACGGAGCCAATCCGCCGGTGCTCATCGAAGCCGACCTCGTCGAGGGTGTGCGGGCCGTGCCGCTGAGCTGCTACGAGCGATGCCACACGCGCATCTGCCGTCCGGTGGGGCTCAGCCCGGGCGACCTCGAGCGCATCATCGAGGCGGCCGTCCTGCGCATCGGCCACAAATACGATCTGCGCAACGTGATCGACCTCGCCCGCTATCTGCTGCCCACGCCACCGGTTCCACAGCGCTGGAGACGGCGCATGCTCGCGCTCGGCAGCGGGGATCCGACGCGCGCCATCTGTTCGACGTTGATCGCACAGCTGTTTCAGTCGGTCGGTTATCCCATACTGCCGGAGGTGGAAACGCGGCCGGCGCCGCGCCCGGGATGCAACGACTGCATGGAGGAAATCCTCCACATTCGTCATTACAGCCTGTTTGCGCCGCGCGATTTCGACATTTCTCCGTACTTCCAGGTCGTCAAACCTTCGCTCGAGTCCGAATTCGACTACCAGCGGCTCGTCTGGGACGGCGCCGCCGATCCCGATCGCGCGAAAGATCCCGCCGCGGCGTGAGCCCGTCCGGACAAGACCGGAGTCCGGTCCCGCTTCGACCGCAATCATGATCCGTCGGGACCGGTGTGGACCGGGCGTCTTCAACCGGGCATCCAGCCTGACATTCGCACCGTATATCACCCGACCGTGTGAATCGGGCCGGAGGCGGCCCGGCGCGCGGCAATTCCGATCATTTCATAGGAGCCATCATCATGAAGTCCCGCAATCTCGCCGTTACCGCCGCAGCGCTGGCCGCACTTGCATCCGGGGTCGCGCTCGCGCAGGACAAGGGCGCCTCCATCAAGGGCGAAAAGGAAAGGTGTTACGGCATCTCCATGGCCGGCAAGAACGACTGTGCCGCCGGCCCCGGCACCACCTGCGCCGGCACATCCAAGATGGACTACCAGGGCAACGCCTGGAAGTACGTCGCCAAGGGTACCTGCACCACGATGAAGACGCCCAAGGGCATGGGCTCGCTCAAGCCGGTGAAGGGCTAGCCTATCTCTGTCCGCACCTCGAAGCGCCGTGACCACAACCCTCACCGCCGGACTCGGGCTAAAGCCGCGGCACTACGACGTGGCGCTTGCCTGCCGTACGGAGGGGTTGTGGTTCGAGGTGCATCCCGAGAACTACATGGTTGCCGGCGGGCCGCGCCTCGCCTGGCTGGAAGCGATCCGCGCGCACCATGCGCTGTCGCTGCACGGCGTCGCCATGTCTCTCGCAGCCGACGCGGATCCCGACCCGGCGCACCTCGCGCGGTTGGCGGCTCTCGTCCGCCGCTTCGAACCCGCGCTGATCTCAGAGCACCTCGCCTGGTCCACGTGGCGTGGCGCGTATCACCCCGACCTGCTGCCGTTTCCGCGCGCAGACGAAGCGCTCGCCCGCATCGCGGAGAACATTTCGCGAGCGCAGGACGCGCTGAAGCGGCAGATATCGATCGAGAACCCCTCGCATTATCTGAGGATCAACGGCCACGCCCGGGGGGAGGTCGAGTTCCTCGCCGAGCTCGCGCGCCGCACCGGCTGCGGGCTGCTGCTCGATGTGAACAACGTCTACGTGAGCGCCCGCAACCTGGGCTTTTCCGCCGAGCGCTATCTCGACGCCTTTCCGGCGGAGGCGGTGACGGAGATTCACCTCGCCGGGCATACTGAAGATCCCCGGCTCGGCGCATCGCTGCTGGTCGATTCCCATGACGCGCCAGTCGACCCCGTGGTATGGACGCACTACGAGCGGTTAATCCGCCGTATCGGGCCGCGCCCGACGCTGATCGAGCGCGACGACAAGCTGCCCGATTTTGCGACGCTGCTTGCCGAGCGCGAGCAGGCCGCCGCCATCCTGCATGCTCCGCTGGCAAGGGTCGCATGATGCCCGCGCCCGGCGCCCTCGCTCGCTTCCAGGACGCGTTCGCGCAGGCCCTGCTCGCGCCCGGCGTCGAGCCTGCCCCGGAGGTTGCCGCGCTCGCGGCACAGCCCGCCTTCGCGGTGTACCGCAATACCGTCATGAAGGGCTGCATCGATGCGCTGCAGGCCAACTACCCGGTGGTGGCGAGGCTCGTCGGTGAAGAGTGGTTTCGCGCGGCGGCGGCGGTCTACGTCCGCGAGGCGCTACCATCCGATGCGACGCTGCTTGATTACGGAGCGACGTTCGCGGACTTTCTCGCGCGCTTTCCCCCGGCGGCGCGCCTTCCATATCTGCCCGGTTGCGCGCGCCTCGACCGGCTGTGGACGGAGGCTCACGTCGCCGTCGATGAAGTGCCGCTCGATCCCGCGGTTCTCGCCCGCCTGAGCGCCGAATCCGTGGCCGGCGCCGTGCTTCACCCCCATGCCGCGGCGCGCTGGGCCTGGTTCGAGGATGCGCCGGTATACACGATCTGGCAGCGGAATCGGGCCGACCTTGTGCCAGACGACGACATCGACTGGAAACCCGAGGGCGCGTTGCTCGTGCGTCCGCGCGACGCCGTCCGGTGGATTGCGCTCAATGCCGCCGGATGCGTTTTCCTCGACGCGTGCGCGGCGGGTCGCACGCTGGCCGCGGCCGCGCGATCGGCGCTGGAGGCGAACGCGGATGCCGGCATCGCCCAGCTGCTCGCAACGCTGCTCGGCGCTGGTGCGTTCGGTCGCATGAGCCGTGAAGGCAGTGAACATGACAAAGAGGCCTGCAATGGGTGAAGCGGCAGCGGCTGCGACCGATCAGCCCGCAGGAGGAACGCGCGGGGCGTGGAACCGCGCCGCAGAGCGGTTGGCTGCGCCGATCAGCCACGGGCTCATCGCGCTGGGGGCGCGCGTTGCCGTCGCCGCCATCTTCTTCCAGTCGGGCCGCACCAAGGTGGACGGCTTTCTGACCGTCAGCGACAACGCCTACGCCCTGTTCCGAGATGAGTACAAGGTGCCTTTGCTTTCGCCGGAGCTTGCGGCGCACCTTGCGACCTACGCCGAGCACCTGTTCCCGGCCCTACTCGTGCTGGGGCTATTCACGCGCCTGTCTGCGGCCGCTCTGCTCGCGATGACCGCAGTCATCCAGCTCTTCGTCTATCCCGATGCGTGGCCCACGCATCTCGCCTGGGCCACCTTGATGCTCTATCTTATCGGCCGCGGCGCGGGACCGCTGTCGCTCGATCACGCGGCGGGACTGAAATAGCCCGCTGCCCGCGCTAGAATTGATGCCCGTTCTCTCATGGAGCAATTGAATGCACGCCACCTTGCCCCGGCTCGAAGCGAGTGATTTCCCGGCGATTCGCCGCAGGCGCCTCGACACGCTCCAGGTCAACGTGGGCTACAAGTGCAACCAGAGCTGCCTGCATTGCCACGTCAACGCCGGGCCCACCCGCATGGAAGCGATGAGCCGGGAGACGATCTCGGAGATCATCGCGTTTCTCAAGTCCTCGGGCGTGAAAACGCTCGACATCACGGGCGGCGCGCCGGAGCTGAACCCCCATTTCCGCGGCCTCGTGCTTGCGGCGCGCAACCTCGGCGTACACGTCATCGACCGCTGCAACCTGACGATACTCGAGCAGCCGGCGCAGGAAGACCTCGCCCAGTTCCTCGCCGCCAACGCGGTGGAGGTCATCGCCTCCCTCCCCTGCTATCTCGAGGAGAACGTGGATGCCCAGCGCGGCAAGGGTGTATTCGAGGCGAGCATCCGCGCGCTGCGGACGCTGAATGCGCTCGGCTACGGGCGCGCGGGCTCGGGGCTTGCACTGAACCTTGTCTACAACCCGCAAGGCCCGACCCTCCCCCCCGCCCAGGAGAAGCTGGAGGCGGATTATCACCGCCATCTGGGTGAGCGCTTCGGCGTCGTCTTCTCCCGCCTCTACGTCCTCACCAACATGCCGATCCAGCGCTTCGGCAGCACGCTCATCTCCAAGGGCCAGTTCGAGCATTACATGGCCGTGCTCAAGAACGCCTACCAGCCGGGAAATCTGGAGTCGGTGATGTGCCGGAACCTCCTGAGCGTCGATTGGCGCGGCTATCTGTATGACTGCGACTTCAACCAGATGCTCGGGCTGCCGCTGCGGTTGAACGGCACGCCCCGCGTGCACCTGCGCCAGCTCGCCAGCAGGGGCCTCGACGACAACCCCATCGTCGTCAAGGACCACTGCTACGGCTGCACCGCCGGCCAGGGCTCGAGCTGCGGCGGCGCACTCGCCTGATCCTGGAGATCGTCCATGGCGTTCGACCCGGTGATGGGAGCGTATTTCTGGGGCTTCCTCGTGCTCTACGGTGGCGTGATGTACGCGATGTCGCCCACCGCCACCACGGTCAGCAGCTTCTTCCGCGGCACCGACAACGCGGGCCGGCCCGCAACCGAATGGGCGCTGATGATGAGTGTCTTCATCAGCTGGATCTTCGCGAAGTCCGTCACCAACGCCGCCAATCTGGGCGCTGCATACGGAGTGGTTGGCGGGCTCGCCTACGCCACTTACTGGCTCTCGATCCCGGTCGCCGGGATCGTCATCTACTGGCTGCGCACGCGCCACGGCGCGCAGGGCCTGGTGCCGTTCCTGATCCAGCGCTACGGCCCCGCGGCCGCCCTCGCGTTCGCGCTCGCGATCGTCATCCGGCTCTACAACGAGGTGTGGAGCAACACGGCGGTGGTCGGCGCCTATTACGGCAAGGCGGGCGAATGGCCGTTCATCGGCGCCGCATTGCTCTTCACCGCCGCGACGCTCATCTACAGCATCAAAGGCGGGCTGCGCAGCTCCATCGTCACCGACGTCGTCCAGGGCGTTCTGTTCATCGTGGTGCTCGGCGTCGTGCTGTTCCTGGTGCTGCCTCAGCACGGTGCGGGCGCCCTGCTCTCAGCCGGTGAATTCAGGCTTGGCGCAGGCGTGGATCTCGTCCTGGTGGCGGCATTGCAGGTGCTCTCCTATCCGTTCCACGACCCCGTGCTCACCGACCGCGGTTTCATCACCCGTGAGAAGACCATGCTGCGCGCGATGATCGTCGCGGGCGTGCTCGGGTTCGTCTGCATCTTCGCCTTCAGCCTCGTCGGCGTGCACGCGAAGCTCGAGGGGCTCCCGTCCGGCGACAACATGCCGGGCGCGGTGGCGGGCGCGTTCGGCGCGGCTCCCTACTTCCTGATGACAATGATCATGATCGTCGCCGCCGGCTCGACGCTCGACTCCACGTTCGCCTCGGTTTCCAAGCTGGTCGGCCAGGAAGTCCCGCTCCTCGCCGGGCGCGCGCCGGGCTCGAACGCGCTGATGATCGGGGTATGGACAATGGTGGCAATCGCGCTGCTCGGCAATATCCCGATGATCGCGGGCACGGACATCCTCAAGGCAACGACGATCAGCGGCACGATGGTGATGGGGCTCGCCCCCGTGTTCCTGCTCGCGCCGCTGGTGCGCTACTCGCCCTGGAGCTTTCATCTGGCGTTCTGGCCGGGCGTCGCGCTCGGCGTCATGCTCACGCTGAACGCGATCCCGCAGTCGTGGGCAATCGGCACCGGCAAGTACGCGCTGCTGCTCGGCACGAATCTCTACGGCCTGGCGATCTGCGTCGCAGGATTTCTGTTGCCGGTCGCCTGGCAGCGTCTGCGCGGCGGGCATGGATGATGGATCATTCCCTCGCGCCGGAACCGCGGCCCGGCCGCAATTGCCCTCTTTCATACCGCTACGCGCCGGTCGACCTGTCACACGCCGCGGAGCTCGAGGCACGGACGCTCTTCGTTGTCGGCGGCCTCTACGGCAACGGGCCGGCGCTGGCGTCGATCCTGAAACGCACCACCGGCGAGCGCGAGCCCGTGACGCTGGTGTTCAACGGCGATTTCAACTGGTTCAACGCGAATGCGGCCGGCTTTGTCGCGGTCAACGAGGAGGTGCTGCGGCACGCCGCGTTGCGCGGCAACGTCGAGACCGAGCTCGCCGGCGACGACGACGACGCGGGCTGCGGCTGCGGTTATCCCGATTTCGTGGGCGATGCCGAGGTCGAGCGCTCGAACCGGATCATCGAGCGGCTGTGCGAGACCGCGCGCGCGTTCCCGGGCCTGCGTTCCCGCCTCGGCGCGCTGCCTGCCCGCCTCGTCGCCAGAGTGCGCGGCGTGCGTATCGGAGTCGTGCATGGAGACGCCGAGTCGCTCGCGGGCTGGGGATTCTCGCAGGAGCTGCTGCGCGAGCGGGCGCGGCGCGAGGCCGCGGCGGCATGGTTCGCCGCTGCCGACGTGCGCGTTTTTGCCTCGAGCCACTCCTGCCTGCCGGTCATGCAGGCGCTCGACACGCCGCGCGGGCGCTGCGTCGTGGCCAACAACGGCGCTGCCGGCATGCCCAACTTCAGCGGTCTGCGGCACGGGCTCATCACCCGCATCTCGGCAAGCCCCGCACCAGACGCGCTCTATGGCACGACGGTCGAGAGCGTCCGCGTCGAGGCGCTGCCCGTCGCCTACGATCATGCCGCGTTCGAGCGCGAGTTCCTCGCGACCTGGCCCGCGGGCAGCCCGGCGCACGCCTCCTATCACCGGCGCATCGTGGCCGGCCCTTCCTACCGGTCCGGGGACGCGATTCGACTCGAAATGCCCATCGCGGCGTAATATCCGTCCAACGCTCGTGCTGGACAACAGGTCATGAACAAGGGCCGGCTGCTCGTATTGCTGCTGATCGCCGCGTTAATCGCTGCGTTCTTCGCCTTCGGCCTGGAGCGCTACGTCACTTTCGAATTCTTCAAGAACCGGCAGCTCGAGATCGAATCCTATGTCCGCGCCTACCCTCTGCGCTCGGCCGCGATCTATTTCGCGATCTACGTAGCGGTGACGGGGCTGTCGCTCCCGGGAGCGGCGGTGATGACGCTCGTCGGCGGCACGGTGTTCGGGCTGCTGTGGGGAACGGTAATCGTCTCCTTCGCCTCCTCAATCGGCGCGACCCTCGCCTTTCTCGCCTCGCGCTTCCTGCTGCGCGACTGGGTGCAGGGAAGATTCGGCGAGCGGCTGCGGCCGGTCAACGCCGGCGTCGAGAAGGAAGGCGCGTTCTACCTCTTCGCGCTGCGGCTGGTGCCGGCGTTCCCGTTCTTCCTCATCAATCTCGCCATGGGACTGACGCCGATCCGCACCTGGACCTTCTACTGGGTAAGCCAGCTCGGCATGCTGGCGGGCACCATCGTCTACGTCTACGCCGGCACCACGCTCGGCGAGTTCCGGATTTCCGCTGAGCTCATCATCGCATTCACGCTGCTCGGCATCTTCCCGCTGATTGCCAAGAAGACGCTCGACGTCATCAAGGCGCGCAAGGTGTACGCCCGGTGGCCGCGCCCGGCGCGCTTCGACCGCAACCTGGTCGTGATCGGCGCGGGCTCGGCCGGGCTCGTGTCCGCCTACATTGCCGCTGCGGTGAAGGCGAAGGTCGCCCTGGTCGAGAAGCACCGCATGGGCGGCGATTGCCTCAATACCGGCTGCGTGCCGTCGAAGGCCCTCATCAAGTCGGCGCGGCTGCTCGCGCAGATCCGGCGCGCGCAGGAATTCGGCATCCGCTCGGCCAGCGCGGAATTCGATTTCGCGGACGTGATGGAGCGCGTGCAGCGCGTGGTGAAAGCGGTCGAGCCGCACGATTCCGTGGAGCGCTACCGCGCGCTCGGCGTGGAATGCATCGAGGGCGAAGCGAAGATCCGCTCGCCGTGGGCGGTGGAGGTGAAGGATGCGAGCGGCACGCGCACGCTCACCACGCGCGCCATCGTGATCGCCGCGGGCGCACGCCCGTTCGTGCCCCCGATTCCGGGCATCGAGGACGTCGGCTACGTGACCTCGGACACGGTGTGGGAAATACGCCAGCTTCCGAAACGGCTCGTGGTGCTGGGCGGTGGCCCGATCGGCTGCGAGCTTACGCAGTGCTTCGCGCGCTTCGGCGCGCAGGTGACCCAGGTCGAGATGCTCCCGCGCATCCTGATCCGCGAGGATCCCGAAATCTCGGACCTCGTGCTGCGGCAGTTCCGGAACGAAAGCATCGACGTGCGGGTCGGCCACAAGGCCAAGGCGTTCCGCGTGGAGAACGGCGAGAAGGTCCTGATCGCGGAGTCCGGCGGCAAGGATGTGCGGATTCCCTTCGACCAGCTGCTGTGCGCGGTGGGCCGGATCGCGAACACGAGCGGCTACGGGCTGGAAGAGCTGGGCATCCCCCTAACCAGGGCCCGCACCGTGGAGAGCAACGAGTACCTGCAGACGATCTATCCCAACATCTACGCCTGCGGCGACGTCGCGGGGCCGTACCAGTTCACGCACACCGCCTCGCACCAGGCGTGGTACGCGGCGGTCAACGCGCTCTTCGGCCGGTTCCGCAAGTTCAAGGCGGATTACTCGGTCATTCCCTGGGCGACGTTCACCGACCCCGAGGTTGCGCGCGTGGGGCTGAACGAGCTCGAGGCGAAGGAGAAGAACATCCCCTACGAGGTCACCACCTACGGCATCGACGACCTCGACCGGGCGATCGCGGACGGGGAGGCGCACGGCGTGGTCAAGGTGCTGACCGCGCCGGGCAAGGACCGGATCCTGGGGGCCACCATAGCCGGCGAACACGCCGGCGACCTCATTGTCGAATTCATTGCCGCCATGAAGCACGGCATCGGACTGAGCAGGATCCTCGGGACGATTCACATCTATCCGACGCTCGCGGAGGCGAACAAGTACGCCGCGGGCGCATGGAAGCGCGCTCATGCGCCGGCGGGTCTACTCAAGTGGGTGGAGCGGTATCACGCGTGGATGCGCGGCTGACGCCGAGACATGGGGGATGATTCACGAACCTCCCCTCCTGCCCGAGAAGGGGTGCCCGCGAAGCGGGCGGGGTGGTGGGAGCTTGCGCTTATCGCAATGGTCGCGCAGCTTTTCGCCGGCGGCGCGGCGGCGCAGAGCTTCGACCACGAGCACGCGGCATGGACCGCGCTGCTGAGGAAGCATGTCGTGCTGGTGGATGGCGGCAAGGCGTCACAGGTGCGCTACGCCGGCTTTCAGCAGGATCGCAGCGCGCTCAAGAACTATCTCGCCTCGCTGTCGAAGGTGACGCCGCCGGAGTTCGAAGGCTGGAGCAAGGCGCAAAGGATGGCGTTCCTGATCAACGCCTACAACGCCTTCACGGTCGAGAAGATTCTCACCCGCTACCCGGACATCCGCTCGATCTGGGATTTCGGCAGGTTTTTCGGCAATCCCTTCAAGGACCGGTTCTTCAACCTGCTCGGGCAGCCCGCAACGCTCGACGGCATCGAGCATGAGATGCTGAGAAAGCCCGGCGCCTACGACGAGCCGCGCGTGCACTTCGCCGTCAATTGCGCATCCATCGGCTGCCCCATGCTGCGCGAGGAAGCCTACGTAGCCGAGCGCCTCGACGCGCAGCTCGAGGAACAGGCGCGGCGCTTTCTCTCGGACCGCTCGCGCAACCGCTACAGCGCCAGGCGCGGCGCGCTCGAAGTCTCGAGAATCTTCGACTGGTTCAAGGAGGACTGGACGAGCGGCTACCGGGGCTTTGAGGGGAAGCGCGAGCCGATCCGTTCGCGCGAGCAGTATTTCGCCGCCTACGCGACGCTTCTTGCCGACAGCCCGGCGCATCAAAAGCAGATCCTCGACCGGAAGGCCGAAATCCACTTTCTCGAGTACGATTGGGCGCTCAACGACGTGAAACGGTGACCCTTCGACCCTTCTACACGCTCAGTACAGGCAAGGTCAGGATTCAGGACAGGCCGGTGACTAGAACTCGTCTCAAGAATATCCACGGAGCAGTATGAGCATGCATACGAGATATACGGCACAGCGCGGGTCCTGTCAGAACGGTCGGCGCCCGCTCCGAGGCTTCCCGCCCATCCGGGCATTTGACTTGGCCATCGCGTTCTCTCGAGTGCATACCAGTAGCGGAAGCCCCGGATCGAACCCCGACCCTTCTGCCACCCGCGCAGCTCAGCACACCCGCGGGCCGGGTGGCGGTTGGGATCTGGTTCCGGATTTCCGGTACTGGTACTGGCTCTATTAGGGAGTTGTCCTGATCAATTGACCAGGTGGGCGGGAAATCCGGAGAAGATCGCGACCGCTCTGACGGG
>DATBKZ010000045.1:0-12444 GCA_036555615.1 Burkholderiales bacterium | reverse complement strand
CTCCAGCTCGTTCTGCAAGCTCTTCCCATCCTCCACCGTGATCACACCCTCCTTGCCCACCTTGTCCATCGCGTCAGCGATGTTCTTGCCGATCTCGGTATCGGCGTTCGCGGAAATGGAGCCGACCTGGGCGATTTCCTTCGAGGTGTTGCAGGGCTTCGAGATCTTCTTGAGTTCGGCGACGATGCCTTCCACCGCCTTGTCGATGCCGCGCTTCAGATCCATCGGGTTCATGCCGGCGGCCACAAACTTCATGCCCTCCTGCACGATCGATTGCGCGAGCACCGTCGCCGTCGTGGTGCCGTCGCCCGCCACGTCCGAGGTCTTGGAGGCGACTTCCTTCAGCATCTGCGCCCCCATGTTCTCGAACTTGTCCTTCAACTCGATCTCCTTCGCCACCGACACCCCGTCCTTGGTCACCGTCGGCGCCCCAAACGAGCGCTCCAGCACCACGTTGCGGCCCTTGGGACCGAGGGTCACCTTGACGGCATCCGCGAGGATGTTCGCCCCGGCGACGATGCGGTGCCGGGCCGACTCATGAAACTTGACTTCCTTTGCAGCCATTGGCAGTTCTCCTTGATAGCTTAGGCGGCTTCGAGCACGCCCATGATGTCTTCTTCGCGCATCACGAGCAGCTCGTCGCCTTTGACTTTCACGGTCTGCCCGGAGTACTTCCCGAACAGGATCTTGTCGCCGACTTTCACATCGAGCGGGCGCACCTTGCCATCCTCGAGGATCTTGCCCTTGCCCACCGCCATGACCTCGCCCTGGTCGGGCTTCTCGGCGGCAGTATCGGGAATGACGATCCCGGATGCGGTCTTGCGCTCCTCTTCCAACCGCTTGACGAGGATGCGGTCATGTAACGGACGTATCTTCACCATATAGGCCTCCTGGACTGAAAAACTCCTTAAAACCAACTTGTTAGTCGCTAGCGAGGACCGCTAACTGAGAGGCAAATAGGGGCAGGGAGCAAAAAATCAAGAGGCGGCGGCCCCGTCCCCCCCTTCTGAATGGGCGCCGCTCAGCGGGTCTGCGGCTGCTCCAAGAGGCCCACCTGCGGGACTGCCGGCGGGCGGACGACGTCGAACTCGAGCTTCACGCGCTCAGAGCCCGGCTCCGACGCGGCCTTTGGCGCGACGCGCGCGGCCGGGACCGACAAGCTCTGGACGAGGTACTCGGCTACGGCGCGGGCACGCGCGTCCGCAAGCTGTCCGGGCGCGGCGTCCGGTATCCGGGCGGTATCGTTCAACCGCTTCAGCAGAGCCTCGTAAAAGGCGACGTCCGCGCTCGCCCGTCCCACGAACGCGAGGGCCGGATTCACCCGCTGTACCGGCTTGCCGCGCGCCTTTTCCGTTTCGGCGACGAACTTCGACAGCGCCTCGCCGGCGTTGCGCTCCGCGAACAGCACTTCCAGCGCCCGCTGCGTCTTGGCATCGAGCGGATTGACCGGCTCCGGCACCGCGCCCGCGGCAGGCTTGCGCCCGAGCTTCATGGCGATCGCATTGGCGACATCGCGCTCGCGCAGCGCGGCGAGATCGGCCACGCCGACCTGCCCTTCCACCACCAGCCGGAGCTGGGGCCGCTTGCCGAGCGCGTCGGCCACGCGCTTCAGCTTCTCGCGCTCCGGAGGCTGCATCGTCGCGCGGCCGGCATCGAACGCGATGTTCTCCAGATTCTCGGCGCTGCCCCCGAACAGCGCCGCCAGCGCCCGGAACGGCGCCGTCACGATGTTCTTGATGACGGTGGCGATCGCCTGCCAGATCAGGTGGCCGTAGCTGAACTTGGGATCGTCCACGTTCCCCGTCACGGGCACGGCGATGTCGATCCGGCCGTCGGCGTCGGTAAGCAGCGCGATCGCGAGGTCGTAGGGCAGATTGAGTGCGCCGGGCGCGTCCACGCGCTCACCGAGCGTGAATTTCTCCATTGCGACCTTGTTGTCGCCCGCGAGCTGGCTGTTCTCGATCTTGTAGCGCAGATCGAGCGCGAGCCGCCCGGAAGCGATCCTGCGGCCGGCGAACGTCGCCGTGTACGGAGAGAGCGGCAGCATCTCGACGTTGCGGAAGACCACGCCGATATCGGTGAACGCCTTGGGCTGGAATGGCTTCAACGTGCCATCCACGCGCGCGAGGCCGAATTCGCCGACCCTTCCCTCGAGCTTGAGCGCCGCCCCGCTTGCCGGATCGGAGGATATTCCGGTCGCCGTTCCCCGGAATTCCTCGACTTTCGCGGCAAAGGGCAGCACCAGCGCGAGATCCGAGAAATCCACAATACCGTTTTCGACCTGGACCCGGTCGACGGCGACCTCGAACGGCGCCGCAGGCTCAGCGGCGCTTGCGGTGTCCGGCTTGCGCGCTTCCGGTCCCGGCGCGGCCGCGGCCGCCGACACCGGCGCCGCGGGAGCCGTTGCCGGCTGCGTCTCGAGGACCTTGGCGAGATTCAAGCTGCGATCCTTGTAGATCACGATCTTCGCCCCCGGCTCGAGCAGCCGCGCCTCCGCCACATGCAGCCGGTCCGGCGCGAGGCTGAAGGTGACGCCCTCGGCCGCGAACGAACGCCAGGACAGCAGGCGCTCGCCGCTCGCGCTCTCGTTGAGCAGCAGGTTCTCGAGCGCTGCCCCGCCCGTCACGCGCAGTTCGGGACGCGACTTGCCCGCGCGATAGTCGAGCTTCGCGGACGCCGAGATCTCTCCCGATTCGAGCCGCAGGGCGGTGTGCCGGGCCACTGCGGGCTGCAGCGGCTTGAGGCTCACCCGCTCGATGCTCACCTTGCCCGCAGCCCGGCTGCCATCGATGCCAACGCTTCCGCTGGCGCGCACCTTTCCCCCTTGCTTGACCTGGAGCGAGGCCTCGAATCCGACAGGGGTCGTGCCGTCGGTGCGCAGGTCCTTCAGCCCGATCCGGATGTTCTCCAGGTCGTAGGCGAGCGCGGGATCGTAGCTCCGGTCGGCGAGCGCCACGCGCACGCCGCTGAGGTTGAGCGCATCCAGGGATGCACTCCACCCCGGCTCCTGCGCATCCGGCTTCCGGGAGTCGGCGGCCGCTGCAGGCGAAGGCTTAGCCTGCGCGCGCGCATCAAACATATCGAGGAGGGCGAGACTGCCGTCCTTCTCGCGGATCACGTGGGCCGTGCCGCCTGTCACCGCCACGCGCGGGATGGCGATCCGGCGCCGATCGAGATCGACGCTCCCGCCTTCAAGGGCGATGGATTCGAGCAGGACGATCGGCTCCTTGGCGCCGATTTCGCCCGCGCTTACGCGCGTCAGCGTGAGCGCCAGGTCGCGCACCAGCACCTGCGTCCGGCTGCCTTGCGCTTCCAGCTCCGCGGCAAACCCTGCCTCGAATGCCGCGACGCCAATGGCGGCGCGCGCCGTGCGCTCGGACTCGCCCAGACGCAAGGCAACTTCCCGCGCCCCGATCCGGGCGTCCGTCAGCGCGAGCCGCGTTGCGCCGTCGGCGTGGGAGAAGCGGTAGCGCACGGCGAGATCGAGCTCGCCCGCCGGCTCCGCGAGATCGACGCGCGATTGAACGAACTTCCACATCGCCGCGGGCCGGATGTCCTTCAGGGTCAACTCGCCCTGGGAAACGACCGGTTGCAGCGACATCTCGCCGCGCCAGCTGAGCGTCGCGCCCCCGGGAAGCCTCCCGCTCACCAGGTGCGGACCACGCCGGTCGGGAAGCGTGGAGATATCCCGCATCTCCAGGTTGAGCGGGCGAAACGTGGCGCTTGCGGGCACCTTGCCCGAGCGGTCGGAGAAAGTGACAGCCCCGCGGCTGAGCGCGACGTGTTGCAGCACGAGCCGGGGTGGATGCTCGGCTGGCGGCGCCTCGCTCTTCGGGACGCTCGCGGCGAGAGCGGCGAGGTTGAGCTCACCTTCGGGCCCGATGTCGACGCGCAGGTCGAGCCCCTCGAGCGCAATCTCGGAAAAGGTCCAGGCCCACCGCAGCAGGCTGGATAGCTCGAAGTCGACGAACAGGCGCTCGAAGCCCACGATGGGCGCGCCGCCGCGCTCGGTCAGGGCGAAGTCGCGGATCTCCACCTTGAACAGCAGCGGGTTGACGCGCACGCGTCCCACGCTCGCCTGGCGCTGCAGATTCTCGGCCACGTAGCGCGGGATGCCGCGCTCGATCAGTCCGGGTGCTACCCAGAATCCCAGCGCAGAGTAAAGCAGCAGTCCCCCCGCCGCCGCGGCCAGCGACTTGCGGTGCGGAATTCTCTTGAGGCGGTTGATCACGATGGGCGTTCTTGGTATTCACGCTCCCGGAATCGGGATGCGCGATGGACGCAATGGCAATTATCGTCGGACGGGGCGGGGGGATGTTGATTATGGTCAAACCATCGCCGTCCGGCAAACCGGGAGGAACCTGCGAGGCAAGCCGGGCGGCGTATACTAGCGGCCTTCCACCAAACGGGGTCCCCATGAAGATCAAGGCCAACGGCATCGACATCCACCACGAGATCGAGGGCAACGGACCGTGGCTCACGATGAGCCATTCGCTCGCCTGCGACCTGCACATGTGGGATCCGCAGATGCCCGTGTTCACCAGGAAGTTCAAGGTGCTGCGCTACGACACGCGCGGCCACGGCCAGTCGAGCGCCCCCGCCGGCGAGTACACGCTCGAGCAGCTCGCCGACGACGTGAAGGGGCTGCTCGACGCGCTCAAGATCCGCCAGACGCACTGGGCGGGGCTGTCGATGGGCGGGATGATCGGCCAGGCGTTCGCGCTCAAGTATCCGGGCGTCTTCCAGAGCATGGTGCTCGCCGACACCACCAGCCGGCGCCCGCCCGATGCGGCGAAGATGTGGGGCGACCGCGTCCAGACCGCGCGCGAGAAAGGCATGGACGCGCTGGTCGAGAGCACGCTTGCGCGCTGGTTCACCGAGCCTTACCGCAACGCGCGCAAGGATGTGATGGCGCGGATCGGCAACGGCATTCGCGCGACGCCGGTCGCTGGATTCGTGGGCTGCTGCCACGCGATCTCGAAGGTGGACTTTCTCGACCGCCTGAAGGAGATCACGTGCCCGGCGCTCGTCATGGTGGGCGAGCACGACCACGGCACGCCGCCGGAGGCGGCGCGGGCGATTCACCAGAGCCTGAAGGGCTCAGAGCTGAAGATCATCGCCTCCGCCGCGCACCTCTCGAACATCGAGCAGGAGCAAGTGTTCAACGACACCATGATGGGGTTCCTCAACCGCGTCGCACGTTGAGCGGCCACATGCCGCGGCTGGTGTTCTCCTAGGACGCGCCGCGCGCGGACCGGCGCTCGGACCAGAACCCGTAGCCGCTGCCGCCGAGGAGCAGCGCGGAGCAGGATACGAACACCGGCACGAAACCAAACGCGGTGCCGATGCCGCCAAAGGCGAGCGGCACGACGAGGTGCGTGAAATGGTTGAACATCACGCGCAGGCCCGCGCCCTCGGAGGCGCGCCCGGCCGGTGACAGGCTGTAGATCAGCGACATCGACATCGGCTGTCCGACGCCGCACCCGAGCCCGAGCACGAAGGAGGCGGCGGCAAGCAGGTAGGGATCGCGGAACAAAGGAAAGAGCAGCAGCGCCGCGCCTGAAAACCCGATGGCGAAGAGCAGGATCTCGAATTCGCTCCAGATCCTGGCGAGATGCGGCAGCGCAACGCGGATGACGAACACCGCCGCGGCGAACATGCTGATGATGATGCCGATTGCGGACGCCGAGAGCTCGATCGAGTGCCCGTAGATGGGAAAGAAGAAGAGATAAAGGTCCCATGCGACGGAGATCAGTCCGCTGGCGACGATGGCATTGCGCAGGTTCGGGATGCGCAACAGCTCGAACGAGCTCGACTTCTTCTGCTTGCCGTCCGTTCCCCCGGCGGCCTCCGGCAGCAGGCCACCCTTGAACCACAGCAGGAGCGCTGCCGCCGCCGGACACGCCGCCAGGACGAGATAGGCAGGTTGAAAGCCGAGGTAGTCGATCGAGAATCCAGCGATCAACGGGCCGAGGAAGGAGGCGATGGAGAATCCGATGGCGAGCAGCGAGTAATTGCGCGCGCGATCCTCGGGCCGGCCGAGGGCGCCGGTGATTCCCTGGGTCGGCACGAAGAAGAACTGGAAGGCGGTGCCCGCCAGGAGCGCCAGCACATAGAGCGGGACGATGCCGGGGAAAAGATAAGGCACCAGCAGCGCGGCGACTACCCCGATCGCGCCGCCGAGCATTGGCCGGCGCGGCCCGACGCGATCGACGAGCCGGCCGACATAGAGCGCGATCAGCATCGGGCACAGCGCCCACGAGGCCATGATCACGCCCACCGAGAACGCGTCTACCCCGAGCTCGAGCGCGTGCAGCGGCAGCGCGACCTTGGCGCCGCCGAAGCCCGCGTGGGTCAGCACGCAGGTCAGCACGATCAGGTAGATGGCCATCGGAGACGGCGCGGCCGCCCGCGCCGAGGACGAATTGAACGGGATTCGGAATTCTACCGGTATCGGGCGTTCGTCAGGTCCGCGAGTTCATATCGTGGCGTGCTGCCGCTGGGAACGCCGGCCGCTGACGCTGAGCGTGGCCACACTGTGAACAAAGGCACGGTGACCGGACAGACAGCGGTCACCCGTCGCTGACATCAGTCCGCCCTGGCGCCCGTCGCCTTGACCACCGGCCCCCACTTTGCCCACTCGGCCTTCATGAAGGCCACGAATTCATCCGGGGGAAGAAACGTCGCGTCCGCGCCCTGCTGGCCAAACCGCTGCTTCAGGTCCGGCAATGCAAGAATCTTTTTCAGCTCCGCGCTGATGCGGTTGACGACCGGTCGCGGGATGCCGGCCGGGCCGGATATCCCGTACCAGACCTTGCCGTCGACCTGGGGATAGCCGATCTCGCCCAGGCTCGGGAGATCGGGATAGAGGCCGGTGCGGCTCTTCCCGACGGTTGCAAGCAGCTTGAGGCGCCCGGACTGCACGTGAGGAAAAATCGACGGCAGCGAGTCGAACGCGAGCTGGACGTTGCCGGCGGCGAGATCGACCACGCCCGGGCCGCTGCCCTTGTACGGCACGTGCACGATCGGCGCGCCGGTCGCCGCCTTGAACATCTCGCCGACCAGGTGCGGCATGCCGCCGTTGCCCGACGAGTAGAAATGCAGCGTGTTGGGCTTCGCCTTGGCGAGCGCGATCAACTCCGTCACCGACTTGACCGGCACCGCCCGGTTCGCCACCACGAACATCGGCAGGCTGGTCGCGAGCCCGATGTGCGTGAAGTCCCTCAGCGCGTCGTACGGAAGCCGCGTATAGAGCACCGGCCCCACTCCGTGGGTGGTGGAGGATGACCACAGCAGCGTGTGGCCGTCGGGATTCGCCTTGGATGTGATGTCGGAAGCGATCGTGCCGCCCGCTCCGCCGCGATTCTCGCCTACGACGTTCTGGCCAAGGGCCTCGGAGAGCTTCTGCCCGACGATACGGGCCGTGAAATCGGCCGCCCCGCCCGGCGGCACCGCGATGATGAGGCGAATGGGCCGGACCGGATAGGTCTGCGCCGATGCCGGCTGCGCCAGGGCTGCCGCGAGCGCAGCCAGAATTAACCCAGTGCCCGTTTTCATGACCCGACCTCCCTCGTCCGCAAGACCTGCGGCCGCGCAGCCACATTTAAGCGGGTTAGTCCGCCCAGGTCAACGAGCGGGCGCGGCACGCGGCTCAGGGCGCGACCAGGTAGTGGACGCCGAAGAGCTGATCGGGGTCTGTCCAGTGCGTGACCGGCGACAAGCCGGCGCCGCGCGCCAGCTCCTGGAACTCGCCGATCGAGTACTTGCAGGAATTCTCGGTGTGGATCGTCTCGCCCTTGCGCAAATGGAACGCGCGCCCGCGGATCGCGACTGATTGTGCCTTCAGGCTCTCCAGATGCATTTCGATGCGCCCGAGCGCCGCGTCGTAGAAAGCGTGGTGGCGGAACGCCGCAAGATCGAAATTCGCACCGAGCTCGCGATTGATGCGCGCGAGCAGATTCAAGTTGAAGGCGGCGGTGACGCCGCGGGAGTCGTTGTACGCCGCGTTGAGCCGGCCGGCGTCCTTCTTGAGGTCGACGCCGATCAGCATCCCCCCGCCCGCCTGCACCTGCCCGCGGGCGTTCGTCAGGAAAGCCGCCGCTTCGGCGCGCGTGAGATTGCCGATGGTCGAGCCTGGAAAGTAGAGGATGCGGCGGCGCGCGGCCACGCCACCAAGGTCGGGCAAGGAAAACGGCCGCATGTAATCGGCGCACACCGCGACCACCCTCATATCCGGGAATTCGCGCGCGATCTCCGCCGCGGTCGCATCAAGCTGCGCGCGCGCGATGTCGATCGGCACGTAGACTGCCGGACGGCTTGCGGCGAGGAGGATGCGCGTCTTGCGGCCGCTGCCGCTGCCGTACTCGATCACGGCGCACGCCGGGCCGAGGCGCCGGGCGATGTCCTCCACATGGCTGTTCATGAGCGCGGTCTCGGCGCGCGTCAGGTAGTACTCCGGCAGCTCGCAAATCGCCTCGAACAGGGCGCAGCCCTGCGCGTCGTAGAAGTACTTGGGCAGCAGTGTCTTGCGCGGTTGCGACAGCCCGGCCCAAACATCGTTGAGAAAATCGCCCGCGTCGGGATGGAGGTTGTGCAAGGAATAGGCGGCGCGCGCCCGTACCATCGGCTGAGTTTCCCCCTATCGTTTTTCTGATCGGCTTGGAAGCCGATCGTTACTGCGTGTATACCGCCGGATGATGCGCGGAGCGGCTTTCCATCCACTTCTTGATGCGGTTGGCGTCGCCAATGCGTGTGAGCTGCCCCCATGAATCGAGCAGCACGATGATCACCGGCGTCGCGGCAATCTGCGCTTGCAGCACGAGGCAGCGCCCCGCCTCGCGGATGTAGCCGGTCTTGGACAGGCCGATATCCCAGGCGGAATTCCTGATTAACCGGTTCGAGTTGGTGAAACGCATCTTGTGGCCGTTGGCAAGCCGCACGGTGTACTCGCTGTCCGTCGTGTACTCGCGTATCAGCGGGTGGCGGTAAGCGGCGTTCACCAGCCGCGCGAGGTCTTGGGCATTCGCGACGTTGCCGCTGGAGAGCCCGGTGCCATCGACGAACCGGCTGTGCCACATGCCGAGCTCGACTGCCTTGTCGTTCATCGCGTCGACGAAGGCCGGGGTGCCGCCCGGATGCGCGCGCGCCAGCGCGGCGGCAGCGCGGTTCTCGGAGGCCATCAGCGCAAGCCGCAGGAGATCATCCCGCGAGATGGTCATGCCGATGGAGAGCCGTGAGCGGGTTCCCTTCAACCCGTCCCGGTCCTCTTTCTGGATCTTGATGGGCTCATCGAGCGGCCGGCCGGAATCGAGCACGACGAGCGCGGTCATCAGCTTGGTAATGGAGGCGATCGGTACAATGGACCCGTCGTTCTTCGCGTAGAGCACGCGCTGGCCTTCCTGATCAAGAACGAGGGCGGTATTCGACTTGAGCTTGAGGCTCGCGGCCGCGGCCGGAGCTGCGCGCCCCAGCCCAGGCTCGATAGCGGCCTGTTGTGCTGCGATTGCGTTGGCGGCAAGCGCACACCCTGCCGCGAACGCCAGTAGCCTCCCGCGCAAAACATCCTCCCTCAGTGGCGAATCGCCACAGAATTACACTGCAAAAATACAGGGTTAGCGGGAAGATTTCAACTGTTTCTTGAATCCGTGACCTGCTCCACGAATCCGGCGCATCGCGCAGGCACCGTCTCCCCGGGGGCGGTCGGCGCGGGCTTCACCGGTAAGGCACAATGGCATGGCCAAAAAAAACTCCGCACGGGACAGTGTGGGTTGTCCCGGCGGAGGTCAAAGAGGCCACGCAATCACCCGCTCAGCACAGGCAATTGCAACTGCCAGGCCTCCGAGGAGGAAAGACTGGGCAACTGACTCGCCCGCGCGGGATAACAAGCTGACCACCCCGCGTATGGTCGGGAAGGCTAATACGCCTCTCTTACGCCAACCTTACAGGAAGCCCGCGATACACTGTCGGTAATCGGTATGCAGCGCGCGCCGGGCGGCGGACCGTGAATTTGTTATCGTCTTACTGCACGATGTTCCCCGCTCTCGGCTTCGCCCATGCGCATTCTCATTGTTGAAGACGATCCGGTCCTGTCCGACGGCCTCATTCGTTCGCTGCGGGAATCCGATTACGCCGTGGATTCCGCGACCGACGGCGCCGAGGCCGATCAGATTCTCTCGACGCACAGCTTCGACCTGGTGATCCTCGATCTCGGATTGCCCAAGCTCGAGGGATATGAAGTGCTGCGGCGGCTGCGGCGCCGCGGCTCGAAGACGCCCGTGCTGATACTCACCGCGCTCGATGCCCTCGAGGACCGGGTCAAGGGTCTCGACCTGGGCGCCGACGACTACCTCACCAAGCCGTTCGACCTGCCCGAGCTGGAGGCGCGCGTGCGGGCGCTCATCCGACGCGGCCAATCGGGCGGCGGCTCCCTGCTCTCCCACGGCGCGCTGACCCTCGATATCGCCGGCCGGCGCGCCCTGCTGGACGGCGAGCCCCTGGAACTCTCCGCGCGCGAGATCGGGGTCCTCGAAGTGCTCATGCTGCGAAGCGGGCGCGTCGTCAACAAGGACCAGCTTGCCGAGGAGCTCTACGGCTGGGACGAGGACGTCAGCGCCAACGCGATCGAGGTTTACGTGCACCGCCTGCGGCGCAAGCTGGAGCCGGCGGGCGTCACCATACGCACCATTCGGGGGCTCGGCTATCTCCTTGAAAAACCCGCGGCCGGGCGCGACTAGCCCATGGATGCTGCGGTGAAAGCCAGGGAGTGGCGGGCGCAAGCGCAGCGCCTGCGGCGCGTCACGACGCTGCGGCGCCAGTTGATCGCCTGGCTTGCCGGCCCGCTGCTCATCCTGTGGCTCGTGAGCTCGATCATCGACTTCGACATCGCCAAGCGCTTCGTCAATCTCGCTTACGATCGCGCATTGCTCGAGGCGGCCCTCGACATCAGCCGCCAGGTCAAGGTCATCAACGAGCGGATCTACCTCGACATGCCGGAGGTCGCCCTGGAGATGCTGACCACGCGCGAGTCCGGGGGGTTTTTCTACCTCGTGACCGGCCCCACGGAGGAATTCGTCAGCGGGGTGCCGGACCTGCCGCGGCCGCTAGCCGATGCGCCGGATGCGGCGGCCGACCGCGTGCGCTATTACGACGAGGAATTTCGCGGCTTTGGAATCCGCGCCGTGACCCTGCGCGCGCCCGTGGATCCGGGGTCGGGCCGGGGTGCCGTGCAGATTCACGTTGCGGAGCGCCTGACGGCGCGCGACGAATTCGCGCGCCAGATCATCCTGCGCATGGTGCTGCCGCAGGGGATACTGATACTCCTGGCGGGATTCGCGGTGTGGTACGGGGTCGGCCGCGGCCTGGCGCCGCTCTCGACGCTGCGCCGGGAGATCGAAAGCCGCTCGCACCGCGACCTCTCCGCCCTGTCGGAGGAGCAGGCGCCGCAGGAGGTGCGGCCGCTGATCCACGCGATGAACGATCTCCTCGCGCGCCTCGGCGCGGCGATCGCGGCGCAGCAGCGATTCATCGCGGATGCCGCGCACCAGTTGCGCACGCCGATCGCGGGATTGAAGACGCAGACCGAGCTTGCGCTGCGCCAGTCGGATCCGGCCGCCGTGCAGGACACGCTCCGGAAGCTGCAGACGGCGACCGAGCAAAGCGCGCGGCTCGTGAACCAGCTCCTGTCACTGGCGCGCGCCGAGCCCGGCGCCAAGCACGGGCATGCAGCCGAGCGTCTCGATCTGGCACGGCTCGCGCGGGGGACCACCACCGAGTGGGTGCCGCGAGCGCTCGCCAGGGGCATCGACCTCGGCTATGACGGGGAGGAAGGGGCCGCCTGGATCGAGGGCGACCCGTTCCTCGCGCGGGACATGCTGGGCAACCTGCTCGACAACGCGATCCGCTACACCCAGCGCGGAGGCCAGGTCACGGTGCGGGTCGCTGCCAGCACCGACAGCGTCGTGCTCAGCGTGGAGGACAATGGGCCGGGGATCCCCGAGCAGGAGCGGGAGCGCGTCTTCGAGCGCTTCTACCGGGTGCTCGGCACCGGCACGGAAGGCTGCGGGCTGGGACTTGCCATCGTGCGCGAGATTGCCTTGAGCCATGGCGCGCAAGTCGCGCTCGCGGCCGGGTCGGGCGGCCAGGGCACCCTGGTGCGCGTCAGCTTTCCCCGCGCGGCCTGACGGCTTCGGCCTTCGCGCGCTCCGCCTCCTCCTGCTGCTGCAGCAGCCACATCTGCGCGTAGAGGCCGCCGCGCTCGAGGAGCTCGCGGTGCGTGCCGCGTTCGGCGATCTGCCCCTGATCCATGACGAGGATCTGATCCGCGTCCATGATCGTCGACAGGCGGTGGGCGATGACGAGCGTCGTGTGGCCGCGCGCGACGCGGTTCAGCTCGGCCTGGATCGACTTTTCCGATTTGGAGTCCAGCGCCGAGGTTGCCTCGTCGAA
>DATBKZ010000044.1:0-24687 GCA_036555615.1 Burkholderiales bacterium | reverse complement strand
CTCCAGCTCGTTCTGCAAGCTCTTCCCATCCTCCACCGTGATCACACCCTCCTTGCCCACCTTGTCCATCGCGTCAGCGATGTTCTTGCCGATCTCGGTATCGGCGTTCGCGGAAATGGAGCCGACCTGGGCGATTTCCTTGCTGGTGGTGCACGGCTTGGAGATCTTCTTCAACTGCTCGACCACTGCTTCCACCGCCTTGTCGATGCCGCGCTTCAGATCCATCGGGTTCATGCCGGCGGCCACAAACTTCATGCCCTCCTGCACGATCGATTGCGCGAGCACGGTGGCCGTCGTCGTGCCGTCGCCCGCCACGTCCGAGGTCTTGGAGGCGACTTCCTTCAGCATCTGCGCCCCCATGTTCTCGAACTTGTCCTTCAGCTCGATCTCCTTCGCCACCGACACCCCGTCCTTGGTCACCGTCGGCGCCCCAAACGAGCGCTCCAGCACCACGTTGCGGCCCTTGGGACCGAGGGTCACCTTCACCGCGTCGGCCAGAATATTGACCCCGGCCACGATCTTGTTGCGGGCGAGGTCGTGAAACTTGACGTCCTTTGCTGACATTGTCTGATTACTCCCGTATCTCGGTTTGGATTTACTTGCCTTCGATCACGCCCATGATGTCTTCTTCGCGCATCACGAGCAGCTCGTCGCCTTTGACTTTCACGGTCTGCCCGGAGTACTTCCCGAACAGGATCTTGTCGCCGACCTTCACATCGAGGGGGCGCACCTTGCCGTCCTCGAGGATCTTGCCCTTGCCCACCGCCATGACCTCGCCCTGGTCGGGCTTCTCGGCGGCGGTGTCGGGAATGACGATCCCGGATGCGGTCTTGCGCTCTTCCTCGAGCCGCTTGACGATCACGCGGTCGTGCAGCGGACGAATCTTCATCTTGGAGCCTCCTGTAGAAAGTATTGGATGGTGCGACGGCGAGCCAGCGGGATTAGCACTCGTCGCGGTCGAGTGCTAATACTACCCGTAAGATCGCGCTAAGACAACAGGTTAGCGACGAATTGCCTGCCAAAGCCGCCTGCGATATGCCCTCGACGGGCGCTGCGCCCGAGCCCGGGCGTTTCCGCGGAAGATTTTCTAGAACAACAACTTAGATCAGTTTTCGAATGCCTGGCCGGCGACCCCGAAGCGGTACACGGTCTTGCGGCTCCCGTTGCACCGGGGAGGAATGGGCCGATGCGGGCAGGGGGGCGGGCGGCGGCCATCGTGATCGAGCGTGGCGTCGTCCGCGACCTCGGCCCAGATGCCGCCGGAGACCGGGCGGAACTGCCACATGAGATAGCCGCGCGCCGCGGCAAGCTGCACCAGCTCCTCGGCGTCCGGGGCATCCGCCACCACCATCTGGCTGCCGTTCACGCCAAACGGAAACGTGCCGAAGGCCCGCAGGCACTCGAGCGCTTCGCTGCCGGGTGCACCCGGACGCAGGCAACCCCGCCGCTCGGCGCGCGCGATGTCCCAGGCGCCCAGCTCCCATGCGGCTTCCATCGCCGCGCTGTCGACCGCAAGCAGATCGCGCCAGCGGTCGTTCAGCTGCAGCGCGGAACTCGGCACCGGCGTGTATGACACAGCCTGCGCGCACTCCAGCGCCGCGATCCTCTCCTTGATGAAGCCATGCCAATGCAGCGTCAAAATCACCGGCGTGTCCGGGCAGGGCACGGCCGCGAGCGTGATGCCGACAAGCGGCAGGCCGGTTGCCGAGATCTGGTCCTCGATGCGCTCCACGAGTTGCATGCTGGGTCCGCTCCTCACGCGAGTGCTACACTCGCGCGAGCAAGATCGGTGCCATTCACCGTATCCCAACGGTAAGAAAGCGCTTTCGGTTGATCTGCCGGGGCGTGATGCAGACGAGCCGGTTTGCCCGGCTCCGGGCCTATGTGACCGGTGTCACATCCTGCGCGATGGAAGAAAGTCGTCCCCCGCTTTCAAGACACTTTCCCGATTTTTAAGGCGTCCCTCGTCAAAATGCAAACTAGCACTCGTAGCCACCTGCTGCTAAGACGCAGCCTCGCCGCGGTCTGGCATCCCTGCACCCAGATGAAGAGCCACGAGCGGCTGCCGCTCGTCCCCGTCACCCGGGGAGCGGGCTGCTGGCTCTACGATGTCGATGGCCGGCGCTATCTCGATGCGATCAGCTCGTGGTGGGTGAACGTCTTCGGTCACTGCCATCCGCGCATCAGCGCCGCGGTGGCCGACCAGCTGGGCAGGCTCGAGCACGTGCTGCTCGCCGGCTTCACCCATGAGCCGGTGGTGGAGCTCTCGGAGCGCCTGGCGCGCACCGCCGGCGGCGCGCTCGGCCACTGCTTCTACGCGAGCGACGGCGCGTCGGCGATCGAGATCGCGCTCAAGATGAGCTTCCATTACTGGCGCAATCGCGGCGCCACGGCGAAGACTCGCTTCGTGAGCCTCGCCGGCAGCTACCACGGCGAGACACTCGGCGCGCTGGCAGTGACCGACGTCCGCTTGTTCAAGGATGTCTACGCGCCGCTCGTCATGACGAGCGCCCAAGTAGCGAGCCCTGACTGGCGGCTGGCGGAGAAAGGGGAATCCGCGCGCGATTACGCGGTGCGCTGTGCCACGCTGCTCGAGCGTCATCTCGAGCGGCATCACGGGGAAACTGCCGCCTTCATTCTGGAGCCTCTGGTGCAGGGCGCGGGGGGCATGGCGATGCACGACGCGGAGTATCTGCGGCAGGCACGCAGCCTTTGCGACCGCTACGGCGTGCACTTGATCGCGGACGAGATCATGACCGGGTTCGGCCGCACCGGCAGCTTCTTCGCGGTCGAACAGGCCGGCATCACGCCGGATTTCCTGTGCCTCTCCAAAGGCATCACCGGCGGCTACCTGCCGCTATCCGTCGTGCTGACGCGGGATGCCATCTACCAGGCGTTCTATGACGACGATGTGGCGCGGGGCTTCCTGCATTCGCACTCCTATACCGGCAATCCGCTCGCCTGCCGCGCCGCGCTGGCGACACTCGATCTCTTCGAGGAGGAGCGCGTGATCGAGTCCAACCGCGAGCGGTGTGCCCGCCTCTCCGCGGCCGCGCGCCCCATCGCGCAGCACCCGCGCGTCAGGAACTTCCGCAACACCGGGATGATCTGGGCCTTCGAGGTCGAGCCCGCGGACGGGTCCTTCGCGCGCCGGTTTTTCTCCTCCGCGCTCGAGCAGGAACTGTTGCTGCGCCCCCTCGGCAATACCGTTTATTTCATGCCGCCCTACGTGATCGGAGCGGATGAGATCGAGCTGCTCGCCGGGCGCACCGCGGCGCTCCTGGACGCATTGCCTGGGGCATAATCTGCGGATGACGGTTGGTGCACGTTGCTTTTCATGACGCGCAGGAGGTAGCAGGCGTGCGTTACGGATTACTGGCTGCAGGGCTTGCAGCACTGCTTGGGACCGGGCTGCCGTTCGTCCACGCGGCATCCCTTCCCGGGCCGGTGGCCCGTGCGCTCGCGCAGGCCGACATACCCGAGAGTGCCGCGGCATTCTACGTCCACGAGATCGGCGCGCGGCGCCCGCTCCTCGACGTGGGTGCCGGGCAGCCGATGAATCCCGCTTCCGCCATCAAGCTTGTCACCAGCTACGCCGCGCTCGAGCTGCTCGGTCCCGCCTACCGTTGGACGACCGAGGCCTATGCGGCCGGCGCTCTGCGAGACGGCGTGCTCCAGGGCGATCTCGTGTTGAAGGGCAGGGGTGATCCCAAGCTCACGCTGGAGAATTTCTGGCTGCTGCTGCGCGGGCTGCGCAGCCGCGGGTTGCGTGATATTCGCGGCGATCTCGTCCTCGACCGCACCTACTTCGCCGCCCGCGACCACGATCCCGCGCGCTTCGACGAGCAGCCCACGCGCCCGTACAACACCGGCCCCGATGCCCTGCTGGTGAACTTCAAGGCTGTGCGGCTCAGATTCGTGCCGGATACCGGCGCGCGCCAGGTCCAGATCCTGGCCGAACCGATGCTGCCGCAAGTGCAAATCGTCAACCGGCTCACGCTGGTCAACGGGCCCTGCGGAGAATGGGTCAAGCAACTGAAGCTCGATGCGCAGGGAGGCTCGGCCGCAACCCGCCTCACGTTCAGCGGCCGATACGCGGCAAGCTGCGGCGAGCGCGAGCGCAACTACAGCGTGCTGCCGCACCCGCATTACGTCCTCGGCCTGTTCCGTGAGCTGTGGCGCGAGCTGGGTGGCACCTTCAGCGGGACCGTGCGCGACGGGACGGCGGGCGCGGACGCACGTCCGCTCGTCACCGTGGAGTCGCCGCCACTCGCCCAGGTGGTGCGCGACATGAACAAGTTCTCGAACAATGTCATGGCGCGGCAGCTTTACCTGACGCTCGGGGCAGAGGGCGCCGGCGAGCCGGCAACCTACGAGAAGGCGGATCGTGTCGTGCGCGAGTGGCTGGCCGGCAAAGGCATGTCGTTTCCGGAAATGGTGCTGGAGAACGGCTCCGGTCTCTCGCGCGTCGAGCGCATCAGCGCGCGCCATCTCGGCGAGCTGTTGCTCTCGTCATTTCGCAGCCAGGTGATGCCGGAGTTCGTCGCCTCGCTGCCCCTCGCGGCTGCCGACGGAACCATGAAGAAGCGATTGGCGGACGCCGAAGTGGCGGGCCAAGCGCATATCAAGACCGGCTCGCTTACGGGCGTGCGCTCGATCGCGGGCTACCTGCTCGACGCGCGAGGGCGGCGGCTGGTTGTGGTGTCGATCGTCAACCACCCCAATGCCGGCAACGCGCAGCCAGCGCAGGACGCGCTGCTCGCCTGGCTGTATCACCGCGGCCGCGAGAAGATTGCTTTCGGCGCGGAATAGTACGAGAATCTCAACGCCAATCTGCCTTGCGAGGAAGGAGCGCCCCATGACATTGCGATTCACGCCATTCTTGACCGCCGCGTTGCTCGCGCTTGGCGTTGCTTCCGCGCCCGCGCAGGCACAGGAGCAGGACCAGGGTTGGTTCGTTGGCGCCGGCGGCGGGATTTCAAAGTACAAGAGTGGTTGCACGGTATTGCCCGGGGGTACAACCTGTGACGACAACGGGGCCTACTTGAAGGTCTTTGGGGGCTACCAGTTCAATCCTTACTTCGGTTTCGAGCTGGGCTACGCCGACTTTGGAAAGCTGAAGACATCGTCGGCGGCCTCAACAGCGACTCTTGAGGCGACGGGTATCGAGATATCCATCGTTGCAACCATGCCGCTCAACCGGGAGTTTTCCCTGTATGCCAAGTACGGCCTCTACCGGTGGGACGCGGACCTGAAGATCACCGGGACGGGTGCAACGACGGTGGATACCAGGGGCAATGAATCCACCTATGGTTTCGGGGCGAACTACAATTTGACCAGGAATGTTGCCCTGCGGATGGAGTATCAGAAATATTTTGACGTCGGGGACGCGCTTACCGGCACGTTTGATGTCGAAGCCGGCCTGCTCGGCATCGTCTTCAAGTTCTGAGAGCGGGCGTCTCGTGACCATGAAAAAGCCGGGTTGATCCCGGCTTTTTCTCAGGACAGATCAGGTTGATCCGGCAAATCAAGCTCTGTCTGACGGTCCTCGCGCTGATGCTCGCTTCCGCGCCTGCGCTGTCGCAGGATGCGGGCTGGTTCGTCGGTCTCGGCGCCGGCTACATGAAGACCGATGATACATGCCCCGTCACCGCGGCGCCTGGCACCAATTGCGAGGACGAGGACACCGTCTGGAAGCTCTTCGGCGGCTATCAGTTCAACCCGTATCTGGGTGTGGAGTTCGCCCTCGTTGACCTGAACGACCGGCCCGTGACGGTGACCGGGCTCGGGTCGGCAAACGCCAAGTTCAGAATCTTCGAGCTCACGCTCCTGGGAACGGTGCCGATCACCCAGCGGGCTTCCGCCTACGCCAAGGCGGGGCTGTTCCATTGGGATGTCGATTTCGAGCTTGCGGCCGGCGCCTCGGGCTACGCGGACGCCAACGGCAACGACTATACCTACGGGCTCGGGGTGAAGTACCACTTCTCCCGCAACGCCGCCCTGCGGCTGGAGTGGCAGCGTTACAACGACGTCGGTGATCCGGGCACGACCGGCAAGTTCAATGCCGATGTCTTCGGCATCGGCGCACTCATCAGCTTCTGACGCAGCCTCCCGGCCTACACGCCCAGCTCACGCCATAGCGCGTCCACGCGCCGCTTTACTGCCTCGCTCATCGCGATCGTCTCGCCCCAGCGGCGATCGGTTTCTCCCGGCCACTTGCGGGTCGCGTCCAGCCCCATCTTGGAGCCGAGCCCCGGCACCGGGCTCGCGAAATCGAGGTAGTCGATCGGCGTGTGCTCCGTGATCAGGGTATCGCGCTGCGGGTCGACGCGGGTCGCCAGCGCCCACACCACTTCCTTCCAGTCGCGGACATCGACGTCGTCATCGGTGACGATGATGAACTTGGTGTAGAGAAACTGCCGCAGGTAGCTCCAGATGCCGAACATCACGCGCCGGGCGTGCCCTGGATACTGCTTCTTCATGCTCACGCACGCGATGCGGTAGGAGCAGCCCTCGGGCGGGAGATAAAAGTCCACGATCTCGGGGAACTGGCGCGTGAGCAGCGGGACGAACACCTCGTTCAGCGCCAGACCCAGCACCGCCGGCTCGTCGGGCGGCTTGCCGGTGTAGGTCGAGTGATAGATCGGATCGCGCCGCGTGGTGATGCGCTCGATCGTGAATACCGGAAATCGCTCCTGCTCGTTGTAGTAGCCGGTGTGGTCGCCGAACGGCCCCTCGAGCGCGGTCTCCCCGGGATGGATCCAGCCCTCGAGCACGATCTCGGCGCCGGCCGGCACTTGTAGCCCGTGGCTCTGGCAGTTCACGATCTCCGTCTTGGATCCCCGCAGCAACCCCGCGAACTGATACTCGGACAGCGTATCCGGAACCGGTGTCACAGCCCCCAGCAGCGTGGCGGGGTCGGCTCCCAGGGCGACCGCGACCGGAAACGGCTCGCGCGGCTGCGCCAGGCAGTGGTCGCGGTAATCGAGCGCGCCCCCGCGGTGCGGGAGCCAGCGCATGATGACCTTGTTCCGGGCGAGCACCTGCTGGCGATAGATGCCGAGGTTCTGGCGGCGCCGGCTTGGGCCGCGCGTCACGGTCAGCCCCCAGGAGATGAGCGGCCCCGCGTCGCCCGGCCAGCACGTCTGCACGGGCAACTGGCCGAGGTCCACCTGCGGGCCCTCTAGCACGACTTCCTGGCAGGGCGCGCGCGTCACCGTTCGCGGCTCCATCGTGAGCACGGACTTCAGCAGCGGGAGCTTGTCCCAGGCGTCCTTCCACCCGGTCGGCGGCTCGGGCTGCCTGAGCGTTGCGAGCAGCTCGCCGAGCGCGCGCAGCGCCGCCGTCGGGTCGGCGGCATCCACGCCCATGCCGAGCGCAACGCGCCGCACCGTGCCGAAGAGATTGCCGAGCACCGGCATCGTATGCCCCCGCGGCCGCTCGAACAGCAGCGCCGGGCCGCCCGCCTTCAGCACGCGGTCGCAAATCTCGGTCATCTCGAGGCGGGGGTCGACCGTCGCGGTGACGCGCTTCAGCTCGCCGCGGGCCTCGAGACCGGACAGGAAATCGCGCAGGTCACGGTATTTCATGTGCCGGGCGCCTCGCGCTCAGGACAGCAGGCCGGACCGGAAATGAAGATCCAGCGCGAGGCCCGCGAACACGGCGAGTCCCACCCAGTTGTTGTTGCGGAAGGCGCGAAAGCAGCGGCCCCGGTCGCGCCCGCGGATGAGCCAGTACTGGTGAAGGATCAGCCCGCCCGCGACCGCGAGTCCCGCGAAGTAGAAGGCGTCGAGCCGCTGCCAGCGCCCGATTGCGGTCAGGATGGCGAGAAACGCGGCGTGCGCGATCAGTACCCCCGCCACGTCGAAGCGCCCGAGCAGGATCGCGGATGACTTCAAGCCGAGCTTCAGGTCGTCGTCGCGGTCCACCATTGCATACTCGGTATCGTAGGCGATGATCCAGAAGAAGGTGGCGCCCATCAATGCCCATCCCGCGAGCGGTATGTATCCGAGCTGCGCCGCATAGGCCATCGGGATCGAAAAGCTGAACGCGACGCCGAGCCAGGCCTGCGGGAACACGAAGAAGCGCTTGAGGAAAGGATAGATCGCCGTGATCGCGACGGCGGCAAAGGCGAGCATCACCGTGAGCCCGTTCAACTGCAGCACCAGGACGAGAGCGACGAGCAGAAGCGCAGCCGCCAGCACGATGGCCTCGCGCAGCGAGACGATGCCGGTGGCAAGCGGCCGGTCGCGCGTGCGCTCCACGTGCGGGTCGAATCCACGGTCCGCGCAATCGTTGATCACGCAGCCGGCCGAGCGCATGAGGATCACGCCGAGCAGGAATATGAGCAGGACGTCCGGCTCGGGAACCGCGCGCCGGGCGAGCCAGAGGCTCCACAGCGCCGGCCAGAGCAGCAGCAGCCAGCCGATCGGCTGATGGAGCCGCATCAGGCGCTCGTAGGCGTCGAGCCGCTCGGAGAGAGTCAGACGCCGGGTCAGACCGGCGGGCGAATCGGCCATGAAATCAGTATAGGCGATTATGGCGAGCTCACGCTTTCAAATACTCGTGGCGGGCGCCCAGCCAGCGCGTGAGATGCGCCCGCGCCGCCTCCGGCTCGTCCCGCGCGAGCGTGGCAGCGGCGGCGCGCGCCTGCTCGAGCAGGTCAGCGTCGGTGGTCAGGTCCGCGAAACGGAGGAGCGGGATGCCGCTCTGGCGCGCGCCCAGCAGCTCTCCCGGTCCGCGCAGCAGCAGGTCGTGGCGCGCGATCTCGAAGCCATCCCGCTGCTCGTAGATGATCCTGAGCCGCTCACGCGCTGCGTCCGTCAGCGGTTCGTGGTACAGCAGGATGCACGTGCTCGCCTCGGCGCCGCGGCCGATGCGCCCGCGCAACTGATGCAGCTGGGCGAGGCCTATGCGCTCCGCGTTCTCGATTACCATCAGCGTCGCGTTCGGCGCATCAACGCCGACCTCGATCACCGTGGTCGCCACCAGAAGCTGGATAGCGCCCGATTTGAACGCGTCCATGACGCGCGCCTTGTCCTCGCCCTTCAGCCGACCGTGCACGAGCCCGACCTTCAGATCGGGAAAGGTCTCCCGCACCCTGTCGTAGGTCTCGAGCGCGGTCTTCAGCTGCAGCGCTTCGGACTCCTCGATCAGCGGGCACACCCAGTAGGCCTGGCCGCCGGCGAGGCAATCGTCGCGCACGCGCCGGGTCACTTCGCCGCGCCGCGACTCGAGAAACAGCCTCGTCGCAACCGGGCCGCGCCCCCGCGGCATCTCATCGATAACCGAGACGTCGAGGTCGGCGTAGTAGCTCATGGCAAGCGTACGCGGGATGGGCGTGGCGCTCATCATGAGCTGGTGCGGCTGCGCCCCCTTGTTCGCGCGCGCGCCTTTCATCCGCAGCTGCAGGCGCTGGTGCACGCCAAAGCGCTGCTGCTCGTCGATGATCGCGAGCCCGAGGTCGTGGAAGCGCACGTCGTCCTGGATGAGCGCATGGGTGCCGACCACCACCGCCGTTTCCCCGGTTGCGACCCGCGCGAGCTCCTGCCGCTTCGCGCGCGCCGTGAGGCTCCCGGAAACCCATGCGACGGCTATGCCGAGGCCGCCGACCCACTCGCGGAACTTGCGGTAATGCTGCTCCGCCAGAATCTCAGTGGGAGCCATGATCGCAACCTGGCGGTTGTTCTCGACGCATTGCAGCGCCGCGAGCGCCGCCACGATCGTCTTGCCGCTGCCGACGTCGCCCTGCAGGAGGCGCTGCATGGGATAGGGCTGCGCGAGGTCGTGGCGGATCTCGGCCAGCGCCCGGTTCTGCGCCGCGGTGAGCTTGAACGGCAGCCGCGCGAACAGCCCCTGCACGAGCCTGCCGCGTGGCTTGAGCGCGGGCGCCCCCGCCGCTTTGCGCCGGCGGTAGTGCATGCGCATGGAAAGCTGCTGCGCGAGCAACTCGTCGAACTTCATCCTGAGCCAGGCGGGATGGCGGCGCTGCTCGAGCGCGTCGCGTGGCGCCTGCGGGGGCGGATTGTGCAGCAGGAGCACGGCCTCACGGAACGGCGGAAGCTGCAGCTTCTCCCGCAGCCCGGGCGGCAACGTGTCCTCGAGGTCGCAGTCGGCAAGGGCGCGCGCGATCAGGCGCCGCAGATCGTCCTGCCGCAGCCCGGCGGTCGTCGGATACACCGGCGTCAGCGCGCTGGCCACGGGTGCTTCGCCGTGCAGCACCCGGTAGCGCGGGTGCACCATCTCGGGCCCGAGGAAGCCATGGCGAATCTCCCCGAATGCCCGCACGCGCGAGCCCGCGGCAAGACTCTTAATCTGGCTCGGGTAGAAATGGAAGAAGCGCAGGGTCAGCACGCCGCTGCCGTCCCTGATGTGGCAGATCAACTGGCGCCGCGGGCGGTACTGGATGTCCGTTTCCACCACCGCGCCCTCGACCGCAACCGGCACCCCCGCCGGCGCTTCGTTCAATGCGTAGACGCGCGTCTCGTCGTCGTAGCGCAGCGGCAGATGCAGGACGAGATCGAACTTGCTGTGGATCCCGAGCCTGGCGAGCCGCGCCAGGGTCGGCTCGCTCAACCCGGAAAGCGACGGGTCGTGGGTAACGGGCGAATTCACTCGAGGTGCATGATGGCGTCGATCTCCACCAGCGCGCCGCGCGGCAGGCTCGCGACGCCGACCGCGGCGCGCGCGGGGTAGGGCGGGGAAAAATACTTGGCCATGGTCTCGTTGACCAGCGCGAAGTTGCCGAGATCGGTGAGGTAGACGGTGAGCTTCACGACGTTTCTCAGATCCCCGCCCGCCGCACGCGCCACCGCCTGCAGGTTCTGGAACACCCGGTGGATTTGCGCGCCAGCGCCTGCAGCAAGCTCCATCGTTGCGGGATCGAGGGCGATCTGTCCGGCGAGGTAAACGGTCGCGCCGCAGCGCACCGCCTGCGAATAGGTCCCGATCGCCTTCGGCGCGCTGTCGGTATGAATGACTTGAACGGCCATGCGTCGATCTCCTTTGCCCGATGGGGAGCGCGGGCGGCGCATTATGATGAAGCGCGCTGCGCCCGCAATCAACCAGGGAGCTTGAGCACGTACTTGGCGAGTATGTTGCGCTGGATCTCGCTCGAGCCCCCGTAGATCGTGGCGGGACGCGAGTAATAGAAGGGGTTGAGAAAGTCCGCCTCCACCCCAGCGACATCGTGCGCGCCGGCGACAACGCCCTGCTCCGCGCCCGCCTCGACCAGCAGCTCGGTCAACCGCTGCCACGTCTCCATGGTCCAGATCTTGAGCATCGACACGTCGTGCCCGAGCGGCTCGCCGCGCTTGACCTGCTCGACGAAGCGCCCGTAGAGCGACGCCCCGTCCTCGATGTCGAGCTTCAACGCGGTGAAGCGGTCGACGAACCCGGGGTCGCCGAACAGGCCCCTCGCGCGCGCGACGGCTTCCAGGCGGTTCAGCGCGTACTGGGGACGGCGCGGACTGCCGATGGCGAGCCGCTCGAACCCCAGCAGCGCCTTGGCCACGGTCCAGCCGTCATCGAGCTTGCCCACGAGGTTCGCGCGCGGCACGCCCACGTTGTCGAAGAACACCTGGCAGAACTCCTCGTGGCCGGCGAGGTTGCGGATCGGGCGCAGCGTGATGCCCGGGGTCTTCAGATCCACCAGCAGGAAGCTGATGCCTTGCTGCTTTTTCGCGCCCTTCCCGGTGCGGACGAGCAGATAGATATGGGTCGCGTCGTCGGCGAGCGAGGTCCAGATCTTCTGGCCGTTGACGACGAAGTGCTCGCCCTCGATCACGGCGGCGGTTTGCAGCCCCGCGAGATCGGAGCCCGCGTTGGGCTCGGAATAGCCCTGGCACCAGATGTACTCGCCGGAGAGCGTGCGCGGCAGATAGTGCTCCTGCTGCGCCGCGGTGCCAAAGCGCATGATGAGCGGACCCACCTGGGTGATGCCCTGGTCCGGCGGACGGGCAACGCCATGGCGCTCCATCTCCTCGAGGTAGATCACCATCTTGCCGGCATCGAGCGCCATGCCGCCACGCTCACGCGGCCAGTTGGGCGCGATCCAGCCCTTCTCGTAGAGCTTGCGCCACCAGTCCTTCAGCTCGCGCCAGCGCGCCCGGTGCAGGATGTAGCGCAGGTGCGGCGGATATTCCCGCTCGAAGAACGCGCGGACTTCCTGCCGGAAGTCCTCGTCGGCCATCGCATTGTAGTCAGGCTGGGCGATCGCGGAACTCATGTCGAAGCGCCCATTGCCAGGCGCGCGTAGCGGCGGCGATGCCACGTTGCGCCGCCAAGCCATGCCGTCAAGACCAGCGCGCGCTTCAGGTAGAGCCCGGCGTCGAACTCGTCGGTGAATCCGATTGCGCCGTGGAACTGGATCGCCTCGCGCGTGATCCGCGTCGCCGCTTCCGCGCAGCGCGCCTTGACCCGGCTCGCGGCGGCCGCCCGCGCCGGGGCGGCGGGACCGCGGTCGAGAACGGCGAGCGCCTCCTCCAGCACAGCGGACGCGAGCTCCCCGTGTATGTGCAGATCCACCGCGCGGTGCTGCAGCGCCTGGAACGCGCCGATCGGTTTTCCGAACTGCACGCGCGTGCGCAGGTAATCCAGGCTCATCTCGAGCGCGCGGTCGGCGACGCCGGCGAGCTCCGCGCCGGCGATCGCGCAGCCGTGGTCGAACGCGCGGCCGAGCGCTTCGAGCGCGGCCGCGCCGCCTGCCGCGAGGCGATCCCGGGGAACGAGCGCGTCCTCCAGCCGGAGGGTGCCGAACGCGCGGCCGTCGGCAAGCGGCTCGAAGCTGAGCTCGACACCTGCCGTCTCGCGCGGCAGCCACAACAGCACTACATCGCGCTCCGCGCGCGCGGACACGAGGAATGCGTCGGCCTGGGCCGCGCCGGCGACAAAGTGCTTCGCGCCGCGCACCTTGAAGCCGCCTTCGAACGGGGTCGCGCGCGTCGCGACCGCCGCGGGGTCAAGCTCGCCCGCCTGCTCCTGCCACGCCAGTGCGGGCAACAACTCGCCGGCCACGAGCCGCGGCAATTGCCCGCGCTTGAGCGACTCATTCTCCGCCGCACTGAGCGCGGTCGCTGCCAGCACCGCCGTCGCGGTGAGCGGCTCCGGAACCAGCGCACGCGCCAGCCCGCGCGCAACGATCGCCATTTCGGCGAGCCCCAATCCGAGCCCGCCGTAGCGCTCGGGAACCAGAATGCCGAGCCAGCCCAACTCCGCCATCTTCTTCCAGACCGCGCGCTCATACTCGGCGCTCGTTGCGCGCAGCCGCCGCACCCGCGCGAGATCGGTGCCGCGCGCGACGAAATCCGCCACGCTGTCGGCAAGTAGCCGGCGGTGCTCGGGGACCCCGGGCGAATCGGTCTGCATGCTCGCGATCCTCCGGCCGGCGCGTACCGCCTAAAACAGGAACCCGCCGAGCCACCAGGAGACCCCGGCGATCAGCGCCGAGCACGGAATGGTGAAGATCCATGCCCAGACGATCCGGCCCGCCACCCCCCAGCGCACGGCGGAAAACTTGTGCACCGACCCCACTCCCACGATCGCGCCCGTGATGGTGTGCGTGGTCGAAACGGGAATGCCGAGCGCCGCCGTGGTGAACAGGGTCACGCTCCCCCCGGTCTCGGCACAGAAGCCGTCCACCGGCTTCAACTTCGTGATCTTCATACCCATGGTCTTGACGATGCGCCAGCCGCCGAACAGGGTCCCGAGCCCGATGGTGACATAACACGCGACCACCACCCAATAGGGGACGTGCTCATCGGGCCGCGACAGTCCGGCCGCGATCAGCAGCATCCAGATGATCCCGATGGTCTTCTGCGCGTCGTTGCCCCCGTGACCAAGGCTGTACAACGACGCGGAGACGAGCTGCAGCCGCCGGAACCAGCCGTCTACCCTTGCGGGGGTTTTCCGCGCGCACAGCCACGAGATCGCCAGTAACAGCGCCGACCCGAGGATGAATCCCAGCAGCGGAGAGACAATGATGAAGATGAGCGGCTTCACCAGGCCCGTCGCGATCAGCGCGCCCGGTCCGGCCTTGGCCACGGCCCCGCCGACAATGCCCCCGACCAGCGCGTGCGATGAGCTCGAGGGAATGCCGTAATACCACGTGATCACGTTCCAGGTGATCGCCCCGATCAGCGCGCCGAACACGACGTGCTCGTCCACCGCCGAGACCTCGACGATCCCGGTGCCGATGGTGCCCGCAACCTTCAGCTCGAACACGAACAATGCCACGAAGTTGAAGAACGCGGCCCAGATCACCGCCCAGTAGGGCTTCAGCACCCGGGTCGAAACCACCGTGGCGATCGAATTCGCCGCGTCGTGGAACCCGTTCATGAAGTCGAACGCCAGCGCGACCAGCACCAGGAACACGACGACGCCGAGGCCGATCGTGGCGGTCTCCACGACGCCCGGCTCCCTAGGAATGCTCGAGGACGATGCCCTCGACGATGTTCGCGACGTCCTCGCAGCGGTCGGTGATCAGCTCGAGCAGCTCGTAGATGGCGCGGAGCTTGATCAGCTGCTTGACGTCGGACTCGTCGCGGAACAGCCGCGACAGCGCGGCGCGCAGGACCCGGTCGGCGTCGGACTCCAGGCGATCGATCTCCTCGCAGGTCTTCAGGATCGCCTCCGGGTCGCGCAGGTTCGCCAGCAGGCCCACCGCCGACTTCACGCGGTCGCAGGTCATCTGGCAGATTTGCGCGAGCTGCCGCGCCTCGGGCGTCGTGCGCCGGATGTCGTAGAGCACGATCGACTCCGCCACGTCCTGGATGAGATCCAGGATGTCGTCCATGCGGGTGATCAGCTGGTGGATCTGGTCGCGGTCGAGCGGGGTGATGAAGGTCTTATGCAGCAGCGTGATCGTCTCGTGCGTGATCTTGTCGGCACCGCGCTCCGCGGTGTCGATGCGCTCGGCCTGCGCGGCGGAATTCGCGGGATCTTCCACGAGCTGCACCAGCGCGCGGCTGCCGTCGGCGATCTGCGCCGCGTGCGCGTTGAAGAGATCGAAGAACCGGCCTTCCCGCGGGATCAGTCTGCTGAACATGCCGTTGTTATCGTTGTGGAGGCCGCCGCGCCCACATTGTGCCAGATGCGCAACCGGGCGGGCACTGGCGCAAAAAAAGCCGGAGGGGACCCGGCCCGGAAGAACTGGTGGAGACGAGGAGGATCGAACTCCCGACCTTCGCATTGCGAACGCGACGCTCTCCCAGCTGAGCTACGTCCCCACGCTTGTGCCGCGAGGGCGGAATTCTACAATGGCCCGGCGGATCGCGACAATCTCGCGGCGGCTCACGCCTTCCCGGCGGGCGCGGCGCGGTAGGCCCAGACGATCATCGCAGCGCCCGCGGCGATCATCGGCGCCGACAGCCACTGCCCCATCGAGAGCCCCAGCGAGAGCAGCCCGAGGAAGCGGTCGGGCTCGCGCGTGAATTCGACGAGAAAGCGGAGCAGCCCGTAGCCCAGCAGGAACGCGCCGGAGACCGCGCCGCGCGGCCGCGGCCGCTGCGAGAACCACCACAGGACCGCGAACAGCACGACGCCCTCCAGGAAGAACTCGTAGAGCTGCGAGGGGTGGCGCGGCACGCCGTCCACGTTCGGGAACACCATTGCCCACGGCACCGCTGCCGGGCGCCCCCACAGTTCCGCGTTGACGAAATTGCCCAGCCGGCCGGCCCCCAGCGCCAGCGGCACCAGCGGCGCGACGAAATCGGTGACAGCGAGCCAGTCCTGCCGGCGCCGCCATGCAAACCACGCCATGGCCGCGATCACGCCCAGCATTCCGCCGTGAAACGACATGCCGCCTTCCCAGACGTAGAAGATGCGCCACGGCTCCCCGGCATAGTCGGCGAGCTTGTAGAACAGCACGTACCCCAGGCGGCCGCCGATGATCGTGCCCAGTATCCCGTAGAAGAGCGCATCGTCGATATCCTTCGCCGCCCAGACGCCGCCGGGCTGGCGCGCGATGCGGTAGCGGCCTGCAGCCCAGATCAATGCAAAGCCGATGAGGTACATGAGGCCGTACCAGCGCACCGCGACGGGGCCGAGGCTGATTGCAACGGGGTCGAACTGCGGATGGACCAACATAGTATTAAAATGGCGCCCTCATTATATAAGCCGCCCCCGGAGTTTCCCCCATGCCGCTCAACAAGCGCAGCCAGCTGATCACCCAGGGCGTGCAACGCTCGCCCAACCGCGCGATGCTGCGCGCGGTCGGCTTCAAGGACGCGGACTTCAGGAAACCGATCATCGGCATCGCCAACGGATACTCCACCATCACGCCGTGCAACCTCGGCCTGGGCGAGCTCACCGCGCGCGCCGAGGCTGCGGCAAAGCGGGCGGGCGCGATGCCGCAGACCTTCGGCACCATCACCGTCTCCGATGGCATCTCGATGGGCACCGAGGGCATGAAATTCTCGCTCGTCTCGCGCGAGGTGATCGCCGACTCGATCGAGACCGCGGTGCAGGCGCAGCGCATGGATGGCGTCATGGCGGTGGGCGGCTGCGACAAGAACATGCCGGGCGCGATGATCGCGATCGGCCGCATGAACATTCCCGCGATCTTCGTCTACGGCGGCACCATCAAGCCCGGCCATTACAAGGGACGGGACCTGACCATCGTCAGCTCGTTCGAGGCGGTGGGCGAATTCACCGCCGGCAAGATCGGAAAGCAGGAGCTCCTGGGCGTCGAGCGCCGCGCCTGTCCCGGCGCGGGCTCGTGCGGTGGCATGTACACCGCCAACACCATGTCCTCGGCGATCGAGGCGATGGGCATGAGCCTGCCCGGCTCCTCGACCATGGCGGCCGAGGACAGGGAAAAGCACGACAGCGCGGCGGAGTCGGCAGAGGGGCTGGTGCGGGCGATCAGGAAGGGACTGTTGCCGCGCGCCATCATGACGCGCAAGAGCTTCGAGAACGCGATCTCCGTCGTGATGGCGGTGGGCGGCTCGACCAATGCCGTGCTGCATCTCCTCGCGATCGCGCACGCCGCGGAAGTGCCGCTCGCGATCGACGATTTCGAGACGATCCGCGGACGGGTCCCGGTGCTGTGCGACATGAAGCCCTCGGGGCGCTACGTCGCCACCAACCTGCACGCGGCAGGCGGCATCCCCCAGGTCATGAAGATGCTGCTCGAGCACGGGCTGCTCCACGACGATTGCATGACGATCACCGGCAGGAGCGTGGGCGACGCGCTGAGAAAGGTCCCCGCGCAGCCGTCGCGTCACCAGGACGTGATCCGGCAATGGGACAATCCGGTGTACGCCCATGGCCATCTTGCCATCCTCAAGGGCAACCTCGCGCCCGATGGAGCGGTCGCCAAGATCACCGGCCTGAAGCGCCCGACGATCACGGGGCCGGCGCGGGTATTCGACTCCGAGGAGGCGGCGATGTCCGCGATCCTCCAGAAGAACATCCACTCGGGCGATGTGGTGGTGATCCGCTACGAAGGGCCGAAGGGCGGGCCCGGCATGCGCGAGATGCTCTCGCCGACTTCCGCGCTGGTGGGCGAAGGGCACGCCGAGGATGTCGGCCTCATCACCGACGGCCGCTTCTCGGGCGGCACCTACGGGATGGTGGTGGGGCACGTCGCGCCGGAAGCCGCGGTGGGCGGGCCGATCGCGCTGGTGAAGGAAGGCGACTCCGTCACCATCGACGCCGATCGCCGGCTGCTGCAGGTGAATGTTTCCGATGACGAGCTCGCGCGCCGCCGCGCGGCATGGCGCGCGCCCGCGCCGCGCTACACGCGCGGCATCATGGCCAAGTACGCCGCTCAGGTCTCCTCGGCGAGCCGCGGCGCCGTCACCGACTGAACGGGCGCGCCATGAAGGCATTCGCGCGGGGCGTCGTCGAGGCGCGCTGGTTCGAGCCGTGGATGATCGGCTTGATCCTCTTCAACGCCGTCCTGATCGGGCTCGAGACCTCCCACGAGATCGACACCGCTTATGGCGCCTGGCTCCACCTCGGCAACGATATCATCCTCGGCATCTTCATCATCGAGGCGGCGTTGAAGCTCGCCGCCGTCGCGCCGCGCTTCGCGCTCTATTTCGCCAACGGCTGGAACCTGTTCGATTTCAGCATCATCGTGCTCTCGCTCCTGCCGGCAACCGGCGAATTCGCCCTGGTCGCGCGCCTGGTGCGCGTGCTGCGCGTGCTGCGGCTCGTTTCCACGGTCCCGCAGCTGCGGCTGATCGTCGCGACCCTGGTGCGCTCGATCCCGAGCATGGGCCACGTCATCGTGCTGATGAGCATCGTGTTCTACATCTATGCCGTCACCGGCTTTCACCTCTTTCACGAGCACGATGCCGGGCGCTGGGGCACGCTCGGCGCTTCGCTCCTCACGCTGTTCGGGGTGGTGACGCTGGAAGGCTGGATCGAGGTGATGAATACCGCCATGGAGGCTCGCCCGGGTGCCTGGATTTTCTTCCTGAGCTTCGTGCTGATCGGCACCTTCGTCATGCTCAATCTCTTCATCGCCATCGTCATCAACAATCTCGAGGCGAGCAAGGTCGCGGAGCTCGAGGAGCTCCGCCAGCCGGCCACGCAGGATGAGTTGCTGCACGAGATCACACGCACGCGCGATGCGCTGGCGGGGCTGCGGCAGAAGCTCGAAGGTCTCGCCATCTCGGAGACCGCCCGGCGTCGCAGCTGAGCACGCGCGCTGTCGCCGTGCGGCGACAGCGTCAAGTAGTCGCTGGCGCTGGCGCTTGCCGGCAACCGATAATAGCGTGTCGTGTCCACCGCACAGGAGGTCGCCATGAACGCGTTTAACCGAAGCGTCGCGCGCGCACTCGTTGTTTGCACCCTCGGCTGGGGTTTGCCGCCGCAGTCGTTCGCCGGCATTGTGTCGACCGCGGAGGTCCACGCCAGTGTCATGCGCGATCAAGTGAAGGGCTTTCTGGCGCGCGCCGAGGTGCGGGCGGAGCTGGAAGCGCTGGGAGTCGAGCCCGGCGCGGCGTCCGCCCGCGTGGATGCGCTGACCGAGGACGAGGTCGCGCAGCTGACGGGCCGCCTCGATCAGCTGCCCGCCGGCAGCAGCGATGTCCTGACCGTCGCGCTGATCGTCTTCCTCGTGCTGCTATTCACCGACATCATGGGCTACACGAAGATTTTCCCGTTTACCCGGCCGGCGCAGAAATAGCCCCGATGTTCCCGCATGCAGCCCCCGCCCGGGCGGGGGTTGTGCTGGGCGCCATGCTCATGGGGCTTGCCGGCTGCGCACCCCCGCAGCTTGCCGAGCTTCGCGACGCCTCGTCCGCGGCATTGCCTGCTCGCGTCGAGCTTGACCGCGTTCCATTCTTTCCGCAGGAAGAATTTCAATGCGGCCCTGCTGCGCTCGCGACCGCGCTCGTGCATGCCGGCGTCGCAACGACGCCCGAAGCGCTGGCCCCGCAGGTCTACCTGCCCGGCCGCGAGGGCTCGCTGCAGGCGGAGATGCTGGCGGCCGCCCGCCGCCACGGGCGGCTCGCCTACCGCCTGGCGCCGCGGCTCGAAGACGTGCTGCTTGAGGTCGCCGACGGCGCGCCGGTGATCGTGCTCCAGAACCTCGCCCTCGGATTCGCGCCGCTCTGGCATTACGCCGTAGTCGTCGGCTACGACCAGCCGCGCGAGGAAATCATCCTGCGCTCCGGCACGACGCGGCGCGCGGTCATGACACTCGCCACCTTCGAGCGCACCTGGGCGCGCGGCGGGCACTGGGCCATGCTCGCGCTCGGGCCGGAGCGGCTGCCGGCAACAGCAAACGAAGATCGATACGTGGCTGCGGTCGTGGCGCTGGAGCGTGTCGCGCCTGCTGCCGCACGCCGCGCCTACACGACGGCGCTGGAACGCTGGCCCGGCAATCTGTCCGCGCGCATCGGGCAGGGGAACGCGGCCTACCTGCTGCGCGATCTACAGGGTGCTGAAGCGGCCTATCGCCAGGCGACACGCCTCCACCCGCAGGCGGCCGATGCCTGGAACAATCTCGCGCAGACCCTGCTTGAGCTCCGACAGCTGGACGAAGCGCTGGCTGCGGCGCAACGCGCGGTCATCATCGGCGGCCCGCGCCTCTCTCAATACCAGTCAACGCACCGAGCCATCGCCGAGGCGCATTGACGCCCGCAGGTACGGTGCGCGGCCCCGCGGGTCGTGACACAATTCTCCGGTAGCTGCCGCCCCTCATGCCCAACCGCCTCGCCAACCAGACTTCCCCCTACCTCCGGCAGCACGCGGACAATCCGGTCGACTGGTATCCGTGGAGCGAGGAGGCGCTCGAGGCGGCGCGCAGCCACGACAAGCCGATCCTGCTCTCGATCGGCTACTCCGCCTGCCACTGGTGCCATGTGATGGCGCACGAGTCGTTCGAGGATCCGGAGGTCGCGGCCGAGATGAACCGCCACTTCGTCAACATCAAGGTCGATCGCGAGGAACGGCCGGACCTCGACCAGATCTACCAGACCGCGCACGCGATGCTCACGCAGAGGAGCGGCGGCTGGCCGCTGACGCTGTTCCTCATGCCCGACGGCACGCCGTTCTTCGGCGGCACCTACTTTCCCAAGCGTGCGCGCCATGGCCTGGCCGGCTTTCTCGAGCTCCTGCCGCGCGTCGCCGCGGCCTACCACGACAAACGCCAGGAGATTGCGCGCCAGAACTCGGCTCTGCTCGATGCGCTGGCGCGCACGCTGCCGGCGCCGGCGGACGCCCAGGAGATGAAGCGCGCGCCGCTCGATGCCGCGGTGCGCGAGTTCGCGCAGGTCTTCGACGACGTGCACGGCGGCATCGGCCACGCGCCGAAATTCCCGCATCCCTTCGAGCTCGCCTTCTGCCTGCGCCGCCACGCGCTCGACGGGGGCGAGCTCGGCCTCGCCATCGCGCGCCTGACCCTCGCCAAGATGGCCGAGGGCGGCATTTACGACCAGCTGGGAGGCGGCTTCTGCCGCTACAGCGTCGATCCCTACTGGGGCATTCCGCACTTCGAGAAAATGCTCTACGACAACGCGGCCCTCCTCGCGCTCTACAGCGACGCCTGGCTCGTCACCCGGCAGCCGCTGTTCGAGAAGACGGCGCGCGGGATCGCAGGCTGGGTCATGCGCGAGATGCAGTCGCCCGAAGGGGGCTTCTATTCCTCGCTCGACGCCGATTCGGAGCACGAGGAAGGCAAGTACTATGTGTGGACGCCGGCGGAGGTTAAGGCCCTCCTCACTCCCGCTGAATACGCCGTAGCCGAGCCGCACTACGGGCTCGACGGCCCGCCCAATTTCGAAGGCCGCCACTGGCACCCGAGGGCGATGACGCCGCTTGAGGCCATCGCGAGGCGGCTCGATGTCCCGATTTCCGAATGCGAGGCACGGCTCGAATCCGCACGCGCGAAGCTCCTCGCCGCGCGCGAGCAGCGCGTGCGGCCGGGGCGCGACGAAAAGGTGCTCACCAGCTGGAACGCAATGATGGTGCGGGGACTCGCGCGCGCCGCCCGAGTGCTCGGCGAGGCGCCCTGGCTTGCCTCCGCCCGGCGGGCGTTGGAGTTCATCCGGGCGACGATGTGGCGCGGCGGCCGTCTTCATGCCACGTACAAGGACGGCGTCGCGCACCTGAACGCCTATCTCGACGATCACGCCTTCCTGCTCGATGCATTGCTCGAGATCATGGCGTGCGAATTCAGGGAAGAGGATCTGCAATTTGCGCGCGCGCTGGCGGAGCGCCTGCTCGAGCAGTTCGAGGATGCGGCGGCGGGCGGCTTCTACTTCGTCTCGCACGACCATGAAAAGCTCATCCACCGCGCAAAGCCTGGCCACGACAATGCGACGCCGGCCGGCAACGGCATCGCGGCGTTCGCCCTGCAGCGGCTCGGTCACGTGATCGGCGAGCCTCGCTATCTGGAGGCGGCGGAGCGCGCGTTGCGGCTCTTCTATGCCGCGCTCGAGCGCCAGCCGAGTGCTTTTGTGAGCCTCCTCACGGCGCTCGACGAGCATCTCGTCCCGCCCCAGCTGGTCATCCTGCGCGGAGAGAACGGCGCGCTCGCCGCGTGGCAACGCGCGCTCGCGGCGCGCTATCGACCTGCCACTCTCGCCATCGCCATCCCCGCAGGCCGCGCCGGGTTGCCGCCAGCCCTCGACAAGACTGCTCCGGACGGCGGTGTCAGCGCCTGGATATGTCGCGGCATGACCTGCCTGCCGGCGATCGGCGATCTCGCCGAGTTGGAGCGCGTCCTGTCCCAGCCCGCCAGCACTGCATGAGCACGGCGGCCAGTCCGCGACGCGAGCCTGCTTGTTCACTCGGCGAGAACGGAACTAGAATGCGCGTTTTTTGACAGGCCTCTGCGCCATTCCGGAGATTCTGCATGAAACTCGTCATCCCGCTTCTCGCCGCCGCGGCCGCGTTCTCGCTTGCCGCACACACCCATGCCGCCGATGCCAAGGCCGCGGAAGCGCTTGCCAAGTCGAGCGGCTGCCTCGCTTGCCACACGGTGGACAAGAAGCTGGTGGGGCCGAGCTACCGAGAGATCGCCAACCGCTATCGCCAGGACAAGGGAGCGGCGGCCAGGCTGGCGCAGAAGGTGAAGGCGGGCGGAAAAGGCGTGTGGGGGGACATCCCGATGCCGCCCAATGGTCACGTGAAGGACGCCGACATCCAGAACATCGTGCAGTGGATCCTGACCGTCAAGTAAGCGGCGCTGCTGGAGGCATGGGATGCGGCTCACACCGCGCAGGCAATTCCGTTTCACCGCCGCCTGTGGCCGGGTGCCGGCGCAAAATTGACAAGGCATAACCCCCTCAGGATAATGATTTCCCCATTGGCAACAAAGATTTACCTCACGGGAGCCATCATGGCCCGCAAGCCCGCCGTTTCCGCCGCCCTCGCATTCGCGCTTGCCCTGGTTCTCTCGGGCTGCGGTCGAGAGGCCCCCAAGCCCTCCGGAGTCACCGTGGTCAAGATTGGGGCCGCTTCGCCCCTGACCGGCCCGCAAGCGCACATCGGCATCGACATCCGCAACGGCGTCGAGCTTGCCATTGAGGACGCCAACTCCGCGAACGTGGAAGTTGGTGGACGGAAGGTGAAGTTCGAGCTGATTGCTGAAGACGACGAGGCTAATCCCACCAAGGCAACGACCGTAGCACAGAAGCTGGTCGATTCGAGGGTGGCCGCGGTAGTGGGCCACTTCAACTCCGGCGCCTCCATCCCGGCCTCCAAGATCTATTCCGACGCGGGCATCCCCCAGATCTCGCCCTCGTCGACCAATCCGAAGTACACCCAGCAGGGCTTCAAGACCACGTTCCGGGTCGTGGCCCACGACGACCAGCAGGGCCCGACGCTTGGCAGATTCGCGCTCGAAAAGCTGAAGGCCAAGTCCATCGCGGTGATCGACGACAGCACCGCCTACGGCCAGGGCCTGGCCGACGCCTTCGAGGCCACGGTCAAGGCCGGCGGCGCGAAGGTGGTCGCCCGCGAGCACACGACCGACAAGGACACCGACTTCAAGGCGATTCTCACCCGGCTGCGGGGTCGCAGGCCCGACCTCGTGATGTTTGGCGGCATCGATCCGCAGGCAGGCCCGATGGTGAAACAGATGTCCGAGCTCGGCATCAGGGCGAAATTCATGGGCGGCGACGGCATGCAGACGCCGAACTTCATCAAGCTCGCCGGCGACGCGGCGGAGGGCGTCATGGCCTCGATCCCGGGGCTGCCCAAGGAGCAGATGCCCGGCGGCAAGGCATTCCTCGAGAAGTACAAGGCGAAATACAAGACGGAGGTCGAGTTGTTCGCGCCCATGGGCTACGACGCGGTGATGGTGTTCATCGACGCCATGAAGCGGGCGGGCTCCACGGAGCCTGCGAAGTTTCTGCCGGAAATCGGCAAGACCCGCTACCAGGGTGTGATCGGACCGGTCGCGTTCGACAGCAAGGGCGACCTCGTCAATGGCCCGATCACCATCTACGTCGTAAAGGGCGGCAAGTGGGAAGCGCTGGAGACGGTGACGCCCGGCACCGACGGGGCAAAGCAATAGTCCCCGCGCGCGCCCCGGCAGCGGCCGGAAGCCTTTACGCCAGACGGCACCCACGCGGTGCCGTTTTCGTGTTAGAGCCTATCTCGATAATAGGCACGTGTGCGGCGGAGGCGAGGTGGGATGCAGTTCTAGGAGGATAGCCCGCAGCAATATGTCGATATTGCATGGGCTACCGACAACGAGATGCGCCCTAGCGGTCGCTTGCGACCGCGGGCCTCCCTTGCCCCAATGGGCGCGCAACGGCCGATGGCCGTTGCTCAGCGCCCCGTCCCTTCGGGTTGCGGCCAGGACGGGCGTCTGCGTCGTTGCCCGGCTTGGCAATATCGACATATTGCCTGCGCCGCGCGCCTCGCATCCATCCCGTCCTGACCGCAACGCCGCACGCGCCTATGGCTGAGATAGGCTCTAACCCCATTCCAATGTGTGCTCCGTTTACAGGGACGCATCGCCATCGATGCGCCACCTCCGAGGGGGACCCCATGAGCTGGAAAAAGATCACCGCCATCATGGCGTTGTGCGCTGCGGCGGGCAGCGCCCACGCGGTCGGACGGCTGGCGGATGTCACCGTCTATGACCGCGCCGGGCACCGCGCGCTGCCCGTCTACCGGCACGAAGGCCGCTACTACGTCGTCGGCCGGCCGGGCAACGAGTACCAGGTGCGGGTGCGCAACCGCACGGGCGGCGAGATCCTCGCCGTAGTGTCGGTGGACGGC